>NC_022524.1:945833-1619166 GCF_000473245.1 Bacillus infantis NRRL B-14911
ATGAATGAATATGCGATTAAAAAGGAGAGAAAAACGATGAGTATTGGAATGCTCGCTCTCATTGCTACCATACCGATTGTTTCGGTATTTGTTTTTTTAGTCATATTGAGATGGCCAGCGAATAAGGCGATGCCTTTATCGCTGATCGTAACCGTCCTGATGGCCATGGCTGTGTGGAAGGTGCCTGGCGCCCAGATCGGGGCTGCTGCTGTCAAAGGCCTGGCGACCGCCCTTGAAGTAGGGGTGATTGTCTTCGGAGCAATCCTGCTTCTTAACACCTTGAAAGAAAGCGGTGCCATCTTTACGATACGTAAAGGCTTTATGAGCATCTCGCCTGACAGGCGCGTCCAGACGATCATCGTCTGCTGGCTGTTCGGTTCCTTCCTGGAAGGTGCCGCAGGATGGGGAGCCCCGGCCACAATTGTCGGTCCGCTTCTTGTGGCAATCGGATTCCCCGCGATGGGAGCTGTCATGGTTGCCCTGATCCTGCAGTCAACGCCGGTATCATATGGAGCCGTCGGTACACCGATCCTGATCGGCGTCAATACCGGACTGAAGGATTCGCCGCTTGTCCAAAGCTATGTTGCTGAACAAGGAACAACGATGGAGGCATACATAAACGGTATCGGCGGCCAGGTTGCCCTGATTCACGGAGTGATCGGGATATTCATCCCTCTCTTTATGGTTACGATGCTGACTTATTTCTTTGGGAAAAATAAATCGATTGCAGAAGGGCTTGCCATCTGGAAGTTTGCTATTTTCGCAGGACTCGCATTCACGGTGCCTTACGCGCTTGTGGCCAATCTCCTTGGACCGGAATTCCCGTCCATGATCGGCGGTTTGATAGGACTTGCCATTGTGGTGCCGGCAGCAAGGAAGGGATTCCTTGTTCCGAAAAAGTCCTGGGATTTCGATTCAGCAGACAACTGGGATCCTGCCTGGACGGGAACCCTCCAGGTTGATAAAGAGGATGCTGCGAAAAAGTCTGTCTCTTTCCTGGCAGCCTGGATGCCTTACATCCTTGTTGCGGTACTGCTGGTGCTGACAAGACTGAAGACACTCCCGTTTGCCGGATGGATCCAGTCCTGGGTCATCAGCCTTGAGAATGTATTCGGGACAGTCATCACAGTTGAATCCAAACCGTTGAATATTCCCGGTGTTGTATTCATTGCTGTATCGCTGATCTCCATCCTTATTTACAGGATGAATATGAAAGCATACGGCCGGGCGGTCAAAGATTCTGTCAAAACCGTTGTCAGTGCCATGGCAGCCCTTATTTTCGCAGTGCCGATGGTGCAGGTATTCATCAATTCCGGCGTCAACGCAGCTGACTATACCAGCATGCCGCTCGCACTCGCTGAGGGCATATCAGAGGTATTCGGCTCCTACTGGCCGCTTGCAGCACCGACGATTGGAGCGATCGGCGCATTTGCGGCCGGAAGCAATACAATCAGCAATATGATGTTTTCGCTCTTCCAGTTCGGGGTGGCAGACAATATCATGGCAGCACCTGCCACAATTGTTGCCCTGCAGGCAGTCGGCGGAGCTGCCGGCAATATGATCTGTGTGCATAATGTTGTGGCTGCGTCCTCTTCTGCAGGCCTGATCGGAAAAGAAGGAAATTTGATCAGAAAAACACTGATCCCGATGACCTTCTATGTCATTTTTGCCGGGGGGATCGGCTATACAGCCATCAATGGCTTCGGCTTGAATGCAGGGACAGCCATCCTCGCGCTTGCCGCCGGCTTCATCCTCGTGATGCTGTACAAAGGGGAAAAACAGAACCGTACGGAAAGCAGGCAGCTGAAAAAAACAGCTTGATAATCGGCAGGTTCCTATAAGGGGCCTGTCTTTTTCTTAGGAAAGTATTTTAGTGTACTAAAGTCATCTGATGACCTGTTGACTATAAACGTATAAAGATTTAAACTATATAGTATCAAAAGTAAAAAAAGTGAATCAGCTTTCAAAAGAAGTGAAAGCGATAACAAGGAAAAGGTGAAATCGATGAAAGTATCATTATTTGTTACCTGCCTGATCGATATATTCCAGACGGAAGCGGGAAAAGATACCGTGGAGCTGCTCGAAAGGCTCGGCTGTGAAGTCGATTTCCCGGAGCGTCAGACATGCTGCGGACAGCCTGCTTACAACAGCGGCTATGTGGAAAAAGCGAAAGAATCGATGAAACATATGATAAAAGTTTTTGAGCATGCAGATTATGTGGTATCTCCTTCGGGATCATGCAGCACGATGTTCAAAGAATATCCCCATATTTTCAAAGGGGACCCGAAATGGGAAGAGAGGGCCCAGCGTTTGGCTGATAAAACGTTTGAACTGACGCAGTTCATTGTTGATGTGCTCGGCGTTGAAGATGTCGGTGCCAGGCTTGATGGGAAGGCAACCTATCATACTTCCTGCCATATGACGAGGCTGCTCGGAGTGAAGGAAGCGCCGATGAAGCTGCTGGGCAATGTGAAGGGGCTTGAGATGAGGCCGCTTCAGAACAGCTATGACTGCTGCGGCTTTGGAGGCACTTTTTCGGTAAAAATGACACCGATTTCAGAGCAGATGGTCGATGAAAAAGTCATGCATATTGAAGAATCAGAGGCTGATATTTTAATAGGCGGTGATTGCGGCTGCCTGATGAATATCGGCGGGCGGATCGAGAGGCACGGAAAGCAGATCAAAGTAATGCACATAGCATCCGTCCTGAACAGCAGGTAAAAGTGCAGAGAAAGAGGGGGGAATAAAAATGGCAATGAAGATTGGGGATAAGCCCTTCAAGGAACGGGTAGCCGGCGGCATCAATGATACGTTTATGCGCGGAGCCGTTTCCTCTGCACAGGGGCGCTTCCGCACAGGGCGCCTGAATGCAGCGGAAGAGCTTGGGAACTGGGAGGACTGGCGCCAGCTTGGCGAAGAAATCCGCTCCCATACAATAGAAAATCTTGACTACTATCTGGAGCAGCTGAGCGAAAATGTGGCAAAGCGCGGCGGCCATGTCTTTTTTGCGGAAACGGCGGAAGAAGCGAATGACTATATCACGAATGTTGTAAAACGGAAAAAAGGAAAAAAGGTCGTTAAGTCCAAATCAATGGTCACAGAAGAAATCAACATGAACGAGGCGCTTGAAAAGGCCGGCTGCGAAGTCATTGAAACCGACCTTGGGGAGTGGATCCTGCAGGTCGATGACCATGATCCTCCTTCCCATATCGTCACGCCCGCACTTCATAAAAACAAAGAACAAATCCGCGATGTGTTCAAAGCGAAGCTGGGCTATGACAAAACGGAAAAGCCGGAAGAGCTTGCCTTGTTTGCACGGGAAAAGCTTCGCAAGGAATTCCTGGAGGCAGACATCGGCATCACAGGCTGCAATTTTGCCATTGCAGAGTCCGGCACGGTTTCTCTTGTGACGAATGAAGGAAATGCCCGGATGGTTACGGCGATCCCGAAGACGCAGATCACCGTTATGGGCATGGAGAGGATTGTACCGACCTGGGAAGAAATGGAGGTCCTGGTCAGCCTTTTGACAAGGGCGGCAGTCGGGCAGAAGCTGACAAGCTATGTCACCGGCCTGACCGGACCCAAGCAGGAGGGCGATGTTGACGGACCGGAGGAATTCCACCTGGTCATCGTCGACAATGGGCGCTCGAAGATATTGGGGACGGCCTTCCAGTCAATCCTGCACTGCATCCGCTGTGCAGCCTGCATCAATGTTTGCCCGGTCTACCGCCATGTAGGCGGACATTCCTACGGCTCCATCTATCCGGGACCGGTCGGGGCTGTCCTGTCGCCATTATTGGGCGGCTATGATGAATTTAAAGAACTTCCTTATGCTTCGACCTTATGCGCGGCGTGCACAGAGGCATGCCCAGTGAAGATTCCGCTTCACGAGCACCTGCTGCGCCATCGCCAGGAAATTGTCGAGAAAGAGGGCAGGGCTCCTGCCTTTGAGAATCTTTCCATGAAGGCCTTCAGCATGGGTACTGCTTCACCGGCCATGTACAATATCGGTTCAAAGCTGGCACCGGCGGCACTTGGCGTCTTTTCAAAGGATGAGAAAATTTCCAAAGGACCCGGCCCGCTGAAAAATTGGACAGATATCCGCGAATTCCCGGCACCTAAGAAAGACCGGTTCAGGGACTGGTTCAAAAAGAGAGAAAAAGAGGGTGACAAATAATGCCTGCAGGACAAATCCAAAACCGCTCCTCTTTCCTGGATAACCTGGCGAAGAATCTTGGACGGGAACGGCGCAATCATGTTGAAAAGCCGGTCTGGAAGCATAATCCGCAGTGGGAGGTCCTAAAGGGCTTTTCACAGGATGAGCTTGCCGAAGTCCTCATCAAGCAATGTGAAATCATCCATACAGAAGTGCATCGGACAGTAACAGCCGACCTTCCTTTTCTGATAACAGAACTGATAAAGGAAACAGGCGGAAAATCAGTCGTCACATGGGATGACCCCCGTTTTGAAGAATGCGGGCTCGGCAGCATGCAAAGCACCCTTAAAACGGACGGAATCGATCTGCATGTATGGGATCCCGAAGCCGGGGAAGAAAACCTCGCCATTTCAGCAACCGCCGATATCGGGATCACCTTCAGTGACACAACCCTGGCAGAATCCGGAACCGTTGTCCTATTCAGCGGCCAAGGAAAAGGGCGGTCTGTCAGCCTGCTTCCGGCCATCTACTTTGCCATCATCCCAAAAAGCACCATCGTCCCAAGAATGACCCAGGCAGCCAAAGCCATCCACGAAATGGCAGCCAGAGGAGAAGAAGTCCCATCCTGCATCAACTTCATCTCCGGCCCAAGCAACAGCGCCGACATCGAAATGAACCTAATCGTCGGCGTCCATGGCCCAGTCAAAGCTATTTATTTGGTAGTGGATGACTTATAAGGAAAGCTGACGAAATACAGCTGTTCAGTAATAAAAGGCTCCCAAAATCAAGTTATAAGCAGACTAAGAGTTATTTAAGCTGCATAACATTTCAGCCAAGGCTTACCATATAAATTCCGAAAACCTGCTGATTGGAGTGGAAGGCACGCAGACTCCTGCGGGAGATAGCGGCAAGGCTGAGACCCCGCAAGAGCTTGCTCTGAGGAGGCTCAGCGTCGCCCCGCGGAAAGCGAAGTGCCTGCAACGGAAATCAGCAGCCTCCATTAGCAAGAGGAAAAGAGTCTATGAGTTGAATCAGATTGAAAAAAGGGTATAACCATCCAAAAGAGTTATTTGTGTTAAACAACTTTTCAGTAGAAACCATGCCAAAATTTCGAAGACCTGTTGATTGGAGTGGAAGGCACGCAGACTCCTGTGGGAGATAGCGGCAAGGCTGAGACCCCGCAAGAGCTTGCTCTGAGGAGGCTCAGCGTCGCCCCGCGGAAAGCGAAGTGCCTGCAACGCAAATCAACAGCCCCCATTAACAAGTGAAAAAAGTCTAAAAGCTGCTCCAAATTGGATCAGCTTTTTTCTATGTTTCTAAACAACACTCCTTAATGGCGCCTCCGCTTTTCTCTCTTTATTTTCAAATCCCCTTCCAGTATCCTTAAAAAAGAAGAGAAAATTAAACAGGCAATCTGAAATAAACGAGGGATCCCTATGAAACAAATACACAGCGACATCATCCAGTTCCGCGGCACCCACTATGACTTCGGCTATATGCAGGGAGAAAAAATCAAAAACTCCCTTTCCGTAAAAAACCGCGAGGAACAATGGAAAGTAAGAAAACCGCGCTTCATCATCGATGAAAAAGAAGCAAAGGATGTAATCAAAAAATTCGCCCCCGGCACTTGGGACGAACTGCTCGGCCTCCAGGAAGCACTGGAATGGCCGATGCAGAAAGTCCTCCAGGAGTTCGGCGGCTATCGCGTCGATTATAACCGATCCGGCTGCTCCATCTTGACAGGCAGCAGCTATCTGATCCGCAACTACGACTATCATCCCAAAACCTATGAAGGCCGCTACACCCTTTTCCAGCCAACTGACCAGGGCTATGCCATCATCGGGCCCAGCCAGCGGGTCACAGGGCGGATGGATGGAATGAACGAAAAAGGCCTGGTGGTAGGCTATAACTTCATGAACCGGAAAAAACCGGGCGACGGCTTTATCTGCTGCATGATCGGGAGGCTGCTTCTTGAATCATGCGCAGATGCCGATGAAGCTGTAAGCATGCTCAAGGAGATTCCGCACCGCCATTCTTTCACCTA
Organism: Bacillus infantis NRRL B-14911; assembly: GCF_000473245.1. Taxonomy (NCBI): domain Bacteria; kingdom Bacillati; phylum Bacillota; class Bacilli; order Caryophanales; family Bacillaceae; genus Bacillus; species Bacillus infantis. The sequence continues at coordinate 952,034 of NC_022524.1, forward strand.
TGTTGTATATGACCGAAGCGGGAAATCCTTTGCGGTGGAAACTTCCCCGCGCCGTGTGGAGATCCGGCAGACGAATGCCTGCACCAACCATTTTGAAATTATGAAAGATGAAAACCGCCACCATTTGGCAGACTCACTCCGCAGGCTTGCTGTTATCAAAGAAACAGGCGTGGAAATGACCGAAGCGATGGAGGCGTTCAGACTCCTGAATGATACAGATAAAGGCGTTTTTTCTGATTTATACAGCAGCTGGGCCGGCACCATCCACACATCAGGTTATTTGCCTCAGGAAGGTAAAGCCTGGTTTGCCCTGGGCGGCGACCGGAGCCCGGTTGAATTTGACTTTGACAGATGGCTGCAGGGAGAAGATATTGATATGAAAAGGATCACAGGTGAAGTGAATACCAGCATCCCCTTCCTGCATATGGATGATCATGCAAACTGGTTCAGCAAATAAACGTTGCCGGAGGTATGGATATGAATAAGAAAAGGCTGTTCCTGCTGTCCGGTCTTATTATTACAATAACAGTCGGCATCGGACTTTATTGGCTTTATTTTTCCAAACCGGACGGACTGCCTGATGACAAGAAGCTCATAGATTATATGAACCGCTATCATTCCGACATGCAGGCCAGTGATATCAAGGCAATCATCCCAGCCGATGAAGAGCATGTTTTTGTTCCTTTTGTGAGGAAAGGCGGAGAATATGGCGCCAGCTTCTGGACATGGAGAAAGCGCGATTGGGAGCTTGATTATATCAGCTCTGCCGGGGAGCCGAAGATTTGGCGGATCGACCCGGAAGACCCATCTTCATTCCGGATAGCCTGGAGCTTTTCGCCTGACAGCGGCTTAGAAAAGATTCGCTACTATTTAATGAGAGACAGGGACTTTTTTGTTTCAGGGGGAAAAGAGACTTATTTGCCAAAGGTGCAGATGGAGCATGAAACCATGCTTGATGAAGGCAGCTATGGGATGATGGAGCTGCCGGAAGAGTGGAAGTCCGTCGCGGGTTCGTTGGCGGATTCTGCCAAGAAGAGCCAGCCTGATTGGTTCTCTTTTCCTGTGCTCGGCATCCATTTTGGCTGGATTGGCTACGATGAAAATGGAAAAACCTTTATTCCGGATGTGGGTGACAGCTTTGGTACTGGCGGTTCAAATATAGATTATATGCAGATGCTTGGGGAGAATGACATTGAACAGCCAGGGAGGAAAGAATGAAAGAACAGGATTATGATAGACTTCTTCATATTAAAACAGAGGGCGGACAGCAGGGGTTTAACCGGTCCTTCCATTATCACCGATATGAAGCGACGCCTTATTCCGCGCTGGACATTTTATTTCAGGATTACAAGCTGGCGGGCACTGACAGGCTTGTTGATTTCGGCTGCGGGAAGGGCCGGCTTGTCTTTTACAGCCACTATCTGTTCCAGGCTTCCGGCACAGGTGTTGAAATGAATGAAGATTTATATGAAGAAGCTCTTCGAAACGCAGAAACTTATGTGAAAAAAAGCAGAAAAAGCAGGGGGATGCTCCAATTTGAATGCAGCCTTGCAGAGGAATACAGCATTAAGGCTGAGGAGAATTGCTTTTACTTCTTCAACCCATTTTCCATCCAGGTGTTCAGGAACATCATTGCGAATATCCTTTTGTCTGTGGAAGAGCACCCGCGCACTGCAGATATTGTGCTGTATTACCCTTCAGAGGATTATATTTTTTTCCTTGAAAATTATACAAGCTTTGAGCTGGAAAAAGAGGTTGAGCTTCCTGAAAGCAGCCATGATCATAATGAAAGGTTTTTGATCTACAGGCTAAAAGTATAAAAGCGCTTTCATTAATTGTCCTGACTATATAGAAATGAATGGAAATGGCAGATATAATGGTTTCAAGATAAATAGTAAATGGGGTAGGAGAATGAAACAGAAAAAGAAAAGGATCCTCCTGATTAGCGGCAGTGTCATCGTGCTTCTCGCTGCGGTTCTGATAGGAGCAGGAAACTATTTTTATAATGTAGCAATCAATCGGAGCAATGAGGCCTTAAAGCTTCATGGCGGCAGCGAATCGAGGGCAGCCAGTGCAATGGCTGCCGAGGAAGAAGCTGCCAAGCTTGCTGAAGTGATGGAGTGGACGGAAAAACAAGACTTCAAGACTGTTGAAATCACTTCGGACGACGGGCTGAAGCTAAAGGCAGCTTTCCTGAAGAACCCGGATTCCAATGGCAGGGCAGTCATCCTGGCTCATGGATATAAAGGCAGCAGCGAACAGATGCCGGGCGTTACGAAATTTTACTATGAGCAGGGGTTTGACGTCCTGAAGCCGGATGCCAGGGGCCATGGCTTAAGCGAAGGGAATTATATCGGCTATGGCTGGCATGAACGGAAGGACTATGTGAAGTGGGCCAGCAGGCTGATAAAAGAGGAAGGGGCAACTGATATTTTTCTGCACGGCTTTTCCATGGGGGCAGCGACCGTCCTGATGGCAAGCGGGGAAAAGCTTCCGCCGGAAGTGAAAGGGATCATTGAGGATTCAGGCTACACAAACGTTCATGAAGAGCTATCCCACCAGCTGAAATATCTGTACCATTTGCCTTCATTCCCTCTCATGCAAGTGACGAGCGCTGTGACGAAGGTAAGGGCAGGCTATACGTTCAGCGAAGCTTCGGCAGTTGAACAGGTGAAAAAGAATAAGCTTCCGCTCTTCATCATCCACGGTGACCAGGACGAACTGGTCCCGACCGAAATGGCAGACCGGATTTATGATGCGGCGACAAGCGAGAAGGAAATCTGGATTGTGCCGGGGGCCGGTCATACAGAGGCTTATACAATCGCTGAAGAAGAATACCAGAAGCGCTTGACGGCTTTTATTAAAAAAGTGCAAAATAAGTAAGGCAGAATTAGAAATTTGATTGAATATTTACAATTTTGTGAACTATAATAGATGCAGGCATGGACTTTTTTCGTTTATCTTATAAAATATCACGAAGAGGAGGACCGTTCTGCATTACAAATTAGACAAACAAGTTTTTCATCCAGGGGGGAATAAAAATGGTCATGAAGTACTTACAGAGAATGGGCCGCTCTTTAATGCTGCCTGTAGCCGTGCTGCCGGTGGCTGCGATTTTGATGGGGATTGGGTATTATATCGATCCAAACGGCTGGGGGGCAGGAAACCCGGCTGCCGCTTTCCTGATTAAAGCTGGAGGCTCTATCCTTGATCATATTCCGGTGCTGTTCGCGGTCGGAATTGCCTTGGGAATGGCGAAGGAAAAAGATGGTTCCTCAGCTATTTCCGGATTGGTCGCCTATCTCGTTGTCACAACACTGCTATCAACTGACACGGTTGCGATGCTGCAGGGTGTAGACGCTGCCGATGTAAACCCTGCTTTTGGGAAGATCGAGAATGCTTTTGTTGGTATCTTATCAGGGATTGTAGCATCGATTATGTATAACCGCTTTGCCAAGGTGAAGCTTCCGGATGCCCTGGCATTCTTCAGCGGAAAGCGGCTTGTTCCGATCATGTCCGCTGTGACAATGCTGGCCGTGGCCGCAATCCTGTTCTTTGTCTGGCCGCTCATCTTCTCCGGACTGGTATCCTTCGGGACAGCGATAAGCAAGATGGGCTTTGTGGGCGCAGGGCTTTACGGGTTCTTTAACAGGCTCCTGATCCCAACTGGGCTCCACCATGCTTTGAACTCTGTGTTCTGGTTCGATACTGTCGGAATCAATGATATCGGAAAGTTCTGGGCAAGCGAAGGGACTAAAGGGGTGACTGGCATGTACCAGGCAGGCTTCTTCCCTGTCATGATGTTCGGTCTTCCGGCTGCTGCCCTGGCCATGTACCATACGGCGAAATCAAAACAGAAGAAAATGGCGGCATCACTGCTGCTTGCTGCAGGCTTTGCTTCCTTCTTTACGGGAGTGACTGAGCCGCTGGAATTCTCATTCATGTTCATTGCGCCTGCTCTTTATGTCGTGCATGCGGCATTGACGGGAATATCCCTTGCTGTTGCGGCCTTCTTCCATTGGACAGCAGGCTTCGGATTCAGTGCAGGGCTGGTCGACTTTGTATTGAGCCTAAAGATCCCTATTGCCAACCAGCCGTGGATGCTCCTGGTTCAGGGTCTCGTATTTGCAGTCCTGTATTATGTGCTGTTCAGATTCCTGATCACCAAGTTTAACCTATCCACTCCTGGCCGGGTTGAAATGACTGAGGGAGCAGAGGGCGCTGAAGGCGGAGAAGTATCTGCCCCTGCGGCAGGAAGTGAAAAATTCGCCATCATGGCTGCTAAAATCTATGACGGCCTCGGCGGAGATGCGAATGTTACATCTGTAGACAACTGTGTGACCCGCCTTCGCATTGAAGTGAAGGACATGGAGCAGGTCGACCAGAAAAAGATTAAAGATACCGGGGTTCCGGGAATCAATATTGTCGGTCCTACAAGCATTCAGGTCATCGTTGGCACATCAGTGCAATTTGTAGCCGATGAAATAGAAAAGATCAGGAAATAACATTGAAAAAGCCGGGCGATGCCTGGCTTTTTCTTCTTTTCTCTTTATATATGGAAAGGGGAGGGGATGGTATGAAGGAAAAAAAGCATAGAAAAAGAAGGCAAAAAGGGAGCATGCATCCTTTTATTGTCTTTACTCTTCTTATGATAGCTGCTGCCATGATTTCTCTGTGGGCCAATGAAGGCTACAGCAGCATGGGAGAAGGGTAGATAGCACTGATTCGCCGGAATTTTTCAGGAGGGCCGTTTCCCTTGACTGCTTTCTAGTAAGCTATGGAATTCCGGTCAAAAGAAGCGGGATAGCGCCTAAGGACAGACAGAGGTTCTTTTCTCAATATGGCCATCCAGGAAAGGACTCAGACGTTGACCGTCAAGCTGTGCTGCTGAGAGTTTTGGAGAATTGACGATCAGCTTAAGCATGGCAGAGCTGGGCCCCAACTCTATTATGAGTGTTGTGGTCCATAGACTGTGCAGGACACGCCGCGAATTAGCTATCTCTAAACAGAGTCCATCACATTTCATCCCTTGATACCTCAGGTAAAATGGTTCATAATCACAAATAGAAGAAAGGCGTTTATTAAGAGGGGGGCGGATGGTGCTGAAGGATACTTTACGGCAGATTGAATATGAAATTGCGATGCTTGTGAGGCTGACGACTGCCCACAGTCCGAAGCTGGGGAGCCTTGACCGGTCGGAGTATCTGCTGCTGAGTGAGATTTCTGCGCATGAGCCCCTGGCAATCAATGCACTGGCAGAAAAGCTGATGCTGAATCTCTCTACAGCGAGCAGGCAGATCGCCGTTCTCGAAGGAAAAGCTTATATTGAACGTTTTCCGGATGAACATAACGGCCGGATCAGCCTGGTCCAGCTGACAGATAAAGGACGGGCGGTGCTTCAGAAGGTGAAGGAAGCGCGCCAGTCTGTTTATGGGGAAATCTTGAAAGACTGGTCACCGGACGAGCTGGCAGGGCTGGAAGCCAGCCTGACAAGGCTTAATAAAGATTTCAAACTATGGGGAAAATAATACGGATGAGGAGAGAGCCGCCAAGGCTCTTTTTTTGTTGGAAATTACCTGTTGCAGAATCACTGTAAAGTTGTATAATACAATATATTGTCTATAAGTTGTATAATGCAACTTGTAAAAAGAAATATAAGTTTTGAAAGGAGGATCTGCTGTTGAGTCAACCTGTCAATATTTCCGGCTCTGATTCGAAAAAGATGGCCATTCCGCGATATTTGGCCATATCCATTCTGACCATCTTTTCTATCGGACCGCAGTACTTTTTAAATTTATCTTATATTCTCAATCAGGGGATCATTCAAAACGGCCTGAACCTTGGTTCGAATGATCTGCTGCTGCCGTCCACATTATCCAATCTTGCATTTGCGTTCGGTGTGCCGCTAGGTCCGGTGCTGGCAAGGAAGATCGGCCTTAAGAGGAACTATCTGACCTTTGTGCTGGTTTTCCTGCTTGGCTCTGTACTGGACGCGCTGTCACTGGGCATTACAACATTGACGGCCGGCCGGATCATACAGGGAATCAGCGCCGGTATCCTTTTCCTGACGATTTTGCCGGTCAGCCTGACTTCTTTTCCGAACAAAATCCGCAATACCTTCCTGCTGATGGCGATTGGGGGACTATTCGGGTCGAGTGCTGTCGGGGCATTCTTTGGAAGCATTTCGCTCTCATCAGGCATGTGGCGCTGGCTGTTTATCCTGAACATCGTTTCAAGCATTTTATGCCTTGTAATGGGAAGTATTTTTCTTCCATCAGCACAGGATGAGAAAAAACATAAGGAGCCGCCTGCGGATAAAAAAGGGATTTTCCTGTTAGGGTTATTTATCCTAAGCCTCGCCTATCCCCTTTGCAATCTGATGGAAGAGGGCTTCTCATCGATCAGGATCTGGCCGCTGCTGGTTCTCGCCGCCATCATCATGCTCCTCTTTATCTATATTGATTTAAAATCGGAGAATCCGCTGGTTCCGTTTGGCTCTCTCAAGGCAGCCAAGCCGGTGTCAGGCACAATCATGGCAGTCGCGTCCCATATTTCACTCATTTTTGCCCTTGCCGGGATCAATGGGTTTCTCCGGAATAATAAAGACTTGCCATTTGAGTATCTATCTCATTTTTATTTCTGGTTTTTCATCGGGATATTGATCACAGCTATCCTGAAAACTTTATTATATGACAGGCTTGGAGCAGGCATTCTGGGGACAATCGGTTCACTGGCTGTCATTTACGTCAGCTGGAGATGGATGAACATCACTCCTGATATCTCCCTTCATGCTCTCTATTTCCAAATCGCCTGCCTTGGGGCAGGAGTCAGCATGGTGCTGGTGGCAGGAGCACTTGGGACGGCCCTGGCCGGGGACATCCATAAAGCCTCCAAGCGGTCAGTCACCCTGCATTCGATCAGGAATTTTGCCGGGGCAGTGGCTGCTCCGTTGCTCGGCTGGTTCATATACAGGCAGAATGCGTATCATTATGAAGCAGTCAGGAACCACGCAAGTAAATATGACCCGGAAGTACAGGCGGAAATGGCCAGGATGACAAGGCATCTGATGGAAAGCGGATTGCCATTGGCCAAGGCGAAGAGCATGGCATTCTATGAATTGGTCGTTAATGCGAAAAAGTCGGCCATCCTTACGGCATACCATGACCTGTTTACGATCATGCTGGGAATCGGCGTCATCATGCTGCTGGCTTCCATCGGCAAGATTGCGACAGGGAAAGGGCGCTCGCTTGTCCAAAAGCAAAAAAGAATTCTTCTGCCCGCTCCGGACAGCCGGCAGGCACATAAATAATAGAGGTTACCTGAGAGGAGAAAGATGAATGAGTAAAGGACGTTTAATCCTGACAAATATTATTGGCATCCTGGTTGTGTTCGCATTGATTGCAGCAGGTGCTTATTACTATTACCAGAATGAAAACTATGTAACGACGGATGATGCAGTGGTATCAGCCGATATGATGCAGGTAACGGCACCGGCATCAGGGATGCTTGCAGAATGGAAGCTGGAAGAGGGGAAAAGTGTCTCCGAGAATGCAAGCGTCGGAAAAGTAGCGGCAGGAGAAACTTCTGTTCCTGTCAGCAGCTATATGAACGGCACGGTCATCCAGAATCAAGCCTATCCTCATCAGATGATCCAGGCGGGACAGGCGCTGGCAGTTGCTGCAGACATGGAGCATCTTTATATTACGGCCAATATTAAGGAAAAAGACTTGAAGGAGATTGAAGTGGGAGACAGTGTTGAAATCAAGGTTGATGGAGATGGGAACACATTATTTGATGGAGAAGTAGAGGAAATCGGCTTTGCCACCAATTCATTATTTTCTGTGCTGCCCCAGCAAAGCTCCAATGGCAGCTACACCAAAGTGGCCCAAAAGGTCGCAGTGAAAATTTCCCTGAAAAATGCTTCAGACAAAGTGCTGCCGGGGATGAATGCGGAAGTGAAAATTTCGCTCTAAAAGAAGCGATTAAAGGAAAAATGCGGGGAGGAAAGGCAATTGAAGATATACGTGGTTTACGATAGCGAAGGCATGCATACGGAAGCCCTGGCCAGGTCCATTGCTGAAGGCGCCCGGACGATAGATGGAGCAGAGGTATTGATTGATCATGTCAGCCAGGCAGATGTGTATAAACTCCCGGAAATGGATGCCATCATATGGGGATGCCCGGGCCATTTTGGAACCATCAGCTCAGGCTTGAAGGCGTGGATCGATAAGCTGGGCTATTTATGGGCGGAAGGAAAGCTGGTCAATAAAATCGGCGCGGTTTTCTGTACAACGGCAACCACTCACGGTGGCCTCGAGGCAACGATGCTCAATCTGATTACGCCCATGCTCCATCAAGGGATGATTATTGCCGGACTGCCTGCCAATATTCCGGCAAATGCCTTATACGGCTCTTATTATGGTGTCGGCATCACCTGCCCGATTGATTCAGACGAGAAGATATCAAATGAAGGGCTGGAACTCGGGAGAGCCCTCGGTGAACGGGTTTCACTTCTGGCCAGACGGCTTGATGCCGGCAGAGACGGAGCTGGTCAGTAATGGCCGGCATCATATTTTGCCTTTTGGCTGCTTTAATCGTGGCTGCCCTCCTGATTGCTGCCAATCTAAACTCTACACGCAGACATGGGCAGCTGGAGGAAAAAAAGAGTGCCAGCCAGGCAGTGCTCCAGGCTCCCGAGGAACATCCTGCTGAACCCGTTCAGGATGCAGGGGAAGCAGCAGGCACACCAATAAAGCCTGCTGCGGAAGATGCAGAACGGATGGAAGACCATGCATACCGGCAGGCCCTGCAATCTTTTATGAAGGAAAAAGAGAAAAAGCATGATTCCTCTGACAGCAGGATGGATGACCAGGCATTCCGCGGTGCCTTAAAATCACTGAACCAGAAAAAAGAAAAGTAAAGTTCAACCCGCATCTGGCAAAGGATGCGGGTTTGCCTGATTTTAGGGATTGCCGGCTGAAAGTTTTTATCTGCACATGAAATAAAGGCATTAAGGGGATTCTTTTTAATACCGAGCAATATATGTTGACTTTTTTTCACCAGTGAATTAATCTAAGTAACGTTGTTTGAATTAAACCGATAAAAATACTAGGAGATTGATGCACGCATGAAGAAGTACGCACTAATTTTACTCACATTTGCATTAGCGATTTCCCTTGCTGCATGCGGAAGCAGCGGCGATGGAGACAAAGATACAGCGAAAGACCAGAGCCTGTATGACCAGATCAAGGAAAAAGGCGAAATCACTATCGGGACTGAAGGAACCTATGCCCCCTTCACCTACCATGATAAAGAAGGAAAGCTGACCGGATTTGACATTGAAATTGCAGAAGAAGTGTTCAAGCGCCTTGATATCAAGCCTGTGTTTGTTGAGACTAAATGGGACGGCATGATTGCCGGACTTGATGCAAAACGCTATGACCTGGTTGCGAATGAAGTAGCCGTCCGTGAAGACCGCCTTGAAAAATACGATATGTCAGATCCATATATCGTTTCTAAAGCGGTGCTGATCGTTCATGAAAATAATGATGAAATCAAGACGCTTGATGATTTGGACGGCAAAAAGGTCGGGCAGTCACTGGACTCAAACTACCGTAAAATTGCTGAAGAGCATGGGGCTACGAACACGGTGGTAGAAGGCTTCAATCAATCAATAGATCTGATAACATCAGGCAGGATCGATGCGACACTCAACGACAGCCTTTCTTATCTTGACCTTAAGAAGCAGCGTCCTGAGCTTCCTGTTAAAACAGTTTATGAAGAAGAGAATGCAACTAGCAATGCCTTCCTTTTCCGCAAAGGCAGCGATGATCTTGTCGAAGCAGTGAACGGAGCTCTTGCAGAAATGAAGGAAGACGGAACATACCTGGAAATTTCAAAAAAATGGTTCAACACAGACGTATCGAAATAAAGGATCTGATATAGATGTTTGATGAACGCGCAGAACGAATTATAGGAATCCTCGCTGATTCCTTTTTTCCTATTCTAAAAGCCGGGATCTATTTTACGATCCCCCTCACACTGATTACATTTGCCCTCGGCTTGATTCTTGCGTTTTTTGTGGCCCTTGCCCGATTGTCCAGCATCAAGCCGCTTGTCGCACTGGCCAGGTTTTATGTTTGGATCTTCAGGGGAACCCCGCTGCTGGTCCAGATTTTCATCCTGTTTTTTGGACTTCCAAGCGTAGGCATCACACTGGATCCGTTCCCGGCAGCTGTGATTGCTTTTACCTTGAACAAGGGTGCATACAGCTCTGAAATCATCCGGGCGGCAATTCTTTCCATCCCTAAGGGGCAATGGGAAGCGGCTTCTTCTGTCGGGATGACCAGGAGCCAGGCCATGAGGCGCATCATCGTTCCCCAGGCAGTCAGAGTCTCACTCCCTCCGCTCGGGAATTCTTTTATCAGCCTGGTAAAAGATACTTCCCTGGCAGCGACCATCACGGTTACCGAGATGTTCCAAAAGGGGCAGCAGATTGCGGCAGCCACCTATGAACCGCTGTGGCTGTACATCGAGGTTGCTTTTATTTATCTGATTTTCAGCACAGTCCTGTCTTATTTCCAGAACAAGCTTGAAGACCGTTTTGGAAGAAGCGTCGCAAAATAATGGAGGTGCCTGAATGATAAAGATTGAAAACCTGTATAAGAAATTCGGCGAACTGGAAGTACTGAAAGGGATCGACCTGTCCATCCCGACCGGGAAAACGGCCGTTATCATCGGCCCTTCAGGATCCGGGAAGACAACACTTCTCAGATGCATGAATCTGCTCGAAACTCCTGATGCCGGTAAGATCGAGCTTGGAAACAAAACGCTCCAGTTTGGGGATTCTGCGAAAATTAAAACGGCGGAAATGGTAGCCTTCCGCAAGCAGACCGGCATGGTATTCCAGAATTATAATCTCTTCCCGCACTTGACCGCGGTTGAAAATGTAATGGAAGGCCAGATGGTCGTCTTGAAGCGCTCGAAAGAGGAAGCGCGGAAAAAAGCGCTGGGCCTCCTCGAAAAGGTGGGGCTCAAAGATCGTGCCGATAATTACCCGCACCAGCTGTCCGGCGGCCAGCAGCAGCGGGTCGGCATTGCCCGGGCAATGGCGATGGATCCGCAGGTGCTGCTCTTTGATGAACCGACATCAGCTCTTGACCCGGAACTGGTAGGAGAAGTGCTGAAGGTTATGAAGGATCTGGCCAAAGAAGACATCACAATGGTCATTGTTACGCATGAAATGAGCTTTGCCCGCGATGCGGCCGATGAAGTCATCTTTATGGACGGGGGCGTCGTTGTCGAGAGGGGAACACCAGAGGACGTATTTGAAAAATCACAAAACAAACGGACACAGCAGTTCCTGAACAAAGTGACTGCCCGATAAAGTAGAGGCCCTGCACAGATGCAGGGCCTTTGTTTATAGAGTTTTGCATCACTACAGCAGATATATCTTTTTACTATGAAAAATGGTAGATTTAAACTCAGAAAAGGAAGGGGGCAGGTGTTATCAGGAAAATAAAACAGATTTTATTCGTCACAGCCGGCTTTCTGGCTCTTGGCCTTGGCATCCTTGGCATCATCCTTCCCATCGTTCCAACCACCCCGCTGCTTCTGCTGGCTTCATTCTGCTTTATGAAAGGATCCAAAAGGTTTGAAGTCTGGTTCAAGCAGACAGGGATCTACAAAAAGCACTTAGAAAGCTTTGTGAAAAATAAGTCGATGACACTGAAGCAAAAATTCACGATCCTGCTGTTTGCTGACGCCATGATCATCATTGTATTCTTCTTGACGGATCTCACAGCAGTCAGGATTATGCTGGTAATCATTGTTCTGTATAAATACTATTATTTCTTCTATAAAATAAAAACCTTGCCGGATTAAGGCAAGGTTTTAGCATTTTATCCTGTTTCTCCTCAATAGGCTGACCGTCTCACCAAACACCAGGCTTGACGACCATGAACCAGAGCATGGCCGAAAGAAGGATGATGTAAATCCAGACAGTGCGGTTAAGCTCGGCAGCTGCTATTTTCTTATCGGTCCCTTCTTCCTTGAATTTCCGCAGCTTCGGAGTGAAGGCGCGCGCCAGGAAGAAGAGGGAGAGAAACAGGATGATCAGGGTCATGACAACCCAGGAGGTGCCCCATGTCCAAGGTCCGGCTGCGATCAAAATCACGCCGGATCCTACAAGGACGTGACCGGAGTGCTTGGAGAGCCTGACAACGGACCGGAAAGTATCCATATAAGCTTCAAGCTCGGCACCGGCGGCAGTCTTCAGCTTCTTCACAATCGGGAAGAGGATGAAGAATGGCCCGATTGACATAATCGCACTAAGTACATGTATGTATATAACAGCCCGGTAGATTAAATCCATTGAGTCTTACGCTTCAGCCGGTTTGAATTCGTGGACCCATACCTTCATATGCGGAAGCCAAGGCATTCCTTTATGATACGAAAGGATTGTCTGCTTATAATCCTCGACAGAGCCGAAGCCTTCCTGGCGGGCATGTTCGTCGGTAAGCTCACCGAGAGTCTGGCTGTAAACGGAAGTCACGATGAATTCTTTATCCTTGAGCACCATGATTTCCCCGATATCAGCATACCTGCCATTCCTTCTCGTAGCTGTCTTTTCTCCTTTTAGTACCTTCTCGATATCCGCCGGTACCGTAACGAGTCTTTCAATGCTGCATGTTTTAGCTGGCAATCCACTATCTTGGTGTGTCATATGATTCCCCTTTCAGTTTTGTGCCCTTTAACTTTACCACATTTCACTCGGTGCGGTGAGGGCAATTCAGCTGTCAGAAGAAAAATACGGTCCCCGCATACAATACGGCAGTAATACCGGCGGCAATCAAAGCAGGCTTCAGCTTATAGCGGGCATATTCAATGACAGACAAATTCAGGATCCGGGCGATCGTATTCGTATCGTCGCTCAGCGGGGAGGCAAATGCACCAAAGGTCCCGCTGGCAAAGACAGCGCCGATGACGAGCGGAAGATAGATCCCTGAAGCAGCAGCCATTGAAATCCCGAGCGGCATCAGGATGCCCCAGGTGCCCCATGCCGACCCGATGAAATATGAGATGGCTGCTCCGAATAAAAAGAGCAGCGGCACAACGATGGATGGAGGAATCCAGCTCGAATATCGGGTGACAAACGCGGAAAAGCCCAGCGCCTCTGTTACGGACGACAGCCCCCAGACAACCGCGAGCAGGACGATGACTGACATAAGGTCATTCCCGCCGATCACGAAGCTGTTCAAAAGATCGGACGTCTTCGTCTTTTGGAACCGGAAAAACAAAAATGTAAATAAAACAGTAAATACAAGGGCAATCAGCATAGCATCCATCACATCCGCTTTAATGAAGGCAGCGGCAAAGCCCCCTGCCTTCTTATAGCCGTCCCACCATGTGAATATTAAAGTCAGAACAACAACAAGCGCAAGCGGTACCAACAGATTCCACGGCTTTTCCGGCAAGTCTCTCCCAACAGCCGGGTCGCAAGTATGCCAGTCATCTTCATCATCGCCGGATTTTCCGATCTTTTCAGGATTGCTGTCCTGCGTTGACTTTGAATGATGGAAGAAGCTCAAATAAATGCCGAGAAGAATCATCACAAATGAAAAGAAATTAAAAGGGATGCTCCTCAGGAACAGATCATAAGGATCGGCATTTATGTTCTCATTGCTGACAGCAATATCGACAATGGAGGTCATATAGCCGACAAAGGCTGTAGCGATCGGTATCAGGACAATGATGGGAGTTGCTGTGGTCTCGATAACAAAGCCAAGCTCCTGTGTCGACATTTTCACTTTTTTCAAAAGTGCCCGCATGATCGGCGCAATCGTGACGAACCGGAAGCTGGGGGCCGAAAAGGTCCCAACCGTGGAAAGGTAAGTGAGAAGGAGTGCCTGCCTTTTATTTTGGATCCTGACTGACGCCTCCTCAACAAACCCCCTGATGCCCCCGGAAATCTTGATCATGCCGACAAGGCCGGAAAAAGCATAAAGAAAAAGGATGATCTTAATATTATTTTCATCTATGAGCCCTTTAACGAGAAAACGGATGAGCGTCTCCAAGCCTCCTGCCAGTGTCGGCTGAAGAAGGAAGGATCCGGCGAGAAGGCCGGCAAAAAGGCCTGGAAGGACCTGTTTGGTTTTTATGGCAATTGGTATTGCAATCAGAAATGGAAGGATAGAAAACCAGTCAGTCTGCACAATCATTCACCCTGTCTTTTGTCATAGTGTTAGATTGCCGAGGTTGGGAAAAAATTATTCCGATTGTGGGCAAGGTTTCCTATATGAACTTCCATTGACATATAACCATAAGGTGTTATATTTTAAAAGTGTAACCAAAAGGTTGTATATTCGTCGGAAAAGGAGAATCATTATGGCAAAAGCAGATGATATCGTCAAGGTCATCACCATTGAAGCACCAATTGAGAAAGTATGGGCAAAGGTAGCCTCTTCAGAAGGAATCGCGGAATGGTTCATGCCGAATGATTTCAAGCCTGAACTGGGCTGTGAATTTCATCTTCAGTCACCTTTTGGGCCTTCTCCATGCAAGGTGACCGAGCTTGATCCGCCTTACAGGCTTTCTTTTCTCTGGGACAATGATGGATGGACTGTTTCGTTCCTGTTAAAAGAGAAGGACGGGAAAACAGAGTTCACTCTTATCCATGCCGGCTGGAAGGAAACCGGTGAAATCCTGCCAAAGGCCCGCGAGGCGAGCGGCGTTGTCAGGGAGCGCATGAGCGGCGGCTGGTCAGGCATTGTAGAAAAATTGAAGAAAGCTGTGGAGTCATAATGTCCGCCCCGGCACAAAAATACGATGTTTTCCAGGCTGTGGCCGATCCGACGCGCCGCGAAGTCTTAAGGCTGGTTGCAGAGAAGGAGCGTCCTGTATCAGAAATTGCCGGCCATTTTTCCATTAGCAGAACTGCAGTGGCCAAGCATCTCCATATCCTTTCAGAAGCGAAGCTGATCAAGGGGCGAAAGGCGGGGAGGGAGAAGCTTTACACCCTCCAGCCAGAATCCCTCGCTGAATTGAGGGAATGGCTCGCTTATTTCGACCGGTTCTGGGATAACCGGTTATCGGTGCTCAAGCATCTCATTGAAAATGATAAAAGCACTTATCTGGAGCACAATGAAAAGGAAGAATAGAATGAAATGAAGCAGGCCATTCAGACTGGCCTGTTTTTGAAATTTTCCCAACCTATTTTATGATGTGCTCACCCTCAAAATATAGTAAACTTGAATTTAGGCTATTTTTACTATAAGTGTTATCAAGAAGAGGAAGTTAGAGCAGATGAAAAATGCCAAGCTCAAAGCCAT
The DNA here is from genome assembly GCF_000473245.1 of Bacillus infantis NRRL B-14911. Taxonomy (NCBI): domain Bacteria; kingdom Bacillati; phylum Bacillota; class Bacilli; order Caryophanales; family Bacillaceae; genus Bacillus; species Bacillus infantis. The sequence goes on from NC_022524.1 coordinate 967,363, forward strand.
CATTGTAATATCAGCAGGATTGCTGCTATTGTTTACTATTTTCAACATGTATATATCTTATGTAAGCATAAAGGGCTCTACCGTAAGGTCCATCGCCAGCCAGACGCTTGAAACAGCCAAATCTATTGCAGATACCATGCCAGTCATCATTTATGAGGAGTTTCTGGAAAATCCGGAAAAAGGGCCGGAATATGAAGCTATCAAAAGGTATCTGGAGGATGTCAGGAAGAAGACAGGCTCGCTCCATGTGTATACCCTCCTCATTGATAATCCCGAGGTTTCGAGGGCAATGATAGCCGGGCTCCCGCCAGGTGCCGAAGAGTTTCCAATCGGCGGGATCTGCACTGTACCTGAGGAGCAGGTGAAGCTGGCCTATAATGGGAAGCCTTTTAGTACCGGCCTCATCCAGGATCCCGAATATGGAGAGTATTTGACTGCAGGCGCGCCAATCAAAAATTCGGAAGGTGCAACCATTGGTTTCCTGGCCATCGACATCAGCGCGGAAATGATCGGAAGCATCAGCAGCAAGGTGCTGAAAGGCAGTTTATCCAACCTGGTCTTCAACGGAGTCTTTGTACTTTTTCTCCTCGCAGCATTCATCTTTATCCAGCGCTGGTACCAGCGCGAGCTGAAAAATGAAGTCGGTGAGACGGAATATACGTACCAGGCAGAGTTTGATTCGCTTCTTTCCTCAGTCCGGTCATTGAGGCATGATTACTCAAACCATATCCAGGTGCTTCACGGCCTGCTGAAGATTGAGAGCTATGATCAGGCCCTTTCTTATCTGACGGCCCTATCCAAGGAAGTGCATTCCATTGAATCCATCAAGCTCGATACGGTCAACCCCGGGCTGGGGGTACTGCTTGAAACAAAAAGGCTGCTGGCGCAAAATTACGGCATCGAAGCCAGATTTTCCGTTTCTGAGGACTCTTTTAATCTTATTAAAACAACAGACCTGATTAAAATCCTCTCTAATTTGATAGATAATGCCATAGAGGCTTCCCTTGAGCTTCCTGAGGAAGAAAGGAAGCTGTCAGTATCCTGCACGGCAGGTGAAGGCCGCTATATGTTTACCGTGACAAACACAGGCCCCTGCATAAATTCATGGGATAAAGAAAAGATTTTCGAAAGCGGATTTTCAACGAAAAAACCGGAAAAAGGCAAAACAAGAGGCCAGGGGCTGTTCATTGTAAAACAGATCACCAGCCGCTATGGCGGCCAGGTTACCTTAGATTCACATCATTCGGTTACTTCTGCTAAAGTGGTCATTCCTGCAGCTGCTGGAAAGAGCCCGGCAAAATGAAAAAGGATAAAATCCCATGGGATTTTATCCTTTTTCTTATACAGAAAATCCACCCTCGAAAGGATGGACAGGAAAGGGAAAAGGGTTCTTATTTTTGCTTTCTCGGATATTGACTTGCCGCTTGGCGCTTCATTTGCTCTTCGCGTTCAGCATCTTTTTTGAACGCTTCCATTGCTTTGTAAAAAAGCAGGCTCATCTCTTCCGCCTCCCTGTGTAATGATTAGATATTCCACTCGTTCCCGGTGTGTTTTCCTGTAAACTTAAATCAGGGATTTTTTTGAAAAAAGATTGGACGCTGATCATTTTCCGCCTTACTATAAAAGCAAAGAAGCCTTGATGGGAGGAAAGTAATATGGCTGTACTGGAGAAGCTGACGTTTGTCTCAGGCTATGAAAAAAACCGAATATTGCGCAAGAGTTTTAATGAACTGGCGAAAGAGACTTTCGGCATCCAATTTGAGAACTGGTTTGACCTCAGATACTGGTCAGATAAATACATACCCTATTCTTTTGCCGACGGAGAAAAAGTGGTGGCCAATGCATCGGCAAATCTGATCGGGTTTTCAGGAGAAGGAAAGGATTGGAAGGGTGTCCAGGTGGGCACTGTCATGACGCATAAGGATTATCGCAATCTAGGGCTGGCAAGGCAGTTGATGGAACGCATCCTGGAAGACTATCAAGGAGCGGATTTCATTTACCTTTTTGCCAATTCAACTGTGCTCGATTTTTATCCGAAATTTGGGTTCAGTCCGGTAGAGGAAACGCAATATTTCATTAAAGCCAACGCCGACAGCAATCAAAGCGAGATCCGCAAATTGGATGGCAGAAATCCGGAGGATCTAAGCTTCATTTATGAGATGGCAGGCAGGAGAACCTTTCCAGGCGGGTTTGATGCAGTCAACACAAGAGAGCTGCTCATGTTTTACTGCCTGAATGTGTTCCATGATGACATCTACCACCTCCCGGAAGATCGGGCCATTGTACTCGCCAGGCAGGAAAAGGATGTCCTGCATGTGTATGATATCATTTCCTCTGAACCTGATTGGGATCCGGCCGGCCTTGCCGGAAGGCTCGCAGGAAAGGAGACAAACAGGGCAGCGCTTTATTTCACCCCTTCTCCAAAGACCGATGTGCTGGAAAAGGTGAAGTATCAAGACAGCCATGTTTTATTTGTAAAATATAATGGCGAACATAGCAGACTGCCGGCAGAGTTTAAGCATCCGCTGACAGTCCAGGCATGAAGAAGGCGTCTCCTTTTTTGGAGACGCCTTCTTCACTGGCTGCGGGGCAGAAACGCCCTCCTATTTCCCGACTTTAAAGCTATAGACCGCCATGTTGGTCCCGTTTTCGTCTTTGATCAGACCGCCCTGCAGCTTTTCGCCTTTTTCGCCGTAGGTTTCCTTGATATAGGATAAGCCGTTGCCATCAGTGGGGTCGAACATGATTTTGACTTGATAGGATTTCAGATCTTTGATTTCGGTCATCGGGTTGGAGATGACCAGGCGGAAGGATCCGTCAGGCAAGACATCGGCACGGTCATTGAAGCCTGTGATGATATAGCCTTCTGCACTAACGCCTCCTGTAACAGATGCTCCTTCCAGAATATTGCTTTTGCCATTAACGTAAATGAAATCTTCATCTTCGGTCACTTCAGTTTCCATCCGGATTTGAACAGCTCCGTAATCATCGGGCTTTGACCATTCCGGTTCTTCAATCATGACCGTGCTTTCCGGCTGGGACAGGTCAATTTCATTCACAGCGATAATCTGCTTCTGGTGTTCTCCGCCTTCCTCATCAAGCCTGACGAATGCCCCTTCGAGCTTGCTGCCATCCACGGAATAATGCTCATTCACCTCATCGCTGCTGGCAGAGGGCTTGAAAATGATTTTTGTATAAATCACCGGATATTTATAATCATCCGGGATGCTGTCTTCAAGTGTGAAGCTTCCATCCTCTTCGACAAGAGTGGTGCCGGCGCTTCCGATGATGGTGCCGTCTAGCGGATCGGTATAAAGGAAAAGCTTTGAACCGGGTAGAAGATTGGTGGTGCCTGTGACTGTGATGTTTTGATCTTTCCGGTGGATTTCGCCTTCAAGCTTCACATCATAATCGCCTGCATCCTCACGCGCTGTAAGCACCGTAGTTTCAACAGCCTCTTTATCACTGTCCTCATCCTCAGCAGAATCCTGATCTTCCTTTTGGGCTGCCTCATCCTGTACAGGCTCCTTTTTGCCTGCTTCCTCATCCTGACTGTTCCCGCAGGCAGCCAGCAGTACAACAAGAATGACTAGAATAAGAGAATTGATTTTCATAATATGTTCCTCCGATTATAAGATAACAATCCCTATTGTAAACGGGAGGAAGGAGCTGCTGAAAATAATAATATCTAAATATTGGAAAAATAAATCAATCTTCCTATTATGAGGTGTGAATTTTATTACTAAAGTCATATAAAATACTCGCTTGTTGAGGCGAGTCGTGCAGAGATAGGTTATTCAGGCATCCTTTGGATTCAAATCGACGAGTCATGCATAGATAAGCTCTATTCGGTACATGACTTGGCCTCACCGCGGCGACTCATGCATAGAATGTCTGCTTTTTAAATATAAGGACCGGTTTCAAGCCGGCCTGTTACGCATTAAATTGCACTTATCAATATACAGGGCCTGTCTAAAATAAGACAGGCCCGATTATCTTACCCAAAACTCATATCACTCGTTTTCCAATTCTTTATACAAACTTTTCAGCTCTGCCTCGATTGCCTGGATTTGTTTTTCGAGCGGAGACAGGTTTCCGTCGACAGATTCCATTTTCTCCAGATCGTTTTGGAGCCGTACGTAATCAAGCTTAAGATCTTGTATCTTGTATTCTATTTCAGCTTTTTTCATCCTGATCCCTCATTTCTTCCATCTACTCTGAAATATAACGTTTACAGAAGGGATGGGCAACTGATATGCGTTTATGTATTTAAGCATAGATAGCGCTGTTTAAGCGTACCGCCAAATTTTTTCATATCTAATTGCAAAGCAAGCCATAGGCGCCTGCCTTCAAAGGAGGACACCTATGGCTTTTTATAGAGAGGCTTCTGTCAGCGCACTGGCTTCTTGTTCGGTCAATAGGATAAAAATGGTTTCTTTCCTGTTCATCGCCTCAAAAGTAAAATCGATTTCCAGCAGCAGGTAAAATTGCCGGTTGATCCTTACAACACAATGCTCCCCGATTGACGCAATGTTCATGATTTCACATCCTTTACGGATACATATAATGCGCTTTGGGGGAGAAAGGTGTGGACAAAGCAGAAAAAGGGGCAATGCCACCTTTAATGCTTACTGTCCAGGATGAAGGACATTGCACGCGCTCAGATTGTTGCCGTCCGGGTCTTTGAAGCCAAACCCGCCCATCCCGTTTTCAGGATGTACATTAAGCGGACCCACTTCTACCTTTTTTTCCTGGAGCCAATCTCTGAACTCTTTAAGAGATTCTGTATAAAAATCAACAACGGTGTGGTCGACCCCTGTATATGTATTATGGAAAGACAGATTTCCTTCACTGCCAGTCTCTACAAGAAAGATGGTCGGCACCCCTTTGGCTTCAAATGTCAGCATGGCAGCTTTTTCCCCATGAAAGTGAACCGAGACACCGAATATTTCTCTGTAGAACGCTATGGACCTTTCAAGATCTGAGACAGGTATTTCAATCGTGGCAATATGAGATACAAATTTTTGCATGGTTATCCTCCTTAAAAAATGGTCTGTATAATAATTTGCCATTGGATATGCCATTTCCTTCCTGCAGAAGAAAGTTTGACAGCCCAGAAGGTTTATATTATGATAAAGGCAACAGTTAAATAGTCTCCTAAAGGGGAGTAGCTTTTACAGCAAAGTCGTCATTTCGGAGTTTTCTCCCGGCTTTGTTGGCAACCATGACGTTGTTAGCAAGACCTTTACCTGATTCGGGTAAAGGTCTTTATTTGTTTATTGAGCCTTTGCCGGATGTGGCAAAGGCTTTTTTTCTGTTAAAAATTTTAAAAGGGGTGTCAGGCATGAAAAAGAAGAAGTTCCAGTTTGAAGAATTGATCAGGAAGAACAAGGAAGAGCTTCTGAAGGACAAGAGAGAGATTGAAAAAATTGAAAAGCGGCTGGATGAGAGGTATGCAAAATCGCAATAAGGAGTGTGAAGCAGCATGAAATTTTTCCGGAGAATCAAGTTTCTGTTTAAATTTTGGAAGGTCATACCCTTTCTGAAAGATTTCTTTTTATCGAAGGAGGTTGAGGCCCACAAGAAGGCGCTCGGCATCCTGCTCGTTTTGACGTATGCCTTTTTCCCATTCGATCTTATTCCCGATTATCTAGCCATCCTAGGAATCGTCGATGATTTGGCAGTGGCTGGATTTGTTGTAGAGCGGATGATCAAGATGGCGCCGGATTCACTGAAATTAAAGCATGGAATAGAAAAATAATCAGATTAATAGGAGGTTCAAAAAATGGATTTTGCATTATTAATGGAATATGGCTGGGTGCTGCTGCTCCTGGTAGCCATCGAAGGGCTCTTAGCCGCTGACAATGCGCTCGTACTGGCCATCATGGTCAAGCATCTGCCTGAAGAGGAGCGGAAAAAGGCATTATTCTACGGTCTGGCAGGAGCTTTTGTCTTCAGGTTCGGCTCATTATTTGTCATCTCATTCCTGGTCGACGTTTGGCAGGTCCAAGCGATTGGTGCGCTTTACCTGTTATTCATCTGTATCAACCATATTGTCCGTAAGCTTGCCGCCAGAAAATTCGGAGCGAAGGAGGAGGAAGAGGGAGAAGAAAAGAAGAAATCAGGCTTTTGGGTAACTGTTCTTAAGGTAGAGCTGGCTGATATCGCCTTTGCTGTCGATTCAATCCTTGCGGCTGTTGCCTTGGCGATCGCGCTCCCGGATTCAGGGCTTCCGAATATCGGTGGACTTGACGGAGGAAAATTCCTTGTCATCTTTGCCGGAGGTTTCATCGGTCTGATTATCATGCGCTTCGCAGCCAATCTGTTTGTCGGGCTGCTGCATTCAAGGCCTGGCCTCGAAGTTGCCGCATTCCTGATTGTCGGCTGGGTAGGCGTTAAGCTGTCTGTGTACACACTCTCACATCCGGCGCTTGGGGTACTGGCAGAAGGATTTGCCAAATCTTCTGAATGGAAAATCACGTTCTATATCGTGCTTATTTTAATTGCAGTTGGCGGCTGGTTCTTTTCGAAGCCGAAGGAAGAGGCTGTATCTGAAGGTTAAGTGGAGTTTGCTATGAGCCCTGGTTCCAGGGGCTGGAGGTTAGACCGCTATTTCTTGTGAAAAGGGAAATGGCGGTTCCAGCATGAGGAGGTAGAACCGCTATTTCTATGAAAAGCGAGAATAGTGGTTCCAGCATGAGGAGGTAGAACCGCTATTTATATGAAAATCGAAAATAGTGGTTCCAGTAGTGGAAGGTAGAACCACTATTTCTATGAAAATCGAGAATAGTGGTTCCAGCATGAGGAGGTAGAACCGCTATTTATATGAAAATCGAAAATAGTGGTTCCAGCATGAGGAGGTAGAACCGCTATTTCTGTTAAATCGGAAAATAGTGGTTCCAGCGAGAGAAGGTAGAACCACTATTTCTGAGAAAACGGAAAGTAGAGGTTCCAGCATGAGAAGGTAGAACCACTATTTCTGTGAAAACTGGGAGTAGTGGTGCTAGCAGCTAGAACCGCTATTTCAACGAAAACCAAAAATAGTGGTTCCAGCAAAAGAGGAGGGCGCTGCCTTCCTCTTTTTATACGAGTTTGGCAGTTTGTAACATCTTCCCAAGAGGATAAGGGACTCGCATGCTATAATGAGTTGATTGACTATTCCCACAACAAGGGTGAATTTATGAACCAATTCAATTGGAAGCTTGCTTCACTTCTCCTGACTGGCATCGGCATTTCCAAGCTGGGGGATTTTATTTATCTGATTGCTATCAATCTGCTTGTTTTCGAGATGACCGGTTCGGCTGCAGCGGTCGCTGGCTTGTGGATCATCGGGCCGCTTACAGCTGTGCTGATGAATTCCTGGAGCGGGGGAGTTGTTGACCGGAGCAATAAAAAGAAGCTGATGATCGTTACGGATATCATCCGGGCTGCCGGAGTCGCGGTTATCCCGCTGCTTGGCAGTGTGGAACTGATTTATGTATGCTTGTTTGTCATCAGTCTTGCAAAGGCATTTTTTGCTCCGGCATCCACTACATATATAGCCATGCTGGTACCAGCAGCTAGCCGGAAGCGGTTCAACGGGATCAGCAGCCTTGTCTCATCCGGGGCCTTCATTGTCGGCCCTTCCATTGCCGGTGCGCTGTTTTTGATCGGAACCATTGACACGGCCATCTACTTGAACAGCCTCTCATTTCTTGTTTCGGCCCTCATCATCATGTTTCTTCCTGATGCAGATAAGGATGCACCTTTGCCTGAAAAGAGGAACGTGTTTGAGCACCTAAAGGAAGACTGGCGTGAAGTGATCAACTTCAGCAAGAAAGAATCCTTTGTTTTTGCCGTCTATGCCAGCTTTCTTGCGTTCGGCCTGTTTTCCCTTGCCCTGGATTCACAGGAGGTTGTGTTCATCCAGGATACAGTCGGGCTGTCCGAGGCTGACTACAGCTTCCTGGTCAGCATCACAGGTATCGGCTTTGCGCTTGGAGCCCTGTTGATCACCGTTATTTCCAGGCTGCTGAGCATCAAGCAGCTCATGGCCATCGGGATGCTCATGGTCTCAGCAGGATATATGATCTATGCTTTATCCTATTCATTCGCGATGGTCACTGCAGGATTTTTGCTCCTTGGCTTTTTTAATGCCTTTATGAGCGCGGGCTTTCAGACGTTTTACCAGAATAATATCCCCATCTCCATCATGGGGAGGATGACGAGTGTATTGACCGTCTTCCAAAGCATTGCCCAAATCATTTTCCTGCTCGGCATCGGGATCATCGGTGATATCATCCCTCTGCGCTATTCAACGATCGTCCTTGCCGGAGCAAACCTGCTGCTTTCTTTTTATGTCATCTGGCTGGCTTTGAAGCCTGGGATGAACCAGTATTTTTCGGAGGAAGAGAGGGCAGAGGCAATGTAAAAGCAGACAGGGGGATTATCCTGTCTGTTTTTTCACTAAAACGAGTAAGATTCACCGTCATCAGGCACCAGCACATTAGAAGAGATTCCCTTGTCCTTAATAAACTTCTTGAGTTCGTCCCTGGACAATGTCCAATGATTGACTGCTTCCATGTGGCTTGCAATGATTTTAGCCTTAGGGGCAGCCTTGCACACTTCATATACATCATCCTTGCCCATCACAAGAGAGCCGCCCTCAAGGAACTGATTATCTCCCGCATTTACTACAATGACTTCTGGAAGATGTGCATCAATTTCCTCCTGAACATCTGCATTCCAGACAGTATCTCCGGCTATATAGAGTGTTCTTTCGGAAGGATGTTTAAAGACTGCACCGCACACCAGACCAGCAAGCTTCAGAATTTCTCCCCTGCCATGCTCGCCTTTCGTTTTTATCAGATGGATGTCTTCGAATACTGTATCCTCTTTAAGGACTTCTACATTTCGAAAACCGTCACTTCTGACTGAACTGGCATCTTCCTCATTTTGCACGAACATTTTAATATCCTTTGGAAGTGCGTTTTTGGCTGCATCATCATAATGATCCAGGTGAAGATGGGTTACAATGACTGCATCTGCCTGACCAACTATTTCATCAATAGAAAATGGCAGTTTGGTTAAAGGGTTTTTCTGTTCCTGCCTGATAGAATTAGGGAAGGGGGGATAAGTACCTTTCTCTGCTAAAAATGGGTCGATTAAAAACTTTTTCCCAGCGTAATGGACAACCAAAGTTGCATTTCGGATTTGTTGTATAATCATATTGCACAGCTCCTTTTCCATAATGTAAGTATAGTTTATAATAAGACCCTTTTGGCTTTACATAGATTAAATCAAGTCTTTAAGCACTTTCACTTGATTAATGAAAGGATTTGTTGGGATGTTAGATGGTACGGATAAACATATTATAGAAGAGCTTTCAAAAAACAGCCGCATAAAGATGAAAGAGCTCGGTGAAAAAGTCCACCTGACCGGACAGGCGGCCTCAGCCAGAGTTGCAAAACTGGAGGATTCAGGGGTTATTGAAGGATATACCATTAAAGTAAATAAGGAAAAGATGGGTTACCCAGTTCATGCCATCCTTCATATTTATACGAAAACCGCCAATCATCAGCCGTATTTATCTTTCGTTAAGAAACAAGAACAGTACATCATCCATAACTATAAAGTGAGTGGGGAAAGCTGCTATCTGCTTGAATGCAGATTCCCATCCAATGAAAGATTGGATGAATTTTTGACGGGACTCAGCAATGCAGTGAGCTACAAATTATCTATCGTTATCAGCAAATAGAAGAACAAAAAGAGAAAAGCCCCGCCAAAAGCGGGGCCTCTCTCATCAGCTTGCATTCTCCATCACAGGCTCCGGCTGCTCCTTCGTCTTCTTGGGAGAGCGGCTGAATAAGCGGTACACAGCCGGAATCAGCAGAAGTGTTATAAAGGTAGCGAACATCAGCCCGGAGATGAGGACTGTTGCCATTGGCGCCTGATAGTTTCCGGATGTGCCGGAAGCAAGGGCCAGCGGCAGCATTCCGCCAGCTGTTGTAAGGGTCGTCATAAAGATCGGGCGGATCCGGTCCTTTCCGGCCTGAATGAGTGCATCAGTGATTGCAGCTCCTTCTTTGCGCAGCTGGTTGGTCCGGTCCAGCAGCAGGATGGCATTGTTCAGCACAATGCCGATCAGCATGACGATTCCCATTGCCGACATGACGCTCAGCTCTCGCTGGGTCAGGAAGAGCCCGAGGATGACGCCGACGATTGTCATCGGGATGACCGACATGACGATGATCGGCTGAACCAGATGATTGAATTGAACCGCCATGACAAGGTATACAAGGAATATGCTGATGGAAAGGATGAAGACCATATCCTTGATCAGTTCCTGCTGCTGCTCCAAATCTCCGGCTGCAGATAAAGTGTAGCCTGCCGGTGCATCAAATTTCTCGATCAGTTTCTGTACATCACGGTTGATGCTGCCAAGATCCCTGTCCTCAATATCAGCCGAAATAGATATGAATCTTTCACCATCTTTATGGGAGATTTCATTCGGCGCATCGATCTTCCTCAGGCTAATCAGCTCTGACAGCTTCTTTTCTCCTCCGGCAGCAGGGATGGAGAGCTTCATGAGCGCCTCTTTAGTTGCCGTCTTTTCGCTCCATCCTAAAATGAGGGGAACAGATTCTTCATGGAGTGAAACCTCGCCAAGCGGCATTTCCATAAAGGACTGTTCAATGAATTGCTTGACCTGCAGTCCGGACAGTCCGGCTTTTTGAATTTCGTCTTCCTTTAATTCTACGATCTCTTCAGGTGATGTGCGTTTCATGGAAGAAGTAATAGCGACGATTCCATCTATTTTCCCAAGTTCCTTTATAAAAGAATCGGAAACAGTCTCCAGTTCTTCAAAGCTTTCGCCCTTCAAATTAACTTGCACAGGATAGCCGCCGCCGCCTGACATCGCACTCTGGACGCTTTCAATTGGCTGGGTATCCTCAAGCTCGCGCAGCGCCTTCATGATTTCCTCGTTGACCTCTTTCTGGGATTTTGTAATATCATCCCCTTTGGTCATATTGATGATGGTGTACATCATACCGCCGCTGTCCATAACATAATTGGATTCTACATCCTTGATTTTGCTCAAGCCTTCATTCATTTCTGCGGCAACCGCTTCTTTTTCCTTGATGGATACACCGGTCTCCAAATCAACCATCAGCTCGGAATAGCGGTTGAACACATCCGGCATGATTGTCATCGGTATTTTTGGAATAAGCAGCAGCGAGCCTGCAAACATGAGGAAAAAGGCTGCAATCACTGCAAAACTGTGGCGCTTTTTCTTTACAGTCCAGTTAATCACCCTGCTGTAAAAACGAAGCAGCGGTCCTTCCCTGCGGGCTTTCTTTTTGCTGGAAATTTTTAGGAACTTCTCTGACAGGGAAGGGATGACTGTGAATGAAACCAGTACTGAACTGATCAGTGTGATTGCAACAACTGCCGACAGCATGATCATGAATTGGCCCATTTCTCCGCCCAGCAGCCCGATCGGCAAAAATACGACGATGGTAGTGAGCATACTTGCGATTACGGCTGCCGATACTTCTTTCGTTCCTTCCAATACGGCCTCAAGACGGGCAAGCCCCTGCTCTTTTTTGCGGTAGATGGATTCCAGAATGACGATGGAAGAGTCAACCATCATGCCGATTCCCAATCCCAGGCCGATAAGTGTCAGCATATTGAGGCTGTATCCGAACATCCACATCGAGGCGAAAGTCAGGAGTACGGATGTCGGAATTGAGATTCCGACAATGAGAGTGGCCCTTAAGTTCCTCAGGAATAACAGGAGAATCACTACAGCAATGATGCCCCCAATGAGGATGTTGGACGCGACGCCGTCAATGGATTCCTGTACATAGTCAGCCTGCGCAACCATCTCATTCAGCTCAAACCCCTTGATCAGCCCTTCTTCACGGATTTTTTCGATTTCCCCGCGGACAGCATCAGCCATTTCGATCTGGGTTGCATCCGAAACTCTCCCGACCTGGACAAACACAAGATCCTTGGTGCCATTTTTCCAGACAAAAGAGGAGCTTTCCTGCGGCGCTACTGTAATATCAGCAATGTCACCAAGCTTGATGAAGCCTGAAGGAGAAGCAATTTCAATATTCCTTATGTCATTTTCTGAACCCGGCTTTGTATTCCAGCGGACAGAAGGGGATTCCTTTTCCAGCTTGAGCTGACCGAGCGTCGCTTCGCTGTTCACCTGCTGGATGGCAGCCATCACCCCGGAAGCATCCAGTCCTTTTTTCAGCATGTCTTCCCGGTTTAAGAGAATGTTTACTTCATCCTCCTCCATGCCGGAAAGCGATACATCCCTTACTTCAGGCAGAGCTTCAAGCCGCGGCTCCAATGTTTCCTTTGCAAATCTGGTTATGTCCTCAAGATTGCCGTTCGACAGATCCAGGAAAAATTCATAGCTTTGGCTAGCGCCGTATTGCCCCATTTCTACTTCCTTTACAGCAGATATCCCGGCAGTGGAAGAATTGATGACAGATTCCACTTCTTTGAAAACCTCGTCACCCCGGCCCTGCTCAAAGGCCATTTGGATGGAGCTTCTTCCGGCAATTGTAGTGGACGTTACATCTTCAACCCCGTCGAGCCCTTTTAATTGCTGCTCAAGCGGAGTGGTAATCGATCGCTCAATTTCTATCGCAGGCATTTCTCCCGCATTGATCTCTGCATAGCCGCCATCCATCTTCATGGCAGGCATGAGCTCCTTATCAAGCTCAAGAACTGCATAGCTCCCGGTCAGCAGGACCAGGACTGCCACAAGTCCAACCAGAATCTTTCTTTCAACGATAAATTTGATCAGTTTCATAAGTACTCTCCTTTTAGTGAGATGAAAATATGGATCTTTGCTCCCAAGGAATAATCATACAGAGCAGTTGTAGAAAATAATACATAAATTAGTAAAATTTTCTTTTTAAAGGAGTAAATCCCACATCCTTCTGTTTTCCATCATAAACTCAATCAGTCTAAAGCGGATTGAGCCTCAGACATATTTTGACTAAGACTTGGGACCTAGAAAAGAGCAGGGCGTTTGCAGGCTCGAGGGGCTGGCGTTCAGCAGGGTGTGAAGGCTATGGCTTTATTTCCGGCTTTGAAGATATATTTGCGACTTTTGGGATATATTTGCGAGTCCCAGGATATATTTGTGACCTTCCTGAATGCTGGCCAAAAAATCGGCAACATCTGCATAACCAGTATTTCGCCGGAAAAAAATAGACACAGCACTCAGCCATGTCTATCTTCCAGTGATTTTACAGCTGATAGGCAGCTGCATTGAGGGGAATGCGGCACTCACGCTGTTCCTGTGTGCCTCTTGCTGCAGGGGTTGGCCCGAAGTGGGGGATGTTTCCGGCGATGAATCCTGCTTTTTCGACCAGGAAATCATCATCCAGATCAATGGCGGAAACGGAGATCTCTTCTTGGCCGATTTCAATGACACGGAGTGCCTGCTGGTCAAGGCATGCTGATTTTTGTACAAAGGTCCAGTTGTTTTGCTGCACAATGGAGTCAACATGTGTATGTCCGTTAAAATAAACACCTTGCCCTTTCTTTTGGCTCAGCACTTTCCACATGTCGATATCCCGGTGGATGGAGCCTTTTTCTCCATCTGAGCGGGTTGTTGTGTTATAGACAGGATGATGGGCAAACACAAGAAGCGGCTTGGAGCCGGAAGCTGCCACTACTTCCTCGAACCAGTGCAGCTGCTCATCGTCCATCCAGCCGCCCCAGTCTTCATAGTTCATTTCCCTTGCCGTATCAAGGAAGGCGAAAACAGCTTTTTCATTTTCGAAAGAATGATATTGTTTCTGGCCGGTGATGGCGAGCACTTCTTTCTTTGTCATCGCATATACATCATGATTGCCGAGCGCATGGTAGAAGGTCCGGTCCTTTTGCCTGATGATGCTGTAGATTTCCTCAAGCTCGTTTGGAAGGCCGAAATTAGTGAGGTCACCGATCGAAACATGAAAGTCAGCCTCGATATCCAGAAAGAAATTCATGAATGTTTCATAAAAAGCTGTACGCGCTTCCTTCAGTCCCAAGACCTCTTCATTGATTGCCGGGTAATGCAGATCTCCAATCATTGCAATTTTCATTTTATATGCTCCCTTCGTATGTACTGCCTTTCACTTAGAACAGTAAGGGCCGAATATTAAGAAAAATGACGGGAATTGTAAAAATCAGGTTAAAGAGTCTCCCGGTTACTTTTCATCATAGAGGATTATGATACTGTAATAGGGGAAAGGACAGGATCACGGACAGCGAATCTATTTTAAGAATAGGAGTGTTATGGTGGCAGCATTGGCAGAGAAAGCGAAATTTCTGGAACGGGTGGAAGCATGCAGGAAGATTGCGGCAGTCAAAGAGCCCTGCGGAATTGAAAAAGCGATTAGGCATAAAGACAAAATCAGCGCTGTCTTCCTGATGACCGGCAATATCATGTCTGTTAAGAATTATGCAGATCTATTCAGGAAGGAGGGGCTGCCTGTTTTTATCCATATAGAAAAGATCGGGGGTCTGAGCCTTAACAATGAAGGGCTGGATTTCATCGCTGATTATGTCAAACCGCTCGGCATTGTGACCACAAAGCCGGGACTTGCGGCAAAAGCTAAGAAGCGGCGCCTGATGGTCATCCAGCGTGTATTCATGATAGATTCGGAAGTATATGATCATGTGCTGGATCTGGGCGGACCTGATGGCCCTGATATGATTGAAATCATGCCTTCAAGGCTTCCTCATATCATTCAATCACTCTCGGAAAAGCTCCCGGTGCCGGTGATCACGGGAGGCCTGCTGACGGAAAGGGAGCATGCAGAAGAATCGCTCTCATGCGGGGCTGTGGCGGTCACGACCTCCAATACGGGAATCTGGAAGGAAGATTTGAGCAAAACCGGGAAAAAAAATGCGAGAATGCCTGTTTAATAAAGATTTACAATTCCATAATACTATCTTAGCAAAAGGGATGTAACATCATAATCGACAAGTACATAGAAAACAGGTTCAATGCAGAGAGACCTCAAACACGGAGAGTAGGATTCCGTTTGTTTGAGGTCTCTTTAGTTTTTTGGGAGGTGAGGAGGCAGGCCAGTACCTTTGCCATTTTCTTGAAAGCTTTACAGCTCCAATCTTGCTTAAGCTGAACTACCTGATGCAAAGTGCTAGATCACAATCCATTGAAAACGGGGGAATATGAAGTGAAGAAAATATCCGGTCTTATCGTAATGATTTTTATGCTGCTGATGGCAACCGCATGCTCAGGCAACAATTCTGCCGGTACAGAAACGAAATCTTCGGGGGACAATACCGCATCTGCCAGTGATGACAGAATCCATATCAAATACTGGTATGCGTGGGGAGATAAAATTGGCGAGAATAATGAAAATCTCGTCAAGATGTTCAATGAATCCCAGGACAAGATTTATGTAGAAGCAGAATACCAGGGGACTTATGATGAGCTTCACTCCAAGACACAGGCTGCTTTTGCCGCCAAGAATGCTCCTGAAGTCACTCAGAATGAGATTGCTTCCATTGGCGTTTTTGCTAAATCCGGCATGACACAGGACCTCACGCCATTCGTTGAAAAAGATGATATCAATATGGATGACTTTAACCCGGGGCTGATGGGGAATTCCTATGTGGATGACAAGCTTTACGGCCTTCCATATCTGCGAAGCACACCGATTCTGTATATGAATACGACCATGCTGAAGGAAGCCGGGCTTGATCCGGCAGGGCCTAAGGATTGGAAGGAATTCGAAGAATATCTGACTGCCCTCACAAAAGAAGGGAAAACGGTCGGGATGACCATGCCGGTCAATATCTGGATGTATGAAGCATTTGTCGCACAAGGTGAAGGGCAAATGATCTCTGATGATGAAAAGAGTGCTGAATTCAATGGAGAAGCGGGTGTTGAAGCGCTTGAATTCTGGAAAAAGATGGCCGACAAAGGCGTCATCAAGGTTCCTGGCGGCGAAGCAGCTGCAGAAGTAGCCAAGCAGGATTTTGCCAACAGCCGTTCTGCCATGGCTTTCTCTTCTACAGCCGATCTTTCTTATAATTTGAGCGTGGCCGAAGAACAGGGCTTTGAGCTGAACACTGCTTTCATGCCTGCCAATAAGGTGAATGGAGTGCCGACAGGCGGTGCCAACCTGGTCATGACAGCCGGTCTTGATGAGGAAAGGCAAAATGCCGCATGGGAATTCATCAAATGGATGACGGCAAAAGAACAAACCATTTATGCCAGCGAATATACTGGCTATCTGCCAAGCCGCCTTTCAGCTGTAGATTCTGAAGAAATGAAGTCACTATATGAGAAAATGCCGCAATTCAAAGTGGCTGTCGACCAATTGCAGTATGGTCATGCCCGTCCGATGGCAGAAGCCTATCCTGAAGTGGCTAAAATCCTGACAGACCAAATCTCCAGGGTCATGCTTGAAGATGGCCTTGCTCCAAAAGACGCCCTTGATGAGGCAGCAGAAAAAGCCAATCAATTGCTTAAGTAATCAATAATCGCATCAGGCTGCCGGGGGAGGGATTCAGTCCTTTTCCCCGGCATTCATAAAGAAAGGGGAATGCAGAATGACTTGGCACAAAGACATTAAAGTGGCCATTTTCGACTTGGACGGCACATTATATCAGGATTATGCCTTTTTAGGGAGATATATCAGCCACATGCTTGGCAGCCGGCTGCAGGGACAGGAGCTGCAGGCAGCCATTGATGAAGCTTATATGATTCTGGAGGGAAGGCACCCGGTGAAGTTCGGCTATTTGTCCTGTCATGATGGAAAAAGGGCATACAGCCATGAAGAGCTTAACCCGACAGGCTGCTTCGGATGGGATGGGAAGGAAGCTGAACTGAACCAGGAAGAGATGGACGGACTTTTCTACATAGGCGATCCATGGGGGATTGCAGCCATTCTTGCAAAAAGGCATGGCGTCCATGCAGAAGAACAGCTGAATGCGTTCGAAACAGTCAGGAAGGAAATGCTTGCCGGACCCCATCAGATCGAGGTGTTCCCCGGCTTGATTGAAGCGGTAGGCAAAATGGGTGCTGATCGCAAGATTTTTATGACCAACACCCCATCTCCTTCTGCTGAAGAATTTGTCAGCTTTCTTGGGTTGGAAAATCTGTTTGATACATACATAGTGGATGCACAGAAGCCTGAGGGCATCAGGGGCGTCATGAAAAGGCTGGGGGAAGAAGGCTATCAGCCACATGAAATCTTATCCGTCGGGGACAATCCCTTCAATGACCTTTACCCGGTGAAACAGCTTGGGGGCAGGACCTGCCTGATTTCCCGGTATGAGCATGCCGGCTCAGAGGAGTGGGACCATTCAGTAAAAACAATCGAAGAGCTGGCCGGATTCTTGATGCTTTTGGAGGCCGTTCCTTCAGGGGCAATCTAGGATCCTTGTCTGGAGAAAATCCAATACTCGAAAACAGGAGATGAAAAGGCATGGCTGAAATCAGATTGGTGAATATATCAAAAACCTATAAAGACGAGGAAATCATCAATGATTTGAATCTGACCATCCGTGATGGATCCTTCACAGTACTGGTTGGCCCATCCGGCTGCGGTAAATCAACGACATTGCGGATGATTGCAGGACTGGAAAAGGAATCAGGAGGAGAGATTTGGATCGACGACCAGAAAGTGAATGATCTTGCCCCCGGAAAGCGCGGCATTGCCATGGTATTTCAAAACTATGCTCTGTATCCGACCATGACGGTCAGGGGAAATATTGAATTCGGGCTTGTGAATAAAAAGGTTCCTAAGCAGGAACGGGAACAGCTTATTGCTGAAATATCAAGGATTGTCGGCCTGGAGGAATATCTTGATAAAAAGCCGCAGAACCTTTCAGGCGGACAAAGGCAGAGGGTAGCGCTCGCCAGGGCCATGGTAAAGAAGCCGAAGGTATTCATTCTGGATGAGCCCCTCTCCAACCTGGATGCGAAGCTGAGAGTCCAGATGAGGACAGAGCTGATCCAGCTTCACAAGCAGCTCGGCACCACCTTTATATATGTGACGCATGATCAGGTGGAGGCCATGTCGATGGGGGATGAAATCGTCATTTTGGATAAAGGCAAAATCAAGCAGGCTGACAGCCCGATGGCTATCTATCATGATCCCGAGAATATCTTTGCCGCGAGCTTTATCGGAACGCCTCCCATGAACATAGTGGAAAAAGCCCTGCTTTCTGATTATATGCCGGCTGTAGACGGTGACGCAGCCTATATTGGATGCAGGCCAGAGCATATGGAAATCGTTACGGCGGATACCTTTGATGCGCACAGCATCATCCTCCCTTCCAGGGTGGCCGCGATGGAAACACTTGGATCTGAGACCATTTATACTGTTCGAAATACGGCTGGCGTTATGCATGTGAAGAGCTTTCTCGATCCGATGCCCCATCTGCAGGATGTGGATGTAAGGCTTCCATATGAAAAGCTTTACTTTTTCACGAATGATGGAATAAGGAACAGGTCAGCAAGCATGAGCATGCAGGAGCCTGTACTGGTAAAAGGGGGCCGCTGATATCATGATGAATAAGCTGCGGCCGTATGGCATGATTGCGCCATCGATTGCCATCTTCGGATTATTTTTCATTTATCCTATCTTATACATGATTTATTTAAGCTTCCATGACTGGAACTTTGTCAGTCCTGTTAAGGATTTTGTGGGTATCGGCAATTTCAAAGCGCTTTTCGCAGAGCGTGAGTTCATTGAAGTGATGCAGAATACCTTTACATACACAGCACTGACAGTATCACTGACGGTGGCGGTTTCTCTCCTGCTTGCCCTGTGGCTGAACAGGCAGGGAGCTCTGTACGGATTTGTGCAGGGTGCGATCTTCAGCCCGCATATTATCTCGCTTGTTTCAGTGTCGATGCTTTGGATGTGGCTCATGGATACTGACTATGGACTGCTGAACTGGTTTCTCAATTTGTTCGGCATCGCAAATGTCCCATGGCTGACAGATCCGGGAACCTCGCTGTTTTCTCTCGTCATTGTGGCGGTCTGGAAGGGGATCGGCTTCAATACGCTCATTTTCATTGCCGGGCTGCAGAGCATTCCGAAGGATATTTATGAAGCGGCAGAGCTGGATGAGGCGAATAAGGCGAGGACCTTTTTCAAGCTGACGCTCCCGATGCTGTCACCGACGCTCTTTTTCCTGACGATCATTTCCCTGATTGCGTCATTCCAGGTGTTTGAAACGATTGCGATCATGACCCAGGGCGGGCCGATTAATTCAACGAATACCTTTGTTTTCTATATTTATGAGTATGGTTTCCGGTTCTTCAAAATCGGCTATGCATCGGCCGCAGGTGTTCTGCTGCTGATTCTGGTAAGCCTTTTGACAATAGTCTACTTCAGGCTGCTTTCCCGGAGAGTCCATTACCGATGATGTGGAGGATTATATATGAAGCTTAAAGCTGCAGGAAGGCTTTTCAATTTGGCCGCACTCTTACTGGTTGTTGCTGTTTTTGCACTTCCGTTTGTCTGGATGATTTCCACTTCTTTTAAAACGCTTGGTGAAACAATGACATTTCCGCCGAAATGGCTGCCTGAGGAGTTCAAATGGGAAAACTTCTCCAAGGCATGGAACTCCGGGCCGTTTTTCCGCTACTTCTTAAACAGCCTGATGGTTTCAGCGGGAATCCTGATATTGCAATTTCTGACGATTATACCGGCAGCCTATGCTTTTGCCCGGTACCGTTTCAGGGGAAGCAGGTTTTTCTTTGCTGTGACCATGATTACCCTGATGATTCCCTCTCAGCTTATCTTTTTGCCGGTCTATCTGCAGATGAGCTCCTGGGGGCTGCTTGATTCCCTGTGGGCGCTGATCCTGCCGTTTGCCTCCAGTGCTTTTGGCATTTTTATGCTCAGGCAGTCGTTCATGCAGGTCCCTGAGGAACTGCTGGAAGCCGCCCGGCTTGATGAAGCTTCTGAATGGAAGATCATGTTCCGCATTATGGTTCCGATGGCAAAGCCTGTTCTTATCACATTTGGATTATTCAGCTTCATCACTCACTGGAACGATTATTTCTGGCCGCTTGTTATGACGACAAGCGATGTGGCGCGCACCCTTCCGCTCGGGATATCCAAGCTTAGGGAAGTAGAGGGAGGAACTGCCTGGAATGTGCTTATGGCAGGAAATATGATCCTTGTTGTGCCGATCCTTATTGCCTTTTTCTTTGCTCAAAGACAGATTATCCGTGCTTTTGTTTATACAGGAGTCAAATAGACAGGAAAGGATGATGATTGATGCTGAAGAATGCCTGTGTTGCACACCGCGGCTGGAGCGGGAAAGCCCCTGAGAATACGGCGGCCGCTTTCCGGCTCGCCCTTGAGCACCCTATGATTTCTGCCATAGAGCTGGACGTCCATTTATCAAGGGATGGGATCCCTGTTGTCATTCATGATCACACGTTGGAAAGGACAACAAACGGGAGCGGAAATGTGAAGGACCATACTGCCGCTGAACTGGCACTCCTTGATGCAGGCTCATGGTTCAGCCCTGAGTATTCCGGCGAAACGATATCCTCGCTGGAGGAAATCATTCAAATGGCCAAAGGAAAAAAGAAGCTTTTCATTGAGCTGAAGCAGATGGCCGGAATGTATGAAGGACTTGAAGAAAAAGTGGCAGGATTGATCAGGAAATATTCGCTCTATAAAGAGGCCCTGGTCATCTCTTTTGATCATCATTCACTTCTGAAGCTGAAAGAGCTGGATCCGAGGATCCGCACCGGCCTGATTTACCTGGGTCATGCGACTCTCCTGGCAGAGCAGGCAGCTTATACGGGGGCAAGCCATGTATCCGTTCACTATGGCTTTCTCTCCCGTGGGCTGGTTGAATCTCTGCTGGACGCCCGCATTGAAATCGGCACATGGACAGTCAACGGCAAAGAAGCTTTGAAAAAGGTGCAGGACTTGGGCGGAAGCATCCAGATTACAACCAATCATCCGGAAATCATGGTCGGCCAGCCGGAAGAGCAAATGGAGGCAGCAGAATGAGTCAGGCAAAAATATCATTTATCATCCCTTCCTATAATGAAGCTGAGAATATCCCCAGGGTGCTGGAGGCAATCCGGACGGAAATGGCAAGCCTTTTTTATCAATATGAAATCCTGTTTGTGGATGACGGGAGCTCGGACGGCACGATGGAAACCATCCATCGGCTGGCTTTTCACCATGAGGAAGTAAAATTTATATCGTTTACAAGGAATTTCGGGAAGGAGGCGGCCATGCTTGCCGGACTCCGGAACGCAGAAGGTGATGCGGTCATCATGATGGATGCCGACCTTCAGCATCCGCCTTCCCTGATCTGCCAGCTGGTGAGGGGATATGAAGAAGGGTATGGGCAGGTGATTGCCAAAAGGAACCGTACGGGAGATTCTCCGGTGCGTTCATTCGTTTCCTCCTGCTTCTACCGGTTTGTGAACAGGGCAGTGGACGTGCAGCTGTCAGACGGTGAGGGAGATTTTCGGCTGCTGAGCAAAGAAGCAGCAAAGGCGCTCCTGCTGCTCAGTGAAGGAAACCGCTTTTCCAAAGGACTTTATTCATGGATCGGATTCGAGCAGAAAATAATAGAATACGAGAATGTCCAAAGGGAAGCAGGGGAGACAAAATGGTCATTCCCTAAACTGCTGAATTACGGGATTGATGGGATCGTTTCTTTTAACCACAAGCCGCTCAGGGCATGCTTTTATCTGGGCGCCTTTGTCCTTCTGCTTTCGCTCGGATATATCGGATTTACCTTTGTCCAGATCATGCAGCATGGAGTCTCTGTTCCCGGCTATTTCACGACCATATCTGCTGTCCTTTTCCTGGGAGGAATTCAGCTTGTCTGCATGGGAATCGTCGGTGAATACATCGGCCGCATTTATTATGAGACAAAGAAAAGGCCGCATTATCTGATTCAGCAGACCAATATTCAGCAAGCAAGCGAAAGAGGGGAGCAGCATGCGGTTCATACACAGTGAATTTTTCCGCTTTGCCGTGACCGGCGGGGTGAATACCCTGCACTATTATTCAGTCTATCTTGTTCTTCTCCATTGGGCAGGGTTCCATTATTTCCTTGCGCATAGTATAGGTTTCGCAAGCAGCCTGATTGGTTCTTTTTTCCTGAATACTCTATTTACATATAGGGTGAAGCCGACATGGGGGGCGTTCATCCGCTTTCCGCTGACACAGCTGTTCAATACGGGCATGACTGCATTCATCTTGTTCATACTTGTCGATGGGCTGAAGGTGAGCAGCAGCCTTGCACCGGTCATTGCAGTCGTCTTTACTTTGCCAGCTACTTTCATTTTAACGGGGAGAGTCCTGAAAACATCATGCAAAAAGCGCGAAGCTACTTACCAAACTTATTAAACTTTCTTCAGGCAGACAGATGGCCTAAGGCTGCCTTCTTTTTCTTCTGTCTGCTGGCAGCTGTAATGAGCCATATGTTTTTTATTTCTGAGTGGTTCGAGGGCCGCTATATGACCGGGATGAACGATGGATTGTCGCAAATGCAGCCGTTCAAGCAGCTCTTGTATGAGCAGTACACCAGCGGGGAGTTTTTCTATTCGCCTGACTTCGGGTTCGGCGGCGGCACCTATACCCAGCTTGGCTATTATTTTGCTACTTCTATCTTCTTTCTGATTACGATGCTTGTAACCTATATACTTGAGAGACTCGGCCTGATCGGGGCTCCGTATATTTTTTACTGGGCTGACATCATCCTCATTGTAAGCATCATCAGGCTGACCGGCATCCTGCTTCTGGCCTCCTATTATTTCAGGATGCTGGGAATGAAAGCACTGCCCGCCTTTACTGGCGCTGTCATTTACGGCACAAGCATCATTTACTTCAGGCATGTGACCTACTGGGAATTTTTTGCCGACAGCATGCTCTGGCTTCTCCTCCTCCTGATAGGGATTGAAAGGATCATGCAGGGGAAGGGTTCCGGTTTATTCATAATAGCTGTATCCATCAGCTTATTTGACAATTTTTATTTTGCTTATGTTAATTTCCTGCTGTGCGGCGTTTATGTCCTGTTTCGCTGGACTTTCCCGTTTGATGGAAACGGGCGGGCCAAGCTGATCCAGCTGAAGCATTATATTATCGGGCTGGCCGCAGGATTCTGCATCAGCGGCTTTTCGTTTTTTCCTGCCGTATATGGCTATTTGAACAATTACCGACCTGCATATGAGGATCATATCCCTGCTTTTGAGTTTATTGACAATTTGCTGCTGAACGGAAGAATTGTCTATCTGCCGGCATTTGTTCTCATCTGCCTGCTGGCAAAGCCTTTATACAGGAACAGGCATTTCAGGTTTTTTGCTGTAATGACGATCGTTCTATCCATCCTGCATTTCAGTCCGTTTATAGGCAGCTTATTCAATGGTTTTTCTGCTCCCCAGTACCGCTGGGAATATATGCTGTCGCTTGCAGCAGGCGGGGCGGCAGGAGCTGCACTCCCCCTGGCGGGCAGGCTCAAGCTTCTTCCGCTTGCATCAGCAGGAGCAGGTGCGGCTTTATTTTACATACTGTTCTATCATTTTGACCCTAAGCTGGAATTTGAAGAAGTGCAGGATGCTTATATGGCGATTGCAGCCTTCATTTCGGCTGCTGTTTTCCTTCTGGGGGCAGCATTTTTCAGGAAAAAGGCCGCAGTACTGCTTTCAGCTGCTGTCATCCTGACCAGCGTGCTGATCCCGAATTTTTACCAGGAAGAGCGTTTGACTGTGACAGGGACGGAATATCGTGTATCAAAGGAGTTCATGAACAGCCGTGACTATAACGGTGCAGACCAGCAGGAGCTCATCCGGCTGGTACAGGAGGGTAACGATGATCCTTTGGCAAGGATCGACTGGATGATCCCTTTAAGGAATAATACTCCGATTGTCCAGGATTTCAGAGGAATGAGCGTCTATTCCAGTATCTTAAATAAAGAGCTTCTATGGTTTTATCTCAGTGATCTTGAAATCGATATGGGGCGTGAGAGCGTCAGCCGCTATGCTTCCCTTGGGGACCGGGCCAACTTGTACAGCATCCTCATGGGAAAATATTATATTGCTGAGAAGGGAGATGCCTCCA
The DNA here is from genome assembly GCF_000473245.1 of Bacillus infantis NRRL B-14911. Lineage (NCBI taxonomy): Bacteria > Bacillati > Bacillota > Bacilli > Caryophanales > Bacillaceae > Bacillus > Bacillus infantis. The sequence goes on from NC_022524.1 coordinate 991,449, forward strand.
TTCCTTACGGCTTTAAGAGAATTGCTTCTGCCGGCGGTTATGAGGCTTATGAAAATGAAAACCTCCTGCCTTTTGTGCGGACGGCTGACAGCGTTTATCTGGAAAAAGATCTGAAAGGAAGTTCCCCTTCGGCAAAGGAACAGGCGATGCTGAAAGGAATTGTTCTTGAAAAGGGAACAGCAAATGCCCCGATACCGGACAGCACAAATCTAATTTCGCAGGCAGAAATCAAGCCTGTAAACGCCGAGTATGCGGGCGGAAAACTCAAGGTCAGCGGTGAGGAAGGCGGCATTGATTTATTGATCAGTGAAAGAAATCCTTCTGCAAAAGACTATTTGGTTGGCTTCAATATTGATGGCATCAACAACAAGGAAGAATTTATCCTTGAGGTCAATGAGTTCCAGACAATCAGGAAAGAAGAAGGGTCTATATACCGGACGGGTGTGGATGACCTGATCATAAGGGTCAAGGCAGCGGACCAGATTTCCCTTAGGATGCCAAAGGGAGAATATCATTTAAAGGACTTTAAGCTTTATGAAGAAACCTTTGAGGTGCTGGAAAATGTGAAAAAAGAAGAACGCCGCCATGTTCCGCCAGAGGCAGAGTGGTCAGGAAACCGTCTGTCATTTGAACTTCAAAATGAAGGCGGGCATTATGCAATCATTCCGCTGCCTTTTGAAAAAGGCTGGCGCTTAAAGATCAATGGAGAGGAAGAAGAGCTGCTGAAGGCCAATTATGCATTTACAGGCTTCCGGCTGCAGGAAGGTCAGAACAGGATCGAGATGGTCTATTATCCGCCGTATTTCTTTCTGCTGCTTGCACTCTCTTTTGCTGCAATAAGCATTTGCCTTGCTGCGCTCTTTAAAAAATCAAGGCGCATGTCCGTTCGCCATATCAATGTTAGTTCTTAATGTGAAAGAGTAAGTTAATTCCTGAAAAAATTTGGAAATTGAAGGAACAATCTATATGTGTGAAGAATATATCTCACTATGTATGTATACAAATGTATACATGTAAATTAGGAGGTGTATGCAATGGAAAAAGATTTTCGCAAAAAAACATTTCGAGGTGCCAAGATTGAAGATATGATCTTGGAATTAGAGAAACTTAGCTCATTATGTGAAGAGAAATCTAAAAGTAGTGAACAATTAGAAAGGCAGCGTTTCTATGAAGGAATGGCTATTGCTTATACTACTATTGCAGTGAAATTAAAAGGAGACTTCGACTATATTGAACCAAAAGTAATTGATGAATTGTACAATGCCTTAGAGAAAACTTCAAATCCAAATAGTTTAAGCAATACAGAACACGGTACCACTTGTTCTTTTTGTCGTAGAAGTAAAGAAGAAGCCGGAGAATTAGCTATGGGACCAGGAGTTTCTATATGTATTGAATGCTTAGAGTTTGGTGCTGAAGTTATAAAAACACAATCCACAGAAGTATAATTCATTAACAAGCAATTTGGAAACCTTATAAGGTTTTTCTTATCTCTAATTAATTATCAACATTCATATTTAACACAGCCAATAAAAAAAGGAGACCCCCGCTAAAAGGGTCTCCCGCTCCACAAAGGCCCGCTATTGCTGCCTGTTCTGGAGCTGCTGCTCTCCGAGGGCGACAAGGCGCTTTGTCATCTCGCCGCCGACAGAGCCGTTTGCCCGCGCGGTCGTTTCAGCACCAAGCTCAACTCCAAACTCATTGGCTATTTCTTGCTTCATCTGATCTAGTACATTAGCTGAACCAGGAACCAACAGTTTGTTTCTTGCCATGATCCATCACTCCCGACGAAGGATTGAACAATGGGTATTGTTCTTTTTTAACTTAACCTGATGCAGGCCGCCTGATACAGACAATCGGGGAGAGCATGCCTGAGCATCCGCCTGAGGGTTTTGGCATAAGATGTGCTAGTATGGGGATAGTTAAGAAATGAGGTGTCCAGGATGAAAATAGAAGTATGGTCGGATTTTGTCTGTCCGTTTTGTTATATAGGGAAACGCCGCCTGGAAGGGGCATTGATGGATTTCCCATACCGGGATCAGGTAGAGGTTGATTTCAAGAGCTTTGAGCTCGATCCGAATGCCGCCCCTTACTCTGGGAGAAGCATTCATGAGGCACTTGCTGAAAAATACGGCATGAGCATCGAACAGGCGAAGCAGGCCAATGTGGGAGTGGGGCAGCAGGCAGCCAGCGTCGGCCTGACCTTCAATTTTGACGAAATGAAGCCGGGCAATACCTTTGACGCCCACAGATTGGCTAAATTCGCTAAAACAAAGGGCAGGGAAGCTGTTCTGACGGAAAAGCTCCTTAATGCCTATTTCACAGAATCAAAAAACATAGGCGATCACGAGGAGCTGGCTGGTCTTGCGGAAGCAGCAGGACTGGACAGGGAAGAGGCGCTCAGCATTCTGAAGGATGAAAAAGCCTATGCCAATGATGTCCGCATTGATGAAGGCATTGCCCGGCAATATGGCGTTACAGGGGTTCCTTATTTTGTCATCAACCAGAAATATGCCATCTCAGGCGCCCAGCCTGCGGAAACCTTTGCCAGCGCTCTCCAGAAGGTGTGGGAAGAAGAAAATCCTGTAGTGAAATTGCAGGAATTGTCCCCGGAAGGTGCGGCTGATGCCAGCTGTACGGATGGAAGCTGCATCGTTCCGGAAAAAGAATAGATTGAAACATACTAAAAGGGGTTCGAAATAGAGATATTTCGAACCCCTTTCTTTAAAAACTTTCAGCAAAATCAACCAGCATCTCCTTGTATACATGAACAGACTCCGGCAGTACATATTCTTTATCGCCATGCCAATGCAGTCCGCTCGGTCCGAATTCGATGGCCGGTATGCCGTAGTTGGCAAAGAAGACGGTATCGGCAGAGCCATGCTGTCCGAAAAAGACCGCTTCATCTTTAATATGCCGATCAACGACCGGCTTCAGCTTTAAGATGAATGGGTTGTCCCTTGCTGTTTGCAGCGGTTTGCTGAACATGCTGACAAGCACTTCCCCGTCCGTGATCGATTCGATCTGTTTAACGATTTCATCCTTATCCTGGCCGGGCAAATAGCGGATGTCGTAAAAAAGCTCGCATTTTTCCGGGACTTTATTATATACATCGCCTCCGCGGATTTTGGCCAGGTTGATGGAAGGGGAAGGATAGAATTCGGAGCTTTCTTTGGCAAAAGGGAGCTCCTTCAGCTTTCCATGGACTTCATATGCCCTTTCAATCGCATTGATGCCTTCCCATGGCCGGCTTCCGTGGGCCGGATCTCCATCAATGGCAATTTCGAGACGCATGACGCCCTTTGCCTGGAGGGCGATTCCAAGCTGGGTCGGCTCTGAGCAGATGACAAAATCGCCGCGGTATCCATTTTCGGCAAGGTAGCCGGAGCAGTTGAACCCGCCGATTTCCTCATCAGAAACGATCTGAAGCTGAAGCTTGACCCCAAGCGGCGCCTCCTTCAGCTCTTTGAAGGCGCACATCATCGCTGCCACGCCAGCTTTCATATCGGCGGCCCCTCTGCCATAAATCTTGTCTTTCACCTCTACGGGGATGAATTGATCTTCTTTGCCTGAAACAACATCCACATGGCCGTTCCAGACAATGGTTTCATTGCCGCTCCCTATCTCTGAAACAAGCATTTTGTAGCCGTTATTTTCAATGATATGTACAGGGAGCCCGTGGCCCTTAAGCCAGTGCCCGCAATAGGCAACAGCTTCATTGGCCCCTTCTTTGTCCGAGCTGTTGATGCTGATCAGCTCTTTCAGCAGGTTTTCCAGCATTTTTTTCCCTACCTCCTCTGTCTATGGGTTATAGGACTTATACCCTGTATTCTCGAGTTTAAAAGGGAAAAAGCCTCTTTCTAGTCTTCTGAAAGAGGCAGTTCTATCTTTTCTATTTCTTTGCCATTCAGTTTCACGCAGTACAGATGATACTCGGGCGACCCTTTAGCAAAACGCTTATCGACCATAAAGTATACACGGTCACCATCAGCACTGAATACCGGCCTGTCTGTATACTCCCCTAAATGGGTAAGCTGGGCTTCCTCTCCGGAATCCACATCCATTTTATACAGCTCATATTCATAGGTTCCTCCTTCATCAGAGTTACTGATGGATTGAAAAATCATTGTGTTTCCATCAGGAGAGAAGGTGAAATCAAAAACATCCATTTTTCTGTCAGGATCACCTGCTATCTTCATGCTATCAGGGTTATCTATGGGGATTTCAAATATGCGCTGCTTCACCTCAAAGGTTTCTTCAGGTGTATCAGCACCCTGGTCATCATCCATCTGGATAAAAACACTGTTTTCTCCCGGACTGAGCTGGAGGCTGTGCATAGAATAGCTCTTCAGATCAGTTATTTGCTTATGTTCGCCTTCAGCCGGATTAAATGACCAGACATCAAGGTCATGCGGCCGTTTGCTGGCAATAGGTGAATAGTTCTGAAAGGTGCCGGCGCGCAAATAATAGAGAGTATCATCAACAGGAGAAAATTCAGTTTCCGTGATAAGCTCATTCTCGGTAAAAGCATCTGTGACCTGCTTTGTCGATAAATCAAGAATATGGATGGTGGTTTTAAACGCTGTATCTTCATCCTGCTGTTTATTGGTGGAAATGAAGCTTAGCAGAGATCCGTCATAGGAAAAGCTGGGATCCAGGATCATTCTTGAGCTGTCCAGGGAAAATGCCTCAGCATTGATATCTTTTTCCTTGTTGTACAGCATAAGGCTTGGTTTGCCATCTTTGTAATTTACATAAGCAATCGTATTCTTTGAAGATATATCATATTGATTGGTAATCCCATTCTGCTTTTCATTTTCGGATTTATCCAGATTAAGCCCGAGGAGGATAAGCAGGAGCGTGATGCCTCCAATAAATGAAAACAGCAGGATGATACTTTTCTTTTTCATGAAAAGCTCCTTTCTAGTAAAACAGGGCAGGCGCGTAGATAAGTGCCAGGCCTGCCAGGATGGCGATGAAGGGAATCGCCGAGAGTCCGTATGCCAGTTTCTTATTTTTTCCTGCAACCTTGATCTGGATCACATAGAGGATGACCCAGAAGAGTATCGGGCTTAAAGAAATCAATATGACCGGGTGCAGGCCGATCATGATAAGCCCTCCCCAGGCAAAAAAGAGGCAGGCAGCTGTGATCAGGACGCCGGCGGTAATATTGATGGCATGAAGCTTTTTCAAAGTTTTATCCATCTTGCCGCTGCTGGCGCTGAAATCATACAGTGTCGTCCGATAGACAAGGACAATGGCAAGAAGGATATTGAGCCAATCCCAGATCGAAAGTCCGAGTGAGATGCTATGATCCAGATTGCTGGCCAGCAGATAGCCGGCCGCATAAACAAGGATATGCAAAATCAGCAGGGAGTTCATCCAGAGCTTCCGGTTCAGGTGGAAAACCTGGTTCACGGCAAGGAAAAGAATCATGGAACTCGCGCCCATGGAAAGCAGCAGCCAGCCGATATGGGCATCTCCATTGATCAAAAGCTGTCCCAGATAAGCGCCTATTGTAAAAAGGATGGAAGAGATGGCAAGCGTCAGCATCATTTCTTTTCGGTATGGAAAGAGAGACTGCTGAATCTGGCTTCCGATTTCCCCTTCCTCGCCAAACTGTTCCATCGCTTTCTGTTCGGCTTCACTTTCACTGAAGCCCTGTTCCTGGAAGTGCTCTTTTGAAAGCTGCAGATGTACCATAAGCTCCTCGAATAGATCTTCTTTTTCTTCTTTGGAGCATTCGGTATGCTGGACAATTTTCATGACAAAACGTTCAAGCTGCGATTTCACGTTAATCCCCCCGAGCTTTTGCGGATCATGCTTTCGATCAGGCTCCAGTCCTTTCGCTTCTTTTCCAGCTCCTGCAGGCCGTCCTCAGTAATACGGTAATATTTCCTTCTCCCTGCTGCCGTTTCGCTCCAGTATGACTCTGCAAACTTCTTTTTCTCCAGGCGCTTGAGGGCAGGGTAGAGAGTGCCTTCACCCATTACATAAGCTTCATCGGAGATTTCCTTAAGGATTTTTGTGATTTCATAGCCATATAAATCCTTTTGGGCAATGAGCGATAAAAGCAGGAGATCTGTACTCCCTTTCATCATTTCCTTATCCATTTCCATCACCTTTTTCCTAATGTTACTAACAGTGTATTACGATGTACCTCGTATTGCAAGGGTTAATCTTATAGTTTTATCTATACTTGTATAGGTTTAAAGACTTAGGGGTGTAGGTCTTATAGCATGTTATCCAGAGACTTATTAACAGGGAAAACATGAGCAGAAAAGTATTCCACAGACATATCCACATTACCCACAGAATTATCAGAAGTTTTACTCATTATTATGTTAACTGATTAAAGCGTTAGTAAATATGAGATTATTTAGATTATCCACAAAATTCACAGGGTTGTGGATACTTTTTATTCACAGAGTAAAAAGAATATGAACATATTGTGAAGTGCGTTGCAGAAAGGAAAAACATGGAGTATATTAAAAGTGTAGAAAGTAAGTGAAGATATTCACAAACTTTCTTGTAAAAGCTGGCCGGCTTAATTATTTTTTGTTTAGTATTGTGAAGTTATTCACAAAATAACAAAGCGGGAGACGATGATCATGAAAGTGCTGAAAACTCCACAGGCAGCGGCAATATGGACTGTATTAAGAATATGGCTCGGCATCCAATGGATTGAAGCGGGATGGCATAAACTCGCTGATGGCTTTGATGCAGGGGGATTCCTGCAGGGGGCGATCGCCCAGGCAGGAGGGGACCATCCAGCTGTACAGGGCTGGTATGCCGGATTCCTCGAGCACTTTGCTCTTCCAAATGTAGATTTGTTCAATGTTCTGATACCTTGGGGAGAACTTCTGATTGGAGCCGGGCTTGTACTTGGGGCAGCAACCATTCCTGCCCTGATTGCGGGTGCATTCATGAATCTTAACTTTCTTCTGGCCGGTACAGTAAGCACGAATCCGATTTTATACACAGCAGCGGTCCTCCTCTTATTCGCAGGCGGGGCAGCCTATTACTGGGGTGCTGACCGCATCATGATTCCTTATTTTAAGAACATGGCAAAGAAGAAGAAAACGGCCGTTTTTGCGAAAAGGCATGCCCACGGGCACTAGGAAAGAGAAAAGCAGCAGGTTCTGGACCTGCTGCTTTTTTTATGCTGAGAGAGTGCGGGCAAATGCCCTCAGCCGGTCAGCGGCTGTTTTTGGCGCGCTGGTCGGCAGCTTTTGAACGTGCCATTGCTTCTAAATCATCATGGTCTGCAAGGTCGCGGTCAAATTCGACATCCAGTCCATCTGATTTCATGTTCTTCGGAACTTGTGGAAGTGATGCTTTGTTTTTATCCCGAGTTTTGTGTCCATGTGCACGGCCCATTCGAAAAACCCCTTTCAACAATAAAAGTACGGAATTGGCTTCCGTACTCTTAGCTTGCACCCTATCAAGGCAATTATGAGCATTTTGCATCAATGCTTGGATTTTTTCTTCGTAAAGCCGCCGGCCTGGTCTGCCAGCTTGAACTCCCTGGAGTAAACAACCTCCTGCATGCTTGACAATGTACTCTTGGACTTATCTTTCGATTTTTTATCCATCAGGCACCATCCCTTTCCGAAAAAATGAACTCCTTTTCTTAATTTTTCCTAAAAAGGAAGGAATCATACCTTCTTAATAAATATCTTTCAGTGCTTCCTCAAGCCCAGGATAGCGGAAACTGAATCCGGCAGCCTCCAGCTTAGCAGGAAGAACGCGCTGCCCCTCGAGCACCAGCTTGCTCATTTCCCCAAGAGCGAGCTTAAGTGCAAAGGCTGGAGCAGGAATCCAGTGGGGGCGGTGGAGGGTGCTTCCCAAGGTCCTGCCAAAGTCCTTCATTTGGACAGGATGGGGGCTCGTAAAATTAACCGGGCCGCTTAGGTTTTTATTTTCCATGGCAAACATAATGCCCCTTGCCACATCTTCAAGATGGATCCATGAAACCCACTGATTGCCGCTGCCGAGATTGCCTCCTGCAAAAAGTTTATAGGGAAGAGCCATCCGGGAGAGCGCCCCGTCATTCTTTTCAAGAATGATCCCGAATCGGCAGAATGCGGTGCGGACATCCCATCTGCCTGCCTCTGCCGCCTTTTCTTCCCACTGTTTAACAGTCTGAGCCAAAAAGTCCCCCGCCGGTTCTTTATTACTTTCTGTAAACGTCTCTGTTTCCGAAGTGCCATAGTAGCCAACTGCACTGGCATTGATCAGAGCCTCAGGCTTTTCTTTTAGCTCACTGATTATGTTCAGGACAGCCTCTGTGGCATCCAGCCTGCTTTTAATAATCCTTTTCTTACGTTCTTCCGTCCATCTGCCGCTGTTGATCGATTCGCCAGCCAGGTTGACGATATAATCAATCTCTTTCAGCTGTGCCGCCGGATTGTCACCTTCATTCAGCCACTGGACATAGTGAATATTGTTTCCGTTCTTTTTTCCTTCTGTGCTCCTCGTCAAAATGAAAACCGTGTGGCCCGATTCTGCGAGCTTCTTCACAAGGGCATGCCCGACAAAGCCGGTTCCGCCTGTAATCGCTATTCTCATGGGTGGACCTCCTTTTCCTATACTGTATTTATACGCTTTTTCCTGTGTAAACTCCTTTTCCAGGCTGCAGTTTGCAAGTGATGCAGCACATTGTGATAAAGTGGAGAGAGAGGTGAAGAGGATGCCGGTAATCACAAAAATATCAGTCCAGCAAAAAAGGAAGGACCGCTATAACATTTTTATGGATTATGGCAAGGGTGAGCAGTATGCCTTCAGTGCCGATGAAGATGTCATCATCAAATTCGGCCTGAAAAAAGGGATGGAGCTTGACGCGCTCTCCCTGACCCAAATAGAATTTCAGGATGAAATCAGAAAAGCTTATAACCAGGCTATTCATTATTTATCCAGAAGAATGAGATCGGAAACAGAGGTAAGGAAGCATCTTGCTGAAAAAGAAACAGATGAAAGCATCATCAATGAAGTCATCGTTAAGCTGTACGAATATAAATTTCTGAATGACAACGAATTTGCCATCGCTTATGTGAGGACACAGGCCAATACGTCTGATAAAGGCCCTGACGTCATTAAACGGGAGCTGAAGGAGAAGGGGATATCACAGCCTGATATAGAGGAAGCCATACAGGAGTTCCCTGTTGAGGACCAGGTCGAAGCAGCAGTAAAGCTGGGCCAGAAATATGCAAAAAAGTACAGCAGGGAATCACAGAGGCTTCTGAAACAGAAGCTTGAGCAGATGCTCCTCAGGAAAGGCTATCCTTTCTCCGTAATCAATATTGCCGTCGAAGAGGCAGAGTTTGAGGAAGACGATGACGGCGAAATGGACGCCATCCGCTATCAGGGAGAAAAAGCCTATCGGAAATACGAAAAGCTGCAGGGCTATGAATATAGGCAAAAAATGAAGCAGGCACTCTTTAGAAAAGGATTTCCGATTGAATTGATTGACCGGTTCCTTGAGGAAAAGGAAGAGGAAGAATAGAAGACAGGCAGCGGGTATTTGCGCTGCCTGTTTTTTTGTTCTACATCCAATCATTTTCCGGATTCAATCACAATCTTCTCTTCAAAACGGTTCTCGGTAATTATGCCGGCTACCTCAGCAGGTGAGCGGAGGCGTGAGCGGTCTGAAATATAGTTGTTATGATCCCAAAATGGGGTGTCCATGCCGCCCATATATACTGCCTGGATCAGGACCGGATCGTTTTCGTATTCTTTCTGCAGGCTTTCAGTAAAGCCCCGGGCCGCGAATTTGCTGGCACAGTATGCAGCTTCATTTGCTTTGCCGCGCAGCCCGGCAGTTGAAATGATATTCATAAGGAAGCTGCCCTTCTTTTGCTTGATAGCAGGGAGGAGTGCCTGTGCCATGTAGATGGTGCCCATCAGGTTGACTGTGAGCATATCATGGAGCTCCTCGTCCTTCAGGTCTTCAAAAGGACCGAAATGCCCAACGCCGGCATTGTTGATCACACCGTACAAATCAAATTGCTCTGGCAGTCCCGCAGCTTTCTCCTTTACTTCAGCCGGCTTGCTTATATCAAGAATCAGGATATCCGCCTTTCCCCCCTGGCTGGAGATTGCTTCTTTCGTTTCCTGGAGAGCTGCTTCACGCCTTCCGGATAGTATGATATGGAAACCAAGGCCGGCGTATTTAAGGGCCAGCTCCTTTCCAAGACCGGTGCCAGCGCCGGTGATGATAACTGATTGCATGTTGAGTCCTCCTTCAAGGGTAAAGTCCTTTATTTATACAGCTCTTTTCACTATACTAAAAAAAGATGAAGTTTTCCTCCGGCAGGCCGGACACAGGAATAAAAAAGGATGGATTATAATGGCGCAGGAGAAAAGATACAGTCAGCTTTCCCAGTACGAACTGCAGCAGGAAATCGCCAGCTTGCATGAACAGGCGAGAAAGGCTGAACAAATGGGCATGCTCAGTGAATTTGCTGTCCTCGAGAGAAAAGCCGTCATGGCCAAAGCATACCTTCTTGATCCGAAGGACTTTAAAGCAGGGGAGATTTATGAAGTGGATGGCGATCCCGGCTCATATTTTAAAATAGATTATTTGAATGGTGTGTTCGCCTGGGGCTTCAGGCTGCATGGCGGAAAGGAGGAAGAGGCGCTTCCGATTTCCATGCTGAAGGAATTAAAGGAAAATCAGAGCGGAGAGCTCTGATTTCCCTGCAGGCTAGGCCTGTTTCCTTGTTTGCCTTTTCAGAATAATGAGGTCCTGCGATTGCTGGGTCTGCCCATTTACCTGGGCATGTGCATGCTTCGGGCGGTAAAAGGGACCAGTAAACGGACTGGAATAAGGATTGTTATCAAAAAACTTTTTAGAGTTTCCCATAATCAAACCTCCTCATTATTGGTTAAAATAATTCAGGTGTATCATCTGTACGGTTTGATGACGCCCGCATGCGTTCCTGCGGATGGGTGTTGATTGACCCGTCTGCGCGTTTTGAAGCATATTCTGCTTTCGCGCGCGGTTCGCCTTCAAACTTGTTATGATTCTGATTTGGGAAATTTTTTGCTTTGTTCCGCATTCGTTTCCCCTCCTCGAGGTATGCTTGCGCGTGCTGCCTTGATTAGCCGCGCAAGAATAGTATGTGTTTAAAAAAGCAGGCTTATGAACGAAATGCAATAACAATAATATTTGGCAAAGAGGTGCTGTCTATGTTTGAAACACAAGAAAGACTGGTTGAGCTTCTCATGGAGAAAAACGGCAACCTTTCCTACGGCCAGGCCCGGACATGGGTAGAGCTTTTGTGGGATGATTTTGAAACGACCCGTGCAAAAGCGGGCTATGAGTATAAAGGAAGCCAGGTGACAGACAGAATTGTCAGGCAGTGGATTGAAAACTATGGTGCAAGGCTTCATGACTTTGTTGCCAGCAATCCAAAATATAAGAATTTGCTGGAGCAGAAACCGGATGATAAAAATCTCCATTAAAAAAGATGGCAAAAATGCCATCTTTTTTAATTTGGGATAATATCGAGCTTCTTCCGCAGCTTTTCCTCACTGAAAATCCACCCTGTATAAGAAGAAATGATATTCAGGTCATTGTCCAGCTGGACGACGGCAACGAATGGGTAATGTCCGTTGCTGCGGTATCTGAGATCAATGAACCGGACTTCGAATGATTCCTCGAGATCTTCTACCTCCCACCTGTATACAGGGGAGAAGGAAAGAAATGCCGACAAATTTTTATCCTTTTTGGCAGCTTCCAGCACAGGAGTCTGAGGTACCGGCACCCTGTTGAACTGATCCAGGATATCGATATGCCCATTATTGGCCCGGCCGACAAAGAACTGATGTTCAGTCATGATGGCAAGCCTCCACTGATGGAATTTCATGGTCGGGGCGATGATGATTTCCGTACTGTCAGGAATAATGGCTTTCACCGCTTTCAGGACGGCCCGCTGGGCAAGGAACCGGATGATATAGTATGCAATCAGTACGGCATAGATTGCCAGGAATGTATAGCCGGGATGTGCACCCAGTATCCATATGAACAAACCGGCAACATGGATGCCGAAAATGAACGGGTCAAATGTATTGATGATCCCAAGGGCAACCCATTTGGAAGAAAATGGCCTTAAAGCCTGTGTCCCATAAGAGTTAAATATGTCGACAAAAACATGGAGGAATACGGCCCCAAATGTCCAAATCCATAGGTGAAGCAAATTTGCTTCAGGGAAGAATGGATAGATGACCGCGAGTATTGCAAGCGGCCACAGGATGACAGCCGGGATGCTGTGCGTGATTCCCCTGTGATTCCGTATATAGACTGCATTGTTTCTAAGCTTTAATACTGTATCAATGTCAGGGGCCTGAGAGCCGATGAGCGCCCCGATCATGACGCTCGTCGCTGTTGCTGTGCTATCTGCTACAACGGGGTCCAGAGTGGCAAGCCCGCCGAGTGCAAAGCCCATGACCACATGTGTGCCTGTATCCAAGAGGAAAGAACCTCCTTCCATGGAATAATCTGAAGTTGCGCTGTTTCTGTATTTTATCAGTAAAAAGCTTGTCATCAAAGCCATTAATGGTTTACGTTAAAGGAGCTGCCAATATAATGATGAAGCATGAAGTCCAAATGTTTTTGCAGTACGAAGTTCATCCAGCAGATTTGAATCTTTTTAAAAGCACTATCGAAAAAATCGCAGCGCTTCTCCCTGTGTATGAAGCAGCTGACATTTCGTTCGTCTACTCTGGGGCTGAACATGAGCCTTCGTTCGTTACGGAAACCTGCTCACTGCCGACAGAAGCCCATTATTTCGCGCTGAAAAAGCTGAGAAGCTCATGCGGGCACTCTGCATTCGGCTGCCTGGACAGCTTCATACCCGGCGGTCTCGAAGAAATCCGATTCTGGGCTTTGAAAAAGAAACTTTAATATTATATTCCCATATTTCATGGAAGTTTAACATCCGGAGGATCAAAATTGAAAAAAACAGCATTAGCCAACTTAGATGCATTTAATAAAGAAACCTTCCGCCAGGACCTGATCGGCTGGTTTGAACAGGAACAGCGGACACTGCCATGGAGGCAGGATCAGGATCCCTATAAGGTATGGGTATCGGAAATCATGCTCCAGCAGACAAGGGTCGACACAGTCATTCCATATTTCAACCGGTTCATCGAACAATTTCCGACAATCGAGGCGCTTGCAGAGGCTGAGGAAGACAAGGTGCTGAAGGCGTGGGAGGGGCTTGGCTATTATTCAAGAGCCCGGAACCTGCAGGCAGCTGTAAGGGAGGTTCATGAACATTACGGCGGCAGGGTTCCTGATAATCCGAAGGAAATTTCCTCATTAAAAGGGGTCGGCCCTTATACGGCAGGGGCCATTTTGAGCATAGCCTACGGCATTCCGGAGCCGGCCGTCGACGGAAATGTAATGAGGGTGCTGTCAAGAATTCTCTCCATCTGGGAGGATATTGCAAAGCCTGCAACCCGCAAGATTTTTGAAGAGGCGGTGCGGGAGCTCATTTCACACGAAAACCCATCATTCTTCAACCAGGCACTCATGGAATTGGGTGCGCTCATCTGCACCCCGACGTCGCCATCCTGCCTGCTGTGCCCAGTCCGTGAGCATTGCCATGCTTTTTATGAAGGCAAGCAGAGTGAACTGCCGATAAAGACAAAGAACAAAAAGCAGAAGGATGTCCAGATTGCCGCTGTCGTGCTGCGGGACAGAGAGGGCAGATACCTGATCAGGAAAAGGCCTGAAAAGGGCCTGCTGGCCAATCTGTGGGAGTTTCCCAATACTGAAATCAGCCTTGCTTTCCTGCATGAAAAAGATCAGCTGGCAGAACTGATCAAAGAGCAGTATGGCGCCATAATAGAAACAGCTGAGATGACAGGACAGATCGACCATGTGTTCACCCACCTAACATGGCATATCCATGTTTATAAAGGGACACTGCTTTCCCTGGAAGAAGAACGGAGCGATCTGAAGCTTGTAACCGAAGAAGAGCTGAAGGAATTTGCCTTTCCGGTTTCCCATCAGAAAATGCTCAAGCACGTGCAGGAGCATAAATAGAACAGCAGGGGGCAGCCCTGCTGTTTTTTTGTGAATTAGGAAACAAGGATTTTTCGCTTTTCTACTTGTCCAGCTCCGGGCGCTGGAACCTCGAGTCATAAGCCAAACAGGCCAGAAGGTAAAGAACAACCTTCCGACCTGCTCGTCTTATGCATGAGGCCCACAGATGCGGGTCATGCGGACGTTGCCACAGGACGTGGCGCTCTTAGTCCGCGTTCCTCTATTGAACCAGGCTTTTCCGCATGTCTACTCGTAACTGACCCGTGTCCCATGTGTATAGTCAGCTTCCTGCCTTTTAAGGCCGCCGCGGTTTTCGATTTCTTCTATGATTTCACGGTGGATGGTTTGTCCCTCTGCATTGAGGTAGGGAACTACCTGCTGCATGGAGTGATGGAAGAAGGCCAGTTCGCTGTCCTTCCATTCCGTCTTTTTAACCATGGTTAGTTCAGTCATATCCCTTCCGACGTACATACTTTCATTCCTTTCTCTTTGAGCCTGTTGTTTAAGAATAGTGTTATAATCCTGTTTGCCAGATATACATGGAAAAGATAAAATGAAAACAAATGAAACAGGAAAGGAATTACGATTCATGACACAAAAAGTAGCACTTGTAACAGGAAGCAGCCGGGGCATCGGGAAGGCGACTGCCATTTCCCTTGCCAAGGAAGGATATGATATTGTCATCAATTATGCCAGGAGCAAAAAGTCTGCACAGGAAACAGCAGAACAAATTGAAGCTCTTGGCAGAAAAGCCCTGATCGTAAGGGCCAATGTTGGAGATGTAGAGAAGATTAAGGTTCTTTTCCAGGAAATCAGGAATGAATTCGGCCGGCTGGATGTATTTGTGAATAATGCGGCATCCGGTGTTCTTCGCCCTGCTATGGAGCTTGAAGAAAGTCATTGGGATTGGACGATGAACATCAACAGCAAGGCCCTGCTGTTCTGTGCACAGGAAGCAGCCAAATTGATGGAGGAGAGCGGGGGCGGCAAGATTGTCAGCATCAGCTCGCTCGGCTCGATCCGCTATCTGGAAAACTATACAACAGTCGGTGTATCAAAGGCGGCACTGGAAGCATTAACCCGCTACCTGGCTGTTGAGCTCGCGCCGATGAATATCGCTGTCAACGCAGTCTCCGGGGGTGCAGTCGACACAGAGGCATTAAAGCATTTCCCAAACCGGGAAGACCTTTTATCTGAGGCAAGGGAGAAGACGCCGGCAGGGCGGATGGTTGAGATTGAAGATATGGTCAACGCAGTCATGTTCCTGCTGTCCGATAAATCAGGCATGATCAGGGGGCAGACCATCATAGTCGACGGAGGAATCTCCCTGCTCGTATAATAAGTTTAAATTAGAATTTTTTTCCTGAAAATTAAAGGATATTTTCTCTGCGGCTGGTTAAATTAATAGTCGTGGAGGTGATTAACAATGGCAAACAGACAAAACCAAACTCAAGCTGGCACTAACATCCAGGAAGTGCGCCAGCAAAACGCTCAAGCTTCTCAAGGCCAGCAAGGTCAATTCGGCACTGAGTTCGCTAGCGAAACAAACGCTCAAGAAGTACGTCAGCAAAACCAGCAGGCTGAAGCCCGCAAAGGTCAAAACGCTGGCAGACAAAGCCGCTAATTGTACGGGAAGGCACTCTTTTATCCGCAAAGAGTGCCTTCTTTTTATTTTGCTCTTTTCGCATTAAATGCTGTTATTTGAGTGCCATACCCTCCCGGAAAGCCAACCTTCCCGGACCTGGATGAGGGAGTCAGTGTCAGGTTGAAAAATAAGAGGAGAAATTCCCCCTATTTTCAAAAAAACTCTAAAAATAGCTCAAATAGACGGAAAATTTCGTCTATTGACTCAAAAAACTGGAAAATGGGCAACTTCGCTCCACTTAACCGGAAATTCTCCGCTAATTTATACCCATCCGTACTATATTCAGCAGCTTAACCGTAGAATCTCCGCTTATTTTGAGGGCTTGCTAATGTAAAATAAAAAGCGCTTTTGAAAAAGTTTAGAAGGCAGAACCCGGCTTCGAACATTGTCCAGCTCCAGCGCCTAGCCCCTCGAGGTCACAAGCCACCCTTCCAAAAAGGAAAAGATCGCCTTTCCGGGAGGGGTGTCTTCTGCTTGTCGGGGATGAACAAGGCGCTTCCGCTTTTCCCTATTCGACAAAACTTCCTTTCAATCAGCAGAACTAGTCAAAGGAAAGATTGGGGCAAAGCCGAAATACATAGGTAGAATCTGAAATTGGGACGGTGACCTGTATGAGTACTTTTGACCTGCTGGTATCTGAACAGATGAAAACGATGGAAAAGCTCCTGTTTCTTCAGTCAGAACTGGAACGCTGCCAGGAAATTGAGCATGAGCTTAAGATAATCCAGGAGGAAACGGAGCTGGAAAGCGTCCAGTTTGAAATCCACCGCATGAAAGAGGAATTGCGCGAGATCCACCGGGTGTTTGAAACCCAGACGGAAGAGGTAATAAGGTCGTACCAGGAAGTGAATCTGACCTGCGGCTGAGAGATAGGCAGCAGGGAAGGCCGGGAAACAGGCTGGATCCTTGTGCTTCAAGAGTGACTATATGGGATAGATAGGGCCATTGAGAGATTTTCAATGGCTCTTTGTTTTAAATTCTTTCTTTAACCGTTATAATAATAGGAAATAATACGTTCTTTGTTGCCTTTTGTCGTTTTAGGAAACTTGTGCAAGTCATTTGATAGGTTGCAAAGCGTTTGGGAATGAAAGTAGGGGAGAAGAAATGGGCGTACCCATCGAAGGAGAACCGATGCAAATACACAGCTACAAACACAATGGGCACATCCATCGCGTCTGGGAGGAAACGACTGTCCTAAAAGGGACACAAAGTCTTGTGATCGGAGGAAATGACAGGACGATTGTAACCGAATCCGACGGAAGGACCTGGGTGACCCGGGAGCCGGCAATCTGTTATTTTCATTCACAGTACTGGTTCAATATCATTGGTATGATCCGGGAGGATGGCGTGTATTATTACTGTAATATCAGCTCTCCTTTTATATTTGACGGCGAAGCGCTGAAGTATATTGATTATGACCTGGATATCAAGGTTTTTCCGGATATGACATTCAATCTTCTTGATGAAGATGAATATGAGCGGCACCGGAAGGAAATGAACTATCCTGAAGTCATCGACCGGATATTAAAAGCGAATGTCGATAAGCTGATCCAGTGGATCCGCCAGCGGAAAGGGCCTTTTGCCCCGGATTTTATCGACATTTGGTATGAGAGATATTTAACCTACAGACGCTGATATTAAGGATAAAAAATGCCTATGTAGCACCTGTTGACCTTGTTTCAACAGGTTTTTATCTGTTTAAAAGAGGTATTCTATAGAGAGAGCATTAAGGGGGGCAGCAATTGGACAGCATCAAAAGATATATGAAGTTTGTTAAGCCGTACCGGCTGCAAATTATCGGCACACTTTTAATCGGCATTATAAAATTTGCCATTCCGCTTTTGATTCCGCTTTTAATTAAATATGTAATTGATGATATCGTCGGGAATGATTTACTGTCCCAGAGCGGAAAAACGGAAAGGCTGCTATGGATCATGGGAGCCATGATTGTCATTTTTGTGCTGGCCCGTCCGCCGATTGAGTATTACCGGCAGTATTTCGCACAATGGACAGCAAGCAAAATCCTTTATGATATCCGTGATAGTCTGTTTCACCATATCCAGAAGCTCAGCTTCAAGTTTTATTCCAATAACAGGGCAGGGGAAATCATTTCAAGGGTCATCAATGATGTGGAACAGACAAAAACCTTTGTAGTGACAGGCCTTATGAACCTATGGCTTGATATTGCAACAATTATTATAGCGGTCGTAATTATGTTCAATATGGATATTACACTGACGATTGTTTCTCTGATTCTTTTCCCATTCTATGCTTTCAGTGTCAGGTATTTCTTCGGGAACCTGAGAAAGCTGACCCGTGTGCGTTCCCAGGCGCTGGCTGAGGTTCAGGGATATTTGCATGAACGTGTCCAGGGAATGGCCGTTGTAAAGAGCTTTGCCATTGAAGATCATGAGCAGAAGCAGTTTGACAGCCAAAATAAAAATTTCCTGGAGAAAGCCATCGACCATACAAAATGGAATGCGAAGGCTTTCGCTGTCGTTAACACCATAACCGATATAGCGCCATTGATCGTCATCGGCTATTCAGGCTATTTGGTTATACAGGACGACTTGTCGATTGGAACAATGATGGCGTTTATCGCCTATATTGACAGGCTTTATAATCCGCTTCGCCGGCTTGTCAATTCTTCCACCACGCTGACGCAGTCGATTGCATCAATGGACCGGGTGTTTGAGCTGGCTGATGAAAAGTACGACATTGATGACTCGCCGGACAGCATTGAAGTGACCAATGTGAAGGGCCATATTCAATTCAACCATGTGGACTTCTCATATGATAAGGAAGAAGAAACTGTGTTAAAGGATATCTCCCTTGATGTCCGGCAGGGAGAAACGATTGCACTCGTTGGGATGAGCGGAGGAGGAAAATCTTCCTTGATCAGCCTGATTCCCCGTTTCTACGACGTCACAAAGGGGGAAATCCTGCTTGATGGGACGGATATCAGGCGGTTTAAGGTACGTTCTCTCCGTGATAAAATCGGAATTGTATTGCAGGATAATATCCTTTTTAGTGAATCCGTTAAAACGAATATCCTTCTCGGCAAGCCGCATGCGAGTGATGAAGAAGTGATTGCAGCTGCCAAGGCAGCCAATGCACATGATTTCATCATGAACCTCCCGGAAGGTTATGAGACTAAAGTCGGGGAAAGGGGTGTCAAGCTGTCTGGGGGGCAAAAGCAGCGGGTGGCCATCGCAAGGATCTTCCTGAAGAATCCGCCGATCCTGATTCTTGATGAAGCTACATCGGCTCTTGACCTGGAAAGCGAGCATCTCATCCAGGAGGCTTTGGAAAAGCTGGCTAAAGACAGGACCACATTCATTGTAGCCCACCGGCTCTCCACGATTACCCATGCCGATAGGATTGTCCATATCGAGAATGGGGAAATCGCCGAAATCGGCAATCATGAAGAACTTATGGCCAGACAGGGTCATTATTATAACTTATTCCAGGTACAGCAGCTGGAGCATTAAGAAAACCCTCCTCTTCTACAGAAGTAATCTTGTAGAAGGGGAGGGTTTTTTCCAATTTAATACAGGTAATTTTGCTCATATAGCAAAACACCAGAGCATATGATTGGAAAAGCCGCTTTCATTTACTGGATTTATTAGTATTCCTAAATACTATTTCAAAGATTTAATATATTTAAATAATTTAGAAAAATCAGTAGACTTGTTTAATCTTTTTTTATAGAATGAGAAAAAGATAGTGACCAAAGGTACAAATTTAAAGGGGCATACTGTGAGGATGCCCTCCTGGTTCACGGCATTTAAACTGCAGGAAATCAGGAGAACCCATGAAAGACCAGTGCTTCAGCATGGAAAAAAGGAAGGAGTAATGGTGTGAGTCAAGCTCCCGTTTTAGATGTAAAGCAGCTGAAAACCTCCTTTTTTTCTTCAGATGGAGAAATACCAGCTGTGGATGAAATCAGTTTTTCGGTCCGTAAAGGTGAAATTCTGGGAATAGTAGGCGAATCAGGCTGCGGCAAAAGCGTGACGTCGCTGTCAATCATGAAGCTGATCCCCCAGCCGCCCGGGAAAATCACAGGCGGCGAGATTCTGCTGAATGGCGAGGATCTGGTTGCAGCTTCAGAGAGCAGGATGAGGGAAATAAGAGGGAATGAAGTGGCGATGATTTTCCAGGAGCCGATGACTTCCCTTAACCCGCTGTTCACAATCGGCAGCCAGCTGGTTGAGGGCATTATGATACATAAGAAAATAAAGAAAAAGGAAGCGGCCAGCCAGGCTGTAGAAATGCTCAAGCTTGTAGGGCTGCCAAGGGCAGAGCAGATCATGAAGGAATATCCTCACCAGCTTTCAGGGGGGATGAGGCAAAGGGTGATGATTGCCATGGCCCTCTCCTGCCATCCGAAGCTGCTGATTGCGGATGAACCGACTACAGCGCTCGACGTGACGATCCAGGCCCAGATCCTCGCTCTTATGAAGGACTTGAATAAAAAGCTTGATACGGCCATCATGATGATCACCCATGACCTTGGCGTTGTTGCCGAGGTCTGTGAAAGGGTCATAGTCATGTATGCAGGCAAGGTGGTCGAGGAAGCGCCTGTCAGGGAAATCTTCAAAAACGCCAAGCATCCTTATACAATCGGGCTTCTCCGGTCGGTCCCCGATATAAGGGAGAGGAAGGACAGGCTATACTCGATACCGGGTAATGTCCCTAAGCCTGGTTCAGTCAAGCATGGCTGCCGTTTTGCGGCAAGATGCGAATTTGTCCATGACCGCTGTCTGTCGGAAACGCCGGAGCTGTACCGGGGAAATTCGCCGGTGCACACAGTAAGATGCTTTCTTCATGATGAATCAGGAGGTGCAGCCAATGACGGAAGTTCTGCTTGAGGTCAATCAGCTTAAAAAGTATTTCCCAATAACGGGCGGCCTTTTTGGCAAGAAGACCGGAGATGTAAAGGCCGTTGATGATGTCAGCTTTTATGTCAATAAAGGGGAAACACTCGGGATTGTAGGGGAAAGCGGCTGCGGTAAGTCAACGACCGGCAGGATGCTGATGAGGCTGATTGAACCAACCGAAGGAAAGGTGCTGTTTGAAGGGAAAGAACTGACAGGACTGAACGATTCGGAAATGAGAAAGATGCGCAAGGAAATGCAAATGGTATTCCAGGATCCGTTTGCTTCCCTGAATCCCCGCCATACAGTCGAAAAAATCCTTGAGGAGCCGCTGATCGTCCACGGGATGGGGGATAAGAAAGAGCGGAAGCAAAAGGTAAAAGAGATGCTCGAAGTCGTCGGTTTGAGCAGCTGGCATGCGAAAAGATATCCCCACCAGTTCAGCGGCGGACAAAGGCAAAGGATCGGGATTGCACGGGCCCTGATGACCAGGCCGAAGCTGATCATTGCGGATGAGCCGGTCTCTGCGCTCGATGTTTCCATACAGTCACAGGTGCTGAACCTGCTTGAAGACCTGCAGAAGGAGTTTCAGCTGACTTATATTTTCATAGCCCATGATCTGGGTGTTGTCAGACATATCAGCGACAGGGTGGGAGTGATGTATCTTGGGAGGCTGGTAGAAATCACGACGGCTGAAAAGCTGTATGAAAAGCCTTTGCATCCCTACACGTCAGCCCTTCTTGGAGCGGTGCCGGTCCCGGATCCAGATTTGCGCAAGGAAGCGGAGCTTCTGAGCGGAGATATCCCGAGCCCGGCTAATCCGCCAAAAGGCTGCGCCTTCCATACAAGGTGCAGGGAGTGCATGGCAATCTGCACGGTCGAACGGCCGCAGCTGGAAGAAATTGAAGAAGGTCATTTTGCAGCCTGCCACTTATACACCAGTAACAGGGTGCATGCATGATAAAAGAAAGATATTAAAAGGGGGAAAAGTATGAAAAAGCGCAATAGTCTTTTAATGTTGGTTTTTGCCCTGCTGCTGTCACTGGGGCTTGCAGGCTGCAGCGGCAGCCAGTCAAGCGGCACTGATGAAGGAGAGAAAGATTCCGGTACAGATTCGGGCGGTGAAACAGCTGCCGGCGGAACACTTGTCTTCGGGCGAAGCGGAGACTCTGATGCTTTGGACCCGGCCGTTACTACCGAAGGTGAATCCTTTAAAGTCACTGTCAATATTTTTGAAACATTGATCAACTTTGGCGAGCAGGATACAGAAATCCAGCCTGGCCTTGCAACTGAATGGGAGGAAAGTGAAGACGGGCTGAAGCATACGCTCAAGCTTCGCGAGGGAGTCAAGTTCCATGACGGGACAGACTTCAATGCAGAAGCGGTCGTCTTCAACTTCAACCGCTGGAAAGCAGGAAATAAAGAAGAATTCTATTATTATGCCTCTCAATTTGGCGATGTCCTAACAGAGGTAAAAGCAGTTGATGATTATACAGTTGAATTTACATTAAGCAGACCGATCGCTCCATTCCTGAAAAACCTGGCCATGTCGCCATTTGGAATCGCGAGTCCTGCAGCAGTAGAAAAGGCCGGCGATAAGTTCACTGACAACCCTGTCGGAACAGGACCTTTCAAATTCAAAGAATGGAAACGGAACGACCGTGTCGTCATTGAGAAGAACCCGGATTACTGGCAAGAAGGCCTGCCAAAGCTTGACTCAGTCATTTTCAGGGTCATCCCTGAAAACTCAGCAAGGCTGAATGCTTTGTCTACAGGCGAGGTTGACCTGATTGATGGCGTAAGCTTCAGTGATGTAGGGCAAATCGAAGGAAATGCAGATCTGCAGCTGTTTGACCGCCCGTCCATGAATGTCGGCTATCTTGGGCTGACCAATACACGCGGCCCGCTGAAGGATAAGAAGGTCCGCCAGGCGCTGAACTACGCAGTGGATAAGCAGGCTCTCATCGATGCCTTCTATTCCGGATATGCTGAGCCGGCGAAGAACCCGATGCCGCCGGGAATTGCAGGCTATAATGATGAGGTGCAGGATTATGAGTACAACCCTGAAAAGGCAAAGGAGCTTCTGAAGGAAGCAGGCTATGAAAATGGATTTGAGATGGAGCTTTGGGCCATGCCGGTTGCACGACCATATATGCCGGACGGGCAAAAGGTTGCTGAAGCCATCCAGGCCAACTTTGCTGATGTTGGCGTAAAGGCGAAAATCGTATCCTATGAATGGGGAACTTACCTCGACAAAGCCAATAAAGGGGAAGCAGATTCCTTCCTTCTCGGCTGGACAGGGGACAATGGAGATGCTGACAACTTCCTGTATGTCCTTCTTGACCAGGATACTATCGGATCCAATAACTACACATATTACAAAAACCAGGAGGTCCATGACCTTCTGATTAAAGCACAGACGCTGACAGACCAGGCCGAGCGTGAAGAGCTGTATAAGCAGGCTCAGCTGATCATCAAGGATGATGCGCCATGGATCCCGCTTGTCCACTCCAATCCTGTTCTTGCAGGAAAAGCGGATATTACCGGATTCAAGCCGCATCCAACAGGATCGGATCTGCTGTCTTCTGTGGAATTTAAAAAGTAAATGGAAAGAGAAAGAAAGGGAGTTCCTTAAAGCGGCTCCCTTTTCTTTTAGCCGGACCGATGCGGCTGGACAACCATCAAGAGAGGTGAAAACATGCTGTCATATACGATCAAACGAATATTTTCCCTTATACCGGTTTTACTGGGCTTGTCGCTGATTGTATTTTTCATGATCAGGGCCATACCGGGAGATCCCGCCCAAATCATCCTGGGCCAGCTGGCAACAAAAGAGGCTGTGGCTGATTTGACAGAGCAGCTTGGGCTTGATAAGCCCTGGTTTATTCAATATTTTACATATCTGGGGGGCCTGTTTACGGGTGATCTTGGGGAATCGCTTCGTACGAAGGCACCGATCAGCGGAGAAATTTGGCCTTTCCTGGCAGCTACCATGGAACTTTCCTTCTGCGCCATGCTCATTGCGATCTTTTTCGGCGTGAATGCAGGGATCATCAGTGCCTGGTTCCAAAATTCCTGGTTTGATTATATTGCCATGGTGCTTGCTCTTATCGGTGTATCCATGCCGATTTTCTGGCTTGGCCTTATGGAGCAGTGGATTTTTGCCATCAATTTGGACTGGCTCCCTACGTCCGGACGGGAAGAGGTCAGAAATCCGGTTGAGGCCATCACCAACCTTTATATCATCGATACTCTCCTTGCAGGACGGATGGATCAGTTCTGGGATGTCATCCGCCACCTTGTGCTTCCGAGCCTTGCATTATCGACCATACCGATGGCCATTATTGCCAGGATCACGCGTTCGACGATGCTTGAAGTCATGCGTTCAGACTTCATCCGTACAGCACGGGCCAAAGGGCTAAGGATGTTCTGGGTTGTGTACAAGCATTCTTTGAAAAATGCCATCATTCCTGTTTTGACGATTATCGGACTGCAGACCGGGCTCCTTCTTGGCGGTGCCATCCTGACGGAGACCATTTTCAGCTGGCCGGGAATCGGAAGATATATCTATGAAGCTATCAATTACCGCGATTATCCGGTCATCCAATCAGGGATCCTTGTCATTGCATTCATCTTTGTCATGATCAATCTGATTGTTGACCTCTTATATGCTGCAATCGATCCAAGGATCAAATACAACTAAAGGAGGGAAGAAGCCTATGGAATTATCAACAGAAAAAAATGTACATCCGTCTGCGGTCCAGGCCGAGGAAAAGGTGGAATCCCCCTGGCTTGAAGCATGGCGGAGCTTCCGGAAAAACAAGCTGGCTGTTGTCGGCGCGCTTATTGTTCTGTTCTTTGTCATTCTCGCAGTATTTGCGCCGCTGATCGCCCCTACAGGCATCAACGAGCAGCAGCTGGCAAACCGGCTGAAGGCCCCATCGGCCGACCATTGGTTCGGAACCGATGATTTTGGAAGGGATATTCTTTCCCGGGTAATTTATGGGGCGCGGATTTCTTTATGGGTCGGCTTTCTGGCCGTCCTTGGCTCACTTGCCGCAGGCTGTCTGCTTGGCATCCTTGCAGGCTATTATGGCCGCTGGGTGGATACGATCATTTCACGGTTCTTCGATATCATGCTTGCATTTCCTAGCATCCTTTTGGCGATTGCAATTGTAGCGGTACTGGGCCCATCCTTAAGGAATGCACTCATTGCCATTGCCATCATCAATATCCCTAACTTTGGGCGCCTGATCCGTTCCCGTGTGCTCAGTGTAAAGCAGGAGGAATATATCATGGCGGCAAAGGCGGTCGGCATGAGTGATGCCCGTATCTTATTCCTTCACGTCCTGCCGAACAGCATGGGTCCAATCATCGTCCAGGGAACACTGGCAGTGGCAACTGCCATCATCGAAGCAGCTGCTTTGGGCTTCCTTGGCCTGGGGGCAGAAGCGCCAAATCCCGAATGGGGAAAAATGCTCTCAGATGCAAAGGCATACCTCATCCAGGCCCCCTGGACAATGATCTTCCCCGGACTCGCCATCATGCTCACAGTACTCGGCTTCAACCTCATGGGCGATGGGCTGAGAGATGCATTGGATCCTAGGATGAAGAGTTAGGAAGAAAAGGGAATGTGCATGCTCAATAAAGGAATGTGAATTCTGCTCATGAACAACATATATTTGTACTACATCTTGTGGCATTACGCATATTAGGCATTGGTTGAATATTCCACATTTAAGTGTCTTTTGACTTGAGAACCTAGAAGATTGGCAATGTCAAAAAGGGTACGGAAAAAGATCTTCCGCACCCTTTTTTGTTTGATAACAAATATTCTTTAGCGCCTAATTAACTAATAGATTTAAAAGCTGCCTTGGATATTACATTACTCAAACTTTAAAAAGCCTGTTGATTGCAGTGGAAGGCACGTAGACTCCTGCGGGATTGCAGCGGCCATGCTGAGACCCCGCAGACGCGCAGCGGTGAGGAGGCTCAGCGTCGCCTCGCGGAAAGCGAAGTGCCTGTAACGGAAATCAACAGCCGCCGTTATCGGAAAAACCTAATCACTTCGTTTGAAGAATTAACAAAAGCAGCCTGATGGCTGCTTTTGTAATTTATTCCTCGTTTTCCTCTATACTAATCTCGTTTTCCTCTTTATGATACGACTGGAAGCTCGAAATCAATGTATCCAAATGCTCGACCTGTTCGTCGTATTCAATAATGGCAGAAATAATCTGCATCGTATGATAGATGATCTGCTCATCATCATTTTCCATGTTTTTATGCTGCGCCAGGAAGAAGGTGAACAGCTCCTTGCGGTCCAGGCAGATATCGCCTTCTTCAAAACTCACCTGAGGTTTCACTTTACCAATGAACTTAAGCATCACATGCTCATGATAGTGTATCAGACAGTCCAGCTGCTGCTGGATAGAATTCTGGAAATCCTCTGGCATCTGCTGCAGCTCGTATTCATGGCGGTGCAGCCTTTTCAGTGTTTCAAGCGACATTTTAACGGTCGAGATCATCTGTCTGTAGATGACCAGCTTTCTTGCTTTAACCGGACTGTCTTTTTTCAGGTAATTACGTTCTTCCTTGTACATAAGGTACAGCTGATCGAGCTTGATGACATCATCTTTCAGCTTTTCGATATCATTTTTTAAGAGCATATGCTCAGAGGCATGGCGGACGTTCAGCCTGATCCACTTTGTAATATCTTCTGTCGCATTGGATATTTTATAATACAGCTTGTTTTCATATTTAGGCGGCAGGAATACAAGATTGACCAGGAAAGCTGATAATATCCCAAGCATGATGGTCGAAAAACGGATAACAGCAAATTGAACAAAGTCATCACCAGGAGTCTCCATGATGGCGATTAAGGTCACCAGTGACAGGGCGATGGTTTTTTCAAGCTTCAGCTTCAGGTTGATAATGATGACAATGACGGCGGCAAGACCGACAATGAAATAGTTGTTTCCGAAAACAAGAACAAAGACGACGGCAATGACAGCCCCGATGATATTGCCCTGGATCTGCTCGATTACCGATAGATACGATCTGTAGATGGTAGGCTGAATCGCAAAAATGGCTGCGATGCCTGCAAAAACAGGGGTTGGCAGGTTGAAGATTTCTGATAAAAATAAAGACAGTATGATGGCAATTCCCGTTTTTAGTATTCGGGCTCCAAGCTTCATGCAAATAATATCCTTTCGTATTTATAATGGCTGCCTTATTACAATAGAACAGCAATTATCTATTTTATACTTACTTTAAACCGATTTGCTCATTGTTAAACAATTATGTACTATACAGGGATTATCCTTGAAGTTCAAGGGACAAATATGATAAATCTCCGATAAAATTCCATTAAGGCGCTTACATGAAAAAAGTGGCGCATTGCCGGATCGATTATAGTATATGGGCGGGAAAGGCCTTCATATGATCCTTCAGTTGTGCTGTGCATAAAAAGAAATAGGAAATAAATAAGGCCCGCTCAAGAATGTTGAGCGGGCCTTTGGCGAACCATC
Source organism: Bacillus infantis NRRL B-14911 (assembly GCF_000473245.1). NCBI lineage: Bacteria > Bacillati > Bacillota > Bacilli > Caryophanales > Bacillaceae > Bacillus > Bacillus infantis. The sequence continues at coordinate 1,018,548 of NC_022524.1, forward strand.
ATTCTGTAGAAACAGAAGGGTCAGCCTGTTCTTTTACAGGTACTACCTGGAAGAAGTGGTTTTCAACGTCTTCAAGCAATTTGGACAGCTGTTCAGATTCTTCGTGCTGCCCTTGTTCCGTGAGCATTTTTATATAATTGCCGAGAAGCTCTTGAACATCTTCCTGCCCTTTTGAGGATAAAGCAGAGACCGTGACCTTTGCCCCTTTTGCGATCCTGCGCTGAAGGGCTTCCTTCGTGAGCCCCAATTCCGGCTGATGGCGGAGATATACGACTCCGCCGGTCATGCCCGCGCAGATCCATGGTCCAGGATCGCCCAGGACAAGGCCTCTGCCATTTGTCATGTATTCAAAAGCAAATCCCTTAATATTGGCATGTGTCCCGATGTTGCCATGTTCTTTTTCAGGAAGAGGCTTTTTCAGCTGCCCGCCAATAATCATGTCAGCACCGGAGAGACGGATGCCTGCCCGAGCATCGGCATTGCCCTGGGCCACGAGGAGCCCTTTTTGTGCGCCGTATCCAAACCCTTTGCCGACTGATCCGTTGTAGAAGCTGCCATTCTTTCCTTTTGATTTAAAAATCAGAATCTCTCCGCCGAATGAAGTCTTGCCGATGCCATCCTGGGCACCGCCGGCCACTTCAATATGGATACCGGCGCTGTTGTAGGCTCCGAGCCCATTGCCTGGAATCGAGCCGCCCTTATATTTAAGGGAAACTGGCGGAAGGCTCTGATATGATCCGTCCAGCCGGTTTCTGACACGGTGGCAGGAAACACGGCTTCCCAGCACACGCTGTTCTGAAGTAATGCTCTGGTATTCGCGTGATTGGTGAAGCTCTTCTACGCTTGCATCAAGATATTCTGCGCCTACTGCAACCTGAAGCTGGTGGGCATCGAGGGAAGCAGCCGCTTCCTGGTGGCTCAATTGGCCAATCTCCAGGGTGCGGAGGAGGTAGGTCAGGTCAAGCTGTTCTTTTCCTTTTGCCTGCTCGAGGAGGTCAGAGCGCCCGACAGCGTCCTGGAGGTTCCTGATTCCAAGTCCAGCCGCCAGCGCCTTGAGTTCCGTCCCGAAAGCTGTATATAAGTTCATGATGCCCTGGACGGCCAAATCGAATTGACGAGGGACGAAGCGGCGGAGGCCATGATCTTTTGCCTGCGCTTCTGTTTCGATCTGGGTCGCAATCCCGACATGGCATGTATCCAGATGGCAGCCGCGGCATGTGGTACAGCCGATTGCAAGCATAGAAAGTGTCCCGAATCCGATTCTGTTTGCACCGAGGAGCATAACCTTCAGCACATCTGATGCACTCTTGATGCCGCCGTCTGCCCAGATTTCCACACTGTCGCGCAGTCCTGCTTCAAGCAGGGCGTTATGGGCGGCCTTAACGCCGATTTCAACCGGAAGTCCGACATGCTGGAGCGCATGGATCCTGGCTGCGCCGGTGCCCCCGTCAAAGCCGCTCAAAGTGATGATATCCGCCCCGGCTTTTGCGATTCCAACAGAGATCGTCCCGATATTAGGAACGACAGGGACTTTTACAGCAACTTTTGCTTTATCATTGGCCGTCTTAAGCTCGTGTATCATTTGGGCCAGGTCCTCAATTGAATAGATATCATGGTTGTTCGAAGGCGAGATTAAATCTGAGCCGATGGTGGCATTTCTCGCCTCGGCAATCTTCGCTGTCACTTTTGAGCCGGGAAGATGTCCGCCTTCACCCGGCTTCGCGCCCTGGCCGATTTTGATTTCAAGCAGGTTTGATGAGTTCAGCAGCTCTGCGTTCACCCCAAACCGGCCGGAAGCAACCTGCTGTCCGCGGGTATTCGGGTATTTGCCCAGCATATCCTTGATTTCCCCGCCTTCACCGTTCATGCTGACCATGTTCAGGCGGTCTGCACCTTCTGCATAAGCCCTGAAGGCAATCTCATTCTGTGAGCCGAACGACATGGAAGCAATGACAAAAGGAAGATCATGCGTGCCGACATTCAGGCTCACCTCTGAAGGCGATACAGGGGAGGAGGCAGGCTTGAAGCCGGTCAGATGGCGGATCGTTGTTGGATTCTGCTCCTCCTGTTCTGAAATCTTTTCCCCGTATGCTGTATAGTCGCCGGTTTTGGCAACTTCGCCGATGGCTTTCCAGATGCGCGGGAAAAGATGAAAGGTTTTTCCGATTCTTTCTTTTTCATTCTGGTAATCTTCTGCTCTCTGAATAGCATCTTCCTTCATGCTATCGAAATTGCAGGCAAGCTCTCCTGAACCGAAGAAGTTTACGATATTCAGTATTTCGGCTGTCTCCTCATGAAGCCCGATGCTTGAGAATAGGCGTCCGTAGCCTCTCAGCTCGTGGATCCCGATAGTAGAAATGACCTTTTCAAGGCCTTTTGTCAAGGCAGTGTACAGGTTTACAAGCGGCGTGGCAGATTCGTCCAGCACAGTCATGAACATATAGTACGGAGATATCAGATCTGCACCAAGTCCATAGCTGGTGATGATATCATGCAGCGACCGGATGGAAGCCGAACGGAGCAGGATGGAACAGTCCCTGCGGACCGCTTCCTTAACGAGCGCCTGATCGATCGCTGATACAGCCAAATGCGGATCGAGCCAGAGATACCCATTTTGGTGAGCCTGTGAATCATCCAGTATGAGGAGGGATTTTCCGCTCCTGACAGCGGCCACGGCATCCTCCGCCAAACGGCCAAGGGCCTCCCGGATGCCTTCATCTTCACTGAAAACAATCGGGATGTAGGCAGTCAGCTTTTGCTCCTGGTAATAGTCTGTCACCTGGTCATAGCTTGGCTGCTGGATGATGCCGGAACATTCGAATCCTGCTTTTCCTTCAATCAGGAGCGGAGTCTGAAGTTCAGTCACTCCTGAGACTTCCTTATCAGAATGGAAGAGGGCAGGGCGCTTCCCGATGATGGTCCTGGTTGAAAAGTGTTCTGTCTCACGGTCACGGTCAATGGCCGGATTGGTCACGACGGCCACACTTTCCTTTATATAGTCGGCAATATTTTTCCGCTCAGGGTTCAATGCTGCCAAAGGTGCATCATGTCCTAAAGAGCGGATCGGTTCAATGCCTTTATCAGCCATCTGCTCAACAAGCTGGACCTGGTCCCTTTCCCAGCCGAAAGCTTTGTATTGGCCGTTATGGATCTTACTTGGATAGTTCATTGAAATCGTTTTGGGCAGCCTTGGCGTTTCGAGCCGCTTCCTGCTGCCGTCCAGATGCACCCGCTTTGAGAATCTCTTGTATACTTCTTCCTGGTATGCATGCTGTTCAAATACTTCAAGAACATCTCCGTTCCATTTCAGGCCGACCTTTTCTCCAGGAGCCAGCGGCTTAGGCTCGTTTACATATTCGCTGGAAGGAATAATACCCGGTTCGGAAGAGAATAAATAAGAGCTTTCTGTTTCAAGCATCCAGAGCGGGCGCAGCCCAAGTGCATCCACGCTGAATACTGCCTCGTCCGCAAAGCGGGAAATGATGCCTGCAGGACCCTGGGCAAAATGGCCCCAGCCTTCCCGGATGTAGGTGTACAGATCCTGGAGATGGACCGGGTATGACTTGATTTCATTTACGATTGGCGGGAACATCACATCCATCGCTTCAAAAAGCGAATAATTTTCACGGCAAATAAACGTCTCAAGTGTTCTGCTCAAGTCCTGTGAATCGCTGCCGTCCTTCACGAGAGGGACGCCTGCAAGCTTAGCTTCATCCCGAAGCTTGGCAATTGTGTTGATTTCACCGTTATGCCCAAGCACACTGAAAGGCTGGACGCGGAAAAAGCTGGAGAGCGTATTGGTCGAATATCTGTTATGGCCTAGTGTCATCGTCGATGCGGCAAGCGGGTTCGCAAGGTCATGATAATATTTGGGCAGGATATCCCCTGCGCCCATTACTTTATATACGGCATGGTGCTGGCTTAAAGAAGCCACATGGACATGCTCATCTTCTTCGAAATCTATAATGAGGTTAAATAATTTTTCCGTAAGGGGCTGGCCCTCCAACTCTGATACAATGGCAAACTGCCAGAATATAGGGTTTTCCTGGATGGCAATCGGCCCAAGGGCTGAAGAATCTGTCACTTCGTCTGATTCAAATAGGATTTCAAAGCCTGCATCTACTAATTTTTCTGCAAGACTGGCTTTAATGCTTGAGCTTTTTTCATTTCTTGACATGAAAACATGGCCGACCGCAAAACCTTCGCGGGAGGCTGCCTCAGGATCGGCACCGGCGTCAGATAGCTTCTGCTTCCATAGCTCGCGCGGGATATCAATGTGAATCCCGACGCCGTCGCCTTCTCCGTTAATAAAACCCGCGCGGTGATTCATCGTGACAAGCGCGTCAATGCAGCTGAAGATATTCTCCCTTGAAGGGATCTTATTCTTTTCCATTGCGGCTACAATCCCGCAGGCATCGTGCTCCTGGCGGTTAAATTCAGTGAATAGGGATGGGCTCCAAGTTTGTGTCATAAATACGGCTTCAGCAAATTGCCAAGCCGGTTCACCTCCTATAAGATTTTTCTGTATACAAAATGAAATTTTGTAAGGTTAATTGTTTCGGGGAAACATATAAGGGGAAAAACAGACAAAGTGGGACTTTATTTTTCAAAAACACAAAATAAACAAAAGTGAGTTTTTCGAAAATTAGTATTTCTATCATATCATAAGAATTTTCAGAAATCAATTAATTATACAAAACTATGGATGGGGAATAGGGAGCTGGAAAAGGATATGCTGATAAAACCTCTTATTTTGTAAACGTTTTCAATATTACCTATATTAAAAAAGGAGCCGTTTCAGGCTCCTTTTATGCATAAAAAACTGTATAATTATTCTCCGCCCATTATGCTGAATGCATGATTGACTGCATGGAGAGTTGCGTGTATATCTTCTTCGGTATGGGCAATGGTTACAAACCAGGCTTCATACTTGGAAGGTGCCAGGTTGATCCCCTGCTCCAGCATCAGCTTGAAGAAACGCGCAAAAGTCTCGCCATCTGTGTTTTCTGCCTGCTCATAGTTTTCTACTTTTTCTTCTGTAAAGTAGATGGTCAGTGCGCCTTTCAGGCGATTGATGGTAATTTGGACCCCGTGCTCAGCCGCAGCTGCCAGGATTCCTTCTTCAAGCATTTGCCCAAGCCTGTCGAGATATTCATAAACTCCATCCTGTTTCAGGACTTCAAGGCAGGCGATTCCGGAAAGAATGGAAGCCGGGTTTCCTGCCATTGTTCCTGCCTGATAGGCTGGGCCTAATGGAGCCACCTTTTCCATGATTTCCAGTTTGCCGCCGTAAGCACCGATCGGAAGCCCGCCGCCAATGATTTTGCCCATTGCTGTCAGGTCAGGCTGAACGCCAAGCATATCCTGGGCGCCGCCATACATAAAGCGGAAGGCTGTTATGACTTCATCATATATAACGAGAGAGCCTGCTGCATGGGCAATTTCGTTAATCTGCTCCAGGAAGCCCTCCTTTGGTTCAACAATCCCGAAATTTCCTACGATCGGCTCGACCAGCACTGCTGCGATCTCGTCTCCCCATTTTCTCATCGCTTCTTTAAACGGCTCGATATCATTGAATGGGACCGTGATCACTTCCTGGGCGATGCTTTTCGGCACGCCGGCAGAATCAGGTGTTCCAAGTGTGGATGGCCCTGAGCCTGCAGCAACAAGGACAAGGTCGGAATGGCCATGGTAGCATCCGGCAAATTTAATGATTTTGTCTTTTCCTGTGTATGCCCGCGCCACACGGATCGTGGTCATGACGGCCTCAGTGCCTGAATTGACGAAGCGGACTTTTTCCATGCCCGGCATGGCTTCCTTCAGCATCTTGGCGAATTTAACTTCGTGCGGGGTAGGTGTTCCGTACAGGACCCCTGTTTCTGCTGCTCTTTTGATTGCTTCAGTAATATGAGGATGTGCATGGCCAGTGATGATGGGGCCGTACGCAGCCAGATAATCGATATATTGATTTCCGTCAACATCCCAGAAGTAAGCTCCCTGCGCACGCTCCATCACAACGGGAGCGCCGCCGCCAACGGCTTTATAAGAGCGGGAAGGGCTGTTTACTCCGCCCACAATATGTTTAAGTGCTTCTTCATGTATGCGTTCTGAATTTGAGAAATTCATTTTCTTCCTCCTTAGGCGTAATTCCCCCTCTATATTACCGCAGAATAACAGGCAGTAATAGCCCCGCGCTTATAGTAAGAAAGTTAGGAAAAAGGAAGTGGTGCGGGTCTAAACTGCCCGTAAAGCCCGGCTGGTTCAACTAACCCCTTGGGAAGGGCGTCCAAGGGGAAGTTTCCCAATGCCGCAGTTTAACGGGCAGTAATAGCCCCGCGCTTATAGTAAGAAAGTTAGGAAAAAGGAAGGGGCTGGGACTGAACTGTCCGTAAAGCCTTACTGGCTGAGTCAGCCCGCTGTGGAGAGTGCTCCAGAGGGAAGAAGTGCAGGCTATTTGTATTAAAGATGTCCTTTGGCTAAAATGAGTTCTTGGGGCACCGGCTTTGGAGAAGGCAGGATGCCTTGGATGTTTTGAAATATATGCCCTTGTAAAAAGGGATTGAACTGGAGGAAAACATGAAGGATGCCATCATTGTAAATGGCCTGCGCAAGGAATTTAAGGCCTATTCAAGCAGGGCCGGCCTTAAAGGGGCCTTCCGCGATCTGTTTACGCGAAATTATAAGATTGTACCTGCTGTCAACGATATCAGCTTTCAGGTAAGGCAGGGGGAAATGGTAGGCTACATAGGGGAAAACGGAGCGGGAAAGTCGACGACCATCAAGATGCTGACCGGCATCCTGGAGCCGACTTCCGGGGAGGTGACTGTCAACGGGATGAATCCGCACAGGGACCGGGAGAAATTCGTCCAGACGATCGGGGTTGTGTTCGGGCAGAGATCCCAGCTGTGGTGGGATATTGCCGTTCAGGAATCGTTCCGGCTTTTAAAAAAGGTTTATAAAGTTTCTGATGAGGATTATGCCAGCCATATGGACCATGTCATCAGGACGCTGGATATCGGGCCTCTCCTGGATAAGCCCGTGCGCAAGCTCTCGCTTGGACAGAGAATGCGCTGCGAGCTGGCGGCGGCCCTGATCCATAATCCGCCGCTGTTATTTCTTGATGAGCCGACGATTGGCCTAGATGTCCTGGTTAAGCTGAAAATCCGTGAGTTTTTAAAAGAAATCAACCAGAAATACAATACAACCATTCTTTTGACCACCCATGACCTTTCTGACATTGAAGCACTTTGCGAACGGGTTGTCATGCTTGATGAAGGCCGCATCATATACGACGGTGCTTTGCAGAGCCTGAAGGAAACCTGGGCTGAGGGAAAGGAAATACGGTTTGAATTTCTTGAGCAGGCAGAATTGGGAGCCTTGGAAGAGCTTACTGCTGATCTCCCGGTCGAATGGCAAAGGAATGGAGAAGACGAAGCCTTTACGGCCTTTGCGGAGGATAAAGAGGAAGTCATCTCTGCGCTGATTGCAAGGGCAGTCTCGGCCTACAAGGTCAGGGATATTAAAATCATGGAAACGTCAACCGAAGAAATTATCCGCAATATATACGATAAAGGCATGGCTTGAGGAGGCAGCAATGGATAAGTATGTAGAAATGATCCGTATCCGTTTTTTGATGATGCTCGCCTACCGGACGAATTATTATACAGGCATTCTGATATACAGCATTAATATTGGCGCTTATTATTTTTTATGGACTGCGATATATGGAGGGAAAGAGAGCATTGAGGGCCTTTCCGTCCTGCAGATGACCACCTATGTAGCTGTTGCCTGGATGGCCAGGGCCTTTTATTTCAATAATATTGACCGGGAAATGGCTGCAGAAATAAAGGAAGGAAAAGTAGCGGTCGAACTGATCAGGCCATACAATTATCTTGGCATGAAGACTATGCAGGGGCTTGGTGAAGGCATTTTCCGTTTGTTCTTTTTCTCTGTTCCCGGCATGGTCATTGTGGCCCTGATCTTCCCGCTTGAAATTTCGGCAGACCCTTCTACCTGGCTGCTGTTTTCAGTGTCCATATTACTCAGCTTCTTGATCAATACCCAATTAAATCTGCTGACAGGGATTACGACTTTTTTCTTATATAATAATACAGGCTTGATCAGGGCCAAGCGCGTTGTGATCGATCTGTTTTCCGGGCTGCTGATCCCTCTTTCCTTTTTCCCTGTGTGGGCTCAGGATATCTTGAAATTCCTTCCCTTCCAGGGCATCAGCTATATTCCAAGCATGATTTTCACCAATGGCTTCACACAGGGGGAAGCCATCAATGGTCTGCTGCTTCAGGGAGTGTGGGTGCTGATCCTTATCATTCCGATACAGGCACTTTGGACCGCGGCGAAAAAGCAGATGGTCATACAAGGAGGGTAACAGCTTGTTTTATATTTCGATTTTCTTCCAATATGTGTCTCAGTATATGAAAACAAGGCTGGAGTATCGGGCAGATTTGGCGGTTGAGGTTGTATCCGACTTGCTGTTTCAGGCAGTCAATTTGATCTTTATCCTGGTTGTCTTTGGACATACCAGCTATTTGAGCGGCTGGAACAGAGATGAAATTATCTTTATTTATGGCTTCTTTCTTGTTCCGTATGCCCTGTTTTCTTCCTTTTTCAATATTTGGGATTTCAATGAACGATATATCGTAAAAGGCGAGTTTGACAGGATTTTGACCAGACCTGTCCATAGCCTTTTCCAGATTGTCCTGGAAAGGATGGAACTGGAATCTCTGTTTGGAGCCGTGACCGGCCTGGTGATTATGTTTTATGCGGGAGAGCAGCTTGGACTCAGCATAAGCTGGTATGATCCTTTCTTGTTTATCCTGCTTGTGCTCGGCGGTGTGATGGTTTACGCGGGAATCTTCGTCCTGATTGCGTGCATCAGCTTTTGGGCAGACGCGAGAACTTCCATCATGCCGATGATGTACAATATCGGGAATTATGGAAGATATCCGGTAGACATATATAATGGTGCCATCCGTTTTGTGCTTACCTGGATCCTCCCGTTCGCGTTTGTCGGTGTCTATCCGGCGGCCTATTTCCTTGGGAAGCATGAATGGCTGGCCTATTCTTTCCTGACGCCAGTCATCGGTCTGGTATTCTTCTGCCTGTCCATCATCGTCTGGAATCAGGGAGTAAAGAAATACCGTGGTGCGGGGAATTAGAATGGCAAAAACAGCACTCTCTTAAATGAGGTGCTGTTTTTTTTATGTCTTCTGATCTTGGTGTAAACTCAAACTCTGCTGTTTTCTTTTTCGTTCAAATGTTTTATATCTTTGAGATAGTTTTGATAAGCAGCCGTTGCTTTATCCGGCGGCTTTGGGAGTGTTTTATAAATTTTATTAAGCATATAAACCGCTCTGAACAAAGTGCCGGCAATGATCCCGAAAGCAATAATGCCCGCCAATAAAGGACTCAGCATCAATAAAATGCATCCTAAAATTACAGCGAGCAATATAGACAGCAGCAGATACATAAATAACTCCTCTCACTTTAAAAATGGATATTCATTATTTTAACAGGATAATACTGGAACCGCACTATTTGTTAAAAGACAAGCCGGCATACAGGCCCTGCTTTAAGCGTATAAATCTAGGGAGTATAAAGGAGAAGAGGGTCTGATTTGGTCTTTTATCTTTCGCTGATATTGATTGCCTTCTGTGTATTGATGAGTCTGCGGACCTTGTTTATCCCCCATAAGATCCGCGGGAAAAGAGTCTCGTTTGAAAACTTTCTGTATCTTGCTTTTATATATGTGACGGTCATGATTGGCTTTGGGCTTATTTACGTTTTAATGGAGCAGAACGGTACCCAGGTTCTCCGGGAAAGCGCGGGAGCAGAAGGGGGAACATTTTTTCAAAGGCTGGAGACAGGTTTCTATTTCAGCGCCGTAACCCTTTTTTCAGTAGGCTATGGCGATATTTCCCCTATAGGGATCGGGAGGATGATCGCCGTCCTTGAGGCATTGATCGGCTACACGATTCCCGCAGCATTTGTAGCGAGGGCCGTATTCGACAGAGAGTCCTGACAGTGTCCCGGATTTGTGTTTGCGGCAGATTTTGGATAGGCTTATGATATCACAACGATGGAGGGATTAATATGCAGATTGAACTGGGAAAACAGGCTCCGGGGTTTGAACTGCCGGACGCAGATGAAAAGCCGGTAAAGCTGTCAGACTTCCGGGGCAAAAATGTGGTCCTGTATTTCTATCCTAAGGATATGACACCTGGGTGCACGACCGAAGCATGTGACTTCAGGGACAAGCATGAGGAGTTCCAGGGAGCGGACGCTGTAATCATCGGTATAAGCCCGGACCCAGCTGGCAGGCATGGTAAGTTTATTGAGAAATACGGATTGCCTTTTATCCTGCTGTCAGATGAAGAGCATAAAGCCGCTGAAGCATATGATGTATGGAAGCTGAAGAAAAATTTCGGCAAAGAGTATATGGGGATTGAAAGATCCACCTTCATCATTGATAAAGAAGGGAATCTGGTGAAGGAATGGAGGAAGGTAAAGGTTAAGGGCCATGTCGAAGAGGCGCTTGCTTATGTACAGGAGCAGCTTTCCTGAGTAACGGGATTGGATACTTGTATCCAATCTTTTTTTCATTTTAGTGTAGTGATTTGCGGGGGCCAATCGTCTAATATACTAAGGGTTAAATTTTCCAGATTGGATATTGGGTGATATGTGATGAGCAAATGCATTTATATCTTGCTGACAGATACAGGAACGATATTTTCAAGACTGATAAAGTGTTATACGAAAGCTCCGTATAATCATTCTTCCATTGCGCTGGACAGGCAGTTCAATCAATTATTCAGCTTCGGGAGGCGCAGCTATTTGAACCCTTTTTCAGCCGGATTCATTAAGGAAAGGGTCGATGGGGGCGTGTTCAAGCATAAGAGAAATACGAGATGTGCGGTTTACCGGCTGCAGGTTTCAGATTCACAGCATAAAGACATCCGGAAAATAATCCTGCAATTTGAGGAAGATCCGCTGAGGTATAAATATAATCTCCTCGGGTGCATCGGCATTATCTTTGGGATAAAATTTCAAAGAGCCGATGCCTTCACCTGCTCGCAATTCGTATCCACCATTCTTACACAGAGCGGGATACATACATTTGATAAATGCTGTGAAATGATCAGGCCTGATGACGTTGCCGGCATCCCCCGGCTGTCTTTGATATATGAAGGATATCTCCATCAATATTGGGAAAGGTCGCGAATGGCTGAACCACTGCATAAAAGGGCAGCTGTCTGGCCCAATTTAACATAACAAAGGCGGATGTCCATTCATTTAAACAAGTTTTGAATATCATTAGATTAGGGCATACCTCCTCAGATACTTTGAAGCAGATCCTTTCAGGGTCTGTTCTTTTTTTATGCTGGCAGAGCAAGAAAGTTTCGGCATCTGAAGAAGTGGGTATGATCGATTGAAAAATGTAAAAACATCCTTCGGGTGATATGATGAAGAAAACGAAGGAGGGAACGGGTTTGAAAATAGTATCTTCTCTGCAGCCGGAAAAGGATCTGCAGGATAAAATTAAGAATACTTTTCCGGATGCGGCTTTTGAATTTTATGAGAGTATGGAGCAGGCTGAAGGGGCATTATCCCAGGCTGAAGTCTTCATTACTTATGGCGAGGATCTGACAGCTGCGCATATTGAGAGTGCCAAAAAGCTGAAATGGATCATGGTAATGTCCGCGGGGCTGGAATTGATGCCGCTTAAGGAATGTGAAGAAAGAGGCATTCTTATTACTAATGCAAGAGGGGTTCACAGCATCCCGATGGCAGAGTTTGCACTTGGGATGATGCTGATGCACGAAAAAAAGGCGAAAAAGCTTATTGTCAATGAAGAGAATGAAGTCTGGGACCGGAATATCCAGATGGGCGAGCTCCGCGGAAAAACCATGCTGATCCTTGGAACCGGCGCAATTGGAAGTGAAATAGCCCGGCTGGGGAAAGCTTTTGGATTGAAAACCTGGGGCATCAACCGCAGCGGTTCGCCTGTGCCACATATTGACAGCCTTTTCAGCCTTGAAGAGTTGGACATACTATTACCGGAGGCTGATTTCCTCATCTCGGTGCTCCCCAGTACAGGAGAGACAAGACATCTGCTCAGGATGGAGCACTTCCGCAGGATGAAGAACAGTGCAGTCTTCATCAACTTGGGCAGGGGGGATGTCGCCGGGGAAGAAATATTGCTGGATGTGATGCAGAAGAGGCTGATTTCACATGCCTATCTGGATGTTTTTGAAACAGAACCGCTGGAGAAGGGGCATCCATTCTGGAAGCTGGACAATATAACCGTCACTCCGCACTTATCAAGCAGATCAGCCATGTACCTGCCAAGATCCTTTGAAATTTTTGCCCATAATCTTCATACATATATACAAAGCGGGAATGACTATGTGAATAAAATTGATCCTGGGAAGGGGTATTAATTTGAAGATCTACACTAAAACAGGAGATAAAGGAACAACATCGCTCATATACGGAGAGCGTGTATCAAAAGGGGACATGCGGGTAGAAGCTTACGGGACCTGTGATGAAGCCAATTCGATGATCGGCCTGGCACTCAGCTATTTAAAGGGTGAATTTTTTGAGGGTAAAAAAGAGCTTGAAGACACATACCATAAAATACAAACAGCCCTTTTCCATGTAGGCGCAGAGCTTGCGACTCCTCCCGGGAAAGAGGTCAAGTGGAAAGTTTCTGAAGGTGATATCAAAATCATGGAGAACAAAATTGATGAATGGGATGCTGAACTCCCGCAGCTTGCCAATTTTATCCTTCCAGGAGGAAATCCTGCAGGAGCCGCTTTCCATTCTGCCCGGACGATTGTGCGGCGGGCTGAAAGGGAGGCCGTGCGGATTGAAGGTGTTAACTCATTGGTTCTTTCATACCTGAACAGATTGTCTGACCTGCTGTTTGTAACGGCCAGATATGTAAATCTTCAGCTGGGGGAAAACGAGAAAAATCTTCACGAAGAGGATTGAAATCAATCAGGCATCATACAGTAATATTGACAAATAGCATAAAAAGTTAGTACACTATTTATAAAGATTACAAAGTAAGAATCTTTGTTGGAAAAGAGGTGCATGACGGTGGCTCAAACACAGTTAAAAGAAGCGCTGGATACCTTGAAGGATACAGGAGTGCGTATTACTCCGCAGCGTCATGCGATACTTGAATATTTAATAAGCTCCATGTCACACCCGACTGCAGATGATATTTATAAAGCATTAGAAGGAAAATTTCCTAATATGAGTGTGGCTACAGTTTACAATAATCTAAGAGTATTTCGTGAAGTTGGCCTGGTAAAGGAACTGACCTATGGGGATGCATCAAGCAGGTTTGACTTTATTACAACCCATCATTATCATGTGATTTGCGAAAACTGCGGAAAAATCGTGGATTTCCATTATCCTGGTTTGGATGAAGTTGAACATCTGGCTTCCCATGTAACAGGTTTTAAAATCAGCCATCACCGCATGGAGATTTACGGCACATGCCCGGATTGTGCAAGCAAGGAAGCGCACTAATTCTATAACGCCGATAGCCTGCTATCGGCTTTTTCTTTTGTTTTAGAGGGAATCGGCGGCTTACGGATGTTTTGCGGATAAAAAAATAACCCAGCATCCCTGCTGGGCCGATTTATTCTGAGCATATTTATTGCTCAGCTTTTTTCTGTTTTGAACCCTTTCTGTTGTAGCTCTCATTGAATTCTTTCCCTTCGAGGGAAGGATCGAGTGTCAGCGGTTCATTGCAATACATGCACATATCCACACGGCCAAGCATCTTTGTATATTTCCCGCAATTAGGGCACTCAACTTGTACAGTTTTTGTTGAGAGCATGCCAATCCAGAAATAAACACCGGTGCTGGCGATGATGCAAAGCATGCCTAAAAGCATGAATATAGTCATGACAATCGGTGAAGTCCTGAAGAATATTCCTATATACATAACAATAAAGCCGATGAATACCAGACTAAGCGCAAAGGTCCGTATTTTGTTGATCTTGCTCGAATATTTTGCCATTCTTTTTTGTCCCTCCCAAAGTATAACTATACCATATTTGCTTTTCTAAAGGATATCTGCAATACATGAATAATGATCCTGTCGAATAATGCTTGGGGACAGCAGGAATTCCTGGATGGCTGTAGAACCTATATGCTATAAAAGAAAAGCGAGGGGCCTTGCGCAGATGAGCGCAGACTTGGAATGCCGTGTGCTGCGGCAATATCAAAGTGCCTCCCGGGGCTGGTCCGGAGGATAGGCTCCGCTGCACTAAGTTATTGAAGTTCAAATTAATCTATCCTTATCTAATATTAATGGAGGAATGATGATGGAAGACATTCTTCGCCCTATTTATCAGGAACGGGCAAGCCAGGCCAACACGCTTGGAGTGCTGATCATAGAAAAAAGAAATAAAGCGGTCCCTGTTACAGATACCTTCGATGCAGTCCTGCTGATCGTTGTCCAGGAGGCGGAGGTGCCGGTTTTCGTGAAGCATTATACTTATAATGATAAAAAAGCAGCACTTCATATCGTAAAGGAGAGCCAGCTGAATGAATGGATCCTCCACGGCTCCAACAGGAAGATTTTTGATTGGCTATATAATGGGAGAGTCGTTTTTGACCGCAATGAGTATATAAGCAACCTGAAAGTTGAATTAAAGGAATTCCCGTTCTATGGAAGAAAGCTGAAGATGGGCGTGGAATTTGCGAAATTAATAAGGCGCTATATGGATGGAAAGGCATTTTTTGAAAATAATCATTATCTCGATGCCTATAACCATGTCGTTCATTCTCTTCACCACCTGGCGCGGCTTGCTGTCATTGAAAGCGGCTTTCACCCTGAAGTCACTGTATGGCATCAGGTTAAACAGATAGAACCGGAAATCTTTAAATTATATGAAGAGCTTGTCATCAGTGAAGAGCCATTAGAAAAACGCCTTGAGCTTCTTTTTCTGGCAAGTGAATTCCTGATCCATTCAAAAACCAAAATCGGGATTCAGCATCTCACTGATATAATGTCCGAAAAAGAGGACTGGTCCTTCAATGAAATGATCACCCATCCTGAATTAAGTGCTTATTCTGTTGATTTAAGTATGCTGCTTGAATATCTGATCGATAAACATCTAATAGAGGCAGTTGAAATTGTGACGAAAAGCCCTGGTTTGTATCACCGCCATTATCGGACGAAAAAATTATTTTAAAAAAACATTAAAACGTATTGACCTTTTATTATTTACTTGATATATTTATATCCGTCGCTGCTAGTTGTTCAGCAAAAACACAGTGGCTGACGGATTTAAATAACAACCTGAAAAATTATTTTTGAAAAGTGTTGACAGAACGAATGACACATGATAAGATAATAAAGTCGCTCAAGGGCGGCGAGGTTAAAAGAAGATTGTTCTTTGAAAACTGAACGAACAAAAACGTCAACGTTAATCTTATTTTTATCAGAGCTAAATCTTACTCTTATATGGAGAGTTTGATCCTGGCTCAGGACGAACGCTGGCGGCGTGCCTAATACATGCAAGTCGAGCGGACGGATGGGAGCTTGCTCCCTGAAGTCAGCGGCGGACGGGTGAGTAACACGTGGGCAACCTGCCTGTAAGACTGGGATAACTTCGGGAAACCGGAGCTAATACCGGATAATGCACAACCTCTCATGAGGTTATGCTGAAAGATGGTTTCGGCTATCACTTACAGATGGGCCCGCGGCGCATTAGCTAGTTGGTGAGGTAACGGCTCACCAAGGCAACGATGCGTAGCCGACCTGAGAGGGTGATCGGCCACACTGGGACTGAGACACGGCCCAGACTCCTACGGGAGGCAGCAGTAGGGAATCTTCCGCAATGGACGAAAGTCTGACGGAGCAACGCCGCGTGAGTGATGAAGGTTTTCGGATCGTAAAACTCTGTTGTCAGGGAAGAACAAGTGCCGGAGTAACTGCCGGCACCTTGACGGTACCTGACCAGAAAGCCACGGCTAACTACGTGCCAGCAGCCGCGGTAATACGTAGGTGGCAAGCGTTGTCCGGAATTATTGGGCGTAAAGCGCGCGCAGGCGGTCTCTTAAGTCTGATGTGAAAGCCCACGGCTCAACCGTGGAGGGTCATTGGAAACTGGGGGACTTGAGTGCAGAAGAGGAAAGTGGAATTCCACGTGTAGCGGTGAAATGCGTAGAGATGTGGAGGAACACCAGTGGCGAAGGCGACTTTCTGGTCTGTAACTGACGCTGAGGCGCGAAAGCGTGGGGAGCAAACAGGATTAGATACCCTGGTAGTCCACGCCGTAAACGATGAGTGCTAAGTGTTAGAGGGTTTCCGCCCTTTAGTGCTGCAGCAAACGCATTAAGCACTCCGCCTGGGGAGTACGGCCGCAAGGCTGAAACTCAAAGGAATTGACGGGGGCCCGCACAAGCGGTGGAGCATGTGGTTTAATTCGAAGCAACGCGAAGAACCTTACCAGGTCTTGACATCTCCTGACAACCCTAGAGATAGGGCGTTCCCCTTCGGGGGACAGGATGACAGGTGGTGCATGGTTGTCGTCAGCTCGTGTCGTGAGATGTTGGGTTAAGTCCCGCAACGAGCGCAACCCTTGATCTTAGTTGCCAGCATTAGGTTGGGCACTCTAAGGTGACTGCCGGTGACAAACCGGAGGAAGGTGGGGATGACGTCAAATCATCATGCCCCTTATGACCTGGGCTACACACGTGCTACAATGGATGGTACAAAGGGCTGCAAGACCGCGAGGTTAAGCGAATCCCATAAAACCATTCTCAGTTCGGATTGCAGGCTGCAACTCGCCTGCATGAAGCTGGAATCGCTAGTAATCGCGGATCAGCATGCCGCGGTGAATACGTTCCCGGGCCTTGTACACACCGCCCGTCACACCACGAGAGTTTGTAACACCCGAAGTCGGTGGGGTAACCTTTTGGAGCCAGCCGCCTAAGGTGGGACAGATGATTGGGGTGAAGTCGTAACAAGGTAGCCGTATCGGAAGGTGCGGCTGGATCACCTCCTTTCTAAGGAATATATACAAGACGTGACGCTCTTTGTTCGTTCAGTTTTGAGAGTATAATCTCTCATTTTGTTCTTTGAAAACTAGATAATGTAATGAAGAAGACATTACCGAGTAATCGCCATTTTAGGTTTTCTCTCTTATAAATAAATAAGAGTTTAAAAACCGTGAGGGTGATGAGAAGCGAACAGGTCGAGGAATCGATTGAGGAAGCACCGGAGCGTATGTTTTGTATACGTGAGGATGCTGACGATTGAGATGACGAAGAGATGTGAAGCTTATCATCGGCCGAACAGGTTAAGTTAGAAAGGGCGCACGGTGGATGCCTTGGCACTAGGAGCCGATGAAGGACGGTACTAACACCGATATGCTTCGGGGAGCTGTAAGTAAGCTTTGATCCGGAGATTTCCGAATGGGGAAACCCTCCATCCGTAATGGGATGGAACCCTTGCCTGAATACATAGGGCATTGGAGGCAGACCCGGGGAACTGAAACATCTAAGTACCCGGAGGAAGAGAAAGCAAACGCGATTCCCTGAGTAGCGGCGAGCGAAACGGGATTAGCCCAAACCAGGAGGCTTGCCTCCTGGGGTTGTAGGACACTCTACACGGAGTTACAAAGGAACGGAGTAAATGAACAGGCATGGAAAGGCCGGCCATAGAGGGTAACAGCCCCGTAGTTGAAACTTCGTTCCCTCCAGAGTGGATCCTGAGTACGGCGGGACACGTGAAATCCCGTCGGAAGCAGGGAGGACCATCTCCCAAGGCTAAATACTCCCTAGTGACCGATAGTGAACCAGTACCGTGAGGGAAAGGTGAAAAGCACCCCGGAAGGGGAGTGAAACAGATCCTGAAACCGTGTGCCTACAAGTAGTCAAAGCCCTATGACCTTCAGGTCAGGGTAATGGCGTGCCTTTTGTAGAATGAACCGGCGAGTTACGATTACATGCGAGGTTAAGTTGAACAGACGGAGCCGCAGCGAAAGCGAGTCTGAATAGGGCGAATGAGTATGTGGTCGTAGACCCGAAACCAGGTGATCTACCCATGTCCAGGGTGAAGTCCAGGTAACACTGGATGGAGGCCCGAACCCACGCACGTTGAAAAGTGCGGGGATGAGGTGTGGGTAGCGGAGAAATTCCAATCGAACTTGGAGATAGCTGGTTCTCTCCGAAATAGCTTTAGGGCTAGCCTCATGTTGTAAGAGTCTTGGAGGTAGAGCACTGTTTGGACTAGGGGCCCCCATCGGGTTACCGAATTCAGACAAACTCCGAATGCCAAAGACTTATCCATGGGAGTCAGACTGCGAGTGATAAGATCCGTAGTCAAAAGGGAAACAGCCCAGACCACCAGCTAAGGTCCCAAAGTATACGTTAAGTGGAAAAGGATGTGGAGTTGCTTAGACAACCAGGATGTTGGCTTAGAAGCAGCCACCATTTAAAGAGTGCGTAATAGCTCACTGGTCGAGTGACTCCGCGCCGAAAATGTACCGGGGCTAAACGTATCACCGAAGCTGTGGGTGGACACCATCAGGTGTCCGCGGTAGGAGAGCGTTCTAAGTGCATCGAAGTCAGACCGCAAGGACTGGTGGAGCGCTTAGAAGTGAGAATGCCGGTATGAGTAGCGAAAGATGGGTGAGAATCCCATCCACCGAATGCCTAAGGTTTCCTGAGGAAGGCTCGTCCGCTCAGGGTTAGTCGGGACCTAAGCCGAGGCCGAAAGGCGTAGGCGATGGACAACAGGTTGATATTCCTGTACCACCTCTTTACCGTTTGAGCAATGGGGGGACGCAGGAGGATAGGGTAAGCGCGCTGTTGGATATGCGCGTCCAAGCAGTTAGGCTGCAAACGAGGCAAATCCCGTTTGCATCAGGCTGAGCTGTGACGGCGAGGGAAATTTAGTACCGAAGTTCCTGATTCCACACTGCCAAGAAAAGCCTCTAGCGAGGGAAAAGGTGCCCGTACCGCAAACCGACACAGGTAGGCGAGGAGAGAATCCTAAGGTGAGCGAGAGAACTCTCGTTAAGGAACTCGGCAAAATGACCCCGTAACTTCGGGAGAAGGGGTGCTTTTTAGGGTGAATAGCCCGGAAAAGCCGCAGTGAATAGGCCCAGGCGACTGTTTAGCAAAAACACAGGTCTCTGCGAAGCCGCAAGGCGAAGTATAGGGGCTGACGCCTGCCCGGTGCTGGAAGGTTAAGAGGAGGGGTTAGCGCAAGCGAAGCTCTGAATCGAAGCCCCAGTAAACGGCGGCCGTAACTATAACGGTCCTAAGGTAGCGAAATTCCTTGTCGGGTAAGTTCCGACCCGCACGAAAGGCGTAACGATCTGGGCACTGTCTCAACGAGAGACTCGGTGAAATTATAGTACCTGTGAAGATGCAGGTTACCCGCGACAGGACGGAAAGACCCCGTGGAGCTTTACTGCAGCCTGATATTGAATTTTGGTACAGCTTGTACAGGATAGGTAGGAGCCTTTGAAGCCGGAGCGCCAGCTTCGGTGGAGGCATTGGTGGGATACTACCCTGGCTGTATTGAAATTCTAACCCGCGCCCCTGATCGGGGCGGGAGACAGTGTCAGGCGGGCAGTTTGACTGGGGCGGTCGCCTCCTAAAAAGTAACGGAGGCGCCCAAAGGTTCCCTCAGAATGGTTGGAAATCATTCGCAGAGTGTAAAGGCACAAGGGAGCTTGACTGCGAGACCTACAAGTCGAGCAGGGACGAAAGTCGGGCTTAGTGATCCGGTGGTTCCGCATGGAAGGGCCATCGCTCAACGGATAAAAGCTACCCCGGGGATAACAGGCTTATCTCCCCCAAGAGTCCACATCGACGGGGAGGTTTGGCACCTCGATGTCGGCTCATCGCATCCTGGGGCTGTAGTCGGTCCCAAGGGTTGGGCTGTTCGCCCATTAAAGCGGTACGCGAGCTGGGTTCAGAACGTCGTGAGACAGTTCGGTCCCTATCCGTCGTGGGCGCAGGAAATTTGAGAGGAGCTGTCCTTAGTACGAGAGGACCGGGATGGACGCACCGCTGGTGTACCAGTTGTCTTGCCAAAGGCATCGCTGGGTAGCTATGTGCGGAAGGGATAAGTGCTGAAAGCATCTAAGCATGAAGCCCCCCTCGAGATGAGATTTCCCATAGCGTCAAGCTAGTAAGATCCCTGAAAGATGATCAGGTTGATAGGTCTGAGGTGGAAGCGTGGTGACACGTGGAGCTGACAGATACTAATAGATCGAGGACTTAACCACATTTGATTGCTTTGTAATTCTTCTTCTGCATTATCTAGTTTTGAGGGAATAAAATTTAAAAATTCTCTTGCAAAATAATAAAAAGACGGTATAATAATACTTGTCTTGAAAAAATAGTCTGGTGGCGATAGCGAGAAGGTCACACCCGTTCCCATACCGAACACGGAAGTTAAGCTTCTCAGCGCCGATGGTAGTTGGAGGTTCTCCTCCTGTGAGAGTAGGACGCTGCCGGGCGAAAGTATTCTAATATACTATCATTCCGCAGTAGCTCAGTGGTAGAGCATTCGGCTGTTAACCGAACGGTCGTAGGTTCGAATCCTACCTGCGGAGCCAATTATGGAGAGCTGTCCGAGTGGCCGAAGGAGCACGATTGGAAATCGTGTAGGCGGTTTATAGCTGTCTCAAGGGTTCAAATCCCTTGCTCTCCGCCATTTAAATTATATAATGGCCCCTTGGTCAAGCGGTTAAGACACCGCCCTTTCACGGCGGTAACACGGGTTCGAATCCCGTAGGGGTCACCATTTCGGAGGATTAGCTCAGCTGGGAGAGCATCTGCCTTACAAGCAGAGGGTCGGCGGTTCGATCCCGTCATCCTCCACCATTATAACTTTTTATTGTCGCGGGGTGGAGCAGTCCGGTAGCTCGTCGGGCTCATAACCCGAAGGTCGCAGGTTCAAATCCTGCCCCCGCAATCTGGTCCTGTGGTGTAGCGACGAGCGACACTGCAATGAATATGCTGCGAGTTGCCTCAACGGATTTGCTTCCTTGAGTCATCTGGAAGAGGAAGAGTCAGTCCTGCAGGCTTCTCGGGCATAATCAAGACCCAAATTTATAAAATGGTCCCGTGGTGTAGCGGTTAACATGCCTGCCTGTCACGCAGGAGATCGCGGGTTCGATTCCCGTCGGGACCGCCATTTAAATTTAATTAGGCTCAGTAGCTCAGTCGGTAGAGCAGATTGCTACCTTCATTGAACAGCTCCTGCGGCAATCTGTGAGGAAGTTCGTAAGAACTGACGAACAAAGGACTTAAAGTATAAAAGGTTTTGGATGAAAATTTTATTATGGCTCAGTAGCTCAGTCGGTAGAGCAAAGGACTGAAAATCCTTGTGTCGGCGGTTCGATTCCGTCCTGAGCCACCATTGTTTGTAAGCCGGTTTAGCTCAATTGGTAGAGCAACTGACTTGTAATCAGTAGGTTGGGGGTTCAAGTCCTCTAGCCGGCACCACCTTAACGTGGAGGGGTAGCGAAGTGGCTAAACGCGGCGGACTGTAAATCCGCTCCCTCAGGGTTCGGCGGTTCGAATCCGTCCCCCTCCACCATTCATACAGGGGTATAGTTTAAAGGTAGAACAGAGGTCTCCAAAACCTCCAGTGTGGGTTCGATTCCTACTACCCCTGCCAATTTTATTATGGCGATTGTGGCGAAGTGGTTAACGCATCGGATTGTGGTTCCGACATTCGTGGGTTCGATTCCCATCAGTCGCCCCATTTTTTAATCACAATATTGCATTCTATGCATATCATATTATTGGGCTATAGCCAAGCGGTAAGGCAACGGACTTTGACTCCGTCATGCGTTGGTTCGAATCCAGCTAGCCCAGCCATTTGCGGAAGTAGTTCAGTGGTAGAACATCACCTTGCCAAGGTGGGGGTCGCGGGTTCGAATCCCGTCTTCCGCTCCAAACGTTCTGGCGGCATAGCCAAGAGGTAAGGCAGAGGTCTGCAAAACCTTTATCACCGGTTCGATTCCGGTTGCCGCCTCCATTCCAATTACAGGAAATGGAGAATGAACGATAAATTAAATGATATGCCGGTGTGGCGGAATTGGCAGACGCGCACGACTCAAAATCGTGTTCCTTCTGGAGTGCCGGTTCGACCCCGGCCACCGGTATCATTTTCTTTTTATACAGGGTTTCCTGTTTTTATTTTTGAAAAGGCATCGACAAATTTCAGCAATTTTCGATGCGGGTGTAGTTTAATGGTAAAACCTCAGCCTTCCAAGCTGATGTCGTGGGTTCGATTCCCATCACCCGCTCCATACATAATTTCATCAACGCAGTGTTTCGTTTTCAGAAAACGAAGCATTGCGTTTTTTCTTTGTCTTGATCCCGATAAGGCATGACCCGTGGGTTACGGTAAGATGTCAGCCAGTCTTTCTTCTCTATGAAGAAGTCAAAATTTTCCCCCTCTTTTGGTCAATTATGTTGCCCCTTTTTATTTGATAGCCTCCTATAATAAAAGAAAGCGATTACAAAAGGCGGTGAGAGTAAAATTGGATGCAAAAACAGAGTTGGCTCCCATAAAGGCGGACGCTGTAACAAAGAGAACAAGCAAAAGAAAAGCACGTCTTCGAAGTATATTAATTTATGCGGCTTTTACCGGACCGGCCATTTTATTCTTTGTCCTTATTCAGGTGATACCATTCCTTATGGGTTTATATTATTCCTTTACCTCATGGAATGGTGTAAGCTCAGCTGTCGAATGGGTCGGGCTGCAAAACTATATCAAAATTTTCAAGGATGATCCGAACTTTTTCCAATCTTTCTTGTTTACAACCAAGTTCATGCTGGCCTCAGTAGTTATCAGCAATTTAATTGGATTTGGACTTGCCCTGCTACTTAACGCGGCCTTGAAGACACGGAATATTCTCAGAACCGTCTTCTTTATACCGAATGTAATTGGAGGACTGCTGCTTGGGTTCATCTGGCAGTTTATCTTTGTCAAAGCGTTTGCTTCCATCGGAAATTTGACTGGCCTGGCGTTTTTCAAGCTTGCCTGGCTGGGGGATGAGACTACAGCATTTTGGGGAATTGTCATTGTGTTTGCATGGCAGGTGAGCGGCTATATGATGGTGATTTATATCGCAGCCCTGCAGGGAGTGGACCATTCCCTTCTTGAGGCGGCAAGGATTGACGGGGCTTCAAACTGGACGCTTCTTACCCGCATCATTATACCGCTGATCATTCCGGCTTTCACTATTTGTTTCTTTTTGACTATATCAATGGCCTTTAAGATCTTTGATTTAAATCTTTCTCTTACAAATGGGGGACCGTTTAATTCAACACAGTCTGTAGCCATCAACATTTATCAGGAGGCTTTCCAAAATAACCGCTATGGTCTCGGGACGGCCAAATCGATTCTTTTCTTTCTGATTGTCGCCGTGTTTACATCGGTTCAGGTAATTATGACGAAAAGGAAGGAGGTTGAAGCCTGATGAATCGCAAGTATACAGGAAGGACGTTTCTGCTGGAGATAATCGGCATCATTCTTGGGCTGATTTTTCTGATCCCCTTCTATTTTGTGGCGGTTAATTCAGTCAAAAGCTTTGCTGAAATCTTATTGGATGCAGCTGCTTTTCCAAAGGAAGTGTTATTTGCTAATTATTCGAAGGTTTGGGAAATCATTAATTTTCCAAGGGCATTCTGGAATTCACTGATCATTACTGTGCTCAGCAATATTGGCCTGGTAATCATCAGTTCAATGGCTGCATGGAAAATGGTGAGGACTCCCGGGCGCTTCAGCAAGATTCTGTTTATCCTTTTTGTCTCAGCAATGGTCATTCCCTTTCAGACGGTTATGATCCCGCTTATGAAGCTCGGAGGCGCCCTGAATATGACGAACAGCATTCCCGGACTGATTATGATGTATTTCGGGTTTGGCGTTCCTCTTTCCCTGTTCCTTTACCATGGATTTGTCAAAACGGTTCCAAGGGAGATAGAAGAGTCGGCGCTGATTGATGGGTGCAGCCAGTTCGGGGTTTTTTGGAGGATCGTTTTCCCGCTTTTAAAGCCGATTACAGTGACGGTTGTCATCCTTAATACCTTATGGATCTGGAACGATTTCCTTCTTCCGCTCCTGGTGCTGCAGGATGCCGAGCTGAGAACAATCCCGCTCGCCACCAGCTCCTTCTTTGCCCAATATACAAAACAGTGGGATATGGGCCTGGCAGCGCTTGTACTTGGCATTACGCCGGTCATCATCTTCTTCCTGTTCCTGCAGAAGCATATTATTAAAGGCATAGCATCAGGCTCCATCAAATAGATATCAAATTTTAGCGGCGGCTAGAATGTACCGCTAAAATGATATATAAATAGAATTCAAGGAGGTCAATGACAATGAAACGCTTATTGCTTATTTGCCTGTCCCTGCTTTTCACATTCGGGATTTTGGCCGGCTGTTCGTCAGGAAGCACTTCTGGAACTGATGATAAAGAGGGGACAAAGGATACCGGGGAAGAGACGGTTACTCTCAACCTGTTCCAATTTAAAGTTGAAATTGCCGACCAGCTTCAGGAGATGATCACTGAGTTCGAAGCCGAGCATCCCAATATCAAAGTAAAGCTGGAAACTGTTGGCGGCGGTGCCGATTACGGTGCTGCGCTGAAAGCGAAATTTGCTTCTGGCGAACAGCCGGATATTTTCAACAATGGCGGCTTTAAAGAACTGGAACTGTGGAAGGAGCATCTGGCCGACCTATCCAATGAGCCATGGGTTGAGCATCTTCTCCCGATCGGCAAAGTGCCGATGACAGATACAGACGGCAAGCTTTATGGCATGCCGGTCAACCTTGAAGGATACGGATTTGTCTATAATAAAGATTTGTTTGAGAAAGCAGGCATTAAGGAGCCTCCGGCCAATATTACAGAGCTCAAGGATGCTGCTGAGAAACTGAAGGACAGCGGCACTACACCTTTCTCAGCCGGATATGGGGAATGGTGGGTCATCGGGCAGCACTTGCTGAATATCCCTTTTGCCCAACAGGAAGATCCTATTGCCTTTATTGAAGGACTTTATGATGGTACAGAGAAGTTTACAGATAATGAGCAATTCAAGCAGTTTAAAGAAGTGCTTGATACAGAAATCAATTTTGGAAATGATAATCCATTGACCACTGACTATAACACGCAGGTCACCCAATTTGCCGCAGGCCAGACTGCCATGCTGCAGCAGGGGAACTGGACTGAAAATATGATCTATGAGGTTAATCCTGATATGAATATGGGCTTTTTGCCGATTCCGATCTCAGATGACAAAAATGCTGACCGCCTCCCTGTTGGGGTCCCGAATAACTGGGTTCTGAATAAGAATTCCGAGCACCTGGATGAAGCTAAATTGTTCCTGGAATGGATGGTATCTTCTGATACAGGTAAACGCTATTTAACCGAGGAATTTGCTTTCATCCCTGCTTTTGACAATATTGAGGCATCAGGTCTTGGCGATCTTGGCCAGTCAATCCTTGAGTACTCCAAAGAAGAGAAAACAATTCCGTGGACATGGTTCAGATGGCCGGATGGAGCGAACAAGGAATTCGCCGCTAGCATCCAGGAATATGCTGCAGGTAAAATTGATTATGATACTCTGCTAGAGAGGTTCCAGAAAACCTGGGATAACTTAAAGTAAAGCAGAGATCACTGCCAGGATAAAAAGCATGTCTGCAACAAGGCATGCTTTTTATTTTCCATAAATGAAAAAATCTTTAGCATGTCTCACCCTGTCCCATATATACTTACATTATCAGGGCCTGGGGAGGACTATTTATGATTAAGAACAGTATCCGCAATAAACTGATCGTCCTGCTGCTGCTGATCACAATCATTCCTTTCGGCACATCGATTATCATTACCTACTTCCATACGAAGGAGTTTTTGAAAAATCAGGCTGTAGAGGAAAACAGCAAGCTTCTCTATCAGGGCAAAATCAACCTGGAGAGCTATATGAATGAGCTGAATGGATTGACATTGTCTCTGTACAATAATCCCGGCTTCTTAAATTTCCTGAGGTCTTCTAAAGATGAGGACAATTATTTAACAATCGGGATCATGAAAAATGTGGTCCAAACCATCCTTTATGCCGGGGATACCATTAACAGGGTCCAAATAGCCTTTGCAGACGAAGACAGGGTCATCTCCGCTTCCAGGAGGTCTACAGTCGTCTTCATGAAAGGAAGGAGCGCTAAAAGCGCAGAGGCCTTCAATAGAGCCAGGGACAGCTCCTCGCATATGTATATTGAACCGCTGATGGAACAGACGAATTCCCGGAATATCATGGCAGTGCATCGTGCGTTTACAAATATTCCATCAGACAATGTGCTGGCCTACATTACTCTTGAGATCGCTCCGGATGACATCGTGAATCTCAGCAGGAATCTTTATACTCCGGGAAGCGAGGAATTTTATATTGTATCTCAGGATGGCCTTCTCATTTATAGCTCTGACAAGGATGCTGCAAGCGGACAGGTGCCCGAAAAATGGGTGGATGCCATTGTGAGTTCAGGAAATAAGGCGGGGACACTTGAATGGAAGAAAGATGATTTCAGCGGCATGATGATTTACGAGCAGATGGAAGAAAGTGCGGGCGGCTGGTTCCTCGTGAAGCGGGTCCCGGATACAACTTTGTATGAAAGCGCTTTTAGCGTTGCGAAAATCAACATCCTTTTCGGCATTATCGGGTTAACGCTGGTTATCCTTGCCACCTTATTCGTTTCTTTTAGAATCACCTCCCCGATCCGGGTGCTGCTGAGGAGCATCAGCCAGGTAGAGCGGGGGGACATGAATGTTGAATATGATTCATTCGGGAAGGATGAAATCGGCATCCTTGGAATGAGGTTCAATGAGATGATCGAGAAAATAAACCATCTCATCAACAGGGAATATAAGCTGGAGATTGAGAATAAAACCAATCAGCTGAAGGTGCTCCAGTCGCAGATCAACCCGCATTTCCTGTACAATGCCCTCCAGTCGATCGGAACGGTTGCCTTGAAAAACAAAGTTCCCCAGATTTATACCCTGATTACCCATCTTTCAAAAATCATGAGGTACGGGATGGACATGGAGGAGGACCGGGTGCCGCTGATAAAAGAGATTAATTATACAAAGGCCTTCCTGCTCCTGCAGAAAGAGCGGTTTGGCGAAAAGTTTATCTACAGGATTGATGCAGGTGAAGAGGTCTCATCTGTCAAAGTTCCTAAAATGCTGCTGCAGCCGGTCATTGAGAATTATTTTAAGCATGGATTTACTCCGGGTGAAGGGACAGGCGAGCTGAATATCGAATGTAATAAAGACAGCGGATTTCTATGCATAGATATAAGTGATAATGGCGGAGGCGCAGATGATGGCAGGCTGGGGGATATATGGCGCTGTATTAAAGGCGGGCCGCTTGAGGCCAAAGGGGACAGCACGAGCATCGGGCTTAGGAATGTGTATGGACGGCTGATGCTTTATTACGGAGAAGAAGCAATCCTGCAGCTTGGAAATCGTGGAGGCAAAGGCTTTATCGTTTCCATGAAGCTTCCGCTGCACCCGGGGGGCGAAGTGGATGAAGGCAATCATCATCGATGATGAAAAGCATGTCAGGGAAGGGCTTCTTATGCTTGCAGAATGGGAAAAGCATGGAATCAGCTCCATCTTTGAGGCAGAGGACGGGGAAGAGGCTATCAGACTGATCGGCGAAGTGCAGCCTGATATTATTTTTACCGATATGAATATGCCGAGGTGTGACGGCATCAGCCTTTTGAAGTGGATCCATGGTTCCCAATGCCAGGGGAAAACGATCGTTGTCAGCGGCTATGATGACTACGAGTATATGAGGAACGCCATCTATTATAAAAGCTTTGATTATATCTTAAAGCCGATTGATCCGGAACTGCTGAATGAAACGCTCGAAAGGGCAGTCAATGACCTTGCAGCTTCACGTTTGACAGGGGAGGCCTTTAGAGAGCCCAGGGAAAGCAAAGCAGCCCAGAAAGAGAACAATAACATCAAGCAAATCGAAGAGTTTCTGGTGCAGAATTATCATCTTGATATCACACTGCAGGATATCGCTGACCGTTTTTATTTGAGCAGAGAGTATATATCCAGGAAATTCAAACAGGATTTCCAGGCAACCATTACAGATTATTTGACCAATATCCGGATGGAAAAGGCAAAGGAGCTGCTTGGCAGCCCATCTTTGAAAATTTACGAGATTGCCTATCAGGTTGGATACCAGAATGAAAAATATTTCAGCAAGGTTTTTAAAAAGCTGACCGGCTATACACCGAATGAATATCGGAATCTGCCGCCGGGCAGCAGATAGGAGGAAGAACAATGGCAAAAGTGACGGTATGGAATGAAAATCAGCATGAGCAAAAAAACGCGGAAGTGAGGGCCGTTTATCCTGATGGGATACACGGAGCGATTGCCTCCTTTTTGGAAGGTGAGTCCTTTGAAGTAAGGACAGCGACGCTTGATGACGATGAATGCGGATTAACCCGGGAGGTTCTGGAAGATACAGATGTACTGATCTGGTGGGGGCATATCGCCCACGATGCGGTCCCGGATGAAATTGTTGACAGGGTGAAACAGCGGGTGCTGGACGGCATGGGGCTGATCGTCCTTCATTCAGGCCATTTTTCAAAAATATTTAAATCATTAATGGGAACTTCCTGTGATTTGAAATGGCGGGAAGCAGACGAAAAGGAACGGATCTGGGTCGTGGATCCGAGCCATCCGATTGCGGAAGGGCTGGGGGAGTATATCGAATTGGAGCGGGAGGAAATGTACGGTGAGCATTTTGATATCCCTGCTCCGGACCAGCTCGTGATGGTCAGCTGGTTCGAGGGCGGAGAAGTGTTCCGGAGCGGCTGCACCTATCAGCGCGGGAAAGGAAAAGTATTCTATTTCCGGCCTGGGCATGAAACCTATCCGACTTATTTTAACAAAGATGTTCAAAAGGTCATCATTAATGCTGTCAGGTGGGCAGAAGGATCCCGTCAGCCTGAGGTGAAGTATGGGAATGCTAAGCCGCTGGAGCATATAAAAGGGAAGAACGGGGAGGGGTAAGGATGGAACAGATTAAGATTGGGGTCATCGGGTGCGGCAGCATCGCCAAGCACAGGCATCTGCCGGAATATCACCTGAACGGCAGGGCTGAAATCATGGCTGTCTGTGATATTGTGGAGGAAAGGGCGATGGATATGGCTGCCCTGTATCATGCTGAAGCATATACCAGCTATGAGGATCTGCTGGAAAATCCGGAAATCGATGCAGTGAGCGTGTGCACACCGAATTATCTGCATGCCCCCATCTCCATAGCCGCCCTGAAGGCAGGTAAGCATGTTCTTTGTGAAAAGCCGATGGCTGTGTCGGTGGAGGAAGCGGAGAGCATGATAGAAGCGGCAAGGAAATATGGGAAAAAGCTTATGATCGGCCATAATCAGCGGTTTGTGCCTTCCCATCAGAAAGCCCGTGCGTTTATAGCGAGCGGGGAAGCGGGCAAGGTATACAGCTTCAGAACCGCTTTTGGGCATGGCGGACCAGAGGGCTGGAGTGCGGATGGGAAGGACAGCTGGTTTTTCCGGAAAAGCGAGGCGTTTATTGGGGCGATGGGAGACCTTGGAGTACATAAAGCCGACCTGATCCGCTATTTGCTGGGAGAGGAGATCACACAGGCCGGCGCTTTTGTGGAAGCAAGCTCAAAGGAAAACAGCGATGTGGACGATACAGCTGTCTGCATTTTAAAAACGGAAAGCGGTGTGATCGGAACCCTGGCAGCCAGCTGGTCCTACGTATCAAAAGAAGATAATTCAACTATCATCTATGCTGAGAATGCGATCCTCAGGCTTGAGGACGACCCTGTCAATTCTCTCGTCATCCAGTACAAGAACGGAGAAACACTGAAATATGAGCTTGGCGGCATTCAGACGAATGAAGAAGGAAAGCAGACGCAGTCCCATGTTATCAGTACATTCATTGACAGTATTGCGGAAGACAAAGAGCCTCCAGTGAGCGGGGAAGAGGGACTGAAATCCTTAAGGGTTGTCCTTGCTGCGCTGGAGTCGGGCCAGTCCGGGAAAATAGTGAGATTGCCTTAAGGGGGGATTGTATGGAAAAGCTGCGTGTTGGAATTATCGGAGCCGGCGGGATTGCGCAGAGCCGCCATATCCCCGCACTGCTGACATTATCAGAGCTGGCCTCTGTTGAAGCAATCTGTGATATCCATGAAGAGACTGCCAGGCTTACAGCAGAGAAATTCGGGGTGCCTCACGCCTTTGGGGATTATCAGGATATGCTGGAGATTGTGGACGCTGTTGTGATTTGCACACCCAACCGATATCATGCCGAAATCTCTGTGGCAGCATTGAAAGCAGGAAAGCATGTTCTCTGTGAAAAGCCCATGGCAATAACTGCAGAAGAATGCGAAGAAATGATTAAGGCCTCTAAGAAATCAGGCAAACAGCTGGCGATTGCCTATCATTATCGGTTTATGAAAGAAGCAAGGGCTGCTAAAAAGGTCATAGAGGAAAACGAAATCGGCCAGCCGATCGTTGCCCGGGCAAAGGCACTGAGAAGAAGGAAGGTTCCGGGCTGGGGCGTTTTTACCAATAAAGAGCTGCAGGGAGGAGGCGCCATGATTGACTATGGCTGCCATTTCCTTGATCTTGCTTTATGGCTGCTCGGCAGCCCGGAACCTGTTGAGGTAACGGGCACAGCCTACAATCAACTCAGCAGGATGGAAGACCAGGTGAATCTTTGGGGAGATTATGATCATCAAACCATTGAAGTCGAGGACCATGTGACAGCCTATATCCGCTTTGCGAATGGCGCCTCCCTCCTGTTCGAGACTTCCTGGATGGCCAATATCAAAAATGATGAAGAAAGCCTTGGCATTTCCGGGCTTACCGGAGGAATTGATGTATTTCCATTCCAGCTGAACCAGCTGAAAAATGGGATGCTCCTGAATAGTGAGGCAGAGTGGCTTCCCGGGGAGGAGGATCCCGGCATACCGCAGGCAAGGAATTTTCTCAATAGCTGTCTGGGAAAAGAACAGCTTATTGTTAAGCCGGAAGAGGCCCTGCGTGTATCGAAGATCATTGATGCCATCTATAAAAGCAGTGAAACAGGCAAAAGCATTGTCCTGGAATGAGGAGGATGCGGCATCATATTCTGGACATGACTGCCAGCTGATGGATGCCAAATGAGAAAAAAGCAGATGCATGTTAATGCCTCTGCTTTTTTCTTATCCAACAATACAGAATTCCCCTTCTCCTCCATGAACCTGCAAAAACATCCCCATAAGGGATTCCGCCAATCTGGCACAGCTGTCTTTTTCAAGAGATGGCCTGAAATAGATGATCTGTACAGCTTCAGTTGTTTCCTCTGTAACAGGCGCACGATTGGAGTCGACAAACGGGCTGCCGAATGGACCGTTATGATCTTCGGTGATAATGAGGTTCTCAAGTGAATTCGGCCTGCCGTTCAAGCCCGTATATTCTTCTCCTTCATGCCCCAGACGAAAACGGACATTTCCTTCCAGCTTGCTTTTATCATAGATGCCGATAGGAGACTGATATTCCAGCGAGAAAAAATTATTCAGATCCGCGGCACTGTTCACGGTGGAAAGGTAATTCTGCTTCTTGATCCTCCTGAATAGGGCCTCTGCTGAGTGGCGGTAGCGGTTCGGATCTTTTCCCGCCTGCTTGAACACCTGCCTCCATTCCTGGATTCCTTCGAATTCTGTCACATTCTTATGCTCGAGCTCAAAGAAAATTGACTCCTGGAACAGCTGCAGCCGCCCTTTCAGCATCTGCGGGGAATCTCCGACGACAATATTCTCATACTCAATGATGCCGACCTTGAAACCCGGCACCTTCTGCCTTAAATCAGACGATATACTGATTTCCAAACCTTTCACCTCCAAAAATCCTTTAAAATAGTTTATCATAGAAAGGATGCGAATAAATATCTTGGCGATTTGCCTTTTTATATACAAAACACAATGGTGAAAGGAGCGGGAGGATATGAACTACTCAGAGCTTAAACAGGATATCATCGATTACAGCAAAACGATCGGCATTGATAAGATCGGATTCGCCTCTGCCAGCACTTTCGGGGAGATGAAGAGCAGGCTCATCAGACAGCAGGAGCTTGATTACCAATCAGGCTTTGAAGAGCCTGATATTGATAAAAGGACAGAACCGGCCCTATTGCTAGATGAGCCGATGTCCATCATTTCCATTGCCCTTGCTTATCCTTCAAAGATGAAGACCCGCGTTGTCAGCAAAAGGGGTGAGCGGCGCGGCATTTTCTGCCGGGCCTCCTGGGGGACGGACTATCATACTGTTTTGCGGGACCGGCTCGGGAAGCTTGAGGCATATATCCGTGAAAGGCTGCCTGAGGCGAGGCTCAAATCAATGGTCGATACAGGCGAGCTTGTGGACCGGGCGGTCGCTGAAAGGGCCGGTATTGGGTGGAGCGGCAAAAATTGTTCCATCATTACGCCAGAATTCGGCTCTTACGTATATTTGGGAGAAATGATCACAAATCTTCCGCTCGAGCCGGATGAACCAATCGAAGACGGGTGCGGTTCGTGCAATCTTTGCGTCGATGTCTGCCCGACAGGCGCGCTTGTCGGCGGCGGCCAGCTGGATTCCAAGCGCTGCATCGCCTTCCTGACACAGACAAAGGGCTTTCTTGAGGAAGAATTCAGGGTGAAAATCGGCAACAGGCTTTATGGCTGTGATACATGCCAGACAGTCTGCCCGAAAAATAAGGGCATGGATTTTCATTTCCATGAAGAAATGGAGCCGGATCCTGAAATTGCCAAACCGCTGTTAAAGCCTCTGCTTCATATGAGCAACAGGGAGTTTAAGGATAAGTTCGGCCATGTATCGGGGTCATGGAGAGGCAAGAAGCCGATCCAGCGGAATGCCATCATTGCCCTGGCCCATTACAAGGATGAATCAGCTGTGGATGATCTGATCCAAGTGATGGTATCGGATCCAAGGCCGGTTATAAAGGGAACGGCTGCCTGGGCACTCGGGAAGATCGGCGGGCTGAAGGCAAGGGAAGCGGTCGAGGCTGCCCTTGTAAAGGAGACGGACGAAGAAGTGCGCAGGGAAATGGAAAACAGCTTATATATGTTCAGCTAAAGAGAGGGGAGCCTCTCTTTTTTTCATATAAGAAAATAGATACCCTCCGGCATATAGGCTGTGATCTATTTTAAGAAATGATTCGGCATTTTCTTTCATATGAATGAATGATGGGAGGAATGCATATATGAAAAAACAGCTTCAGGAGCTGCTGGAGCAGAGGGTTCAGCAGTGTGTGTCCCATTCCCGCAATGACTTTCGCACTTGCCCGAAAATTGAAAGGAAAAAGGATATTCTCTCAAGAAGAGCCGGGGAAATTGTTAAAGCGAAAGCTTCAGGGAAGATTATTGAAAAAGCAGGACAGGATGCAGATGAACTCAGCACTGTCCATTATCATGTCCACTTTCAATATTTGATAAAGGATAAGGACGGATTGTATCTGGAGGAGGAAGTCGAGCAGCGTGAGGCTGAATTTTATAAAGGGGTGCTGGTCGGCGATGGTGAAAAGAATCCGTTCCTTCATTTGGAAGAGCCGGCAGCACTTCCGGCGGAGCCTGCTGCTGATGGGGAAAGGGCGGGATTCAGATATGACCGCCTGAAGGCTGTCCAGTATGCGGAAAGATGGTGGAATGACTATAACCCTGCCTATAAGAAGTTCGAGGTTGACTGCACGAATTATATTTCGCAGTGCCTCCATGCTGGTGAAGCGCCTATGAGGGGCTATCCGAACCGTTCAAAGGGCTGGTGGATGAGGAGCGATAATTGGAGCTACAGCTGGACGGTCGCCAACTCGCTGCGCTGGTATCTGCCGGGCTCCCGGACAGGGCTGAAGGGAAAGGAGGTAGGCAGTGCAGAGCTATTGCAGCCGGGCGATGTGATCTGCTATGATTTCCAGGGCGATGGCCGCTTTGACCATACGACAATCGTGACAGCCAAGCAGAGCGATGGGACACCGCTTGTCAACGCCCATACCTTTAACAGCCGGATGCGCAACTGGGCATACGAAGATTCAACCGCCTATACACCAAATATTAAATACAAGTTCATCAGCATCGATGATGAATCCTGACCTGGTTGTATGAGAGATAAAGAGTGGTATAATAGCTGGTAGAGTTTTTTTGAGTATGGGGGATAATATACTCCGCAGATAAAGTTTCACTTGATGAGGTGATGGACGTGGCAATACATGTAGTACTATACCAGCCGGAAATCCCGGCCAATACGGGCAATATCGCCCGTACCTGTGCAGCGACAGATACAACCCTGCACCTGATCAGGCCCCTTGGATTTTCCACTGATGACAAAATGCTCAAACGGGCAGGGCTTGACTATTGGCAGCATGTAACAATCCTTTATTATGATTCATTGGATGAGTTTTATGAAAAAAATGCCGGCGGCGAATTCTTCTATTTAACGAAATTCGGGCAGAAGCCGTATACAAGCTTTGAATACAGCGACAAGGAAAAAGATTATTATTTCATTTTCGGCAAAGAAACGACAGGTCTTCCGGCAGAGGTCAAGGAAAATAACAAGGACCGCGCCCTCCGCATTCCGATGACTGGCAATGTGCGGTCATTGAATCTGTCCAACACGGCTGCCATTCTTATTTACGAAGCACTGAGGCAGCAGGATTACCGGCATTTAACATAAAGGATCGAGGCCATATCCAGGGGGATGTGGCTTTCTTTTTTTGCAGCTTAAGATGGGAAGGCGCCGAGCAGTCATTTATGATATTGTACCGGGATTAGGTTAAAATGAAGATATTCACTTGAGGAGGTACATACCATGAACGAAACGGTAGAAACAATACTGGCCCACCGGTCAATCAGAAAATTTGAGGAAAGGGAGCTTACGAGGAAACAGGTGGAAACGATTGTATCCTGTGCCCAGGCCGCTTCCAGCTCAAGCTTCATTCAGGCATACACCATCATCGGCATAACTGATCCAGAAAAGAAACAGAAGCTGTCTGAATTGGCGGGAAACCAGTCCTATGTAGCGCATAACGGGCACTTCTTCGTTTTCTGTGCGGACCTGAACCGCCATCATGTCCTTTCTGAAATGGAAGGGAAGGATTTAAGCGAGTCCCTTGAAAGCACGGAAAAATTCATGGTTGCGATGATTGACGCTGCACTCGCGGCCCAGAATGCAACAGTCGCCGCAGAATCAATGGGCCTTGGCGTCTGCTATATCGGCGGCATCCGCAATCAGCTTGAGGAAGCTGCCAAGGTGCTGGGTACACCAGAAAGGGTCATCCCCCTCTTTGGCCTGAGCGTAGGGTATCCGGCCCAGGATCCCGACAAAAAGCCAAGGCTTCCTTTAGAGCATGTCTATCACGAAAATGGCTACCAGCAGGATCATGAAAAGTATAAACAGCAGCTCGAGGATTATAATCAAACGGTGTCAGCTTATTATGCCGAACGCACGCAAAACATGAGGAAAGACACCTGGACCGGCCAGATGGCAGCTATGCTCGAAAAGCCGGTGAGGATGTATATGAAGGATTTTGTGAATAAGAATAAGCTGGATTTGAAGTGATTGCAGGGAGTGGCTGCAGGATTGGCTTATGGGATACATGTGTGTGCTCAGGAAGGGCATTCATGTATTCGGGGAGCGTTCCGGGATACATGAGCTGTGCTCGGGAAGGGCAGTCATGTATTCGGGGAGCGTTCCGGGATACATGAGCTGTGGTCAGGAAGGGCATTCATGTATTCGGGGAGCGTTCCGGGATACATGAGCTGTGCTCGGGAAGGGCATTCATGTATTCGGGGAGCGTTCCGGGATACATGAGCTGTGCTCAGGAAGGGCAGTCATGTATTCGGGGAGCGTTCCGGGATACATGAGCTGTGCTTGGGAAGGGCAGTCATGTATTCGGGGAGCGTTCCAGGATACATGAGCTGTGCTCGGGAAGGGCAGTCATGTATTCGGGGAGCGTTCCGGGATACATGAATTGTGCTCGGGAAGGGCAGTCGTGTATGGAAAGAGTTCCAATCGCTGCATGACCCAGCACTAAAAAGGCAAGTCATGCATAGAAAGAGCCCTCATCAATGCATGACACACAACCAGAAAAGAAAAGCCTCGCCCAAAATATGACCGCACTCCACCAGGCCCAACAAAATCTCCTGACAAACAAAAAAGGACCGGAATCCCAAGATTCCGGTCCTTTTTTGTACCGTTCTTCTTACTTATTCATCCCTGGTTTGTCGTTGTAGCCGGCAGTGAAGATGGCTGACAGGAACGCGATAGTTACGCCGATGATCAAAATCAAGCCCATGATGTTGGCCTCCTTTTTATGTAGGGATTCCCTTTTGCATACCTATGTAATCTTATTATAGCCCAATTCCGGCATGGTGTGAATGAAAAACTGTGGATATTTTATGGAGAATATCCGGGGAAATGCGGCACGGCTGGCAGTTTGAGGGACCCTGAAGGCGAGGGGAATTCTGCTTTTCTTCCGGGTTATAGAATGTTTAATTGCCCAAGCGCATAGATTATATTAATCGTCTCTGATAATGCGACAGGGGGAGGTCCTTATGGATATTTTAAAAAAAATCGAGATGTACAGACACGAAGAGGAAAAGCTTAAATGGGAAGGGACATTCAGGGAGTATTTAGACATTGTCAAAGAGAAGCCATGGGTAGCCCAGTCAGCACATTCCAGGGTATACAGTATGATAAAGGATGCCGGTGTCGAAGACGATAAAGGGAAAAAGCGTTATAAATTTTTCAGCAATCAGCTGTTCGGGCTTGAAGAATCGCTTGAACGGCTTGTGGAGGAATATTTCCATCCTTCTGCTAAAAGGCTTGATGTCAGGAAAAGGATCTTGCTTCTGATGGGTCCTGTGAGCGGAGGGAAATCAACGCTCGTCACGATGCTAAAACGCGGGCTTGAAGCGTATTCCCTGACCGACAGGGGTGCAGTATTTGCAATCAAAGGCTGCCCGATGCATGAAGACCCGCTCCATTTGATTCCGCATCATCTGCGCAAGGACTTTTTCGATGAGTATGGAATCAGAATTGAAGGGAATCTGTCTCCGCTGAATATGATGCGGCTTGAGCAGGAGTATGGGGGACGGATTGAAGACGTTGTGGTTGAGAGGATCTTTTTCTCAGAGGATAAACGGACCGGGATCGGAACATTCAGCCCGTCTGATCCGAAATCCCAGGATATTGCCGATCTTACCGGCAGCATAGATTTCTCCACGATTGCCGAATATGGTTCAGAGTCTGACCCGCGGGCCTACCGGTTTGACGGGGAGCTGAATAAGGCGAACAGGGGGATGATGGAGTTCCAGGAGATGCTGAAATGCGATGAGAAATTCCTCTGGCATCTGCTCTCTCTCACACAGGAAGGCAATTTCAAGGCAGGGCGGTTTGCGCTCATTTCTGCGGATGAACTGATTGTGGCGCATACAAATGAAACAGAGTACCGTTCCTTCATTTCCAATAAGAAAAACGAGGCGCTTCATTCCCGGATCATTGTCATGCCTGTCCCTTATAATCTAAAGGTGACAGAAGAAGAAAAAATCTATGAAAAAATGATCAGTGAGAGCGATGTTTCTGATGTCCATATTGCACCGCACACGCTTAAGGTGGCAGCGATGTTTACGACCTTGACGAGGCTGAAGGAACCTAAAAAGGGTGATATTGACCTGGTGAAGAAAATGAGGCTCTATGACGGAGAAAGCGTGGAAGGCTACAACCGCGCAGACGTGGAGGAGCTGCAAAAGGAATATCCTGATGAAGGTATGAGCGGAATTGATCCGCGTTATGTCATCAACCGGATCTCATCCACAATCATCCGGAAAGAGATTACTTCAATCAATGCGCTGGATGTTTTGAGATCCCTGAAAGAAGGGCTTGATCAGCATCCGTCGATCACCGCTGAGCTGAAGGAACGCTATTTGAACTTCATTTCACTGGCCCGCAAAGAGTATGATGATATTGCCAAGAAGGAAGTCCAGAAAGCATTTGTCTACTCATATGAAGAATCCGCCAAAACACTCATGGACAATTATCTGGACAATGTGGAGGCATACTGCAATAAAGCGAAGCTCCGCGATCCACTGACAGGAGAGGAAATCAATCCGGATGAAAAGCTGATGAGGTCGATTGAAGAGCAGATCGGCATCTCGGAAAATGCGAAAAAGGCATTCAGGGAGGAAATCCTGATCCGCATCTCTGCCTATGCAAGGAAAGGCAAGCGGTTTGACTACAATTCGCATGACCGTCTCCGCGAAGCGATCCAGAAGAAGCTGTTTGCAGACCTGAAGGATGTTGTGAAGATTACAACCTCTTCCAAGACCCCTGACGAGCAGCAGCTGAAAAAGGTGAATGAAGTTGTTGCAAGACTCATTGATGAGCACGGCTATAATTCTACTTCTGCAAATGAGCTGCTGCGGTATGTTGGAAGTTTGCTGAACAGATAAATGTGAAAAGGCTGGCAGGGTTTGCCGGCCTTTTGGCTGTTTTCTCCCAGGCAAGAGTTAGTTTTAATTTGGGCGGACAGGGGAAAAGGGTGTATAGAGGTGATTGAGATGAAGAAAAAGGAACTGGACAAGGACTTTGTGCCAAGAAACAGCTCCATGGCTGAGAATGTAGAAGAGATGCATAATCTAGGAAAGCAGATGGAGCATCTCAGGACTGGGGAAGAGCTTGAAGAGGATGGAAAGCAGCCTGACCCTATCCAGTATAAAGATAACGAAAAGTGACTCCTGCGCTGAAGCTGCAGGAGTTTTTTTGACCGCATTTTTCCGGGGTTCTATTTCAACCTGACCATTAATAGATATAGCAATAAAAAGCTATTAGTCAGGGGAGAAGCAGGGATGAGAAAATGGGTGGCTGCTATTTTAATAGCGATTGTGCTGTTTGTACTGCAGGAAGGACAGGCTTCTGCCGCACAAAGGAATGAGTATATATGTGCCGTCGGCGTGAATGACTCTGTTTTGAATTTGAAGCAGAACCCTCCCTTTGTGCTGGAGCATACAGCCTATATGCCTATTAAAGATTTGGCAGCAGCCATTGGAGCCAGCATCTCTATAGAAAATCCTGATAGCTATACGATCAAAAAGGGCAAATCATGGATCCGCTATTCAGTAAAACAACAGCAGGCCTCAACATCCATGGGAAAAACGGCCGAATGGAAAGCGGTGGTCCGGGAAAACATCCTATTCATACCGATCAGGTCAGCCGGCGAGTTTTTTGGCTATAGAGTTGAATACCTCTCAGCCGGCCCTGTCGTCCGTCTGGTGAACAAAGGAGCGAAAATGGCAAACGAACAATTCATGAGCGCCAATAGAGCGGCTTTTTATGTGAAAAAAAAGGCGGTGTACTTAACCTTTGATGATGGACCTGCGAAGGGAATGGAATCCATCCTTGATATTTTGAAGAATAAGAAGGCAAAAGCGACATTCTTTATGATTGAGCCGCAGGCAAGAGCCAACCCGGCTTCTGTTAAGCGGCTGGTGGAGGAAGGGCATTATCCGGCCCTGCACAGTGTTACCCATGATAAAAACAAGCTTTATGCCGGAAACCCGCAAAATCCCGCCCTGGAAATGGATAAGACCAGGAAAACAATATTGAGCCTGACAGGCATTGACTCCAGGCTGGTGAGAATGCCTTATGGAAGCAAGCCTTATATGACAGGGCCGTTCAGGGACGCCCTTGTGCAGAAGGGATATAAAATGTGGGACTGGAATGTTGATACATTAGACTGGAAATATGCAAGGAGCAGTCCGAAGACTATCTTTGAAAATGTGAAAAAAGGGCTTCAGCCGGCGGCTGCAGGCGGGAAGCCCCCAGTCATCCTGATGCATGTGAACAGCGGGACGGTTTCCATGCTGCCGCAGATCATCGATTACCTATACTCACAAGGATATGAATGCCAGGCTTATAACCCCAATGCCCACTTTTCAATGAATTTCTGGAAGGATGAGAGGCTCTAAAAAAGGCTTGTCCGACAGCATAGGCATTTGTCTTATTGTCAAAATTATTTGTAAATTATTTCGATGTCTCGCATAGTATAGAGTAATTAATATTTCACGTTCCTTTTGACACTCGGGATATTGTATGTTGCTAAAGGCAAATGTGTGCAATGAATCCATGAAATTTTTTCAAGGAGGGGTTATAATGACCGACATCAACAACCGCCAGTTTGTGATTTCCGAAGAAGATTGGTCCCTCCATCGCAAAGGCCACGATGATCAGCAGCGCCACCAGGAAAAGGTACAGGATGCGATCCGGAACAATCTACCAGATCTGATAACAGAAGAAAGCATCATTATGTCCAATGGCCGTGAAGTCGTGAAAATTCCGATTCGCTCTCTTGACGAATATAAAATTCGTTATAACTATGATAAAAACAAACATGTAGGCCAGGGAGACGGAGACAGCCAGGTAGGCGATGTGGTCGCCAGAGACGGCTCCAGCGGCCAGAAAGGCCCCGGGAAAGGCCAGGGTGCAGGCGACCAGCCGGGTGAGGATTATTTTGAAGCTGAAGTGTCCATGATGGAGCTTGAGGAAGCACTGTTCAAGCAGCTGGAGCTGCCGAACCTGAAGAGGAAGGAACAGGAAGAGCATCTGGTTGAAAACATTGAATTCAATGATATCCGCAAAACAGGATTAATGGGCAATATTGATAAAAAGCGGACAATGATGACCGCCTTTAAACGGAATGCGATGACAGGCAAGCCGGCATTCTATCCGATCTATCAGGAGGATCTGAAGTTTAAGACATGGAACGAAATTGTAAAGCCGGATTCAAAGGCAGTCGTGCTCGCAATGATGGATACGAGCGGATCGATGGGATTATGGGAGAAATATATGGCCAGAAGCTTTTTCTTTTGGATGACCCGGTTTTTACGGACAAAGTATGAGACGGTGGAAATAGAGTTCATTGCCCACCATACAGAAGCGAAGGTCGTATCAGAGGAAGATTTCTTTTCAAAAGGGGAAAGCGGGGGAACCATTTGTTCATCAGCCTACCGCAAAGCTCTGGAACTGATCAATGAAAAATATAATCCAAGAAGATTCAATATCTATCCTTTCCACTTTTCCGACGGCGACAATCTTACCTCTGACAATGCCCGCTGTGTGAAGCTTGTTGAAGAGCTGATCGCGGTATCGAGCATGTTCGGGTACGGTGAAGTCAATCAGTACAACCGCCACTCGACCCTCATGTCCGCTTATAAGAATATAAAAAATGAACACTTCCGATACTATATCCTCAAGCAAAAAGCTGATGTTTTCCATGCGATGAAGAGCTTCTTCCAAAACGAAGAAAATAAAATCTATGCATAAACAGAACCGGCGGGCGCAATGCCTGCCGGTTTTACTGTCCATTCGCACAAAAAAAGCCGTTTAATAAAAAGCGGCTTTCGTTGGCTTTCCATGAAGGTGTTCTTTTATTTCTCCAGCGGGATTGCGATAATTTTCCCGCCGATCTGGACGTGGACTGTGTCAGTGAATACAGCTTTCACAATCCCTTTTAAGGAGATCGAAGAATTTAATGCCAATTTGGATTGTGCTGGATTTTCCGCCATAAAGATTCCCCTTTGCTTCGTATTTGAAGAGTAGCACCTAATTAAAAGTAAATGAGTTAGTTACTTTCTTTTTGCCACTTTTTTGGAACTCCTAAACCTGATTTGGCGCATTATGAAGGAAATAAAGATTTGGGAAGGGGAAAGAAAAAAGCAGCTGCTCATGAATAGCAGACTGCTTTCTCTTCTTTCAGCACTGAGCTTTTGCAGACAGGGCAATCGATATCATCACTCTGCTTAAATTGGATTTTTTTGAAATCTTTTTTGATGAATGTGGTAAAGCCTTTGTACTTATAGCCGCATTCACAGAAATTCGAGTCTTTGACCAGATGCCTCTGATTAGTATCTTTGCATAAAAATGTCGGGTAAAACATTGATCTCCCTCTCTTTAATAAATGGATTAGGCAAATTAGAAAGGGTGTATGATTTATAAAAGTTTACAAGAATGATATTCTTGGCGGCCCGGCTGCCATGACAAATAACTTGTTTTAGGCCCGTGGCTTTGCGTCTTTTACTTTCGTAAAATTTGCCCTTAGTAAGATTAGCACTAAATCAGGGGAAAAATAAAGAGTTTGTTTATTGTTAATATTCTTACTTTAGCCACTCTCCGTTGTAGAGGGGAGTGATGACCTATGGGGAATTGCAGAAAAGAAGCAGCCTGGCCGGTTGGCCAGGCTGTGAGATTAAGAAAGGAACTCTGCCGGATTGAGCCCGAGCTCCCGGCAGATGTCACTGACTGCCTGCTGCTCATTCGAATCAAAATGTCCGTCTGCAAAGCCGATTGCGATACAATAGCGGGCCACTAGCCTGGCGATTTCCGGTTTCGTCCGTATCCTGCCAAGCGCTCTGAATGCCTCTGCCCTGCCGATCGAAGGATCGCGTTCAATCTTCTGGACGTACAGGTTAAACTGCTGAATGACCTTCTGCGTATCAAATACCCGAAGTTCATCACTCTGGTTGACGAATTCAACCATTTTCTGGCGTTCTGCCGGATCCAGCCTTCCATCAGCCATAGCTACAAGTGCACATGCTGCTACAATGGCCTCAAGGACGTCCTGGCTCTTGAATCGGTTAAAGAGGTCCTGGGCTTTTCTTTTTTGCTGGTTGGCCCATTCGGCGTAATCGGTCTGGGATGGAGACCAGGCATTGCCGCAGCTGTTGCAGGTAAACTTCAGCTGTTTTTTCCCAATGAAGCCGCCCAATAATCCGACAGGCCCGAGGATCAGGCCGCCAATTGCCGCTTTACCGAGGCCGAAGCCCTTTTCGCCGGTGCGTACATTTGTGGAATGGCAGCGTGGGCATGCAATT
Organism: Bacillus infantis NRRL B-14911; assembly: GCF_000473245.1. NCBI lineage: Bacteria > Bacillati > Bacillota > Bacilli > Caryophanales > Bacillaceae > Bacillus > Bacillus infantis. Next base: position 1,061,523 of record NC_022524.1, read on the forward strand.
TCTTCTCCCCCATATCCCTGTGAGGAAGAGTAGGAAGGCTGTCCATAGGAAGGGGACGAATAGGAAGCTTGCGGCTGTGTCTGCTGATAGCTTCCTGAGCTATAGTTCTGCTGGGAGCTGCCTGTGTTATAGCCCTGCTGGTAATTTTGCCCTGCAGGAGCCTGCTGTGAAAAGCTCTGCTGGTAAGTCTGGTTCTGCCCGAAAGGCTGATTGCCATGTGAAGGCTGGGGAGCCGGTTCATCATCCACCGTCACGCCGAAATTACGGCAGAGGGCAGCCAGGCCGCCCTGAAAGCCGCTGGCGATGGCATTAAATTTCCATTCGCCATTATGCCTGTATAGCTCTGCTGCGACGATGGCTGTTTCAACGGTAAAATCCCTGCCAAGGTTAAAGCGGATAAGCTCTTCATTATTTTGTTCATTAAAAATCCGTACATAAGCATTTTCAATATGGCCGAAGTTCTGCTGTTTTGCCTGAGCATCGTGGATGGTAATTGTAAAGGCAATCCGGTGGATCGAGTCCGGCACCTTCCGCAGGTCAATTCTGATTTGTTCATCATCTTGATTGCCCGCGCCTGTGCGGTTATCGCCGCTGTACAGGATAGAGCCATTCCCGCCGTTAGGGTTATTATAGAATACGAAATCGAGGTCACTATGTACTTTTCCTGATGCGCCTAATAAGAAAGCAGATGCGTCCAGATCATAGTTGGATCCCTGACGGCTGATATCCCAGCCTAATCCAACAACAACATTTTGAAGCCCGGGGCGGTTCTTGGTCAGATCGACCTTCTGCCCTTTGCTGAGCGTCACTCCCATAATTTCACTCCTTCTTTTCCAGGACCGGCGTAAGCCGTCTCTTGATAGAATCATATATTCCCAATATAACACAGTTCTTAAAGCGGTTTACAGCTTTGGCTGTGCGGACATGCCTCTTTTTATCATACGGGTCAAGGAAGGAAAAGTTTCAGGGGGAGGAGGTTCGTTCAAAGAAAAAAGCAGCTTCCCTGATTGGGGGAGCTGCCTCATGATTGGGCAATTTATTATCTGTCGACATAAGCCGGGCCTGAATGGACCTGGCGGGTGTTTCCTTGGTCAGAATTCAAAAATGGAAGCTTTGATTTGACTTTGCTGATATTGTCTTCACCGAATGTAGACTTTACCTTATTCATAACCTTATCCCGAGATTCCTTGTTCCTGAACATATACGCAAGCGCACCCAGTGCCACTACCCCAGTCAGGGAATTTCTTTTGCTCATGGATTAGTCCTCCTTAGGTTTGATATTATTCCTTTCCCTTTGCAGGGGGAGATAAACAGTTATATTTTGCTAACTGGGTGAGCGAAGTTAAAGTTGCGATTATATCGAAAAGGGATTTGTATTAACTGGGTTAGAATGAAAAAAAGTTTGATAAGCCTGTTGATTGGAGTGGAAGGCACGTAGACTCCTGTGGGATTGCAGCGGCAGAGCTGAGACCCCGCAGCGCGTAAGCGTGAGGAGGCTCAGCGCCGCCCCGCGGAAAGCGAAGTGCCTGGAACGGAAATCAACAGCCAACATTCAGAGGCTATTAAGACAAAAAGGGATACAGAATGAACCCATTCCATACCCCTTTTGCATATTATTAGAAATTGAAGTTATCAGGATCGGCACCGACGCGTTCGTTTTTGTTGAGGGCATCGATTTTTTCCATGTCTTCTGAGGAAAGCTCGAAGTCAAAGATATCTGCATTTTCAATGATGCGGTGTTCTTTGACTGATTTCGGAATGGTGATGACCTCATTTTGAAGGTCCCAGCGCAGGATGATCTGGGCAGGGGACTTTTTGTGCTTTTCGGCAATCTCTGTAATAACAGGCTCATCCAGGAGCTGTCCCTGCTTAAGAGGAGACCAGGCTTCAAGCTGGATTCCTTTTTGTTTGCAGAATTCGCGGAGCTCAAGCTGGGCCAGATGCGGATGGTATTCAACCTGGTTGACCATCGGCACGATTTCCGCTGTTTCAAGCAGATCCTCCAGATGGTGTACATGGAAGTTGCTGACCCCGATTGCACGGACTCTGCCATCCTTATACAGCTTTTCTAAGGCTCTCCAAGTGTCTTTATACTTGCCTTTGACAGGCCAGTGGATCAGGTACAGATCGACATACTCCAAGCCAAGCTTTGAAAGGCTTTCGTCGAATGCAGCCAGTGTAGAGTCATAGCCCTGCTCAGAGTTCCAGACCTTAGTCGTGATGAATAGCTCTTCGCGCGGGGCACCTGATTCTTTTATAGCCTGTCCCACGCCTTCTTCGTTGCCATAGATGGCTGCTGTGTCAATGCTCTTGTAGCCGTTATTGATGGCTGCTTTGACTGAATCAATGACTTCGGATCCTTCCTGGACCTTGAAAACGCCGAGTCCGAACCAGGGCATTTCCACTCCATTATGCAGCTTTGTTGTGTCCTGCAAGCTTTTTGGCATATTGTTACCTCCCGGAAATTTAATTGCCTTTTTATTTTCTCACAAATGGGGATATTTACTATATTGATATGCTCAGAAATTTAATGATTGATGCCTGCTACCTGATCGACATCAAGGATAAAGGAAATCCCATTGCCAGGAACATTCAGCTCGACAGCATCGCAGATTGCCTGGAATACTTCCTGTGTCCGTCCGCTGTGGATGATGGTCAGCACAATCTCTTTTTCAGGCTCGATCAGCATATTGAATAAAGTGGCTTTTTCGTTGATGCCGATCCCTCTGCCGGAAATGATGGTTGCCCCGTCAGCCCCGGCATCTTTTGAGGCCTTTATAATCTTTTCGGCTTCCGAGCTTTTTACAATGGTCACAATCAAATCGTATTCTTTATCGGCTGGCTTCATATTGGCCGCTCCTTCCTCTGCTTCTGCATCAGCGGGGACTTCCGGGGACTGGACGCCGATGAATCCGTTAATATTGATAAGCAATCCAAGTCCTGTACCGGGCCTTTCAAAATGGAGATGGCTGCTGACTTCCGTAATGACTTCTTCAGCGGATTCTTCCTTGATCAGCATAAGGATGACTTCTTTCTCGTGGTTGATCTCCAATCCGAGAAATGAGGTTTGCTCATTTTTTCCAATTCCCCTTGCATATACAGTTGCCGCAGCAGCAAGCCCGGATCCCCGGGCAAGCCGGACAGCTTTTTTTGCAGTGCCTTTTTTTACGATGGCGATGAAAAGCTTGTAGATCATTTAAGAAGCACCTTCCTTCCTCTTGAACAGGAGCCCCAGGATCAGGACAGCCAGTATCGGTATAAGGGCGACCAGGGCGATCAGGCCAAAGCCATCTGTCAGGGGATCCCGCCCCTCAGTTACTGCGGCAGCGCCGACAGCCATTGACAGGATAAAAGTAACGGTCATCGGCCCTGTTGCTACACCGCCCGAATCGAAGGCGATGCTTATAAAGCTGGTGTTGGAAAAATAAATCAGGATCAGCACGAGTGCATATCCCGGCGCAAGATAGTACCAGAGAGAGAAGCCGTGATGGATGCGGAGCATGGCAAGGGCAATGGACAGACCGACTCCCCCTGAAAGGGTGATGAGCATGATTTTTTCTGAGATGTATCCCGATGTTACTTTTTCAACCTGTTTGTTTAATATTTTTACAGCTGGTTCTGCCAATGTAGTGACAAATCCGAGTACAAATCCAATTGGAATGATGATCCAGGAATATGGAAGATTACCCAGCTTCTTTCCCATTTCCTCCCCGATTGGCATAAAGCCGAGATGGACCCCGTGAAGGAAGAATGCCAGTCCGGCAAAAGCAGACAGAAAACCGGCAAGGATCTGGATGACCTTCTGTTTCTTTAATTTTAGAAAAAATATCTGAAATATGATGAAGCAAAGAAGAAGGGGAGCAAGGGCCAAAGCAACCTCTGTCAGAGTGCTGCCGAAACCATGAAATAGCTTGTCCATCATTTAAAGATCCCTCCCAGCAGCAGAACGGCCAGGATCGGTCCGATGCTGGCAAGGCCGACAAGGCCAAATGAATCGCCCGAGGATTGTTGGTTCCGGAAAACCTGGGCCACACCTACTCCGAGTGCCAAGATGAAGGGTACGGCGAGGGGCCCTGTCGTTACGCCTCCCGCATCAAATGAAATTGGCACAAATGACGATGGGGAGAAGATGCTGACAATAAAGACGATGGCATAGCCGGCTATCAAAATGGCGGTAACAGGGATTTTGTAAATGGTCCTGATCATAGCAAGGCCGACAAAAAGACCGACTCCGGCAGCCACGGATAATATGAGGGAAATGGACGATATCTTTCCTCCGGATACCTGGTCAACCTGTGTGGACAGTACCCTGACGTCAGGCTCTGCCAGCGTTACGGCAATTCCAAGGATGAATCCTGTGAGGATGATGACCCACGCTTTATTCGACTTCGGCAGGATTTTCCCAATCATCTCGCCTATTGGAAGAAGGCCGATATTGACGCCGATGAGGAAGAACATCAGTCCCAGGATGACAAAGAATAGGCCAAAGAGGAATGGAAGAAAGTCCTTGAAAGGCAATTGGATCAGGACAAGCTGCAGAAGGATGACTGCAGCAGAGACGGGAAGGATGGCAAGCAATGTTTCTTTGATGGATTCTTTAATTTCTTTCACATGAAGCGCCGCCTTTATTAACAATTTTTTTGTTTTTTATTTCTGCTTTTTTACCCAGTTTTACAGTTGCAGTAACAGCCTGTGGAAAAAAACATTTTCCAATTAATTGCGGTGGCGGATAAAAAAAGCAGGCACCCCATTGGGGCGCCTGCAGCGGTTATTGAAGGGTATTCATATTAGGCTGGTTCATCATTTGCTGTCCGCCTGCCTGGGTATAGCTTCCAAGCAGCTGTTCTGTATCCTGCGGCGCAAGCTGGGGAACCTGGTAATAATGCTTTTGATTCTGGTAGAGGAACAGCTCGTAAGCCATTTCTGCATAATTGGGAACACTATCAGCAAGCACACGCCTTACGACTGGGTTTGTGCACTCCAATGCGGCCATTGACAGCTGGGAGGCTGCACCTTTCATTAAAGCAAGCAGGTAGCCTGAATAGCATTGGTCGCCAATCTCGGAAGCTGACTGTTTTGGTGCAGCAGGCTGGGATGGCTGTAGTCCGTAGATGACGTCATGTGTTTCGCCCATCATATAGGTTGTAGTCGATACAGCCGGCTTTTGGCCGGTAGTGAAGCAGTCAACCATGGTGTTGTATTGGGTGATCATAAACTGCCTCTGGCGGTTTGCAATTTCCTTAAGCTGCGGATCCTGGATTTGCCCGCTGAACATAAGGTATTGATCGATTGCCGCTACGGTGCTTGAAAGGACCTCTTTCATGTCCAGCATCTCGTGTCCGCCATGATTCATATGTGCCGGGATCTGCTCATTTGTGTTCATTCCTGACTGTCCTTGCTGGTTAAACTGCTGCATCTGACTACCCCCAGTTTGTAATTTTTTCCCTCATGAAGGGCTGTGATGGTGAAGACCATACATAACTATTGTGGTTATTCCGTAGGGCAATCATGCGGGGCAGTTGCAGCTAAAAGAGGAATAAACATCCATCATGAGGATTCTATCTGATGGCGGGAAACATATGGGCTGCCTTTTACCCAGAAGCGCCACGGATAGTCTTTTGCTTCGCCGGAATTATCAATTCCAATCCTTTTTCCTTTAGCTATCTCAGCAGGGGTATAGCCTTCAGCAAGAATGAGGGGAGGCTCCGAAAAGAGGCGTCCATAATCCTCCATGGTGACGCCAAGGGCTTTCGTAAGCTTCCCTGGCCCGTTGGTCAAATTCTTCAGATTATCCATCTTTCTCCGCTCTTTCATCAGGGAAATTCCTTCAGCAGGTTCTATGGCCCTGATGAGAACAGCCTCCGGTTTGTCCTTTTCAGCGCTGACGACATTTAACAAACAGTGGGTATGCATAAGGTATGTGTAGGCGAACCCCGGACCGGCGTACATGACTTCTGTCCGCTTGGTCCGGCGGTTATTATAGCTATGTGCAGCCATGTCTTCGGGGCCTTTATAGGCTTCTGTTTCTACAATATATCCAGCGGCTGTACCATCAGGTGTTTCCTTTATCAAAAGACAGCCAAGAAGAGCCTTGGCAAGTTCAAGGGTCGGCTGTGTGTAAAATTCGGCCGGCAGTGGTGTCCTATCCATCATGATTCAACGCTCCTTCGGTTATTGCTGCAGAAAGAATTTTCCGCACAGTTAAGCGCGGAGCATTCCCATTTTACCCTCTAACACCCTGATATAACCGGAAGTTGGAATTGAAGCAGGCGAGGAAGTATAATATAGGGAGCAATTTATGTAGGGAAGTGGAAAAATGGATAAGAAAATCGGTTTTATAGGGTGCGGAAAGATGGCCCAGGCAATCATCGGGGGAATGCTGAAATCAGGGATCGCCCGGCCGGATGATATAGTTGCAAGTGCAAGGACGGAGAGTACTCTTGCCTATGTGAAAAATACATATGATATTGAAGTGACCCTTGATAATAAGAGAGCAGCTGAACAGGCTGATTTTTTATTTCTGGCAGTAAAGCCTGATGTTCATATGGAAGTGATTGAGGAAATCAGCGGGAGCGTTTCTGAAGATGCTATCATCATCACCATAGCGGCAGGGATCAGCCTTGCCTTTCTACAGTCTGCTTTCGGCAGGGAAATAAAAGCGATCCGTTCTATGCCCAATACCCCATCGCTTGTCGGGGAGGGGATGAGCGCCCTGGCTGCCAGCAGGCAGGTGACTGAAAAGGAACGGTTGGAGGCTGCAGAATTATTCGAAAGTTTTGGGAAAGCTGAGTTTATTGAAGAAAAACTGATGGACAGCATCCCTGCCATCAGCGGATCTTCACCTGCTTATGTCTATATGTTCATTGAGGCTCTTGCTGATGGCGGCGTCCTTCAGGGGCTTCCAAGGGAAACCTCGTACCGGCTGGCAGCCCAGGCAGTGCTTGGCGCAGCCAAAATGGTGCTTGAGACAGGTAAGCATCCGGGTGAATTGAAAGATCAGGTATGCACGCCTGGGGGAGCCACTATTGAAGCGGTAGCTGAGCTGGAAAAACAAGGCTTTCGGTCTTCGGTCATTTCGGCCATGCATAGCTGCACCGACAAATCAAGGCAGCTGGCAAAAAAACAGGCGGAATAGTCATGATTATCAGGACAGAGCAGGAAGCTGATTATAGCAGATCAGAACATGTCCACAGGCTTGCTTTCAGCCGTGAAAACGAAGCCGCCCTTGTCAGAGCCATCCGAAGCTCGGGGGAGTATATTCCTGAACTATCGCTAACAGCGGAAGATGGAAAGGATATCGTGGGCCATATCATGTTCAGCAAGGCAGTGATTGATACAGGGGAAGGGGAAGTGCCTACCTTGGCGCTTGCCCCGGTTGCTGTCATGCCCCAGCGGCAAAATGAAGGGATAGGATCCCTTCTTATAAGAGAAGGTTTGAAACAGGCGGAACTCCAGGGCTTTGCTCATGCCGTTGTATTGGGACATCCCGATTATTATCCGAGGTTTGGGTTCCGGCCTTCCACAGTTTTTGGGATTTTTTCACCTTTTCCTGTACCGGAAGAGGTATTTATGGTTATGGAATTTAAGGAGGGATCATTAACTGGAATCAGCGGGACGGTAAAGTACCCGCCATCATTTGATCATGTGTAAGAACAGCTGCTAATCAGGACATTTTTCAGCAGGAAGCAGGATGGTAAAGGAGGTGCCTTTATTCAGCATGCTTTCTGCTTTTATTTTTCCGCCCATTCCCTCAATGATCCGAAAGACCACCATCATTCCAAGCCCCGTCCCTTTCCCTTCTTTTGTTGAAAAATACGGTTCCCCCAGCCTGCTGAGCTGCCCGGAGGTCATCCCCTTGCCTGTATCAGATATCAGGAGCTCCGCTTTGTCGTCCTGCAGCTTTGCCGATATAGAGAGGACTCCTCCGCCAGGCATTGCTTCGATGGCATTTTTAAGAAGGTTTAGCAGGCATTGCTGAACCTTTGCATCTTCTCCTTTGATATATAATTCTTCCTCTGTGTCGCAATGGATTTCAACAGAATGGGCATTCCCGTAGGGTGTGATCAGTTCAACCGCTTTTCTGATTTCCCCTTCTAATGAAAAACATGAATTTGTTTCACAGTGCGGCTTGGCAAATGTAAGATAATCACTGATGATCACTTCCGCTCTGTTCAGCTCTTCAAGGGCTGTGTCTAAATAATAGGAACGCTTTCCTCCGCCTGGTTCTTCTTCTTTTAATAACTGGAGAAATCCTTTCGTTACGGTCAGGGGATTTCTCACTTCATGGCTAATGCTGGCAGCCAAATGGGAAATGACCTCCATTTTTTCTGTCTTCATTACCGCCCGGTTCAGCTGCTGGTTCTGTACGATCAGCTCAATGGTGTAGGCAGTCAAAAACGCCCCCAGTGTCTGGGTGATCGTATAAATGGCCATGAAACCGAGGCATTCCTTCAGTTCGGCTTTTGAAAACAATAGCATGAACGCTGCGATGGATACAAGAAAAGACAAGAGTGATACTGTAAGCAGCTTCCGCCGGGTGTCCATGATAATGAAGGATGGGTGAAGCTTATATACAATAAAGCCGGCAAACAAACCGGTGAGAATATTATAGGCCGCCCCGATCCCTCCGAGGGGAATGCGGATAAAGATGACAAAAATGAGCAGGGCGAGGATGACTCTGGGACCTCCGTATAATCCTCCCAGCAGGAATGGAATCCATCGCAGATCAAAAATAAAGCTGCTGTTCATCTTGATTGAACTGATCAGGCAAAGGGAAGCAGTTATGATGCTGATGCCGGCAATAATATACTCGCGGTGGCGCAGAAAAAGCGATTGAAGGCGGCTGGCAAAAAGGAGCTGGAAAGAAAGCATGACGATAAGAATGATCAGCAGGTTGAACAGCAGGTCTTTAATATGCTCCATTGCTTAGTCCTCCTATATTTAGATATATATTCCTAATTTTACAAATGCATGTCCAAATCGACAATATCATCTTATTGACAAAAAACCGCTTTAAGCGACATATTCAGACAAGGGAAAATGGTAATAATATACCATTTTTTCCAGGCGGCATATTGGCGTCTGCATCTTGTTGGTTTTTTCGGTATACTCAAGGCAAATGAATAAAATATATATTGACTTAATATGACAGGAATCATATATTTTAATTGGCTTGCAATTGTCTGTTTCGACAGAAAATGCAAGGGTGTTTTAAGAATATAGAACACTGTGATGAGCGGTTTTTATTTGCACTTTAAACCGCTTGGAGTGACTAGTGCAGCCGGCCAATGATCTATGATGGCTGGTTTTTATTTTGGCCGGGGCCTCTGCTTCCTGGCTGATGCTTAGGATGAAAGAGGTGCATTTAATGAAGCTTGATAAATACAAAACTTTATTGTTTCAAAAGATTAAGAATCAAATGACTCTTTGGTTTGAACAGGAAGCGGAAACTCCTGTGAACAACGAAGATGTTTACCGTTTCCTTCACTCCATCAAGGGGACAGCAGGAACTCTGCAGCTTGTCGGACTCCATCAGGTGGCAGGCAAACTGATGGACCAGGTGGAAAAGAGCAGCGAAAAAATCTGGGGAAACCGGGAGCTGCGGGATTTTTTATATGAACTGATGGGCCTGAGCTATGAATATGAACATTTCCAAAGAGAAGAGGAGAAACAGAGTCTTCCAAGGGATGAAAATATGCCATTGATCCAGGTGATTGATGATGATGTATCCATGCTGATCCTCCTTAAAGATGCACTGGAAAGCAAGGGCTGGATGGTTATGGCAAATACCGAGCCTGAAAAAGCTGTCGACCAATTCTTTGATATGAATCCCGACTGTCTTATCATCGATGTTAATCTACCGGGCAAAAGCGGGTTCCATGTGCTTGAGGATATTCAGAAGCATACGAATAAAAAGTTTATACCAAAGCTGATGATCAGCATAATGAATGACAGAGAAACGAGAATAAAGGCTTACAGGCTGGGGGCGGATGATTTTATTTCCAAACCTATTGACCTGGAAGAATTCCTTATAAAGGTAGAGCGGCATTTGGACAGGAAACAAATATTTGACCAGTCTGTCCTGATCGATGAATTGACGCAGGTATACAACCGCAGGTTCCTGAAGGATTCTCTTAAACGGTATTTAAAAGAACTAGAACGGAGCAATCAGTATTTTTCTATTGCCGTCCTTGATCTGGATCATTTCAAGCAGGTGAATGATATGTACGGCCATCCGGCCGGAGACCGTATCCTGTCGGAGTTTGCCCAGTATCTGAAGGATCATGTCAGGATTGGAGATATAGTGTTCCGCTATGGAGGAGAGGAATTCATCCTGCTGCTTCCGCGCACCAATGACCATGACAGCAAGGAGGTCGTCTCAAGGCTACTTTCCGGCTTCTCAAGCCGAACGTTCATAGAGGGCGGGGCGGAATTGAAAATGACCTTCTCGGCCGGTGTATATATGGTCCATGATCCTTCTGCTACTGTGGCAGAAGCAATCAAGACGGCTGATCAGGCTTTATATAAAGCAAAACGGAACGGCCGGGCCAGGGTGGAAAGTGCCAATAAATTGATCGGCGGCCATTCAAGGAAGGTTCTGAATGTATCTGTCATTGATGATGATGCAATCATCAGGACCATGCTGATGAAAATCCTGCAATCCATGGAATTCGAGCATACCAGCCTGGATATCCAGGTGTATGAGGATGGACAGAAGTTCCTTCAATCCGGCCGTATGGAGCAGAAAGGGGAGCATTTCCTTATTTTGGACGGAATCATGCCTGTAATGGATGGGACGGAAGTTCTCCAGAAGGTGAAGGAAAATCGGAATGCAAGCCGCGTCCATGTTTTAATGCTGACAGGCAGAAAAACGGAATACGATATTGCCAGGGCACTGAAGCTGGGGGCAGATGATTATGTGACAAAGCCGTTCAGCATCACTGAGCTGCAGGCAAGAATTCATCGCCTGATCCAGAGGATGTCATAATGAGACTAGATCAGGAACTGTTTGTTCTCGCTGCAGCGGCCCTTTCCATTACAGGAATATTGACAGTCATACTGGTGTATCTCGTGATTAGAAAAGCTTTTGAAATAACAGCAAGGCGGAAGGTTGAAGATTGGAAGCAAAAACTGAACCTTCCGCTGTTTTCTTTTTTATATGAAGGGAAGCAGCTGGAGGAAGCTGCCCTGGCTGACCGGGCAAGCCTGCTGGCTGCTGAGGAGCTCCTCGGTCATTATGCGGATATCCTTGAAGGGGAGCAGGAAAAAGAAAATCTTTCTTTTTTTGCAGAGTCCTATCTTAGGGGCCATTATGCCAAAGGACTTCAAAGCAGAAAGTGGAGTACGCGGATAAATTCGCTTTATCATATAGAGGATTTCCATTTGAAAAGTCTGGAGGGAGAAGTACTGCGGATTGCCGAAAGCGGGGGAAGCTCAACTTCTGAAAAAGTCCAGGCCTTCAAGATCCTGGCAGATTTCCAGAGTGAGAATCTATTCATGCTGCTGGATTCCCGGAGTTTGCCGTTCTCGGAATTCGATCTCAGGAATATTCTAATCCGGCTTGATGACAAAGGTTTTGGCCGATTTGTTGAAGGCTTTAGAACTTCTCCGGAAAGACTGCAGTTTGCTGTATTGGATGTGATTGCTGTCAACAAGCAGCTTGGTTATCTTCGTTTTGTGGAAGAGGTGTTCATGTCCGAGGCGGGGGAAATGAGGCTCCGGGCATTGAAGGCATTAGCTTCAATAGGATATACAGAGGATATAGCCCCTTATGAGGAACTCGCTGAATCTTCCAGCTGGCAGGAACGGATGCTTGCCGCCAAGCTTTTCGGCAGCTTAAAAGACGAAGGGCTGCTCCCAAGGCTGGCAGAAATGCTGCACGATTCATCCTGGTATGTAAGATCACAGGCAGGCCAGTCTATCTTGGCTTTTTCAAAGGGGAAAGAAATATTGCAGAAAGTAATTGATAGTTCGCATGATCCTTATGCCAGGGATATGGCTTGGGAATGGATGCAAAAAGGGGAGCGGCACTGATGCTGGCAGTTTTATGGGAGAATGCCGCTTTGTTTTTTGGCTGGTTCATCGCTGTTTATATGGTGATTGTCATCTTTTTTTACACAGTTGTTCTTGCTATTTCGATGGTTCAGCTGCGAAGGGAATACCGTCTTAAGCGCGACCGGATCTATGAGGAATATATGAGTGAGATTTATACAAAGCCTGTTTCCATCATTGTCCCTGCCTATAATGAAGAAGCTGGGATCATCCAGAGTGTCAGGTCCCTTTTGAGCATCAGCTATCCTGAGTATGAGATTCTGGTTGTGAATGACGGATCGAAGGATGGAACACTGGCAAAGATGATAGGGCACTATGAAATGATAAAAGTGGATAAGGCTGTCAGAAAGCAGGTGGAGACAAAGGAGATTAAAGGTATTTACCAGTCCCGCCTGCTGCCTAATTTATACTTGATCGATAAGGAGAATGGAGGAAAAGCCGATGCGCTCAACGCCGGCTTGAATATCTCCCATTATCCTTATATCTGTTCCCTGGACGGGGATTCTGTCCTGGAGCATGATGCGTTCCTTAAGGTGATGAAGCCGATCATTGATTCGAATGAAGAGGTGATTGCATCCGGAGGAAGCATCAGGATTGCGAATGGCTGTGAAATCAAGGATGGAAACCTGCTGAAGGTAGGGCTTGCCAGGGAACCGCTCGTCATCATGCAGATCATTGAATACCTGCGGGCTTTTCTGATGGGCCGCATCGGGCTGAGCCGTCATAATCTGCTGCTGATCATTTCGGGTGCATTTGGCGTTTTTTCAAAACGTTGGGTGCTGGAGGCAGGCGGGTACAGAACCGATACTGTCGGCGAGGATATGGAGCTTGTGGTCAGGATGCACCGGCTTATTAAAGAAAAAGGGCTGAAGAAGCGGATCGTCTATGTCCCCGACCCGGTCTGCTGGACGGAAGTGCCGGAAAGCGCGACTTTCCTGAGGAAGCAGAGGGGCAGGTGGCACAGGGGGCTGTTCGAAAGTTTGTGGACTCACCGGAAGCTGACCTTTAATCCGAAATATGGGGCAATCGGGTTCATCTCCTTCCCGTATTTCTGGGTTGTCGAATTTTTCGGGCCGATTGTCGAGCTGCTTGGCTATGCCTATGTGGTGCTGTCACTGTTCCTTGGGGGGATTTATCTGGAGTTTGCCATTCTGATCTTCCTGCTTTCCTGCCTCTACGGTTCTATTTTTTCAATGGCAGCGGTTTTGCTTGAAGAATGGAGCCTGCGCAAGTATCCGAAGGTGTCTGATTTGCTGAAGCTGTTCTTCTACTCTCTGACAGAAACCTTATGGTATCGCCCTCTAACAGTATTTTGGAGGTGCGAGGGCATCTGGAAGCTGATCAGGGGAGATAAGAGCTGGGGAGAAATGAAACGAAAAGGTGTGTCTGAATGAAAAAAATGTTTACGAAATCACAGGCTGCCGTATTCGGTGTGGTCGTCGGCATTCTTTTGCTCCTGACAAGTCCTTTCTGGCTGTGGCAGCTTGCACCGGACAAGACGCTAGAGGCATTGATCATTGATAAAACCGTGCCTGATGAAACTTACCGGGAGCATAAAGGCCTTGTCTGGATTCTGAACAATGGCAAATGGCAGAGAAGAAATGGCGAACATTATGAGGTAAAGAGCGACTACAGCGGGTTTAAGCCGCTTGGGGAAGATGAATATAAAGTAAAGCCGCTTCCGGAAAATCTTGAAAAATATGATGTCTTTTATCTCGCTGACCAATACGGTGTGTATGAAGAGGAATTTTTCGGCAGCAACAGTCTGGGCGAAAGATCGGACAGCATCTATGGTGGCCTTCAGGCTGAAGAGGCTGACAGGCTAAGGGATGCCCTTATTCATTCAGAAGGAAAGACGCTGATTGCTGAATTCAATACATTTGCAGACCCGACAGATGATGCTGCCCGGGAGAAAATCACCTCGCTCCTGAATATCAGCTGGAGCGGCTGGATAGGCAGATATTTTCCTGACCTGTCATCTGATGAAGTCCCTGTCTGGGTGAAGGAACAGGAAAAGAGCTGGGATTATGAAGGCCCTGGCCTTGTACTGGTCAACAAAGACAATCATATTGTGGTATTCGGCGAAGAGGACCTCGAGGGAGAAGGTGCCCTTTTCAGCTACACCGAAGCAGGGGCTGAGAAGCTGGGTGCAGAGGGGGAGTCCCGCTATTCATACTGGTTTGATATTGTTGAAGCGAATAACCAGGAGGAAGTACTGGCAACCTATCAGCTTCCCCTTAAAAAGGAAGCAGAAAAAGAACTGGAGGGATACGGGATCCCATCCGTCATCCCGGCTGTCATCCAGCATGTGAATGCAAAATATTCTTCCTATTATTTTGCAGGTGACTTTGCGGATGAAGCGGAGGTTCCCGGTATTTATCAGACAAAGGGTCTCGATGTCTGGAAAGGGAATTTCAGCTCACGGGATTCTTTCTATTGGAATACGTATGTCCCGTTGATGAAAACAATCCTGGAAAGAGGCACCGGCCTGCATCATGAGCAGGAAAAGCCGGAAATTGCCGGGCAGAACGGGATCATAACGAACAGCAGGACCGGAAGCGAGTATATTCAAGTCCGTAAAGGCGGCAAGTGGGAAAATCTCCTGATTAAAGGCGTTAACATGGGCATAGCAAAGCCAGGCTCTTTTCCAGGGGAAACGGCCATTACGAAAGATGAATATCTCCGCTGGTTCAAGGCAATAGGAGCCATGAACAGTAATGCCGTACGTGTTTATACCCTCCATCCGCCAGGTTTCTATGAAGCTTTTTATGAATATAATCAAACTGCTGAACACCCGCTGTATTTATTCCATGGAGCGTGGGTGAACGAAGAGAATCTTGTCAGTGAACAAAATGCCTACAGCAGACTTGTAACAGATTATTTTAAAACTGAATTGAAGCATATGGTGGATATTATCCACGGAAACGCAAGCCTGCCGGAACGGCCGGGCCATGCTTCAGGGGAATATAAGTATGATATATCGGAGTATGTGCTGGGATTCATGATCGGGATCGAGTGGGATCCTGAAGCAGTCTTACAGACAAATGCAGGCAATGAAGGGAAGGGCTCTTTTTCCGGGAAATATTTTCAGACTGAAAATGCCTCCCCGTTCGAAGGCTGGATCGCCCGGATGATGGATTATACGGCAGAGTACGAATCAGGGCAATATGGATGGCAGCATACAATGAGCTTTACAAACTGGGTGACCACTGATCTTCTGGACCATCCGGCCGAGCCTTCGGAGGATGAAGACAAAGCAGTGGTGGATCCGAATCATATCCTGCCGGCGGAAGGATTTATAGCCGGGATGTTTGCTTCCTACCATATCTATCCTTACTATCCCGATTTCCTGAATTATGAAAAGAAGTATGTGAATTATATAGATTCACAGGGAGAAAAAAATAACTATGCCGGATATCTGAATGATTTAAAAAAGGTCCACTCTATGCCAGTCCTGGTGGCTGAGTTCGGCGTTCCTGCTTCAAGGGGAATGACTCATGAAAATGTAGACGGGATGGACCAGGGGCATCATTCGGAAGAAGAGCAGGGGGAAATAAACAAACGCCTCTTCGAATCTATTATGGATGAAGGCTACGCCGGCGGCCTTGTATTTACTTGGCAGGATGAGTGGTTCAAGCGTACTTGGAATACGATGGATTATGACAATCCTGACAGGCGGCCGTTCTGGTCCAATATGCAGACGAACGAGCAGCACTTTGGGCTGCTGGCGTTTGAGCCCGGCAAATATGAAGCTGGCATCTATCCGGATGGTCTTACAGGCGATTGGGATAAGCTTGGTGCAGAGCCCCTCTTTAAAAGCAGCCAAAAAGAAGATGCAATAAAGGCTTTATATGCGGCATCAAATGAAGAATACCTTTATCTCCGCCTCGACTACAGCAGGCCTCTGGATTGGGGAAGGGACAGCACGCATCTGCTGCTTGATACTATCAAGGATCAGGGGCAGAGAACTGTCCCGCTTGGAAACGAAGCTGAAGCTGCTGCCGATTTCGGGGTCGATTATTCTATTAATCTTACAGGGGAAGATACATCGAATATGATGGTAGACAGCTATTATGACACTTTCTATTATCAGTACGGAGAGCTGCTGAATATGCTCCCGGAAAGACCATATGCAGCTCAAAAGGATAATGGGATTTTCCATCCGATCAGATTGGCTTTGAATAAAGAACTGACGATTCCATCTACCGGAAAAACCCTTCCGTTTTCTTCTTATGAAACAGGGAAACTTATGTTCGGCAATGCCAATCCGGAAAGTGAAGATTTCAACTCCCTGACCGATATAAGTATAAGTGATGACAGGAAAACGCTGGAGCTGAGGATTCCGTGGCTGCTCCTGAATGTAAAGGATCCAAGCAGCCGGGAAATACAGGGAGACCTTTGGCAATCCGGCCTATCCGGAAGCAGCATCATCGAGTCTATCACAATAGGTGCAGCCGTCACAGAAAATGGAAAATTGGCAGGCACCGCTCCGGCAATGACTGATGGAGTAATAAAGGAAGAAGATTCTTTCAAATATTCCTGGAAAAGCTGGGAGGAGCCGCAATACCATGAAAGGCTAAAGCAGTCCTACTGGATCATGAAAGATGCATTCAGTAAAGCAGCTGCTGGAGGAGGAGCGAAATGAACAGAATTTTACTGGCAGAAGATGAAGATATATTGAGAATGCTGATTGTGGATACGCTGGAAGACGGCGATTTCGAAGTGGATGAGGCAGCAGATGGACAGGAGGCGCTGGATTTATTTCAGTCAGGAGATTACAGCCTCCTGATCATTGATTATATGATGCCTGTATACACGGGGCTTGAGGTCATCGAAAAGATAAGGGCCAATAGTGAAAAAAATCATGTCAAGATTCTCATGCTGTCAGCAAAAAGCCAGCAGTTTGAGCAGGACAGGGTGCTGGAAGCAGGGGCCGATTATTTTATGGCCAAGCCGTTCAGCCCGCTGGAGCTCCTTGAAAAGGTAGAGGAAATACTGAATGAAAATCAATGATTATTTTAAAAAGAGCCTATCGAGGCAGTTTGCCGGGTTAATGGGTGTCTTTATTTTCTTTTTCATTGCCGGAACGATTGTGCTGGTCATCCTGCAGCAGAACCTCAGCGATTCTTATAATGAAAAGCGGGCTGAACTCGTTAAAAAGGAAGCGCTCGTCCAGGAAATCGACAGTACCTTCAATCGTGTATTCTTCGATGTAAGAGGCTATTTGGCATTTGACAACGATGATATGAGGATCAGCGCACAGTCAAAGCAGCCGGAGCTGAGAAAGATGGGGAAGCAGCTGGATGAACTTGCTGCCTCCCAGGATGATAAGGCATATGCGAGAGAAGTAAGGGAGTTTATTGATTACTATTTTATTGAAAAACTGCCTGCTACGGTAAACTATTTTGAAACCGGGAGAATAGAAGAGGTCAAGAGATTGGCAAGCACCGGAGCGACTGCGAGGGTAAATACTTTCCAGGATGATTCGCTTAAATATCTGCAGGGAATAAATGACCAGCTTAATGAAGAAGCGGAAGGCCTGATGGAGAAGCAATCTTATATCCAGATGGGCTTTGTCTTATTCAGCTTTGTCATCCTTGTCCTTTTGGCACGGATTACCCGGGTAATGTTCCGTAGAGTCGGACAGCCGCTTGCTGACTTTGCAGCTGCTGCCAATGAGATTGCGGCAGGGCGCGAAGCAGTGATAACCGTCGAATCCAGCAGAGAGGATGAACTCGGCGCATTATCGGTCGCATTCCAGAAAATGGTCTGGAGTGTGCAGGACAAAGAACAGGACCTGACTGCCCAGAATGAAGAGCTGCTCGCCCAGCAGGATGAGCTCCAGGCCCAGCAGACTGAGCTGGAGGAGATGCTCGAAGCTTTGCGCGAGAACGAGCTGAAGCTGAAGCGGAGGAATGACTTGACGAATGGAATTTCCAGCTCCCTGGACCTTCAGAGCATCCTTGACAGCATTGTGGTCAATATGTGCGGAATCATCAGTGCCGATAGAGGGATGATCGGACTTCTGAACACAAAGGCAGCAGCGGCTTACGCCATTTCAGCATCAGGTGTGGAGCAGTTTATGGACCACATTGAAAACGGGCTTCACGAAAGGCTGATCCAGTCAAAAAAATCCTTTGCCATAAAAAGGGAGCTGCTGGCTGGAGAAAAGGGTTATCATGAGGAAGTGTCCTACAGCTATGATTTATATCTGCCAGTCATTTCCTCCAAGGACGAGGTTATAGCAGTGATGCTGTTCAGCCGCTTCGGATCTCCATTCTCGGAGAAGCAGATGGATGAATATGAAGCATTATCCAGGCAGGTAGGAATCAGTCTGGACAATATCAGCTTATACAGCCAGTCAGAGGAAGAACGGAAGCTTAACAAAGATATCCTGAATACAGTCCAGGAGGGCATCCAGATGGTGAGCCGCTCAGGGGCCATCCTGCAGGCGAACCGCCAGCTGGAAGAGATGTTCACCTGCCCGGGTGCTGCCGGAAGGCTGGAAAATCTCCCATGGGAAATTTGGTCGGCCGAAATGGCAAATAAGGTTGAGCAGCCTGATGAATTTTTGGCTTTCCTTCAAAATGCGGTTCATAGTGACAGCTGTGAGATGGAGAGCATCATCTATCAAATGAAGCAAACGGGGCAGGTCATCAAAATGTACTGCGAAGGCCTCGGGCAGGAAGATGAAAGGATCGGCACCGTGCTGGTGCATCGCGACATAACAAAAGAATTTGAAGTCGATCAAATGAAGTCTGAGTTTGTGAGCACTGTCAGCCATGAGCTGCGCACACCGCTCGCGAGCATCCTCGGCTTCACCGAACTGATGCTGAACAGAGAGCTGAAGCCTGATAAGCAGAAAAAATATTTGACGACCATTTATAATGAAGCCAGGAGGCTGACTTCCCTCATCAATGATTTCCTTGATGTCCAGCGGATGGAAGCCGGAAAACAGACATATGAGAAGAAATATCTCAGGCTCCTGCCAATCATTGAGCAGGTTATAGAAAAACAGCAGATCAATACAGATATCCACAAGATAAAAATTGATGACCGTTCTATAGGAAATGATGTGATCCTGGGAGATAAGAGCAAGGTGGAGCAGGTATTCACCAATCTGATCTCCAATGCTGTCAAATATTCTCCAGGCGGCGGGGATATAATCATCAGGCTCTATCAGGAAGATAAGTCTGTTCTGGCAGAAGTGGAAGATAAGGGCCTCGGTATACCGGAGGATGCGCTGGATAAACTGTTCACCAAATTCTACCGTGTGGATAATTCCGACAGGAGAAGGATCGGCGGTACAGGGCTCGGGCTCTCGATTGTCCAGGAAATCATGAAGGCGCACAGCGGCAGCATTTCCGTTGCCTCAAGTTATGGAAAAGGAAGCATCTTCACACTCTCATTTCCTCTGATTGAAACTGCTGAGGAACCAGGGGCTATATCAGTGCCGAAAGCCTCTGCAGAAGGCTACCGCGTTATGGTAGTGGAAGATGACCAAAGCCTGGCGGAGCTGATTATCCAGGAGCTGTCTGACAGCGGTTTCCAGGTAGTTCATTATAAAAGGGGACAGGAAGCCCTGGATTTTCTTGCCCTCCATACACCTGATGCGATCGTGCTTGATATCATGCTGGAGGAAGAACAGGTGGATGGCTGGAGGATCATGGAGCAGATAAAGGAAAATGACAGGCTTAAGAACATACCTATCATTGTTTCCACGGCTCTTGATGAAAAAGAAAAAGGCTTTTCGCTTGGTGCGAATGATTATTTGGTCAAGCCTTACAAGCCGAGCCAGCTGTCCAGGGCAATCATGCAGACTCTCCTCAAAATCGGCAAGGTTGGGCAGATTCTCATTCCTGAAAAATAAGAACAGACAAACAAGCACCCCGGCTGCAGGTTCTGCCTGCAGATTGAGGGTGCTTGTTTGCTGTCCCAGCCTCATTTTTATATAGTAGTCCTCTTAGATAGAAGCAATCTTAACCAAGCTGCAGTGCGCATATATTTGCGCAAGAGCTCATATATAAGAAGTGCTTTAAAATATATTGCAAGAAAGGAGGATATCCAGGCAATCCCGATTTGACAGATGGGAATATATGAAATAAAGTGTGTTTATAGAAAATATTAGGAGGGATAGTATGTCTGCGGTATATATTATAGTGAATATTGCCATTATGCTTTTATTGATTTATGGGCTATATGTGATGCAGAAAAAACATATATCGTTCTCCAAGCGTGTATTCACTGCACTTGGAGCGGGGATTATATTCGGCTTTGCCCTGCAGTTCATTTACGGATCCGGTTCGGAAGTAATCGCCGAGTCGGCTGAGTGGTTCAATCTTGCCGGGGGAGGATATGTCAGATTTCTGCAAATGATTGTCATGCCGCTCGTCTTTATTTCAATCCTGGCTGCTTTTACGAAACTGAAGCTGACCAATAATATTGGAAAAATCAGCACCCTGATCCTTGGGATCCTGGTTGGGACCACGGCAATTGCGGCTGCTGTCGGCATCACTGCCGCGCTTGGCTTTGATCTGGAGGCAGTGCAGATTACACAGGGAGAAGCGGAATCTGCAAGGGCTGAACAGCTTGAGCAGCGGTACGGGGAAATTCAGGACCGCACTTTCCCGCAGCAAATACTGGTTCTTCTGCCTGCCAATCCATTTCTGGATTTCACAGGTGCGCGGCCTACGTCCACCATTTCTGTTGTTATATTTGCCGCCTTCCTGGGGATTGCCTATCTTGGCGTAAAACGGAAAACACCTGAGCATGCGGAGCTTTTTGCGAGAATAGTAGATTCTTTTTACAGCATTATCATGAGGGTCGTTACATTGATTCTCCGCCTTACGCCATACGGGGTTCTGGCCATCATGGCAAAGACCGCGGCTACCAGCGATCTTGATAGCATCCTGAATCTTGGCAAATTTGTCGTTGCTTCCTATGCAGCTCTCATTGTTATGTTCCTGATTCACCTGCTGCTGCTGATATTGGCAGGCCTGAATCCTGTCACTTACATGAAAAAAGCTTTCCCTGTCCTGGCTTTTGCCTTCACATCCAGGACGAGTGCTGGAGCACTGCCGCTGAATATTAAAACTCAGCGGTCACTCGGGGTATCTGAAGGGATAGCCAACTTCTCAGGTTCATTCGGCCTTACTATCGGCCAAAACGGATGTGCCGGAATTTATCCGGCGATGCTGGCAGTCATGATTGCGCCTACAGTAGGGATCGACCCTCTTTCACCGTCATTCCTGCTGTCTGTCATCGCCATCGTCGCCATCAGTTCTTTTGGCGTAGCAGGCGTAGGCGGCGGAGCTACCTTTGCGGCACTGCTTGTCCTTTCAGCACTCAATCTGCCGGTAGGGCTTGCAGGCCTGCTCATTTCCATCGAGCCCCTCATTGATATGGGGCGGACAGCGGTCAATGTATCCGGAAGCATGACATCCGGCATTCTCACAAGCCGTTTGACTGGGGACATTGATACTGCAGCTTATAATGATGCTGCTAATAAAATTGAAGCAGAAGCTTGATTGGAAAGGCCGGGGGGCTCCCTCGGCTTTTTCTGTATAAAAACGAAATGAGTGGCAGAAGAACGCATGTCCCATTACAATTAAGGAAAAAAAGGAGTTCGGACGTGAAAATGGATAACTTTGAAGAATATGAAGATCCTGTTTTATATGATATTGAGAACAGCTGGACAGGGGAGCTGCATCTGCTGCTGGAGCTTTTGGAAGGTAAAAGGGGGCCGGTCATCGACCTGGCATGCGGGACAGGGAGGCTCGCTATCCCGCTGGCTGAAAAGGGTTTTGAAGTGACAGGCGTCGATATACATAAAGGCATGCTCGGCAGGGCGGCTGAAAAAGCGAAAGGGCTTCCCATCAAATGGATCTGCGGGGATGTAAGATCGGTGGATCTGGATTTGAAGTCTGGGCTAGTTTACATGTCCGGCAATTCCTTTCAGCATTTTTTGACCAATCAAGACCAGAACAGACTGCTGGAAGCCGTTGTAAACCATCTGGACAAAAGCGGGCTGTTTATCTTCGATACCCGTTTTCCTTCTGCAGAAGAATTGCTTCAGCCTGAAGGAGAGGAATATTGGAAAACCATCACTGGAAAAAGCGGGGAGCAAATAAAGGTTTCTACGATAAGCAAATACGACAAGTTAACACAGATCCAGCATTACCAGACAATCCGAAGGAGCGATCTGGAAGAGACAGTAAAGAATATTTTTCTGAGATATACATATCCGCAGGAAATGGAACGTCTGCTTGAAAGCTGCCGCCTGGAGATAATCCAGGTCTATGGAGGCTGGGACAAAAGGGCGCTGACTGCCCGGTCTGAATCCTTGGTCTATGTATGCAAACTGGCTGAAGAAGCCTGATACAGGCTCCTTCAGCCAGTTTGCCGGGGCTATGCCCCTGCTGCTGAATGCCGGCCCCGATTCATCATGATCGTCAGGATTGCCACACTGATGATGGTCAGGAACGAATAGAAAAAATGCGTCCATCCGACTGCTTTGATTCCTGATGAAATAATCAGCGCATCCATCATAAAGATGATCAGACCCACATTGACAGAAAATGCTTTTGAGAGAAGCTGTGCAAGCAGATCAGAGCCGCATGTGCTTGTGTCATACCGGAGCATGAGTCCGATTCCGCAGCCGACCAGTATTCCTCCAATAACAGCGCTTGGCAGTATCCCCAGCGGCATGGTTCCTTTGATAGGTTCAAAGAGGTCAATAAAAATAGAGGAAGCCAGCAGACCGGACAAACTGTAAAAGAAATACTTGCGGTGATAAAACCAGGCCACTGTATAAACAGGGATGCTGAGGCATACCAAAGACAGGCCCGGGGGGAAATCATAATAATAGTGCAGAATCAGGCCAAGCCCGATAAAACCGCCATCCAGCAGATGATGAGGAATGATGAAGCCATTGATGCCAATCCCCATTAGAAAGCTTCCCATTATGATAGCAGTCATTTTATGTACCATCTCTCACATCACCTTATCTTGTCCTGTCCTATAAAGAAAAGTATGTGCGAATTGTACATTTAGAACGTCACCTTAAGGGTCATAAATTGAAAGCTGAGACTGGAAGGCTTCTGTTCAATCCTGCTCCTGCAGCTGCTGACAAGGCAGTAATTTTCAGTAGAAGAGGGAGGAAAATAACAGGAAGATACAGCCCGTACTCCTATATTTGTCGGGCGCTGCTGCCCATGTTCCAAAAGTTGGTAATGGGTGATTGGTATCTTTTCGCGAAAATATCAGCTATAATGCCCACTATATAAGAAAATTATAGAAATAGCCCTTATCAGGAGGGCGAAAGGGGACGGATCATGAAGAAGATTAAATGGACGATGCTGGCAGTCTTGACCGCTGCCGTTTTAACTGCTTGCGGCGGGAACGAGGACAATGCTCAATCAGAAGATAAGAATGCAAGCAAGCAGGAAGAGAAGAGCCAGGAGGCCAGCATGAAGGAAATGCAGGAAAAACTGGACAAGCAAAAAGTCGATGAAAAAGAAACCGTTGCTGTTGTCAATGATGATAAAATTCTGGGCAAGGATTTTAACGGTATGCTCCAGAATGCTCAAATGAGCTACCAGATGAGCGGACAGGATCCAACTACCAAGGAAGCCTCAGAACAAATTAAGCAGCAGACAATAGACAGCCTGGTCGGACAAAGCTTAATCATGCAGGAAGCCGCTGAAAAAGGCTACAAGGCCTCAGAAGAAGAGGTGCAGGGCCAGCTGGATGAAATAAAGAAACAATACGAAGGCGATGACAAGAAATTTGCCGCTGCCCTAAAGGATGCGGGATTGACTGAAGAAGAGCTGAAGGGGCAAATCAGCGATTCTATCGTATCAAATAAGTATATCGATAAAGAAATTAAAGCAGATGCCGCTACAGAAGAAGAAGTAAAAGCATATTATGATCAAGTGAAAGCATCAACACCTGAAGGGCAATCAGTTCCGGAATACGAAGAAATAAAAACAAAAATCCAGGAACAGCTTAACGACCAAAAGAAACAGGAAGTACTGGTCAAACAGGTTGAAGATCTGAAAAAGGATGCCAAGGTTGAAGTACTGATATAAAAGAAAGAGCAGCTGCATATGCAGCTGCTCTTTTTGTCATTTCGATTGGTCCAGCTCCAAAGCCTAGCCCCTCGAGTCATAAGCCACGCCAGAATTAAAGGCAAAGAACGCCTTTTATTCTGGCGCGTCTTATGCTTGTCGGGGCTGAGCAAGGCTTTTCCGCATTTCGATTTGTCCAGCTCCGGCTCCTAGGTGCTCGAGTCATAAGCCACTTTGGAACCGAAGGCAAAGAACGCCTTCAATTCCAAAGCGTCTTATGCTTGTCGCACCTGAACAGTGCCTCCGCATTTCTATCAATGCGGCAAAAACGCCAGCTGATAAAAGAACAATACGGCAAAAAGGTAAACAAGCGGGTGGACGTCGCGCCATTTTCCTTTTACGATTTTCATCAGCGGGTAGGAGATGAAGCCAAGTGCGATGCCTGTTGCGATGCTTGATGTCAGCGGCATGCTCAGGATGATCAGGAAGGCAGGGAATGCTTCATCCAGCTCATTCCATTTAATATGCGAAATGCTCCCCATCATCAGGCTGCCGACAATGATCAGTGCTGGTGCAGTGATGGCCGAAAGTCCGGATACCGCGCTTACGAGCGGACCGAAAAAGGCTGCAAGGACAAACAGACCAGCTACAGTCAGGGAGGTCAGGCCGGTCCGGCCGCCTGCGGCTACTCCTGAAGAAGATTCAATATATGCGGAGGTCGGGCTTGTACCGAACATTGCACCGATTGTGGTAGCGATGCTGTCAGAAAGAAGCGCCTCCCTCGCCCGCGGCATGGTATTGCCTTTCATGAGCCCGGCCTGCTGGGCCACGCCGATCATTGTTCCTGTTGTATCGAAGATCGTAACAAGCAGGAAAGAGAAGACGACTGCATACAGACTATGCTGGAAGACTTCCGCAAATGCTGACAGCGGATTGGCAATGATCAGGCCATCAGGAAGTGACGGCAGTGAAACAAATCCTTGCTCAAAGCTGAGCTGGCCGGTGAAAAAGGCAATCAGTCCGGTAGCGATCATTCCGAAAAACATTGCGCCATTTACATTCAATACCATAAGGACGAGTGTGACGGCCAGGCCGATAAGCGCAAGCACGGCAGATGGCTGATGAAGGTCCCCAAGTGCTACCAGATTGGTCGGATGGCTTGTAATGATGCCCGTAAGCCGCAGTCCGATAAAGGCAATGAACAAGCCGATCCCGGCCGTGATGCCATGCTTCAGATTTTCAGGAATCGCTTCAATCAGCTTCTTCCGGAAAGGGGTCAATGACAGGATGATAAAGATGATCCCGGCAACGAAAACGGCTGCAAATGCCGTCATATAATCAATATTTCCATGAGTGCCCACAACTGAATAGGCGAAATACGCATTCAAGCCCATTCCAGGGGCGATGGCTATCGGGTAATTGGCGAACAGGGCCATCCACAATGTCCCGGCAACAGCAGCAATGATGGTCGCTGTGAATACTTGCTCAAAAGGAACACCTGCATCTGAAAGGATGACAGGATTGACGACTACAATATAAACCATCGTCAAAAACGTTGTGATGCCTGCTAGAACCTCTGTTTTCACATTGGTTTGATAATCTTTAAGTTTAAACATAAAAAACCTCCGGAAATACGAACATTTAAAAAGCACAAATAATATAATATTCGTTTTTATAATGAAATTCAAGTGCTAATCATTATTATTCTGTAAAATGCCTGAATGCATTCGGTTTCACATAAACTTCAGCTTAAAACTGGTACCGGGAAAAAATTTAAATAATTTGAAAATGGGTTGATTATTGTATCCTGCAGACTTTACACTTATTTCAATTACTGAATGGGGGAATTTTGCATGTATGCAGAATTGCAGGGACTGACAATCTTTGAACAGGCGGAAAAGCTGACAGCAGAGCTCATCAAGCGGGATAGCTATACCAATACAGACGGTGAAAGAAAGAAGGCAGAATTTATTAAGGAGATCATCGGCACCTTTCCATATTTCAAAACCCGCCCAAGTTTTTGCTGGGAGCAGAAGATTGAAGCGGACCCTTTTTCCAGGAAAAATGTATTTGCTTTTATTAAAGGAAAGGGAAAGCAGACAATCCTCTATCATGCCCATTTTGATACGGTAGGGATTGAAGACTATGGCACATTAAAGCCCATTGCCCATGATCCGGACGGGCTGCAGGCTTTCTTTGCGCAATATGAAGCAGATATGGAGCTTTGTAGTGATGCAAGATCAGGTGAATGGCTTTTTGGCCGAGGGGCGCTTGATATGCAAAGCGGAATTGCTGTCCACCTGGCAAATCTCCTTTATTTTTCAGAGCATCCAGAGGAGCTTGACGGGAATTTGCTGGTCCTCTTCAATGCGGATGAAGAAGGCCAGCACACAGGCATTCGGGCTGCACTGGGGGAACTGCTCCGGCTCAAAGCAGAGCACGGGCTTCAATACCGGGCCAGCATCAATAATGACTTCATCTCCCCTCTGTTCGACGGAGACAGCAGAAAGTATATCTATGCAGGAACTGCCGGCAAGCTGCTGCCGTGTTTTTATATTGCAGGGAGAGAAGCGCATGCAGGCGAAAGCCTTGCAGGGCTTGACCCGACGATTGTAGCATCAGAGCTCAATCTAAGGATCAGCCAGAACTTCAATCTTGCGGAAAAGGTAGAAGATGAATTAATCCTGCCGCCGAGCTGCTTATATATGAAAGATGACAAAAAAAGCTATGATGTCCAGACAGCCGTAAGCTGCAAGCTGTATTTTAATTATTTTATCTATAATAAATCGCCTGTAGAGCTGATGAAGGAATTGAAGATGATTGCAATGGAAGCGTGCACTGACGCTGAGAGGAGGCTGTCGGAGAGCTATGAGCTTTATCGGCGCACCAATAGCCTTCCCAGGGGAGGTCATGACTGGGGAATGGAGGTCATCACCTTTTCGGAAATGGTCCATTATCTTGATGGACTAGGGCTCGATCCTGTGAAAGCTGTGAGGGATAGCATTAAAGAAGCGGGAGAGTATGAAAATGATGAGCGGATGCTTGCATTCGCAGCTGTCGAGGCACTTCACCGGCTTGATCCCGAGAAAAAGCCGAGAGCAATCCTGTTCTTTGCACCTCCATTCCTTCCTGCGAATCACATTGAGGGTGGAATCATCCTGAGCTGTCTAGAAGAAGTGCTTAGAGAGGAGGAGATGCTGACAGGCGAGGAATTTAAACTGAGAAAGTATTTCCCTTACCTGTCTGATGCCAGCTTTCTTTCATACAGCGGGTCAGATAATGAAATTGGCTTGTTAAAGCAGAATTTCCCGGCAATGGACAAGCTCTTTCCCGTCCCGCTGGGAGAAATGAAAACACTGAATATTCCTTCCCTGAATATCGGAGTCTATGGAAAGGGAGGACATAAATGGACAGAAAGAGTCTACAAGCCATATACCTTTGGCATTCTGCCTGACCTGATCAGAAAGCTGACTGTCAGGCTGCTTCAAAGCGGCTGATCATAAGTCCCGTTCTTTAAAAGGCTGCCTCAGTCAGCAGCCTGATCCAGGAAAAATCTGCGTGTAAGCACAAGCCCTGCTATATAAAGCCCAAAAGCAAAATAGGCAGGGAGGAGATGATAAAAGGTGGTATAGCCGATATAAAAATGGGTAAGAATGCCTGCCGCAAAGGCAGGAATCCCGCCGATGAGGAGCATCCTCCACACCCACTTCTCACCTTGCCGGAAGCCCCATAGGGCGGTCATCAGCACCAGCAGGCCAACACTGAACAAAGCGCTGCCAAAACCGGCACGGTCATGGGCAATCAGCGGGATGAGCTTTTCATTGAGATTGTTCATCTGTTCAGGGGTCATGCAGATATATCCGATATCAGTCTGAACGAAAACACCGGTTGCACCTATGGCGGAAATGGATATCCCCCCAATAACAAAAGAAAAACCAAGGATGACAAAACACAGCTGCCCCCAGAGGCTTTTGCGCCAGGCTGCTGTGTTTTTTTTATTAATAGAACGAGGCCTTTGATTGGGTTCCTTTGAGTTCCGGAGCCCCAATAAAAAGAAGGGAAGCAGAATAAGCCAAAAAAGTCCGTGAAGCCAATCAAAGTAGCCGTATCCGATAAACAGCAGGATTCCGAGAAAACCAGTCACCGCGCCAGCATTGATGGCCTTCCGTGCCCAGTGGAGACCGTTCCTGGCACCGTGGCGGGCAAGCTCCATATAGAGGATTCCGCCGGAGATCATGGTCCCGGCGAGTGTCATCCGGTCGTGCAGCATAAATTTGATGAGCAGCGGGTTCATCAGTATAAGGTCTTCCCGGCTGATGCCAAGGAAATGTTCATCATAGGGAAGAATGACAGATGTCAGGCTGAAAAAAAGGGCGATCAGCCCGCCAATCAGGATGAAAAGACCAAACAGCCAATACAGCATCCAGCCTCCAAAATCCCCCCTTCCTGCATGAACCTCGGGGTCTGCAGCCGCTTCATTGATCCTCTTTGGAAGCCCGGGCCCTGAGGAAACATATCCTCCCGACAGCATAATCAAGTCTGCTCCTGCTGTATATAATGAAATGGCATCCTCCGGCTCAAGGACTCCCCCGGAGATAATTGCAGGAAAGCCAGCTGGATATGCGTTTCTTATAGTCGATAAACAATCCGTGAAAGCTTCTGGAGCGCTCAATGGGAAGGTCTGCCTGCCGCCTGAAAAAGACGCCTCTTCATCTAATACAATCCCCTGAATCAGGTCTTCATCTGCCAAAGCGGCAATAACGGTTTGCTGCTTCCGGAAGGCAGCGGGGGAAGTGCCCAGGAGGACAGGTTTGCCTTTAAGAATACCGGCAATCTTTCTATAGTGATCCTGCTTAAACCTCCAACCGTTTTCAATGATCATTGCCGAAGCGTATGGGCAAAGGCGTCCAGCCAGCTCGATAATTTCAGCTGCTGCCAAATCCATGCTGGAAGCAGGTGAATCTATTCTGATGAACAGCGGCTGATGGGCAGCTTTCATTTTTTCAAGCTGGGAGATCGTCCTATCCACTCCAATGGACTCCAGCGGGACAGGATAGGAAATCGATCCATCTTGATGCTTGACAGCGGTCCCGCTGGAAAGCTGCACTTCCATAGAAACAGGGCCGGCTTCCAGAAAACCGAAGCCGAGCCCGGTAAAAGCCTTTGTACCGGAAAGAAGGGGGTCCACTTTCCCGCTTAAGCCGACAGGCGATTGAAAGCTGTATCCAAGCATCGTCTTTTGAAGTTCAGGTGCCGGAGACATATGGCCAAGAAATTCAATGATGTGCCTGCCGCCCGGCAGCGATGAAAGAGTGTTCATCCCTTTATGGATAAATTCCCGTCCCGCTCCGCCCGGGAGCCTTTCCAGAATCGGTTTGAATATCGGATGATATGACCAGTCAGGCATCGTGTGCACCTCCCTGATGATTTTCTAATCCTAGTGTACTTGAAAACTTCCATTCTAACCAGAAGGCAGCGAGGGGGCAGGACGGCATTTTTTTCTGAAAATACAAATGAAAATATTTTCCAAAATCAGTACCCGTTGTAAAATAAAATTATGAAATCAATTTGAATGTGCGAGGTCACTAGAATGATAGAAGGAAAAATCTTGGTTGTCGAGGATGAATTGCCGATCCGGAAGCTTATTCTATTTAATCTTGAAAGATCCAACTTCGAGGTGCTTGAAGCGGGAGATGGGAAAACGGCGTTGCAGCTTGCGGAGGATAAAAACCCTTCACTCGTGGTGCTGGATGTGATGCTTCCTGATATGGATGGTTTTGAAATATGTGCAAGGCTCAGGGAGCGGCACCCGGATCTGCCCATCATTATCCTATCTGCAAGAGGGCAGGATATGGACAAAATCATGGGTCTTGAAATCGGGGCAGATGACTATATTGTCAAGCCCTTCAACCCGCTTGAGCTTGCCGCAAGGATCCGCTCTGTTCTGAGGCGGACATCAAGGAATACTTCCCCGGTCCGTCCTGCAGCCTTAGAGCTAGGCCCTTACCTGCTTGAAGTCAAAACCCAGCGCCTGTATAAGTCGGGCAGGCTTGTAAAATTGACGGCAAGAGAATTCCAGCTGATGAAGTTTTTCCTGCAAAAGCGGAATGAGCCAGTCACTAGGGATGAGCTTCTTGACGAAGTGTGGGGATTGAATTATTTCGGTGATCCGAAAACAGTGGATGTCCATATCAGGAGGCTGCGGGAAAAAATAGAAGATGAACCATCAAGCCCTTTGTTTCTTAAAACGGTTTGGGGCTATGGCTATTGCTTTCAGGAAAGCGGGCATAAGTCATGAAAAATGGGATCGGAAAACGTCTTGCAGGAAGCTACCTTGTGATGATCATCATCACAGTGGCCCTTTTCGAGGCCGTCATCCTGTCAGCCCTGCGGCTTTATTATATGGGGGGTGTCAAGCAGGCGCTCAGGGATCAGGGGAGCATGTTCTCCGTTTATTATGAGCAATATTTCCAGACTAGGCCGCTCAAGGATTCTGCAGATCAGCTCCTGCAGCAGTACAATTTCCTCCTTGATGCAAAGGTGCAGATCGTCGGCAAGGATGGAGCACTGCTGTCAGGGAGCAGCCTGTCGGAAGGAGAAAGCCTGAAGGGTTTTCAGGATATAGAATCTGCCCTTTCCGGTACTACAGGCTATTGGACGGAAACCGAAGCTGGAGAAAAGCTTCTCTCTGTAGCAAGGCCGATCCTCGTTTCCGGAGAGCCGGTAGGTGCCATCAGGCTGACAACTTCACTCGAACAGCTCAATGAAGTTTTCCTGCAAAATGCATCAGCATTAATTATGATCGGACTCGCCGTCATCCTGATTGCCGGGATTATAAGCTATTTTCTGGCGAATACGATTATTAAGCCTGTAAGCCGTATAACAGAGGCTGCAGAACTGATGGCATCCGGAAAGTTTTCAGTGAGGATCAAGAAGGAGCGGGATGATGAAGTTGGCCTGCTTGCCGATACATTGAATTATATGGCCGAGGAAGCCGAAAAGCATGAGAAGCTGAAGAATGAATTTATTGCCTCTGTTTCCCATGAGCTGAGGACACCTTTGACCTCTGTCAAAGGATGGGCCCTTACACTCCGGAGCATGACGGATGAAAAGGTGTTCACCGAAGGATTGGATATCATTACAGACGAAAGTGAAAGGCTTAGCCATCTACTCGGTGAACTGCTTGATCTATCAAGCCTTTCATCAGGGAAGGCGGGCTTTGTTTTTGAGCGTATCCTGCTGCAGAAAATGGTCCAGCAGACAGTCAATCAGCTTAGACCGCGGGCGACTCGCCAGAATATCCTTTTATCCAGTGAAATAACGGAAGAACCCCTTTTTTTAAATGCAGACAGAGATCGGCTGAAGCAGGTGCTGCTGAATGTTCTTGATAACAGCTTGAAGTTCACGCCTGCAGAGGGCACCATATCTGTCGCTCTGAAGCGGAAGGAAAAGGAAGCAGTCATTATCGTCAGTGATACAGGGGCAGGGATACCTTCCGATGAGCTGGAAGCAGTAAAGGAAAAGTTTTATAAAGGAAAAATCCATGGAGCAGGAACCGGACTTGGACTTGCAATCTGCCAGGAGATCATAGCGGCACACCAAGGGCAGTTTGAGCTGGCCAGTGAGAGAGGAAAGGGAACTGCCGCATATATCAGGCTGCCTTTGTAAGGATGGAAGAATGTATTTCCTTCTAGCCCTTGAGGGAGAGTGGAGGGGAAAATGAGAAAACTCAAACTTATAATCATACTGCTGGGCTTTTTGCTGCTTGGAGGGTGCACGTTTCTTCCTGAGCCGGTCAGCCTTATACAGGCGCCAAGGCCCCCGGCAGAAAAGATTCAGGAAAAAGAAAATCTTGAGCCTGTCGCCAAGCGGTTCCTCCCTGCAGATGCAATTTTAGCGGTTCCTGACAGGCCGGTTGGAGGAAGCAGCATACTGGAAGCGGATTTTGATGGAGATGGGTCACCGGAAGCGGCAGTTTTCTACAAGCTCAAAGGAGACCCCGGCAAACCAGGGACTCTTATTCTCAAAAAAGTGCAAAAAGAATGGACTTTGCAGGAAGACATAAAAGGGATTGGATTTGATGTTGGCTGGGGTGCGGCCGCCGACGTGACAGGGGATGGAGCGGATGAACTATTGCTGGGCTGGAGCATCGGCGCTTCAGCAGGAAGCACGCTCAATATTTTTTCCTTTGCTGAAGGCTCCCTGAAAAAGATTGGCCAGGAAAACTATCACGAGCTGGAAATGGTCCGCCCTGAAGAAGGATCTTTCTATTCATTGGCCGTCTGGGCACGCGATCTTGCTGACGTGTATCAGGTTGATATGCTGTCATGGGACGGCAGCCGCTTTGCTTCTGATAAAGAGCTGTATCCAGCTTACTTCCCTAAAGTTTCACAATATTATAAAGCAAGGACAGCTGAAGTCCCTGATGCAGCAATATACTGGTATTTCCTGGCTGAAGCGCAGGTGAAGGAAGGAAAGCCCGAAGAAGCAATCCAATCAATAGAAAAGGGCATGAACCTAAACATGATTATGCCGGGTTACAGCAAGTTTTCAGAGCTGAAAGACGAAATTATAGCAATGCTTGAAGACAGGGAGGGACAGGATACTGCTTTATATATTCCCGAACCTGACCTGACGCTCGCTATCCCGCTTGATTTGTTTCCTTATTTGGCTGTGGAGGGATCTCCCGGACCAAGCAATGAATACCGTTTATCTGCTAGCATCAAGCCCGAGGGGGAGGAAAAAGGGCAGCTGTTTGATATTGTGATTTATCCTAAAGATGCGGGAGAACCCATTGATGAAAAAGATATGCTGAAGCTTTTTGAGGATGACCGTTTTATATATATGGTCAGGAAAGGTTGGAAAAACCCCTATCCCCCGGGCAGTCCTGCTTTTGATCTTTACAGCTTGGCAGTATCCAAAAAGGATGAAATAATCTCCAGCCTGAAGAGGGGCTCTCCTGTACAGAAGCTCGAAAACCTGGAGGAAGAAATGCTGGCTGCTGCCATCAATGAAGCGGCACAAATGCGCTGGCATGTTCAAAGCGGAGGCAATATAGAAGAAATGGAATCCATAACGATCAATGAATTGGACTATCGCTTTATGGGCAGG
The DNA here is from genome assembly GCF_000473245.1 of Bacillus infantis NRRL B-14911. Taxonomy (NCBI): domain Bacteria; kingdom Bacillati; phylum Bacillota; class Bacilli; order Caryophanales; family Bacillaceae; genus Bacillus; species Bacillus infantis. The sequence continues at coordinate 1,094,753 of NC_022524.1, forward strand.
GATCTTGATTCAGAATCAAAGCTGATCCAGTATTTTTCATCTTCTTTTACAAATGAAGCCATTTCAGCTTATATCATTCATTCAGGCATCAAGGTCCACAATGGAAGGCTCGTGCAGCCTAATGCAGACGGCGGGTCCATCATGGGCTATCAGCATGCAGAAATCCTTCAGATGAAGGATGCCGGTGACGTGAAAGAGTTTGATTTAAAGGCCCCGCTCGGTGATACACTTTTATACGAAACCTTTCATATTGAATTTGAAAAAACAAAGGCCGGCTGGAAAATTTCTTCTATGCCGGGAAGCTTTTAGTGCTTGAACCATCCCCTGCGGCCAGGGATGGTTCATTTCTGTTAATGCTGCTCATGTTATTTTTCATGATCCTTGCTGCTGCCTTTTCTCAGGCTTAAGCTATAGGCAGCAGCTGATATTATTGAAGCGCATAGGAACAGCAGGCATAAAATCCCTAGCATCCGGCATCCTCCTTCCTGAATTTCTCAAACCCTAAGAGGAGCATAAAGTATGAAATGCGTTCCAGCGCAAGTGAAAATGCAGCATGCTATAATGCTGATAAGCAAGGAGGTCAGGGGATGGCGAATATCAGAGAAATTGCCAAACTGGCAAACGTGTCTGTGTCAACAGTTTCCAGGGTGCTTAATAAGCATCCTTATGTGGCTGAAGAAAAGCGGCTGGCCGTCATGCAGGCCATTGAAAAACTTGATTATATCCAGAATATCAATGCAGTCCATCTGTCAAGAGGGAAGACCAAGACGGTAGGGGTTATGCTGCCATATGTGAATCATCCTTATTTTTCTTCCCTTCTGGAAGGAATTGGAGAGGAAGCGTTAAAGCATGAGTATGGGCTTCATCTTTTTCAGACTGCCTATGATCCTGATAAAGAAATAGAGGCACTAGCAAAGATGAAAATGAGGATGGTTGATGGGATGATCATTCTTTCCCGGAAAAGCAGCTGGAGCAAAATGGAGGAGTACTGCCTCAGCATGCCTGCAGTCATTTGTGAAAAGCTGGACCATCCTTCTGTCAGTGCTGTCTTTATCGACCATTATAAAGCGTTTCGCCAGGGGCTCGATCATCTGCTGTCTAAAGGGTATAGGAGAATCGGCTATTGCATTGCCAGGAGAACCGGCACAAACAGCAACCTCCGTTATCAGGCATTCTCTGAAGGACTGGCAGAACAGAATATCGCCGTTACAGAAGATTGGATTTTTGACAGATGCCTGGGCATTGAGGATGGCGAAAGGGTGGCCAGGCAGCTTTATGGGATGGCAGAGAGGCCGGACGCGCTGCTCGTCAGCAGCGATCAGGTGGCAGCCGGCATCATTGCGGAATGGAGCAAGCTGGGACTCAGGATACCAGGTGATCTTGCTGTTTTAAGCTTTGATAATCATCCGATTTCCAGGGCTTTGCAGATTACAACGATGGATCTGCCTGTAAACGAAATGGGCAAAACAGCTTTCAGGCTGTTCCTCGAAAGGCTCACGAGCGGACAGGTAAAACAGATGGAGGCAGAAGCAGCCCTGATTGAAAGGAAAACTGTCTGAAGGGACATGCTGCCGGGGAGTGAGTGTATGGAATTAAACAGTGAAGAAGATATAGTAAAGGCCATTCAGGAGGACGGCTGGATGATGGACATCCTGAAAGCGGCTGAAGCTGCCGGGCTGCCGGACTGGTGGATTTGTGCCGGGTTTGTCCGCTCTAAGATATGGGATGTTTTGCATGATATCCGGGAGAGGACGCCTCTCCCGGATATCGATGTCATATTTTTCGATAAAGAAAATACTGGTGAAGCTTCTGAAAAGGAGGCTGAACAGCTGCTGGGGAGGCTGCTGCCCGGTGTTCCATGGTCCGTGAAAAATCAGGCAAGGATGGCTGTCCGGAACGGGATGCCTCCTTACGCTTCTTCTATTGATGCTGTTTCCAAATTTCCTGAAACAGCAACTGCGCTTGCTGTTACCCTGGATCAGGGCCGCCTTAAATTGGGTGCCCCCTGGGGAGTGGAAGATGCCGTCAGCGGGGTGGTCAGGCCGACCAGTTTTTTCCTGGAGAATGAAGAGAAAAGGGAAATATACCGCCAGAGGATAATAAAGAAAAAATGGCATCTCAGCTGGAGCGGGCTGTGCATTCAGCAGATTTAAAAGGGCTATAAAATAATCCAGCAGAAATAGGGCATGAATAAGGTAATTGGGCAGAGGTTGTAGTGATTGATTTTTGGAGATAAAATGTTATAGTTGAAAAGGATTTTAATCAAAGGCTTATGCTGTACATAGGAGGAAGAAACGTGAAGCTAGGTATAATCGGACTGGGCAAAATGGGATATAATCTTGCCCTTAATATGAGAGACAAAGGCCATGAAGTGGTGGCTAATGATGTAAATACAGAAGCAATGGAAAAGATTTCGGCAGAAGGCGTCGCGACGGCAGCTTCGATAGAAGAGCTTGCAGCAAAGCTCCCTTCTCCTAAGGTCATCTGGATGATGGTGCCTGCTGGCGACATCACAGAAAAGGTTCTGAGCAGTGCAGCAGCCGTGCTGACAGAAGGAGATATCATCATTGACGGCGGAAACTCCAACTACAAGGAAACTCTGCGCCGCGGAGATGAGCTGGCAGAGAAGGGCATCCATTATATCGACTGCGGAACAAGCGGCGGCCAGGAAGGTGCACGCCATGGCGTCTGCACGATGATTGGCGGCGACAAAGAAGCTTTCAGCCAGGTTGAGCAGCTGTTTGCTGATATTTCTGTTCCAAACGGCTATCTTTACTCTGGAAAGCGCGGCAGCGGCCACTTCCTGAAAATGGTCCACAATGGCATTGAGTACGGAATGATGCAAGCTTTTGCCGAAGGCTTTGAAATTCTTGAAAAAAGCAATTTCGACTATGACTACAAAGAAGTATCGCGTGTATGGAATAATGGTTCTGTTATCCGTTCATGGCTGTCTGAGCTTCTGGAGAATGCGTTCAGCAAAGATCCTAAGCTTGAAGGCATCAGAGGCGTCATGAATTCTTCAGGCGAAGGCAAATGGACAGTAGAGGCAGCACTTGACTTCCAGGCGTCTGCCCCGGTTATTGCGATGTCCCAGTTCATGCGCTATCGCTCACTTGAGGATGATACATTCCACGGTAAGGTAGTGGCAGCACTCAGGAATGAATTCGGCGGCCATGCGGTCGTAAAAAGCGGCGAATAATAAAAAATGATCCTGCCTAAGCAAGATCTGAAGACTGCAGATAAATTCAATGAAAATTGAATGTCTGCAGTCTTTTTTTTTTGCTGGTTATGCTGTGAATTTTGATGTTCACAGCCGTACCTGAAATACGCAGCATATAAAGCGTTTTCATTTTCGAGGTTAAATCCGTTTTGAAGAGATGGCATTTCTCATTTTCCGAAGTGCCTGCTTTCCTTCATCTTTGCGGGCGATCATGACGTTTACATATAAGGCGTCAATGATGCTCAGCTGGGCAATGCGGGATGACAGGGCCTCTGAGCGGTAGTCTGTTTCTTCAGCAACCGTGTAAAGGGCGATGTCGGCCTGCTGGGTCAGCGGGGTTTTGGCAAAGTTGGTGATGCTGATCGTCCTGGCGCCGTTTTCCTTGGCCACCTTCAGCACTCCGATCATATCCTTCGTTGCCCCTGAATGGGAAATGAACACGGCCGTATCTTTATCGGAAAGCTGGGAAGCTGACATGAGCTGCAAATGGGAATCACTGTTGGCATGAACGGTAAGTCCGGTCCGGATGAATTTGTGGTAGGCATCCTGGGCAATGATTCCTGAGCCCCCGCTTCCGAAAAACTCAACCTTTTCCGCCTGCAGGATTGCTTCCACAGCCATTTCAAAAGCGCCTCCTCTTATCAGCTTCAAGGTATCCTCCAATGTATTGATGTTTGAGCGGAACACTTTTTCCGAGACCGTAAGAATGTCATCCTCCTCCTGGATCGTCTCATGGATATCCTTTATCGGTGCGACAATCTCAGAGGCAAGGGCTATTTTCAGCGCCTGATAGCCTTTGAAGCCAATCCTTTTGCAGAAGCGGAAAACCGTTGAATCTGCAATCCCTAAATCATCTGCCAGCTGATTGATGGAGCTGTGGACTATTTTTTCGGGGTTGTCCAAAATATAGTCAGCAATTCTTTTTTCTTTATCACTGAATTTGGAATAATGGGTTTTAATGCGGGCAAAGCAATAAAGAGTTTCCATTGACGCACTCCCTATCAAATTTTTCTATAGTACTATTATAAAAGAAAAAATTTTCTTTGAAAACGGTTGCAATTAGAAAAATATTTTATATAATAAAAACATAAGGCGAAAGAATTTTTTTTCGTTGGTTAATAGATAAAGAAGAAAATTATTTCGTATTCTGCCAAATTATTAGAAATCAAAATGTAAGCGTTTAATAGGGGAGGAACAAAAATGTCTGGTTCAATGCTTATTTTAGTAGCAATGGCAGGAATCTTCCTGCTGCTGTTTCTTGTAATGAAAACCAAGCTCCATGCTTTCGTCGCATTGCTCCTTGTCAGCCTGCTTGTAGGGATTGCTGCAGGAATGCCGCTTGGAGGCGTCATCGAATCTGTCCAGAATGGCATGGGGGGAACCCTCGGGTTTGTGGCTGTCGTAGTCGGGCTCGGGGCTATGTTCGGCCGGATGCTCGAGGTTTCCGGCGGTGCTGAGCGCCTGGCACAGACGATGATCAAGAAATTCGGGGAAGATAAAGCACAGTGGGCCCTGGGCATCACGGGCTTCATTGTAGCCATACCAGTATTCTTTGATGTCGGCTTCATTATCCTTGTGCCGATTGTCTACGGGCTGGCCAAGAAAACTGGTAAATCCCTTCTATACTACGGGATACCGCTGCTGGCCGGATTGGCTGTCACACACAGCTTCATTCCGCCCACTCCGGGCCCAATCGCGGTAGCTGACCTGATTGGTGCAGACTTGGGCTGGGTGATCCTGTTTGGTATTTTAGCAGGTATACCTTCCATGATCATCGCTGGTCCGCTGTTCGGTAAATTTATTGCCAAAAGGATTCATGTCACCATTCCGGAATATATGAATATTGAAGAAAAAGAATATGATAGGGAACTTCCAAGCTTTGGAATGATTGCAAGCATCATCTTCATCCCGCTTGTACTGATTTTAATTAATACAGTGTCCGGTGTTGTACTTGATGAAGGGAACGGCTTGCGTGCCGTATTCACTTTCATGGGACATCCATTTGTTGCTCTGACGCTGGCTACACTGCTGGCATTCTATTTCCTTGGGACGAAGCGCGGCTACTCCCGTCAGGAGGTACAGGATATTGCGACAAAATCTCTTGAGCCAGCCGGGATCATCATCCTTGTAACCGGTGCCGGCGGTGTCTTCAAACAGGTTCTGATTGATTCAGGCGTTGGACAGGTTCTTGGGGATATGATGGCTTCTTCATCACTGCCGCCGATCCTGCTCGCATTCCTGATTGCTACATTTGTGCGTGTGGCCCAGGGTTCGGCAACGGTAGCGATGGTAACAGCGGCAGGCCTTATTGCCCCGCTTATTGAAATCATGGGACTGGAAGGACCGGTCCTTGGATTGATTGTAATCTCTATCGCGGCAGGCGCAACCATTTTCTCGCATGTCAACGACTCAGGGTTCTGGCTTGTTAACCGCTACTTCGGCCTTGATGTTAAGGACACGCTGAAGTCCTGGACTGTCATGGAAAGCTTGATTGCCATTGTCGGATTCCTGGTTGTATTTATAATCGGATTCTTCATTTCTTAACCAGAGGCAGATAAATATAAAGGAAAAAGGGAGCGGGAGCGCTTCCTTCTTCTGCTTTCCGGACATGCTGCCCCGGAAGGGAATCCATATCGGTGTATGTTATTTTTGATTCGTTGTAAACTTAAAAAGAGAGCTTTAAAAGATTGGAGAGGTTCATATGACAGCTGAAAAATATATGCTAGGAGTGGACATCGGGACGACGAGCACAAAGTCTGTCCTTTTTAATAAAGAAGGCAAGGTGGCTGCCAAGCATTCCATCGGCTATCCTTTACATACGCCAAGCCCCTCGGCTGCAGAGCAGGATCCGGATATCATCCTGGCAGCTGTGGCCGGCACCCTAAAAGCCTGCATGGAAGAAGGGGGCATCAGTTCAGCAGACCTGCTGTGCGTGAGCTTCAGTTCTGCCATGCACAGCCTCATTGCTGTGGATGGGGATGGGATACCCCTGACCAAAAGCATCACATGGGCGGATAACAGGAGCGCCGGATGGGCCGAGAAAATCAAACGCAACCTGAACGGCCATGAAATCTACTTGAGGACAGGTACACCTATCCATCCTATGTCACCATTATCCAAACTGCTCTGGATGAAAAATGAGGAGAAAGAAATCTATAATCAGGCGGCGAAATTTATCTCAATCAAGGAATATGTATTCTTCAAATTCTTTGGCGAGTATATTGTCGATTATTCCATTGCGTCTGCAACAGGCATGTTCAATCTAAAAGATCTGTCGTGGGATGCTGAAGCGCTGGAGGTAGCCGGAATTCAGGGGGATAAGCTTTCAGAGCCGGTCCCGACAACCTATACTCTGAAAGGCCTGAAAGAGGAATATCAGAAGCTGACAGGACTTGATGCCTCGGTGCCTTTTGTAGTGGGAGCGAGCGACGGGGTACTATCAAATCTTGGAGTCAACGCGATCGATCCAGGCGTCGTAGCTGTTACAATCGGAACAAGCGGGGCCATCCGGGCTGTGACCGATAGGCCTGTAACAGATCCGAAAGGAAGGATTTTCTGCTATGCGCTCACTGAAAAGCATTGGGTGATAGGAGGACCGGTCAATAATGGCGGCATGATTTTCCGCTGGGTCCGGGACGAACTTGCTGCCTCCGAGGTGGAGACTGCCAAGAGGCTGGGAATGGATGCCTATGATGTGCTGACAAAGATTGCGGCTGCGGTCCGCCCCGGCGCGGACGGCCTTATCTTCCATCCATATATGACAGGCGAAAGAGCACCGTTATGGAACAGCAATGCAAGAGGTTCGTTTTTCGGACTCAGTCTTCACCATAAAAAAGAGCATATGATCCGCTCTGTTCTTGAGGGGGTTATTTATAATCTGTTCACCGTCCTGCTGGCCCTGGAGGAACTGATCGGGGAGCCGAAGAAAATCCAGGCGACAGGCGGATTTGCAAGATCTGAGCTGTGGAGGCAGATGATGGCTGATATTTTCAATCAGGAGGTCGTCGTGCCTGAGAGCTATGAAAGCTCCTGCCTGGGCGCTGCCATCCTGGGCTTGTATGCCGTCGGTGAAATCGAGGATCTGAGCATTGTGTCAGGCATGGTGGGGGATACCTTCAGCCATAAGCCGAATCCAGAGAATGCAGCTGTTTACCAGGAGCTGCTGCCGGTCTTCATCCGCCTATCCAGAGCACTTGAAGGCGAATATGAGAACATAGCCCGCTTCCAGAAAAAGCATCTGGGATGAAAAAAAAGCTATTGGAGATTGGCTCCAATAGCTTTTTTGCTGTTTGTTTAGAAAATTGCATTCAGCAATAAGTACACAAGACCTGCAATCGTAGCGGAAATCGGCAGGGTGATGACCCAGGTGATCAGCATCCGCTGTGCCGTGCCCCATTTAACGCCTTTTAGGCGGTGGGCTGATCCCACTCCAAGAATGGAAGAAGAAATGACATGGGTTGTACTGACCGGCAGGTGTATTGCCGTTGCACCGAAGATGATGGCTGCGCCGGTCAAATCAGCTGCAACACCGTTGATAGGGCGAATTTTCATGATCTTGCCGCCGACAGTCTTGATGATTTTCCAGCCGCCGACAGAAGTACCAAGCCCCATTGCCAAGGCACAGGAGAACTGGACCCAGAACGGGATATCATCAGTTGTGACATAGTTATTGGCAATGAGCGCCATTGTAATGATCCCCATTGCTTTCTGGGCATCGTTCGTACCATGTGTGTATGACTGCAGGGCAGCAGTGAAAATCTGGAACAGGCGGAAATTCCTGTTTGTTTTTGTCAGGTTATTGTGTTTAAAAACAATTTTAAAAATGCTATATACGATGAATCCAACAACAAATGCGATGAGCGGAGAGAAAATCAGCGCCTGGATGATTTTCATGAAGCCCCCGTAATTAAGGGCCTGGAATCCTGCTGCTGCTATCGCAGCGCCTGCAATGGAGCCGATAATCGCATGAGATGAACTGCTCGGAATTCCGTAATACCAAGTGAGCAAATTCCAAAAGATCGCAGCAATTAATGCTGCCAGGATGACAATTGATCCGTTCTGCAGAGTGAAGGGATCAACAATATCTTTTGTAATGGTCTTGGCTACTCCTGTAAAGGTCATAGCCCCGACAAAGTTCATCGTGGCGGCAAGAATAATGGCATGCCTTGGCTTCAGTGCTTTCGTTGAGACGGCTGTAGCAATGGCGTTGGCTGTATCATGGAAGCCGTTAATAAAGTCGAAGGCCAATGCCCCTATGACAATCAGTATGGTTATGATGAATATGGAATCCATTTATGAAAGCTCCTTACGCATTCTTCATGATGATGGTTTCTAGAGTGTTGGCGACATTCTGGCAGCTGTCAGCGATGTCTTCCAGGTTTTCATAAATTTCTTTATATTGAATGATGCGGATCGGATCTTTTTCAACTGAAAATAAGTGCTTGATGGACTGGCGCAGGACCCCGTCACATTTTGATTCGTAATCCTTGATTTTGATGGCATGCTCTCTGATATCAAGAAGCTTTTTGGTTGAAAGCAGCTCTACGGCCTTTTCGATTTCCAATGAACAGCTGCGGATGGCATCAACAAATTTAAGCATATAATCGTCTGCCTGTGTAATCGAGTACATCTCAAACAAGGCAGCACAATGTTCAATCCCATCAAGGACATCATCCATGCTCATCGCAAGGTGGAGGATATCTTCACGCTCGATCGGAGTGATAAAAGCATTATTAAGTTCTTTGATGACCTCGTGGACAAATGTGTCGCCTTTTGTTTCATACTCTTTCATCGTTTCGGAAAAAATCTTCAGATCACTGACGTTTTTCAATTTGTAATCGGCAAAATAGTGAGCTCCCTCTTTTACGTTGGAAGAGATGCTGCTCAACAAAATTGCAAACTTGTCCTTCTTCTTGAAAACCATATTTAAACCCCCATTTGTTAAATGCCTAGAACCAAAAGCTGCTTAAGCGGATGGCAAATTGCTGTTCCGGTTAGTTACATAGTATACCCGCTATCCCGCTAAAGAAGCTCTTTCATCCAAAATTTGTGGCGATTCCCTGCCTCAGCTCCAGCAAAAAATCCCCCAAACGAAAATATTTTATATGAAATTTGTCGAATAAGGTAGCATTTCGCTCAAAATTTACAAAAACTTAATATAAATACTATACTGGCTGAGAATTTATATGGTAGTATCCTGAGAATTTACATTTTTTCCAGCTGAAACAGAAAGGTGTTGTAAGTGGTTGACTTTTCTGATAATATAACTTTCTGCTCCTTACAAGCCCATATAAACTTCTTTCTCAAGCGGCTGAATTGGAATGAAAGGAGAAACATATGACATCAGACCAGCATCCCGATTATCAGAAGGAAAGTGAACGGCTCGATTTTACCAGAAAATATATGGAGGCTGTCATTAAAACAGCTGAATCCAGCAAAGACCAGTTCAAGGAAAATATGAAAGAAGCCTTTCAGGACACGGACTGGCTCGAATCAAGCTTAAGCTATTCCTCCATTTTGACAAACGCCCGTTTTTTTGAAATGTCCAAAGATGAGCTGTCAAGCCTTCGAAATGCCCATCCAAAGCCTTATTTTGCCCGGCTTGATTACCAGCATAAAGGCCAGGAAGAGAAGGAGAGTCTGTATATTGGAAAAACCTCGCTCTATTCCAGGGAAAACCAGGAGCAGATTATCGTGGACTGGAGGTCCCCGATTGCCAATCTCTATTATGAAGGCAGGCTTGGAAGGGTCGAATATGAGGCCTACGGTGAAAATTATGATGGCCAGCTGACATTAAAAAGACAGCTAATGATTGAGGATGGCATTCTGGAGGAAATCCGGGACATCGATCTAACCACTACCGACGAACTGCTTCAGGATTCCCTCGCCAAAAGCTCCAGCAGCCGGCTGACTGAAATTATTTCAACGATCCAGGAAGAGCAAAACCGCATCATCAGGGCTGATCTGAACAAGCCCATCATCGTCCAGGGAGCAGCGGGAAGCGGAAAGACAACCATCGCCCTCCACCGAATCAGTTATTTCATCTATCAGTACAAAGAGAATTTCCTGCCGGAGCAGCTGATGATCCTGGCTCCGAGCCAGCTGTTCATAGACTACATATCAGAAGCATTGCCTGAGCTAGGTGTGGAAAGAGTCAGGCAGACAACGTTTCCCGAGTATGTCCTGCAGTGCCTATCCGGAAATTTCTCCATTGCAGAGGACAGGAAGCTCATCCAGCTTCTTGAAGAAAAAGAAGAAGGATTCGGGCTCAGAGTTTCAGAAATCAAGGGATCCCGGGTGTTCAAGACCGTTTTAGATCAGTACTTAAAGAGTATCTCTTATACCTTTTATCCTTCTGACGACTTTATGGCGGATAAGTTCCGCCTGTTCAGCAGAAAGAAATTCATCAGGCTTTTTCATGAAGATTATCATTATCTTCCCTATTTCCGGAGGCTTGAAAAGCTTAAGAGCATCCTTCAAGGCGATTTGAAAAGGAAGAAAAAGAATATCCTCGCCAAAATTGAAGCCTACTATGATGACCGGATTGACAGGGCCATATACCGCGGCAAGGATCAGGATAAAAGAAGGGAATATGTCTCGCATGCCCTTGATCAAAAAGCCGGGCGGCTGGAGGAGGTCCAAAAGAGCATCAGAAGGGCTGTGCCCGACTATATGAAGCAGTTTCCGAAAAAGAAGGCGCTGGATTACTATCGTGAGCTTTTCGAGGATCCGTCAAGGATCGTCCGTTTTTCAGGGAATGAACTGACAAAAGGCGAAGCAGAAGAATTATGCAGCTACTCACTTTCCATTCTCTCCAAGAAGAAGGTTGAACGGGAAGATCTGGCTGCCCTTCTGTATCTGCAGACAGAGCTTTACGGGGTTGATAAAGATTTAAAGGCAAAAAATATTGTCATAGATGAAGCCCAGGATTACAGCTATATGGAGATATATGCTTTAAAAAAGGCCTGTGATACAGATATGTTTACGCTGGTGGGAGATCTCGCTCAGGGAATCCACTCTTATCGGGGGCTAAAGGCTTGGGAACCGGTCGTCACCGAGATATTCCCGCGTGCTACCTATACTGAGCTGCAGAAAAGCTATCGGACGACAATAGAAATCATGGAAAAAGCAAACCGCCTGCTGAAGCTCCTGCCCTACTCCTTTCCGCAGGTGGAACCTGTTGTCAGGCATGGTGAGAGCCCGTCTTTTATAGAAAGAGAAGAAGGAGCCGTGCTCGCGCGGCAAATTGCAGAAAAGGTAAAGGAGCTGCGGGAAGAACAGCTAAAGAACTTTGCTGTCATCGGTAAAACAATGAAGGACTGCCAGACTTTATTCGATTATTTCAAGGAAGAGACTGATGAAAAAGTCCGTCTGCTTGCAGAACGGGAAAGCATTCCGAAGGATGAAATCGTAATTGTCCCTTCCTATCTATCCAAAGGACTGGAATTTGATGCAGTATTCATTGTTTCGATACATGAAAAATATGATGCATCTTCAGAAATCGATATTAAGCTTCTATATGTGGGAATGACCAGGCCGCTCCACCGGCTGTACTTTTACGGAGGGGAGAAGGCCGATTTCCTGCTTGAAGAATAAAGCGTGCAGAAGAATCCTGTTGAACAGGATTCTTTTTTGTTAGGCACAAATTCTGCTGATGGAAAATTGGGCTTGTTTTAGAAAAAATCTTTGCAGAAAATCAGTTTTGGACAAGTTTTCCAGGGTAAGAAGATAATTACAATATCGGCGGAAGCCGTTTATATAAAATGGGCGGCTGCAGCGGGAGCAGCCGCTTTCGGTTTTTCTAGAACATTTTGGCGCAGAGACAAGACCAACTTTCTTGTTTTCCCGCTGTGTAAAAATTCACCCTAGCAAATAAAGGAAAGAAGACGCATGTTTTAGATTTTGAAGCTGGGGTAATTTATTTGTACAAGCAGCAAACAACAAACCGAAAAGGAGGGTGATGATTGAAAAAACTCTATTCGGTACCGATTATTGCCATCTTAATATTTCTTATAGGCTGCAGCAACGGGCAGGAAGCTGAGCAGGAACTGAATCAGGCGGCTGATGAACTGGAACAGTCAGCTGAGGAAGTTGCTCAATCTGCCAAAGAGAAGACCGAAGAGGCTGCTGATGATGTTAAAGAAAATGCGCCTGATACGATTGATAAGATTAAAGGTGCATTAGAGGAAGGCAAAGAAACTGTTAAGCAAGAAATGGTCGAAAAAGGGGATACTGTTAAAGCGGAGGAGGATTTTTACCTCGCTGCGACCCCAGAAGCCTATGACAGTCTCTACGATTTCATCCAGATCAATGATTATGATGGAATCAAACAGCTGGAAGAAGAAAAGGATGCGCTGCTTGTAGAAAAAGGAACCGAACTTGAAGTGCTGGACCGTGATCCGGTCCGTGTAAAAGTGGCGGTAAAGGCCGGAGATGAAGAAGGCTTTGCGCCAGTCAATCTGTTAGAGCCAGCTGGCAACAGCTGATGCTTTTATAAACTTAATTCTGCAAAACAAAAAACTAATTAGGAGTGAGAAATTATGTTAAGTTTTCTTTGGGCATTAATTATTGGTGGAATCATCGGGTGGATTGCCGGCATGATCGTAGGAAGAGACATTCCGGGCGGCGTAATCGGTAATATTATCGCAGGTTTCGTTGGAGCTTGGTTAGGTACATTGATTCTTGGCGACTGGGGTCCTGTCGTAGCTGACTTTGCTATTATCCCTGCCATTATCGGTGCTGTTGTTCTGGTATTTGTACTAAGCTTGATCATGAAAGGTATGCGTAAAGCAGACTAATACAAGAAAGCCCCTTTTTAGGGGCTTTTTTGTGTTTGATTATCTATTTGTTTCACTAGGGTGTAGTGGAATCTTTTGTTTGGTTTTTTAGGTGGATAGAGGGTCTGAGTTTATTCAGCTGGAGTCATCTGTTTGAGTTTTAGGGGATGGAGGGTGATAGTCGGCATGACAGGAACCCTCTGCAGGGATATTAAGAGTTCAGAGGGTCTTAGTCAGCTGGACTAGAGCCCTCTGTAAGGCAATTAAGAGTCTAGAGGGCCTTAGTCAGCTGGACTAGAACCCTCTGTAAGGCAATTAAGAGTCTAGAGGGCCTTAGTCAGCTGGACTAGAGCCCTCTGTGTGGCTATTAAGAGTCCAGAGGGTCTTAGTCAGCTGGACTAGAGCCCTCTGTGTGGCTTTTAAAAGTCCAGAGGGTCTTAGTCAGCTGGACTAGAACCCTCTGTAAGGCTTTTTGCAGTAAAGAGGGTCTCAGGTGGCTCAGCATGAATCCTTCATTTGCTTCTGCAGAAAGATTTAAAGCTCCTCCGGCTGAAAGCCTCTGAACATTTCCGGGCAGTCAGTTACAGGTGCGTAACAGACCACTGCTTCCTCTGTAAAGGGATGCGGAACCTCCAGCTTGGCAGCATGAAGGGCCTGCCGCGGAAAGGCCGGGCTGCCGCCATACAATCTGTCCCCAGTCAATGGGTGGCCCATATCACTGAAGTGGACCCTGATCTGATGGGTCCTTCCTGTTTCCAGCCGGCAGGACACAAGGGTCTGCTGCTCTCTTGGAAATATTGCAGCAACTTCATAATGAGTGACCGCATCCTGACCGCCTGGGGAAACCCGCCTTCTTGTAGGGTGATGCCTGTCCCGCCCAATGGGCTTGCGGATCACCCCTTTTTTTTGTTTAATGACCCCGTCCGCCATGGCGATATAGGTCCGCTTGATTTTTCTTTCCTTAAGAAGCTGATCAAGCATGCCTCCTGCAAGTGCATGCTTGGCGAACAATACAGCACCGGTTGTATCTTTATCAAGGCGGTGGATGTGCTTGACCTGGCGGTACTCCCCTTTGGCCAGGAGATGAAAGGCAGCTGCGTTGGCAAGCGTGTCTTCCTGCATCGGCTCATTGGGGTGAGTATCCATGCCGGCAGGCTTGTTGAGAATCAGCATATGATCATCCTCATACAGCACGTCAATTTCATGGTATGCAGGCTTTACGCCGAAATCTTCTTCAGCAAAAAGCTTTAGCCCCAGCCTGCTGCCTTCAATAAGCGGTGATGTCCAGGCAGGAGCTGAGCCGTCCACTAATATGCTTTTTTCCATTCTCATCAAATGGATTTGCTTTTTAGGGGCCTTCCAGCGGCTGCGGAGAAGCTCCTCAAGCGTCATGCCCTCCCAGTGGCTGGGGATTATAATTTCAAACCATTCACCTTTTTTCTTCGTAATGATACAAAGCCCTCCTTCAGCCAGTATTTTCCTATAATAGTAAGCCGTTAATTCACATATAAATCATACATGAAAAATGTTTCCATGCAATGGATGCCGGCAGCCGATTCATATCTCCCCAGTATGCTCCAATATTGTATAATTGTAAGCGGGTAAGCCAAAAGACATATTTTTATGTAAAAAAAAGCGGTTTCTTTATTCGTGATTTCCTACGCTATGTAAAAAAATGCCGTCTCTATGGGTATAATTACCACCCTTAGAGATTCGGCTGATATGTTATTCTAGGATTATATGTTACGAAATGATTACAAGGATTACAAAGGTGGGTTTTCAGTGAAAGTAGTTTTTGCATCGACTCCTAACCAGGAAGAGAGGATCAGGGAACTGGTAGATTATTTTTATACATCTATTTTTCCTGCTTATTTTTCAGATGAGGATATTAAAGAGTTTGAAAAGCTGAAGGTGCTGCATACTTCTACCAGGCATTTTGAATATTTCGGGACTTTGAAGGAAGCATTTCAGGTGATCGCCAGCCTGCAGACGCTGATTTCTATCCTGGAATCTTCTGATCCGGAAAACCGATATGAGGGCATCTTTCAGAAGAATGTACATATCCTGAAAGATTTCGGATTATTCTTTCCTTTCGGCTTTAGCTCTTTTATTGATGCAAAAGAGCTGAAGGGTGATATGTTTAGTGTGTATACGAAAGCGGCGAATGAGCTTTTGGTTTAAAATGGGGCAGAAGTAGTGAGTTTGAAGAACGGGAAGGAGCGGGGGTGCTTCTTCCTGTTTTTTTATAGTGTTTTATTTAATATGGAGCTGTTGGTTTCCGTTCCGGGCACTTCGCTTTCCGTGGGGCGGCGCTGAGCCTCCTCAGAGCAAGCTCCTGCGTGGTCTCAGCTTTGCCGCTATTTCCCGCAGGAGTCTGCGTGCCCTCCACTCCAACCAACAGGTCTTTTTAAACTTTGGTACATTTCTGCAAAACCAATAATCGGGACTAAAGATTCGTTTCAATCTCTTTTTCAGGAGCACTAGATAAATAAAGTCTTAAGAGGTATAAACCTGCTAATTGTTGGACATCCTGCATAACAACCAGCTCCTTCCGTAATGCAGCTCTGATTCGGGAATGTCTGTAACTGCAGACATTCCGGCCGGATTAACCTGCGATGTTACGAGTAGGGGCTTGTTTATTAACAAAAAATTTTAAGGTCTTTTTGATATACAACGTAAAAACGGGAAGGAGCGATCCTTCCCGTTTTTTCTTATTTAGAATTCTCGTTAAACCATTCTTCGAATACTTCTTTGTCTTGTGAGCCTGTGATTCTGTTTGTTTCTTTGCCGTCTTTGTATTGGACGATTGTTGGTGTTTCGTTTATGTTGTAGTTGTCCCAGCCGTTTTCGAATTCCCACAGGTTGAATTGTACAAGGTCGACTCCCATTTCATCTGCCAGCGGGGCGACAACAGGGGTTGTCCTTTGGCAGTGCGGGCATGTAGGGCTGAAGAAGTAGACGGTTGCGTCTTCTCCTGCTTCAAGCTTTTTCTCCAGTTCATCCGGGAGAATAATGTTCTGGTAGTTCGGATCATCGAGCTGGTCGATTGTTTCAGACTTCAGATTCTCTGTTCCGTATGGGTTATTGCCGGATACCTTTTCTTTATTCTGCATACTGGTGAGCACTGCCACACCTGCAAATAGTGCTATGATAATAACTAAAAATATAATGACTTTCTTCAAATCACACTGCCTCCTTTGTTTTTTTCCAGATGATCAAGCTTGTTATAAAGATAATGATAAAAGCTGTAAGCGCAAGCAGGGGAATCGTAATGAATCCCAGCCAGTTGATATATTGCCCTGTGCAAGGGACCCTGCCGCAGGAAAGGGCATTTTCGCCAAGGAATGAGACCTTCTGTATAGAATAATGATAAATAGATATGCATGCACCGGCAGCGGAGAGGATCATTGTATAAAAGCTGATTTTAAAGTCTTTTTTAATCACAGCGATCCCGAGTATGACGGCGAGGGGGTACATGGCGATGCGCTGGTACCAGCAGAGTGCGCAGGGCTCATAATGGCGGACTTCAGAAAAATAGAGGCTTCCGAACATCGCCAGGATGGAGGCTGCCCAGGAAAGGAATAAAAGGTTTTCCCTCGGATCTTGTTTTGGCTTATCCATATGCTTCTCCTTTAATTGGTTTATGGTGAAATTATAAAGAGATTCTCCGGACTTGTAAATTCCCTTGAATTAAAGACACCTAATCTTCACATTTTTGCAGTGTTCAGGACAGCATGAGTGAAGATGTGCAGGCATAAGCTGTTAACGGCAGCCGGAAATTCCTTCTTTCATTCTACCATTGATACAGGGGCGAGCATCAGTCCTAATATTATCCTATCTGTAAAAGGAGTATTAATATGAAAAAACATGCGTTAGTCATTGGCGGAACGGGTATGTTAAAAAGAGTGATTGAATCGCTCTGCAAAGAAGGATTCCATGTCAGTGCAATGGGCAGAAGCCATGATCATTTTTTAAAAATGATGGAAGAAATTTCTGTACCTGGAGACGTATCTTTTATACAAGCAGACTATTACAGTCCCGTCCAGTTCCAGGAAGGCTTGATCCAAGCTGTTCTGGACCGGGGGACGTTCGATTTGGCCGCCGTTTGGATGAGAAGCAATGCTTCGGACAGCTTCCAGTGGCTTTTGCAGTACATAGCGAAAGATGACAAGTTTACAGAGCTGTATGAGATTAAAGGCAGCCATGCTTCGAGGGAGCCTTTCAAAGGCCTGGAAACTTCCTCTCTCAAGTGGATGAGGATTATTCTTGGATTCTGTTTTGAAGGGGAAAAGGCCAGATGGCTTACCCATGAGGAAATTTCTGAGGGGGTGCTGAAGGCAATCAGCCTGAAAGCCTCCTTATTCACAGCGGGCGTGACGGAGCCTTGGGAGAAAAGGCCCTCATAGTGTAAATGCCATTAACATGCAGCGCGAATAAGAGGAGATGCAGACAGTATGTCAAAATTGGATTTGAGTAAATTTGAGAAGAAAATGATCATACGCAATACAAGGGCTGAAGATATTGATAAAATCATAGCCCTGCAGGAGCTATGCTTTCCCGGGATGGATCCGTGGAAGCGGGAGCATCTGGAGAGCCATCTGGAAGTCTTCCCGGAGGGCCAGTTTGTCGCAGAATATGATGGCGATATCATCGGGTCCTGTTCCAGCCTGATCATCAATTTCGATGAATATGATGACAGGCATTCGTGGAGCGATGTGACGGATAATGGCTATATTACGAACCATAATCAGGATGGGTATAATTTATACGGCATTGAAGTAATGGTGCACCCCGATTTCCGGCGCATGAAAATCGGCTACCGCCTGTATGAGGCACGGAAAGAACTGGTGCGGCAGATGAACCTGAAAAGCATCATCATTGGCGGCAGGATCCCGAACTATCATAAATATGCCGGGGAAATGAGCCCGCGCGAGTATGTAAGCGAGGTATCCCGCCATAAAATTTATGATCCGGTCCTCTCATTCCAGCTCCTGAATGAGTTCACTCTCATGCGGATCAATCCTAATTATTTGCCGGATGATGTCCAGTCCAACAAATATGCGACCCTGATGGAATGGAATAATGTCGACTACCTGCCAACAACGAAAAGATTCTATAAAACAAGCTATCCAGTAAGGATTTGTGTGGTTCAGTACATGATGAGGCAAATCAGTTCATTTGATGATTTTGCAAACCAGGTGGAATATTTTACAGACGTCGCCTCAGATGCAGGGGCCGATTTTGCGGTTTTCCCTGAGATATTCACCACGCAGCTGATGTCATTCCTTGATGAAAAGTCACCCAGCCTTGCAGTGCGGAGGGTTACAGAGTACACAGAAGAATATATCGAGCTGTTTACCGATCTGGCTGTCAGATATAATGTCAATATCATCGGCGGCTCCCATTTCGTCAAAGAGGATGATGATGAAATCTACAATATTGCCTATCTTTTCCGGAGAGATGGCACGATTGAAAAGCAATATAAGCTCCATATCACCCCGAATGAGCGTAAATGGTGGGGGATCAGCCGCGGGGATGAAGTGAAGGTATTCGATACAGACTGCGGAAGGATTGCGATCCAGATCTGCTATGATATTGAATTCCCTGAGCTTGCCAGGATCGCAGCAGATAAAGGCGCAAAGATTATTTTTACCCCGTTTTGTACAGAAGACCGCCAAGGCTATCTGCGTGTCAAGTACTGTGCACAGGCAAGAGCGGTCGAAAATCAAATCTATACGGTCATTTCGGGAACGGTCGGGAACTTGCCGCAAACGGAAAATATGGATATCCAATATGCGCAGTCAGGCATTTTTGCGCCGTCAGACTTTGAGTTTGCAAGGGATGGCATCGTCGGAGAGACCAATCCCAATATCGAAATGGTGCTGATCGGGGACGTGGACCTTGAAATCCTCAGGCGCCAGCGCCAGGACGGGACAGTCCGCCAGCTGAAGGACCGGCGCCATGATATCTATAAGATTCATTACAAAAAATAACATCAGCAGCCTGCCTTTCACTGGCAGGCCTTTTTCTATATAATATAATTGCGGAAAATTGTCGTGAAAGCTCGAAAGGTTTCAGGAGGAAATTCGCGGGCCGCAGCAGAATGTATAAAATAAACAGTCCCTGTGAAGGGATGAACAAGTACATAACAGAAAAGCAGAACGAGCGCCAGATGCTTTACTGCAATCAGCCTGTTGAGAGGCAGCCGGGAGGTAAAGAGATGGACTGGAAACAAAAAGCGGAAAAATGGCTTGGATATGCAAATATGGACAGCAGCCTGCAGCAGGAGCTGGCAGAGCTTCGCTTGGATGACAGCAGGATGGAGGATGCCTTCTATAAAGATCTGGAATTCGGCACAGGCGGCATGAGAGGAGAAATCGGCCCCGGCACGAACAGAATGAACATCTATACGGTCAGGAAGGCAGCAGCCGGACTTGCTTCCTATATTGAAACATACGGGGCAGAAGCTAAAAAAAGAGGCGCGGCAATCGCGTACGATTCGCGCTATATGTCAAAGGAATTTGCAATGGAGACGGCTAAAACGCTGGCAACGCGCGGAATCCGTGCTTATGTATTCAATGGTTTGAGGCCAACGCCTGAGTTATCCTTTGCGGTCCGCTATCTGCAGGCATTTGCCGGTGTTGTGATCACCGCAAGCCATAACCCGCCTGAATATAATGGCTATAAGGTATACGGCGAGGATGGCGCACAGCTGCCTCCTGAAAGCGCAGACATCGTCATAGAAAAAGTCAATGAAATTGAAAATGAGCTGCTGATAGAGGCGGCTGAAGAAGAAACTCTGCTGGAGCAGGGGCTCATTACGATGATCGGGGAGGAAGTGGACCAGGCTTATCAGGAAAAGCTCAAAACCATTTCTGAAAATCCGGCCCTCGGCAGTGAAACAGACATAAAAGTAGTATTTACCCCGCTGCATGGCACCGCCGGTAAGCCAGTGCAGGACATACTGGCAGCAATGGATTACAGGCATGTTTATACGGTTGAGGAGCAGGCTGTTCCGGACCCGGGCTTCTCAACTGTCAAAAGCCCGAATCCGGAAGAGCATGCCGCATTTGAACTCGCAATCAAGCTCGGCAATGAGGTTGGGGCAGATCTTCTGATCGCAACAGATCCTGACGCAGACAGGCTTGGAATCGCAGTCAAGGATGACAGAGGGGAATATACCGTTCTGACCGGGAATCAGACCGGCGCCATTCTGCTTCACTATATTCTGAACGAGAAGAAAGCAAAGGGAACGCTTCCTTCCAATGGAGCGATGCTGAAAACGATTGTTACATCGGAACTGGGTGCAAAAATTGCCGAGTCCCATGATGTAGAGGTCATGGATGTGCTTACGGGCTTTAAATTCATCGCTGAGAAAATCAATGCTTTCTATAAAGAAAACAGCTACAAATTCCTGTTCGGCTACGAAGAGAGCTATGGCTATCTGATCGGCGATTTTGCCCGTGATAAAGATGCCGTCCAGGCTGCCCTTCTGGCGACAGAAGCATGCGCTTTCTACAAGAAAAAGGGTATGTCGCTGTACGATGCACTGATGGCTATCTACAAGGAATATGGCTATTATCTGGAAGGGCTCAGATCTCTCACCCTTAAAGGGAAGCAGGGGGCCGAGCTGATCCAGGAAACGCTGGCTTCCTTCCGAAGAGATCCGATTGAAAGCCTGGGTGAATGGAAGGTCCTGAGGATGGAGGATTATCTGACAGGCCTTGCAAAGCCGGCCACAGGCGAGGAAGAACCAATCGGCCTGCCGAAGTCCAATGTCATCAAGTATCTTTTTGAGGACGGTTCATGGATCTGCCTGCGTCCTTCCGGAACAGAGCCGAAGATCAAATTCTATTTCGGAGTCAACAGCACAGGACTGGAAGAGAGCAGGGAAAAGCTGGCAAAGCTTGAAAACGAGTTCATGAATCTGATTGATGAAAAAATGAAAAAGCTTGAAGAGGCCAAGAAGGCCTGACCAAAGAAAAGGCGGCCGTTCTGCAGAGCAGAATCCGCCTTTTCTTCTGCGCATTTTTAATAAAGAAGCTGCAACTTTAGCCGCAGACGCTTCTCATCCAAAATGCGAAGGCCGAACTGTTCACAAAGCTTTATAATAAAGAGAGTAAAAATGGGAGGCACGACTATGACCATGGAAGACCGGCTTTCTGAAGTGAAAATATTAAAAGGAATCGCAGAGCTTCTCAATGAGGGGACGGATATAAAGTCAGTTTTGCCGGAAGTGCTGAAGAAGCTGCTTGAAGTGACAAATCTGGAAACAGGCTGGATCTTTCTGATTGATGGGGAAGGAGGATATCATCTTGCCGCAAAAGAGCGGCTTCCGCAGGCCTTGTCCTTAAATCACTATGCGCCAATGTGCCAGGGAGGCTGCTGGTGCGTTGACAGATTCAATAATGGCAAGCTGAATAAGGCGACCAATATTATCGGCTGCAAGCGGATTGAAGAAGCGATTGAAGAGGGGCGCGGAGATACGAATGGGCTGACCCACCATGCCAGTGTCCCCTTGAGGGCAGGGGAAGAGAGGTTCGGCATTCTTAATATCGGCTCCCCTCATAAAACCAGATTCTCTGATGGGGAGCTGGCATTGTTGGAATCAGTTGCGTTTCAAATAGGCACGGCCCTTAAACGGATTGCCCTGACCCAGAGGGAGCAGGAATTGGCTCTTACGGCTGAGAGGAACAGGCTTGCAAGAGACTTGCATGACTCTGTCAATCAGCTGCTGTTTTCTGTGAATTTAACGGCAAGGGGCGGGATGGAAATGGCCGAAGGGGCTGAAGTGAAGGAAACATTTTCTTACATACAAGATCTTGCCCAGGAGGCGCTCAGCGAGATGAGGGCACTGATCTGGCAGCTTCGCCCGCGCGGCCTTGAGAACGGGCTTGTCAGCGCCCTGAAGAATTATGGCCAGATGCTCGGCCTACAGGTAGAGGCAGAAGTAAAAGGAATCATTGCCCTCCCGGGGAAAATTGAAGAAGCATTGTGGAGAATGGGGCAGGAAGCCTTCGGAAACTGCAAGAAGCACTCAGGCAAGGATATGGTGCGGCTTTTTGTGGAGAAAGACAGCAGCAGAGTCACAATGATCATAAAGGATGCAGGCTGCGGATTCTACTATCATAAAGGAAAAGGCCTGCCTACTATGGGACTGAACAGTATGAAGGCAAGGACAGAAATGCTTAGCGGCAGTTTCTCTATCAAAACTGCGCCAGGCAAAGGGACAGAAATACAGATAAGCATACCAATTTAAGGGGGATTATGATGAAAGTGCGCGTGCTGGTGGCTGATGACCACAATGTTGTCAGAAGGGGTCTGATTTTTTTCCTTAAGACGCAGAAGGAGATTGAAATTGCGGGGGAGGCAAAGGACGGGCTGGAAGCAGTCGAGCAGACAGGGAGACTAAAGCCGGATATAGTCCTCATGGACCTGGATATGCCGAATATGAATGGGATAGAGGCAACAAGAATGATCAAACAGAAATACCCGGAAACAAAGGTTCTAATGCTAACCAGCTTTTCCGATCAGGACCATGTCATTCCGGCACTTGAGGCAGGGGCTTCCGGATACCAGCTGAAGGATATTGAACCGGATGAGCTTGTCAAGGCGATCGTCCAGGTTACGCAAGGGGAAAATCAGCTGCATCCAAAGGCAACCTCCCACCTGCTGTCACATCTGTCCAATAAGGATAAGAAGAAAAGCCCAATAGATGAACTGACAAAAAGGGAACTCGATGTATTGAAGGAGATAGCGAAAGGGAAAAGCAACAAAGAAATCGCTGCCTCCCTTTTTATCACAGAGAAAACGGTCAAGACACATGTATCCAATCTGCTGTCAAAGCTCGAGATCTCGGACCGGACGCAGGCAGCACTGCTGGCTGTGAGGGAGAAGCTTGTTTAATACGGCTCCATCCAAAGTTGTAGGTGCCTGAATTTTCAGTTAGACTAAATGTGTATGTAACATTAAAACAAAGCGACGATTTCCGCGGTGCAGTCTCTCCCTATAATAAGAACATAGAGAAGCTACAGAAAAGGAGAGAGAACTAGCATGAAAATTGCAGTATTTAGCGGAAGTCCACGAAAAAAGGGCAGAACAGGAATCGCTGCCCGGTATATTGCGAAAAAGTACGGAGCAGACCTGATTGATTTAAGCCTGGGTGAGATTCCCCTTTACAGCGGGGAGCAGCACCAGTACGAGCTGACGGCTGTAAAGGAGCTGCGCCAGAGGGCTGCAGAGGCAGATGGGATCGTTCTTGCTTCGCCTGAATACCATAGCGCCATGAGCGGCGTGCTGAAAAACGCCCTTGATTTTCTGAGCAGTGATCAGTTCGCACATAAGCCGGTTGCACTGCTCGCTGTATCCGGCGGAGGAAAAGGGGGCATTAATGCCCTGAATAATATGAGGACTGTTGGAAGAGGGGTCTATGCAAATGTGATCCCAAAACAGCTTGTGCTTGATCCTCACTGCTTTGATTATGATAATGACGGGCTGAACGAGGAGCCGGCAGCTCTCGTCGATCAGCTGATGGATGAACTGAAACTTTATGTAAATGGCTATGTCCAGATGAAAGGCAAGTAAGGAAAAAGCATGAATGGATTGTACCGCGATCGTCGCTTCTGCTTTATTGTTGCTGCCAATATTCTGTCTTCCATCGGGTCTGGGATTACCATGATTGCGATTCCCTGGCTGCTTGCATCCGGTGAAAACGGCGGGAAGGTTTTCGGTTATGCGGCCATAGCCATGACCATCATCAATTTTGCTGTTACACCGTTTTTTGGCCAGCTGATTGACCGCTTTTCCCGCAAAAGGATACTTTTGTTCGGGGAAGGAGCAGGCTTTATCATAATCGCTGCTTTTTCCGCAGCCGGCTATTTTGGACTCGATTATGAAACAGTTCATCTAATCATTCTGTACGGGGCTGGAAGCCTTTATTATACATTGTTTTATCCCGCCATCTTTGCATTCAACCAGGAAATTTTCGACCCTTCCCACTATAGAAGGCTCAATGGCGCCATGGAGATTCAGGGCCAGCTTTCAAGCGTGGCAGCGGGGGCGCTTGCAGCGGCCATCATATCCACTGTCCCTCTGGAGCGGCTGCTGCTGATTGATGCTTTGACCTATCTGGGAGCATTTGGGCTGTTTTGGCTGATTCCTTATACCTCAGGAGAAAATTCTGTTAAACAGCAGGGGAAAGTGAAAGCTGGAGGCGGTCTGCTGTTTCTTAAAGCAAGTCCGGTGCTGTTTGTCTTCCTTTTTGCTTCAATGATGCCTTTTATTGGCGTCATGGTGACCAATTATCTGTTCCCTGTTTATATCGCGGATATTCTGCAGGCTGATGCTTCGGTATATGGAACCCAAAGCATGATTTATGGGATAGGAGCCGCATTGGCCGGACTCGCTGTTCCGGCCATCACTTCCCGGTGGGGCAATGAAAGGTCGATGATTCTGACGATCGGTGCCTATACAGCAGCCATTTCGGTCATTGTTTTTATAAAAGATGTTCCTGTCTTCTTGTCCTTAGCGATCTTCCTTGCCTTTGGCAATGCTGGAACAAGAGTGGCCAGGAATGCACTGATGATGGAAAGGGTGCCGAATCATCTGATCGGCAGGACAGACAGCCTTTTCCGGTCCATGGGGCTTTTAATCCGGACGCTGCTGCTGCTTGTTTTTACCGGGCTGTCAGGAGCCCCCAGCATAGCTTTCAGTTTTTATATTCTATCCTTCCTGCTTATTTTTTCCTTCGCAGCAGCTGTTATTGCAGGAAAGCTGCTCCAGGAAGGACAGCAGGAGAAAACAATAGGGGAAGCAAAGGAAAACACGGCCTGATTGACCGTGTTTTTTGGTGGAATTTTTTTTGTTATATTGACAAAGGCTCCTTGAACAGGCTGTCCTCTGAAATTTCATTTGCATGATCGATATATCTCAGCAAAGAATACAAATGCTTTTCGATCATGGAATAGTCTTTTTCAAAGTTATACGCATGCAGGAAATGCTCAATTTTCTTGGAAAGGAACTGGTCCTGGGTTCGGACCATTAATATCAGGAGATTATCCCATTCTGAACGGTGTGTGTAGTATAACGCCCGGTCATAATCGACTTTATTCATCTGGCTCACCCTCCTATGTTGAGGAGATGATATTAGTTTGCGCCCTTCAGTACAGATTTCTCTCAGCAAATCTTGGTCTTCCTGATACAGCGCGTCTTTCATCTTTTACCTGTATAGAACAAGCAGTGTAGGATACTTCTCTGCAGTAAATGACCATGCATAAAGTCTGCAGTTCTGAAGAAAGCTAATGAAAAAGATGGAGGATTGAAAAATGAAAAAACATTTTCTTTCTATGCTGCTTTTTGGATTCTTATTATCAGCACTTGCTTCTCCGGCAGCCCTGGCTGTGCAGAAGCCTGATTATGAAAAATTCGGCCGCATAGCGACTTCCGTGATCAAAGAGGATTATCCCGGGGAAGAAGTCGTCGACTACCAGTACCAGGGGCGCCAGGCATTATCAGAGAATACGGCAGCAGATCTGTTCGAGTTTCAGGTAAAAGAAGGACAGAAAACAAAGACAGTTGTCGTAAGGGTGTCGCATGACACTGTCAATGATAAATTGATCAGCTTGTCGGTGGAAGAGAAAAAGTAGGCACTAAGGGACTCAGGATGCAGAGTCCCTTTTTATTGATTCATCAATCCCGTCCTTCTCTCATAAATTGAGATAAGAAGATGAAGGAGGAGAGATGATGAGAGACACCGACCGCAAAGGCCTTGAGCATGCCATACAGGAAATAACCGAGATTGCCACGGGTTTCGGCTTGGATTTTTATCCGATGCGGTATGAAATATGCCCTGCCGATATCATTTATACATTTGGCGCCTACGGGATGCCCACACGATTTTCCCACTGGAGCTTTGGCAAGCAGTTTTATAAGATGAAGCTTCATTATGACCTTGGCCTATCAAAAATATATGAGCTTGTCATCAATTCAGATCCCTGCTACGCGTTTCTGCTTGACTCGAATTCGCTTATCCAGAATAAACTGATTGTGGCCCACGTCCTGGCCCACTGCGACTTTTTCAAGAACAATATCCGTTTCCAGAATACAAAAAGGGACATGGTGGAGAGCATGTCTGCAACAGCAGAAAGGATCCGCCAGTATGAAATCGAGCATGGGAAGCATGAGGTGGAAACCTTCCTGGATGCTGTGCTAGCCATCGAGGAGCATATTGATCCAAGCCTGATGCGGCCGAAGCTTGCCTGGAGCGCGGAAGACTTTGAATATGAAGAAGAGGAAGCACCGGCTGCGACTCCTTACGATGATCTCTGGAATCTGGACAGCAGAAGCAAAAAGAAGCCTGAGAAGAAAAAGAAGCTGAAGAAAATTCCCCCGCAGCCTGAAAAGGACCTCCTGCTGTTTATTGAATCATACAGCCGGGAGCTTACAGACTGGCAGCGGGATATACTGACGATGATGCGCGAGGAAATGCTGTATTTCTGGCCGCAGCTGGAAACGAAGATCATGAACGAAGGCTGGGCATCCTTCTGGCACCAGAGGATCCTCCGCGAGATGGATCTGACCAGCGATGAATCCATTGAATTTGCGAAGCTTAACGCAGGGGTGGTGCAGCCTTCGAGGACTAATATCAATCCATATTATCTTGGCCTGAAAATTTTCGAGGATATTGAAGACCGCTATGACAATCCTTCAGAGGAAATGAAAAAGCGCGGCGTCCAAAGCGGATCCGGCAGGGAGAAGATGTTTGAAGTGCGCGAGGTCGAATCAGATATCTCCTTCCTGCGCAATTACCTGACTAAGGATCTTGTCATGCGGGAGGATATGTATCTGTTTCAGAAGCAGGGGAAGGATTATAAGATCGTGGACAAAGGCTGGGAAGAGGTAAGGGATCAGCTTGTCAGCATGAGGGTCAATGGAGGGTTCCCATACTTAACAGTCGCAGACGGAGACTATCTGAAAAACGGGGAGCTGTACTTAAAGCACGGATTTGAAGGAATTGAACTGGATCTGAAGTACCTTGAGAAAGTCCTTCCTTATGTTCATCAGCTCTGGGGGCGCAGCGTCAATCTCGAAACGATCGTTGAGGGCAAGCAGATGCTGTTTACCTATGACGGGAAAGGGATACACAGGAAGTATTTGTAGGGATAAAAAAAACGGGGAGCCGTTCGGCTTCCTTTTCTTTTGGGCAAAATCGTTTAAAAAAAAGGATTTACAGGGGAATTAAACGAAATGTGCTTCTAAGAAGAAGAATGGAGGTACAGATTCATGAGGAATAGGAGCTTATCTATTTTTGGAGCTGCAGTTCTACTGGCCATTTTATTGATCCTGACCAATCCTTCAAAACAGGACTATCTGGAATTTAGTGAGAAGCAAACTGGAGAACCGCCTCCGGCAATCGTTAAAGCAGAGAGAACGAATTTTCTTTTTTTCTCTTTCTATACGCCAAATGTCCACCATGAACAGGGTATCACACATTTGGGGATCTTCAGCGGTTTTCATCAGGTATCTGATGGTCAATTTGATGATCCATGGTGGATGAAGTTGCTTGATTTTTTCAAGTGAAATCCTTCTGCATGTCATTTCTTTTTTTCTGGCCCTCCATAAGGAAGAGGAAAGCATATTGACCAAAAATCCAACAAAACGAAAAAAGCTTCTATAAGTCCATCACTCATTTCCTCTCATACTGCCGGTTTATTAAAAAGATATGAGAGCAATTGGCTGCTAAATACATCAGGGCCTGCTGGCTTCTTTTTTTTTTTTTTTTTAAAAAATTACTTGTAAATTTCAACTAAAAGTATTATAAATTAATTATAAGTATTTTATTTATACATAAATTTACTCAATTTTGTAAACTAAAGGAGAGGTTATTATGTTGGATGTCATCATTATTGGTTCTGGGCCTTATGGAATTTCACTTGCTGCCCATGCATTGGGAAATGGTCTTTCTTATAAAATTTTTGGATATCCTATGGATTTTTGGAAAAATCAAATGCCGCAGGATATGTTTATCCGAACCCCGCATGATTTTGTGAGTTTTTCTGATCCTGAGGATAAGTGGACAGTACATCAATTTGCAGCGGAAACAGGGATACAGCTTGTGACTCCTCTTCCGCGTACGATTTTTACACAATATGCCAGCTGGTTTGCGGAGAAAGCAGGAATCATATTTACTCCTCAATTAATCACTCATGTTTCCTTTAAGGAAGGCATCTATGAAGTTGTTTCAGATTCAGGCGAAAAGCATTTTGCCAGAAATGTAGTTGTTGCAACGGGAGTTGAACATTATAAATACTTGCCGGAAATGGTTAAAAATTTTTCCCCGAAGCTGGTTTCCCATACTTCCGGATACACAGACTTCTCCGCTTTTAAGGATAAAAAGGTTATCGTGCTCGGAAGCGGACAGAGTGCATGGGAAGCAGCCGGTCTATTAAAGCGTGAGGGAGCAGAGGTGGAGCTGGTGTACAGAGCCGCATCACCTAATTATGCCGGAAGCAGAGAAGCTGAGATAGAACTGAGGGATCTGGGTAATGTATTCTTCCATCTCACTGATGATGAAAAGAAAGAAGAATGGGGCCAGTCGCCAGGGAGTATTGCCCATTTCTTAAAACCATATGTCGACGGAATCGTTCCCCAAAGGGCAAATGTACAAATTCAACAGATAAAAGAACAGGATGGCCAGTTGCTGTTAAAGTTGTCTGATGGGACAGAAAAGCTGGCGGACCATCTCCTGTCAGCTTCAGGGTTTCATATCGATTTAGACAAAGCCTATTTTATCAATGCCGAATTGCGTGAGCAAATTGACAGGGAACAAGGTTTTTCCCAGTTCCCAAGATTGAGTGAGTCATTTGAATCGAATATACCTGGACTTTATTTTGCAGGTCCCCTTTCATCCCATAGTCATGGTCCGACATTCAGATTTATATTAGGCCTTAGAAAAACAGCTTGCTCCATCATTTCCGGCATCACGGAAACGAAGGAAAAAAAGATTGCATTGATATAGGGAGGGACTAGCATGAGAGAATCATTTCAATCCATTACCAGAAGCTTTGGACTGCTGAACAAAGTGTGCTGTTCTGTAGATGGAATAGATGTATCCGCGATTCAAAGCCATATCCTTTATGAAATAAGCGTCAATCATAATCCGTCCATGCAGTATGTCGCTGATCTTCTGGGTGTGGAAATTGCCACTTTTTCGAGGCAGATTCAGACATTAAGCAAAATGGGGCTGGTTGAAAAGCTTCCATCCAAAGAAGATAAAAGGGCGAGCATCCTTTCATTGACAGACTCAGGAAAGAAGGTTGCAGATGGCATTGATGAGCAGGTGAATACCTATCTGGAAGATGTCTTTGCCCGTATGAATGATTTTGAGCGGGATATTGTCCAGCGATCCGTCCGCCTTCTGGCGAATGTCATGACAGAATCCCCGGTATGCTGCGGAGACAGGAAAGACAATAAAGGCTGTTAAAAATTTTGCTTAAATAGAGGAGGACATATGATGAAGAGGGTTAATGAGGGGCAATTGCCTGTTGCGATTATTGGAGGAGGTCCGGTCGGTCTTGCAGCAGCAGCCCATTTAGTGAAAAAAGAAGAGCCATTTATATTATTTGAATCCGGTGATGGTGCGGGTTCCAGCATAAAGGAATGGAGCCATGTCAGAATGTTCTCCCCCTGGCAGTACAATGTGGATGCAGCAGCGAAGGAATTGCTGGAGGCATCAGGATGGGAAGCTCCGGATGATCAAGAGCTGCCTGCAGGCAAGGAGCTTATCGAGCGGTATCTGCTTCCTTTAAGCAGCCTTCCGGCCATAAAGAAAAACATTTTATTACAAGCAAAAGTCACCGGTATCGCAAGAAAAGCACACGATAAACTCAAAACGGGAAAGAGGGACAGCGCTCCATTTCAAATCTATGTGGATGTTGAAGATTCCACAGAATTATTCGAAGCGAGAGCCGTAATTGACTGCTCAGGTACATGGACTAATCCCAATCCTATATTATCGAATGGAATCTGGACGAAGTCAGAAAGAACGCTGAGAGACCGCATTCATTATGGTATCCCTGATATTCAAAAGCAGGGAAGCAAATATAAAAATAAAACCATTGCAGTGGTGGGCAGCGGCCATTCTGCCATTAACGGCCTCCTTGAACTGGCGAGGCTTAAAGAAGAATATCCTGATACAGCTATTCACTGGATACTTCGAAAAAAGCATATATCTGAAGTGTATGGCGGGCAGGAAAACGATGGGCTGCCTGCCCGCGGAGAACTCGGTATCAGAATTCAGCAGCTTGTGGAGTCCGGGGCTGTGGAGGTTTTAACTCCGTTTCATATCAGCAAGGTCCAATCAGTCAACGGTAAACTAGCCTTAATCGGAGAACTGAATGGAGAAGAGATGTCCATTGGGGATATTGATGAAATTGTGGCAGGCACGGGGTTCCGGCCGGATACAGCATTCCTGCATGAAGTGAGGCTGCAGCTGGATGCTGCAGTAGAAAGTGCCGGGGAACTTGCACCGCTGATAGATCCGAATATCCATAGCTGCGGGACCGTCCGGCCGCATGGGGAAAAGGAACTGCGCCAGCCTGAGAAGGACTTCTATATTGCAGGCATGAAGAGCTATGGCAGGGCCCCGACTTTCCTGCTTGCGACAGGCTATGAACAGGTCCGTTCCATAGTAGCGTATCTAACCGGCGATAAAGAAGGCGCAAAAGAAGTGCAGCTTGAGCTGCCCGAGACAGGGGTATGCAGCACGAATATCCAATCAAGCTGCTGTGTGTCTGACACCATGGCTGCGAGCGCCGGCCAGGAATCTTGCTGCGGACCTGCCGTTGTCGCTTCGCTGGAATTAAAAAATTTATAAGTCAGCACAAAGGACCAGCCAAACATGACTGGTCCTTTTGAAAGGGGAGGGCAGAATGCAGACTGACAGGCAGACTATAATAGGCATGGCCCTTTTGACCGCAATCTGTATGGCTGGTGATTCTATGCTTTATATTGTTTTGCCGGTCCATTGGAAAGAAGCGGGGCTTTCATCTTTGATCCAGGTCGGCGTATTACTTTCTGTTAACCGCTTTGTGAGACTGCCGCTGAATCCGCTCATTGGTTTTTTCTTTAAAAAGGTCACATTTCGAAATGCGATGTACATAGCTGTTATTTTTAGCGGCATCACGACCTTAGGATATGGTGTGGTGAAAGATTTTGAATTGTGGATTCTTCTTCGGTCAATCTGGGGGTTCTGCTGGTCCATATTTAAGATTGGAGCTTATTTATTGATATTACAGCTTGCAGCGGACAGCAATCGGGGCCAGCTCATGGGGTTGTATAACGGGCTGTACAGGCTCGGAAGCCTGTTCGGCATGCTTCTAGGGGGTCTGTTTGCTGATTTGTTCGGGATGTCAGCCATCAGTATGATATTAGGGTTTTCTGTTTTCATCATTCTTCCTTTCCTGCATCTATTTCTTCCTGAGGCTCTGCATACAAATACGCCAAAACAAACAGGACCAACCATATATGAAAATGTGAAGCTGCTTAAGGAACCAGAATTAATCAGGATTTTTCTGACAGCCTTCCTGGTGATGATGCTTCTTGATGGGATGCTGACAGCAAGCTTAAGCCATTTGATTGAAATTCAATACTCAGATCAAGTCAATATCCATGGGCTGGCCATAGGGGCAGCTGCTTTAGCTGGCATTATGCAGGCAATCAGATGGGGAATTGCTCCTTTCGTCGTGTCAAAAGTAGGATCTGCATTGGACAGAACAGATGAAAAACACAAGATACTGCTGTCATTTTTAGGTGTGGCTGCGATTCTTCTGGCGGTGATTCCCCTGCATCTGCCGATTGCAGTATGGCTGCCTTTTTTACTTTTGCATCTGCTGACCTCTTCAAGTCTTATTACCGTGATGGATACACTTATGTCTCAATATTGTTCTAAGTCTTCAGGGAAAGTCTTTTTTATGACATCTTATACAATCGTAATTGATCTGGGAGCAGCTGTAGGGCCAATCTCTGGATATTCGTTAGAAAAAGCAATAGGAATGGCAAATGTTTTTTGGCTGGCTTCAGGCATCATGCTGCTAATCATCTTTATGTGGAAATTTTTTAAACCCACAGAATTATCCTATGCCAATTGAGGCAGGTTAACGAAAGGTAGGTAAGCATGTGCGTGATGAGATAGGAGATCGCATCAAGCGGTTCAGCGAAACTGGCGTTTGAGTCAAGCGCAGGTCTTGGTTTAAGTAAGAAATGTGAAAATGAAGGCAGCTCCTGTTAAAATTCAAAAATAGAAAGCACACATCTGCAGTTTCAGATGTGTGCTTTTCCTTTGCCGCCAAAGCTTTTACACTTCAGGCATTGGGGTAGGAGTTGATTCAATCCCTGTCCCTTTATATTTCTCATCGATCATTGTACGGATATCCTTAAGAGGTGTCCCTTTATTAAACTCTGATTTAGCCTCACGGGCTATGTCTACACAGACCCCTCAGCCAAAGCCCATTGTATCAAGGGAAACGGTGCTGCCGCTGACACTGTCAACAAAGCAATTGGTATTGCTTTCGTGGCCATCTTCCTCGTAGCAGCCGCAATAGCATGGCATATAATTAAGTACCTCGGGATGCTCGACTGCAAACTGATAAGCTTCCAGTATTTCCGGGCTGTCTGTGTAAGTGGTCACGGCCGCCCAATCATTGCTTCCCAGGGTATAAGTTAATTCTGGAGCACCCTGATCCTTATGTTCATCTGAATGGCCTGCATGTGAGGAATCCTCCTCTGCAGAAGAACATCCTGCCGCAAGCGTAATAGCAGCAAGAATCGGAAAAATAGATCTCTTCATCGAACCTCCCTCTCTCTTTAAATCTTCTTTTACTATGCTAGCATACAAAAAAACCTCTCAATGAAACAATCCTTATTGAACAAATGTCAGAAAGGATTTTTGCTTTTTCAAAAAATAGACACATACTTCACAGAAATTTTCCCGGAACATTCAAACAATTATTTGACCGTTTGCCAATAATTGCATAAACTAATAATCAAATACATGTTTGAATGTTGAGGTGAAGCTATGAAGCAGAATGACATTTGTGAAGTAAAATGTGTGGATGAAGTAAAAGTTAAACGTATAAAGAAAAGCATTGAA
Source organism: Bacillus infantis NRRL B-14911 (assembly GCF_000473245.1). Lineage (NCBI taxonomy): Bacteria > Bacillati > Bacillota > Bacilli > Caryophanales > Bacillaceae > Bacillus > Bacillus infantis. Next base: position 1,127,895 of record NC_022524.1, read on the forward strand.
AAAGAAAATACACAGGCAGTTGCGCAAATATTCAAAGCGCTGTCCGATGATACCAGGGTCAAGATTGCTCTTTCCCTTTGCCATGAACAGGAGCTGTGCGTATGTGATGTGGCCAATATTGTCGGCAGTACGACTGCTACAGCCTCCCACCACTTGCGCCTGCTGCGCAATCTTGGTTTGGCAAAATACCGCAAAGAAGGCAAGCTCGTTTATTATTCCCTGGATGATGAGCATGTGAAGCAGCTGATACGGATTGCCTTCGAACATCAAAAGGAGGTGGCCGGCCAATGAGTGAGTCTTTGGGGAAATCTATTGATAAAACGGTCTATAGAGTGCAGGGCTTTTCCTGAGCAGGCTGTGCAGCTAAGTTCGAAAAGAACGTAAAACACCTGGATGGTGTTTCTAATGCAAATGTAAACTTTGGCGCTTCAAAACTGACTGTATACGGAGACGCCACGATTAAGGAACTGGAAAAGGCCGGTGCCTTTGAAAACCTGCGGATCATCCCTGAGAATCAGCGGTTTGAAGAAAAGAAAGAGCCTTTTTGGCAAAAGCATTCTTATGTTATAGCTTCCTTCGTCCTGCTGATTATCGGCTGGGCAGCTGGACACATGAACGGCGAGGAAAGTTTGTTCTCTGCCCTGGCGTACGCAGCTTCAATAGCAATCGGCGGCTGCCGTCTTTTTATTACAGGCTTAAAAAACCTTTTCCGCCTCCAGTTTGATATGAGGACGCTGATGACCATAGCGGTCATTGGTGCAGCATTTATAGGTGAATGGGGGGAAGGGGCCACTGTTGTCATATTATTTGCCATCAGTGAGGCCCTGGAAACCTATTCAATGGATAAAGCACGCCAGTCGATCCGGACGCTGATGGATATATCCCCTAGGGAAGCGCTGATCCGCAGGGGAAATCAGGAACTGATGGTTGAGGTGGAGGATATCCAGCTTGGCGATATCATGATAGTAAAGCCAGGCCAGAAAATTGCGATGGATGGAACAGTGGATAAAGGCTTATCTTCTGTTAATCAAGCTGCCATTACGGGTGAATCTGTCCCTGTGTCAAAAACAAAGGGAGATGAAGTATTCGCTGGGACGATAAATGAAGAAGGTGTCCTTGAAATTAAGGTGACCAAGCGCGTAGAAGATACAACAATTGCCAAAATCATTCATCTTGTTGAAGAAGCCCAGGCCGAAAGAGCCCCTTCACAGGCATTTGTCGACAGATTTGCCAAGTACTACACACCAATTATTATAGTGGTGGCATTCGGTGCGGCAGTTGTTCCGCCTCTATTTTTTGGTGCTGATTGGAGCGAATGGATCTACCAGGGGTTGGCAGTGCTGGTGGTTGGCTGTCCGTGTGCCCTGGTCATTTCAACTCCGGTTGCCATTGTGACGGCGATTGGCAATGCTGCTAAAAATGGAGTACTGATCAAAGGCGGAATCCATCTGGAGGAGATGGGGGGCATAAAAGCCCTGGCATTCGATAAAACAGGGACCCTCACAAAAGGGAGTCCCGCTGTTACAGATTTTATCCCTTCTCCAGGGACTGACTCCAAACAGCTGCTTTCTGCTGTGGCTGCCCTTGAGAACGGCTCCCGGCATCCATTGGCATCAGCCATCATGAAAAAAGCGGAGCAGGAAGGGCTGGACTATCAAAACATTGAAGTGGAGGACTTTGCCTCCATCACGGGAAAAGGAATTAAAGGCAAGATAGGTGGTGAAACCTGCTATGTCGGCAGTCCAAATCTTTTTGATGAAGTACTGCAGAATGGAATTCCTGAAGAATTAAGAACGGTGATACTGGACCTGCAAAACCAGGGCAAGACAGTGATGGCAGCAGGAACTCCTGCTGGAATAATGGGAGTGATTGCTGTTGCAGATGTGCTGAGGGAAAATAGCAGGGATGTCATTCAAAAGCTTCATGCATTAGGAATTGAGAAAACTATTATGCTGACAGGTGATAATCTTGGAACGGCAAAAGCCATTGGAGTCCAAGCGGGGGTAACCGACATCAAAGCCGAATTGCTGCCTGCAGACAAACTTTCCTATATCAAAGACTTGCGGGAGAAATATAAACGTGCCGGCATGGTGGGAGACGGTGTGAATGATGCACCTGCACTGGCTGCTTCAACAGTTGGGATTGCCATGGGAGGCGCTGGTACGGATACAGCTCTTGAAACGGCTGATATTGCACTGATGGCTGATGACCTCGGGAAGCTGCCTTTTACGGTTAAGCTGAGCAAAAAAGCAATGACGATCATCAAGCAGAACATTACATTCTCGCTGGGCATTAAGCTTGTGGCCCTGCTGCTCGTCATTCCCGGCTGGCTTACTTTATGGATTGCCATCTTTGCTGATATGGGCGCAACATTGATTGTCACGCTGAATGGGCTGCGGCTTTTAAGAATAAGGGACAAATAGATCTGCAGGAAGCTTCCCAAGTCATGAGGGAAGCTTCCTTTTTTACAGGGAAGTGTCAAGTGGCCAGTTGCAGGTGCCTGTTATAAATAAGGATGAAAAGGGTACGGAACAATAGAAACTGTTATTGGAGGTTGATCATAATGGAAAAGGTAGTAATTCTTGGAACTGGACCTGCCGGCCTGACTGCAGCAATCTATTTGGCCCGTGCCAATATGAATCCGGTAATCATTGAGGGCGATCAGCCTGGAGGACAGCTGACACTGACGACAGAGGTCGAGAACTTCCCGGGCTTCACCGATGGAATCATGGGTCCTGAGCTGATGGATAATATGAGAAAGCAGGCTGAACGCTTTGGTGCGGTCTTTAAGAGAGGATGGGTGACAGAAGCAGATTTTTCAAAAAAGCCGTTCAGGATGAAGGCAGACGGTATTGGAGAAATAGAAGCAGAATCAGTCATTCTTTCAACCGGCGCCTCTGCCAAGCTTTTAAACATTCCCGGCGAGAAAGACAATATAGGCAAGGGAGTCAGCACCTGTGCCACTTGTGATGGGTTCTTTTTCCGCGGGAAAAAGGTCCTGATCATCGGCGGCGGGGACTCTGCCATGGAAGAAGCCAACTTCCTTACTAAATTTGCTGACAATGTAACCATTGTCCACCGCAGAGATGAGCTGAGGGCTTCAAAGATTATGCAGGACAGGGCCAGGGAAAATCAGAAAATCAGCTGGAAACTGAACAGGACTCCTGTAGAGGTCCTATCAGAATCTGATAAGGTGACCGGCCTTAAAGTGCTGAATAATGAAACCGGAGAGGAAGAAGTCCTGGAAACAGACGGCATTTTTGTTGCCATCGGCCACAGGCCCAACACAGGATTCCTCGGCAGCCAGATCGACCTGGATGAGTCTGGCTATATCACTGTAAAGCCTGGCACGACAGAGACCAATATCAAAGGTGTGTTTGCCTGCGGCGATGTCCAGGATAAAAGGTACAGGCAGGCCATCACAGCTGCAGGAACCGGCTGCATGGCGGCCCTTGACGCCGAAAGATATCTGGAAGGTGACGCCATCCTTGATTGGAGCGAAACCCTCAACCAGGGCCAGTAGAAGATTTTGCCTTTAAAAATGCTGGGAAACCAGCTATAAATCAACAGGGAAAAGGCAGGATAAAAGATGGATGCGTTATTTTATGAACCTGCTATAATGAGTGAAAAATCATTATTAGGGTGGTTTTGCATGGGAAATACAAGCTGCAGATATGTCATTAATGCTTCAGGAAAAAGCGGTGAAATGTATCATACAACATGCGAAAATAAGATGGAAGTCAAAAGATGGATCGAGGAAAACCAGGAAAAGATTCTGGCAGACAGAATAAAAGTGACTGACAAGAAAAAACGTCCTTTTTCCGGGCTTCTGTTTTTTATAAAATAATCATCCAGGGGGTGCCGCGATTGCCGCGGCATTCTTTTTTTGTATAAAGTTTTGTAAACTGGTGAATATAATAGCATGGTGCCTGTAGCTCAATGCAAAGAGCAGCCGGTTTTTACTACTGTGAAAAATTGTGCATTTTGCGGGTTGAAATCCCGCCAGGTCCATTGAAGCCGCATCCCTTTGGGGGTGCGGCTTTTCTGCCGGAAGCTAATCAAATGAAAATTTAAAAATGCTATTTTCAAATTGACATTGAGAATCAATATCAATTATAATAAACTTAATGATATTGAGAATCAATATCACTTAAAGCGGGACTGACCTGCCAAACCCCCTCTGCAGTCCCGCTTTAATACATATCTTAAAATTTTTGATAGGAGGGACTGATATGAATCATCAGTTTGCGGTATTGGAAGCTTTCAGGCATGAATATCCTGTCTGCAGGGCATGCTGTGCGGCTAAGGCGCCTGGACCGCTCGATTTGAAAAAGGGCGATGTTCTGGCCATAACGTGTGAGAAAAAGTATGTTGACCTTCTGGGATGGTTCTTTTTAATCAATATTAACGGAGAGCGGCAAGTATATATGTCTATATCTGACTTAGAAGATTATTATTTAACCGGAAAGATATGCTCTTTCTTTGACCTGGCATTAAAGATGAACCATTTGAGCTATAAAGTCAATCAGTCCCTGGACTGCAGGAATAAAAAAGAGTTTGGTATGTATTCTGAACAGCTGAGGCAATGGAAGGAATTCCAGGAGTCCGTTTACGAGAAAGATAAAGAAAGGGTATAAAGGCAGGAAAATGCGTCATTGATGCATTCTCCTGCCTTTTTTTATATGAAGCCTTTTCGGGGGGTGAGTCAATGCTCTTACACATCCCTCCCAATCCATCACAAGTTTATATGGAAATGCGCTGCAATCACAGAAATATAGGAATCAAATTCCTGGATTCCCTTGAAGTTGGACAGCATGCCCTGAATGACTGGAACCCTTGGGCTGCTGCTCAATATTTCCGCTTCCAGCACTTCCATGGACACTGCCAGATCTTCTTTATGCCTTCCTGACAACGCTTCCTTTTTCATGCTTTTCACCGCCGAAGTTAAATTACCCTTGTGCCCGGCAAGCATTTTTTTTGCTGCTTCCAGCAGAGCTGCATTTTTTTCCTCAGAGATGATCGGCTCTTCCTCGAGGATGCCGCCGACAATGCTGTCCATCCTTCGCATGATATATTCAGCAACCCCATCTGCTTTAAAGTTTTCAGGATCGTGCATAAGAATTTTAAAGAATGGGTGGAACATACCTTCGATCATCATGGAGAGGTCCCAAAGATATGGAGTGATTTTTTCACCATAGATGGAAGACAGGCCATTTCTGTAAAATTGATGCACCTCTATGATCCGTGCAAATATAAGTTCCTTTAGTGCTTCATCCCTTGGCAGCGCCTGCTCCCGGGTAAGCATGATCATAAAGTCTTTATGAGTGGCAAATGTATTGAAAAGGGAACCCAGCTGGCTGATGAATTTTTCGCGGGGCTCCAGTTCCCTGTTTTCATATACAAAAATTTCTGCATGCAATTCATCGAAGCTATTGTCGAAAATAGCATGAAGGAGCTCTTCCTTTGATTTGAAATAAAGATAGAAGGCTCCCTTTGACATGCCTGTGTCATTGACGATTTCCTGGATGGAGGTTGAGCTGAAGCCCTTTTTTGCAAATAGTTTCTTAGCGGAATCAAGTATCATTTTTTCTTTTTCCTTCAATTGATCAGAACCTCCCTGTCTGGGTCTCTTAAAGCCATTTATAGATACTGCAGCGTTCTGCTGCCAGTCACAATATCGCCACATTTTAAACCTGTGGTAAAACTTGACGCATGACCGGTCAGTCAGTTATGCTAGGCACTGTAGTGACCAGTCAGTCACATCATAATACAAAAAGTCAATTAAATCAATTATAGCAAGGAGAGGAAGTATGAAAAGCATTATCCAGTTTTCCCTGAAGAACAAATTTGCTGTCTGGCTTCTGACAATTATTATTACGGCAGCAGGCTTGTATTCCGGGTTGAACATGAAAATGGAAACCATCCCGAGCATTTCGACCCCGCTTGTTTCGGTGATGACGGTCTACCCGGGTGCCACTCCGGAACAGGTGGCAGATGAAATTTCAGAACCGATTGAAAAGAGGGTCCAAAACCTTGAAGGAGTATCAGTGGTAAGCTCTTCTTCCTTCCAGAACGCTTCATCGGTTCAGATACAATACAATTTTGACAAAGATATGGATAAAGCACAGGATGAAGTGAAGGAAGCGCTGGACAGCATTGAATTTCCAGACGGTGCCCAGGAGCCCGGTGTTTCCCGCCTCAGCCTTGATGCATTCCCAATCATGTCCCTGAGCATCTCTGATGAGAAAAAATCTCTGCCTGAGCTGACTAAAACGGCTGAAGACCAGATTGTGCCTGCGATTGAGGGGATAGAAGGAGTTTCTTCTGTCCAGATATCCGGCCAGCAGCTTCAGGAAGCACAGCTCACCTTTGACCAGGAAAAGATGGCTGAATTTGGGCTTGATGAAGAAACAGTCAAGAACATCATCAAAGGTTCTGATGTTTCTTTCCCGCTCGGATTGTATACATTTGAAAACACTGAAAAATCGGTTGTTATTGATGGAAATATCGCTACAATAGATGACTTAAAACAGCTGAAGATTCCAGCTGTTCCGCAGGGAGCCGGCCAGCAGGCCCAGGGTGCTCCGGCTGAAAGCGGCCAGCAGGCTGCAGGACAGCAGCAGGGTGCTGCCCCTGGTGCAGGTGCACAGCAGGGCGCTGGCCAGGCTGGTGCAGCTGCGGGAATTCCGACTGTTGAGCTTCAGGATATCGCCACTATTGAAGTGGTCGGCAAAGCCGAATCGATCTCAAGGACTAATGGAGAAACATCAATCGGCGTACAGATTGTTAAAGCCGCCGATGCCAATACGGTTGAAGTTGTCAATGATGTAAAGGCACAGCTTTCAGAGCTTGAAAAAGACATTGATGGCTTGAAGGTAACGCCAATCTTTGACCAGGGAGAGCCGATCGAAGAATCTGTAGAGACGATGCTGAGCAAAGCTGTATTTGGGGCAATTTTTGCGATGATCATCATTCTTCTGTTCCTGCGCAATTTCAGGACGACGATCATATCGGTCATTTCAATCCCATTATCGCTGCTTATTGCGATACTTCTGCTGAAGCAGATGGATATCACGCTGAACATTATGACATTGGGTGCCATGACTGTGGCCATCGGCCGTGTAATCGATGATTCAATTGTCGTCATCGAAAATATTTTCCGCCGCATGAGCCTTAAAGGTGAAGAACTGTCAGGACGGGAACTGATTGTTTCGGCAACAAAGGAAATGTTTATGCCGATCCTGTCTTCGACCATTGTCACCATTGCGGTATTCCTCCCGCTTGGACTGGTTAAAGGCACGGTCGGGGAACTGTTCCTTCCGTTTGCTCTTACCGTGGTATTTGCCCTGCTTGCATCGCTGCTTGTAGCGATTACGATTGTGCCGATTATGGCCCATACGTTCTTTAAGAACGGATTGCCGGCCAAGCATCAGCATCAGGATGAAGAAAAGCCCGGCAAGCTTGCTTCAGGCTACCGGAAGGTCCTTAACTGGGCATTGAACCACAAAATCATCACCTCGGGGATTGCCGTACTGATGCTGGTCGGAAGCTTGTTCCTTGTACCAGTAATCGGCGTTTCTTTCCTGCCTGCCGATGAGCAGAAAATGGTGATTGCCACATACAAACCAGAGCCGGGCCAGACACTTGAAGAGGTAGAGGAAATTGCCGGCCGCGCAGAAGAGATGCTTCTCGACAGAGACGGAGTGAAAAACCTGCAGTTCTCTGTGGGCGGAGAAAATCCGATGAACCCCGGCCAGTCCAATTCCGCTATGTTCTTTGTAGAATATGAGGATAGCAAAGAGAATTTTGATAAAGAAAAAGAAGATGTGATTGAAGAGCTGAAAGGTTTGGCTGATAAAGGGGAATGGGGAAGCCAGGACTTCTCCGGAATGGGTTCAAGCAGTTCGCTTTCCATGCAGGTATACGGAGAGAGCATGGATGATATTGAGCCGGTCATCTCCGAACTTGAAGGCATCTTTAAAGACAATGATTCTTTGACAAATGTTAAAACAAGCATCTCAGATACGTATGACGAATACACGCTCGTAGCTGACCAGGAGAAATTGAGCAGCCTGGGGCTGTCTGCAGCACAGATCGGAATGGGCCTTTCCAACACAGGCCAGCGCCAGGTGCTGACGACGGTTGATTATGATAACGAAGAAGTCAACGTATATGTTGAAATGGAAGCAGAATCTTACCAGGATATCGATGACCTTACAGACCAGACGGTTCAGTCTCCACTGGGAATTGAGGTTCCGATTAAAGATGTGGTCGAAATTCAGGAAGGTACGACTTCCGATACGATTACAAGGCAGGACGGCCGGATTTACGCGAATGTCAGCGGAGAGATTACATCGAAGGATGTTGCAAAAGTTTCTGCAGATGTGAATGCGGAAGCTGATAAGCTTGAGCTGCCTTCAAATGTTGAAATTTCAATGGGCGGTGTAACGGAGGATATCAATGAATCCTTTACACAGCTTGGGCTTGCGATGCTTGCTGCCATCGCGATTGTATATCTCGTTCTGGTCATTACTTTTGGCGGAGGGCTTGCTCCATTTGCCATCCTGTTCTCACTGCCGTTCACGATCATCGGTGCTCTTGTCGGGCTATTGATTGCAGGGGAGACCTTGAGCGTATCTGCCATGATCGGGGCATTGATGCTGATCGGGATTGTCGTGACCAATGCAATCGTCCTGATTGACCGCGTCATCCATAAGGAACAGGAAGGCCTGCCGACACGGGAAGCGCTTCTGGAAGCAGCCGGTACAAGGCTTCGTCCAATCCTGATGACAGCCATCGCAACCATCGGTGCATTGGCGCCGCTGGCTGTAGGACTTGAAGGAAGCGGCCTGATTTCCAAAGGACTGGGAGTAACCGTAATAGGCGGACTCACAAGCTCCACGCTTCTCACATTGCTGATTGTGCCTATTGTGTATGAGAGCTTAATGAAGCTGAAGAGAAGAGGAAAAAAGAAAACAGCAGCTGCTGAATAAGCAGACTGAAGAGGCAGCGGGAATCCCCCGCTGCCTCTTTTTTCTGTTCAACTGAAGTATTGCATCTAGAGAAGCCTTAATAAAGCACCGCCGGCTGCCCCGGTTAGTACGACGATCCATGGAGGCAGCTTCCAGTAGGCAAGCATGGCAAAAAGGATGCTTGCGAATGCGAAGTCTGCCGGCGCCAGGATGGAGCTTGTCCAGATTGGATTGTAAAAGGCAGCAATCAGAATGCCTACCACTGCTGCATTGACCCCCATCAAGACACTGGCAGCCTTTGGGTTGCTGCGCAGCCTGGCCCAGAATGGCAGCGCGCCGGCAATCAATAAAAAGGCGGGGAGGAATATAGCGGCAGTCGCCAGGAGACCCCCCTGCCAGCCGCTGATTACGGCTCCGATATAGGAAGCAAAGGTGAAGAGCGGGCCCGGCACCGCCTGGGCAGCGCCATATCCGGCAAGAAAGGCTTCTTCAGTCAGCCAGCCGCCCGGCACAAACTCCCGTTCAAGGAGGGGAAGTACAACATGACCGCCGCCAAATACGAGTGAACCGGAGCGGTAAAAGCTGTCAAACATCGCAATCCAGTTTAAGGAAGTGGCTTCCCGAAGAACCGGAAGGATGATGAGCAGGCCGAAAAATAATGCCAGTGCCGCTGCGCCTGTCTTTTTTGAAATCGGAAATGGCATTGGTGCCTTTTTTTCCTGTGAGTGGTTTCTATAAAGGACAAAACCGGCAATTCCCGCGGCTAAGATAATCGAAATCTGCGAAATGGCAGTTTGCCACAAAAGGGCTGCTGTCAGGGCAAGAAGGACGATGGCCTTCCTTTTCAGATCAGGTGCAAGCTTTGACGCCATTCCCATGATGGCATGCGCCACCACAGCAGTGGCTACAATTTTCAAACCATGGATCCACCCGGAATTGGCTGCGTCCAGGCCATCCATGAGAAGTGCAAAAAGAATCAGCGCTACAACGGAAGGGAGGGTAAAGCCTAAGAAGGCAAGAAAACCGCCAATCAGGCCACCTCTGGCAAAGCCGATTCCCATGCCTACCTGGCTGCTTGCAGGGCCGGGCAGGAACTGGCAAAGAGCTACAAGATCAGCATAGCTTTGCTCATCCATCCACTTCCGCCGTCTTACATACTCTTCATGAAAATAGCCCAAGTGGGCAATAGGACCGCCAAATGATGTCAGGCCAAGCTTGGCCGAAACTAGCAGTATCTCAATAAAAGTATGAATGGTATATTTACTTTCTGTATTCATCTTTTCGTCTCTCCTTCCGTTAATCAATCTTTGATTTCTTTAAAAAGCTCATAAGCCTTTTTCCTGGCTTCTTCCAAAACCGTCTGCCCTTTTGGAGTAGCTGTATAGTACTTCCGGATTTTACCATCCACATTCCGGTTTTCCTTCATAAGCAGGCCATCTGATTCCATCCCGTGAAGAATGGGATACAATGTGCCAGAGCTTATCGAGTAGCCATGCTCTTTCAGCTCTTCCAGCATCCATGCTCCATAGATCGGTTCTTCCAATGCATGGTGGAGGATGTGGATCTGGATAAAGCCCAAGAATAATTTGCGCAGAATTTTATCTTCCACTTCCCAGCCCCCTATCGTTATATCGAAGTTCAATATCGGATTTCGATAACGGTAGTATAACAATATCTGAATGGAATTTAAGTACCTTTACATAATCTTTACAAAAAGAAAGAGAAATGAAAGATTCACTCTAATTTTTTCCATTCATAGATTTGTTATTTGAGGTAAAAATAAACGAAACATAAAAAAGGAGTGAAGATCATGTTAAAAAAGCTTAGCATCGTGCTTCTATGCGCACTTTTTCTTGGACAGGCTGCTGGAATGGTACAGGCAGAAGGTACGGACAGCGGACAGCGCAAACAGCTGACAGAGGAGCAGGTAAAGGAAATTGAGGCTCTTCAGGCAGATGTCCTGGAGGCGAGGAAAAAGGTCATCATGAAATATGCAGACTTTGGGGCAATCACTGCTGACCAGGCACAGGAAATGGTGAAGCATCTGGAAAAAAGGCACGAAAAAATGAAAGAAGAAGGCTTCATGCCCCACTGGCTGAATCGTAAGCACTGCCCGCATTGCCATTAATAGATGGCTTGTGGAGGCTGTTTGACTTAAACAGCCTTCTTTTGTAAAATAAATCTATATAAATTGATTTCCTTTTTTAAAAGGGGAGTAGCAGATAAGCACAGTCGTCAATACGGGCAATAGCCCCGGCTATGCTGGCAATCTTCGAATTGTTTGCGAGACCTTTACCACGTTTGTTTGGTATGGGTCTCTTTTGATTATTGAGGCATTATGACCAGGCAAAAGGTCATGATGCCTTTTTTGTCGTTTGAAGGATGCTGTCTGGTTATTAGCATCAGCTAGACTATTGAGAGAAGTTCGGGAATACATCTTTACTAGGAGGGGGCAGGCTCTGCCATTTTGCAGAGTCTGTAAAACAGGAGGAGGAACTTCTATGCCGCAGAAAAAGTATAAAAGGCTCGCTGAAAGCGTCCTTATTGCCGAAAATCCAATCAGATATATACAAAAAGACGAAGCCCTCCTTCATGCTGGAACGGGCAGAAGTGCAGCTGTTTTCAAGATTGCCGGGACAGAAAAGGCACTCAAGGTATTTGCCCCTGCTTTCAGCCACATTGCCCTGGAAGAGGCTGAGATTTATGGGCAGCTCGAAGGAGGCGTATTTTATCCGCGCCTGCATGAAAAAGGGGATAACTATATTGTCATTGACTATATTGAAGGTCAAACCTTTTTTGAATGCCTTACAAACGGAACCAAGATCACACCGGACGATATTGCAAGAGTGGATGCAGCGCTGGAGCTTGCCCGTGCTAAAGGGCTGAATCCTTCTGACATCCACCTCAGGAATTTATTTAAAACGTCAGCTGGGGAAATCATGCTGATTGATGTGGCAAGATTCAGGCAGGCCAGCTTCTGCAGGCAATGGGAAGACCTGAAATATTTTTTCTGCAAGTTCTATTTCAAGCCATTGTTTCCAAAAAGGTTCCCCGAACCTGTATTAAATGGGGCAGCTTATGTGTATAAAAGGTTATTGAAGCGGCGCAGCTGCTGACGGGAATGGGCAACTCTGGTTTAGCCATAGCTTACTGTGTGGTAAAGGCATAAAAAAAGCCAGGAGTTGAGATGATGGAAGAGAAGAAAGATTATTATATTGATATCGAGAATGGCCAAATCCATCCGGGAAAAGCAGAAGGAGAGGACTGGCAATTCAGGGTCTTTGCAGATGACGAGGAAATCCACCAGCTGGCAAAATATTTAAATATCAACTATGATGCGGATTTAAAAACATTCGTACGCTCACATATTCCTTTCCTTGAATATCATAAAGATCCTCAGAATGATGAATATGATGCCACGATTGAACAGGCATATGCACTGATCTACCAGCTTGGAGATGAAGAAGCAAGGGCGCATGTAAAGAGCATGGGCATCTTATCCGAGGAAGAACTGAACAGACGCTGATAACATCCAGGCAGCCGGAATTTGGCTGCCTGTTTGTTTTATTTCTTTTTAAAGTGGTAACAGAGTAGAAAAGAGAATGGAGGGATTCAATTGGAAAACTCAGTTTATGAAGAATGTATACAGGCCTGTCTTGAATGTATGGATGCATGCAATATGTGCTTTGATGCCTGTCTGAAGGAAGAGGATGTAAAGATGATGGCCCGCTGCATCAGGCTTGACAGGGAGTGTGCCGATTTTTGCGCGTTTGCGGCTAAGGCAATGCAATCTGACAGCCCATTTGCAAAACAGATCTGCGCTGTCTGCGCTGATATTTGCGAGGCATGCGGAGAAGAGTGCAAAAAGCACGATCATGAGCATTGCCAGAGATGCGCAGATGCCTGCTTAAAATGTGCTGAAATCTGCCGCAGCATGGCAGCGTAAAAGGAATGTGCAAACTGTTTTCCGGCCTCCGGGCAAAATGCCGGCTGAGCCTGGAACAGGCATTTGAAGTGTAAAAAAACAGATCTTAAGATCATCTGAAAAAGCCGGGCTGAACCGGCTTTTTTCATGAAGAAAAAAGTACAGGCAGCTGCAGACATTTGAGTTGATTTTATACCTGAAGGCGTATATGATCGAAGTGCCGATACACCAATCTAATGTGAAACTAAGGGAAATATCACCAACTTCAGTGAGGTACAAAAAAGATGATATATATGCTGATCGTTTTCTTGTTTTTGCTAGCGGTTCCTTTCTATAATCGTTATATTCCAGTCCTCAAGGTGCCGTGCCGCAGGGTGGATGAAATCCCCGGGGACCATGTGATCCTTGATATCAGGGATTACAATGAGGGCTATGAAGAACGGATTCCGGGTGCTGTAAATCTTCCTGTCCCTTATATTGTCCGAAATCTTGACGATATCCCTGCAAGAAAGATCCATCTTATCTGCGCCTCCCCGCTGGAGCGGAATATGGGAGTCCGTCTGCTTCAAAAAAATGGCTTTCAAGTGGCCGGATTCACTTTGTCCAATAAAAAATGTGGCGGGAAGGCGCTGGCCTGCTGCCATAAATATTAAAGAATCCCCCCACTGTGAGAATGGGGGGATATCTTTATGTTTAGGGTATTTTTAAAATATAAGTCTTCGTCTTGAGGCCCAAAAAGGATGTGGTGTATGCAGACGCTGGCACAGGACACCGCGTACTTAGTCTGCATGCCTAAAGGGTGATCAAGAAGCTTGCGTTTTAGTTCAGGCTAGGAGATGTGCGGAATCTTTATTTTAACTTCAAAAGATTGTCCTTTATGGGTATAATCCAGGAAGCCATTGTAGGAAAGGACAATATCTTTAATGATTTTTGTGCCAAGCCCTTCATGGTCCCCCTCCTTAGTAGACATGCCGAATCTTTCAAACAAGGAGTCTATGATGGACTGTGGGACAGGCAGCGTACTATTGGAGCAGGTCAAAATCATAAGTCCGCTTCTTTTGTAAAACTGGAGCCTTGCGTATGCATCATCAAAGCCGGAAGCTTTATAGTCAGCTGCAGCCTCAATGCTGTTGGACAGGATATTGCCCGCTAATGCCGCAATATCCTCATCTTTCATGGGGAGAGAAGACAGGGGAAGCTCCAGGTCGTAATGGATGCTTATGCCTTCTGCCGAGGCCTTTTTCTGCATATGATGCAGCACACCGGCAACAGGGCCGTTTTCCCCTTTGATGGCCAGATTCACTTCTTCATATCCGGACAAGAGCCCCCCGAAATACGCTTTTGCTTCGCTGAATTGCCCTTTATCCAGCATATATTGGACAGCCGAGACATGCTTCAGGAAATCATGCCGCTGCTTGCGAACAGCGAGATAGGTATCATTGAGCTGCCGCACCTCCATCTCCTTTTCTTTGAGGCGTGCACCTGATGATAAAATGATCTTCCCGCTGTACCATCTGGCTGTTTCTGCCAGCACTGCTGCTCCTGCTGCAGCTGCAATAGCAGCCTTTGAGCCGGACAGGACTGCAGCCAGAAGGACTAGCAGCTGAAAAACCAAAAATAACGCTCCAAGGGCTGGGTGGAAGCTGGAGGAGTTCAGTTTTACCGAAAAGAAAAGGATGGCAGAAAAAATCATGAATGCCAATGCACCTGTCATCAACGGCTTCCACTGCGGTGCCAGGAGTATAAAGCAGCCGGCTCCGGCAGCGGATAATAGCACCGAATACAGGAGGGCAGGCGCTGAGCTGTTTATCTGAGAGCGCAAAATCCATCTTCCCCTTTTCAACTAAAATAAAGGCATAGCCTGTTAAAAATAGTGATCCTGCAAAAAATCTATCTTCTCTTTTGTAATCATTGCCTTCTCTGTTGTCCCATCAAAAAAAACAACATAGGAGTTTTTGGCGTACAAAGAAAAGTTCTTTACATAATGGATATTGATAATGAATGAACGGTGCGAGCGGATAAAATCTCTTTCACGGAGCTCGCCTTCAAGCTCATTCAGCGTTTGGTATGTTTTAATTTGTTCCTGCTTTGTATGTATGGTGGTTGATCGGCCGGAACGCTCAATAAAGATAATATCTTTTTTCTGGATGATATGAATATCGCTTTTTTGCCTGAGAAACAGCCGGCCGGAAATTTCCGGTGTCCGGTTTTTTTCAATATATCGGAGGACGGCTTTTTCAAGCCTGTCTTTTGTGAATGGCTTCATAATATAATCATGGACATTCAGTTCAAAGGCATGGACCGCGTAGCCGCTCGTGCCAGTCACGAAAATGACGGCAATATTGAGGGCATACGTATGGATAATATCGGCCAGTTCGTATCCTGAAAGGCCAGGCATTTCAATATCGGCAATCAGGAGGTCAATTTCTTCCCTTTTGACCCTTTCATAAGCCTCTTCTGCAGAGGTGGTTGAAAACACAATTTCTGTCCCTTCCATCTTGGATATAACTCCGTACAGCTTGTCTAAATCAATCGGCCGGTCATCCACCAATCCCACTCTTATCATAGTTTCGCCTCTCGTCAATTAAATTACGTATCTATTTTACCATCTATTGGACAGAAAACATCCTTTTCACGACATGAAATGGCATTTTCGCGACAGAATCGAAGCGGTGATGCGATCAGACAGGTAAGATTAAGCTACAAAGAGAGCAGGAAAGGAGCAAAAAAGATGATCGAGATAAAGGAAGTAACGAAAAGATTCAAAGATAAAAAGGTGCATGTAACTGCATTGAAGCATATATCATTTTCAGTCAGGGAAGGCCAGGTGGTTGGCCTCCTCGGAGAAAATGGGGCAGGGAAAACAACACTACTGAGGACGATTGCCACACTGTACACGCCGACAGAGGGTGCCGTTTCAGTCGGCGGCTTTGATACCGTTAAACAGCCAGATGAGGTAAAGAAGCGTATGGGCGTTCTGTTTGGCGGGGAAACCGGATTATATGACCGCCTTACGGCCAGGGAAAATCTTGAGTATTTTGCATCTCTTTACGGCCTTGGACGCCATGAAACAAAGGTCAGAATCGATGAGCTTGCAGTGATGTTCGGCATGAAAGACTATCTGAACAGGAAGGTAGGGGGATTCTCCAAAGGGATGAGGCAAAAGGTTGCCATTGCGAGGACCCTTATCCATGACCCGGAAATCATTTTGTTTGATGAACCGACAACCGGCCTTGATATCACTTCTTCAAATGTATTCAGGCAGCTTGTCAGCTCACTTAAAAGGCAGGGGAAAACAATCATCTTTTCCAGCCACATTATGGAGGAAGTGAAGATGCTCTGCGACTCAGTAGTCATGATTCATAAAGGTGAAATGGTCTATAAGGGCGGACTCGAGGATCTATACCGTGAAGAGGGAAGCTCAGATCTGAATTATATTTTTGAATCAAAATTGGTGAGGGGGAACGATTATGCTTCGTAATATTTATATAAAAGAAATGAAGGATATCTTGAGGGACCGGAGGACATTACTTTTGAGCGTCCTGCTCCCGATCCTTCTGCTGACGGGCCTTACCTTATTTTATGAGAAAATGATGTCTGATGATGGTTCAGAAACCTATACCCTAGCCATCAGCGATACTGCAGGCGAAGAAGTTAAGGAGCTTGTGTCAGGCATTCCTAACCTTGAGGTGAGTGAGTATGCCAACCCCGGGAAGGCTGTAAAAGATGGGAAGGCTCATGCAGCCATTGAATTCAGCGGCCAATTCTTTGAAAATCCGGAAGGCGGGGAGCCGGGTACCGCAGTCATTAAAGGTGACTCTCTCAGCCAGAACTCTGCTTATGTGATGTCACAGCTGGAAGGGGCTTTGAATGCGTACAGCGATACACTGGTTTCGGAAAGGCTGACAGCTGCAGGGTTGGATCCACAAGTTACTCAACCGATCGTTGTTCAGGTAACTGAAATCAATAATGAAGATGAAAATGCTGCTTCTGTCGGAATACTTGCGGGCTTCCTGCCAATGGTCATTACGATTGCAATCGCATCCGGTGCATATCCTGCTGCTTCAGATTTATTTGCAGGAGAGAAAGACAGAAAGACAATGGAGGCATTGCTGATGACACCGGTCAGCAGGATCAAGCTTCTGTTTGCCAAATGGCTCGCAATCTCCACAATCGGCATGATTGCAGGCATTGTATCAGTAGCCGCAATTGTACTGGAAACCATTTTCCTGACCGAAAAACTCAAGGCTGCCCTGGAGTTTGGGGACAATACGTTCACGATTATCGCTGTGACAATTGTGATCACCCTGCTGTTCGCCTTGTTCATGGGTGCCCTGCAAATGGTCGTCAGCATCATTGCGAAGACGGTAAAGGAAGCGCAGAATTATATTTCACCGATCATGATGCTTGCAATTGTGCCGACTCTATTCCTGAGCGGCGTAGGCATCAATGAATTGACTATGAAACATTTTCTGATCCCGTTTGTGAACATCCATGCGCTGATCAATGAACTGCTCCACGGGAGTGTCAATATGGAGAATATCCTTCTGACGCTTGCAAGTACGGCTATCTCCATTGTCCTTGTATTCATCATCTCCCGCTCATTATTCCTTAAAGATAAATGGGTGCTGAACTGATATAGTTACAGAAAGGGCGCTGCAGCTGCAGCGCCTTTTGTTTGTTTTTCAGGCATTGTGGAAAATAATATGAAAATCTGTTTCCAATATCAGATTATTTCGGTATGATAATATTTAGTATAGCGAAATATTCAAAAGACGAAAGAAGTGGAGTGGATGAATCAGGAACAGGCAGCAAAGAGAAATTTAATGATTATGTGGTTTGCCAACTTTTTTGTGGCAGCCAGCATGACAATGGTTTTGCCATTTATCTCTTTATATATAGAAACCTTCGGGGACTTTTCAGAGGAATATGTCCAGCAATGGTCAGGATGGACATTTGCAATCACTTTTGTGACTGCTTTTCTCTTTTCGCCGATTTGGGGAAGGATCGGGGATAAATACGGGCGAAAAAAAATCCTGCTTATCTCCGGTTTTGGCATGGCTGTCTCTATCTTTATGATGGGATATGTCACCAGTGTATGGCAGCTTTTCATGCTTCGATTGTTTATGGGGATGTTTACAGGCTTTATTTCCCTTTCCCAGGCGTTCATTTCTACCCAGACGCCGCAGCGGATTGCAGGAAGGGTCCTCGGCACCCTGCAGACAGGAAGCATTACCGGATCGCTGCTAGGCCCGATGCTCGGTGGGGTCCTTGCTGACTCGCTCGGATACGCGACAACCTTTCAGTGGACCTCGATTTCCATTTTTATCTCAGCAGTTCTCGTTATTTTTACGAAGGAATTCAAGGTTGACCTCAAAAAGGGTTCGAAAACGAGCTATTCCAGCAAAGAGGTCATCAAGCATATAGCGGCAAATCCGGTCCTTTTGACTGTACTCTTTATCAGCATGCTCATTCAGATTGCGCACTTCAGCATCCAGCCGATACTATCATTGTATGTGAATGAGCTTCACGGCCATGAGAACATTGCTTTCTTCTCGGGAATTGCCTTCTCAGCCGCTGGTCTTGGAAACCTGCTCATGGCAAGAAAATGGGGGAAGATCGGTGATCAGTCCGGGTATCTGAAAGTGCTGGTATTTCTGCTGTTCATGGCGGCTATCGTTTATCTGCCAGGAGCCTTTGTAACGAATATCTGGCAGCTCGTGGTCATCCGGTTCCTCCTGGGCATTGCCATTGGCGGAATCATCCCTGTCAGGATTGCCTATATACGCCAGGAAGCACCTGTCAGCATGCAGGGGGAGGTGCTGGGATATAATACAAGCCTCCGCTTTCTCGGGAATATTATCGGGCCGGTTCTTGGCGGCTTCCTTTCCGGATATTTCGGGTTTTCGTCTGTCTTTTATGTCACAAGCTTTTTATTGCTGATAAGCGGCGTGCTTCTCATAGCAGCGATGAACCGGAACCCTGAATTAGCGAACAACCATTAGACTCTCCTTTCAGGGGAGTTTTATTTTGGTTTTAGAATAATATTAGAATAATTTACCAATCAACGAAACTTATTAATCATCCAATTATTTCTTATATTTTTAGGGGAAACTAGGTATTTTAAATTATATGAATATATAAATAATAGTGCGAATGATTCATTGTTCGAGCCTCGAAATAAAAGTATACTCGTTATTAGACAATTTCGACTTCTAGATTTGTCAGAATAATTAGAGGGGGCTATCACATTGAAAAGAAGAAAGAAAGCTGCTTCTGCTGTATTGGCTGCAGCCATGGGGCTGAGCGTATTTTCAGCCGGTGCCTTTGCACCAGTCCAAAAAGCTCAGGCTTATAATGCTGTATCCAGCCCATATGCAGGAGCGCAGGCAGATTTAGGCATCGCCAATGATGAAAGATTAATAGAGCTTTTGAAAAAGCAGGGAAAGATTTCGAACAACGCTACCCATTCAGAAGCTGATAAGGCACTAAAAAAATTCCTGAAGGCCAAAGCAGAGAATGCAGCTAAGGTCCCTGCCGGCAAAGTAGGAAAAGAGCTGGATGTTTCTGAACAGCAGGAAAAAGGCAAATCAGGAAACGGTTTGAAAAACGGCAAGGGCAACAAGCTTGGACAAGCTAAAAAAGCGCATGTTGATCCTGTACAAAAGGAAAATTATGAAGGGGATACAAGAGAAGATAAAGTTCTTGTCCTTGCCATCGAGTTCTCGGATTATAAGCACAGCTCGATTACCAAAGAAGAATCAGACATGTTCTATGAAGATTATCCTTTAGAACATTTCCAGGATATGATCTTCGGAGAGGAAGGCTATGAAGGGCCTTCAGGCCAGAACCTCGTATCCATGAAGCAGTACTATGAACAGCAGTCCGGCGGAAGCTATACCGTGGATGGAAAGGTTGCCGGCTGGTATACAGCCGATCACCCTGCTAAATATTACGGCGAGAATGTGCCGGCACCGGACGGTAATGATAAAGCCGCCAGAAGCCTTGTAATGGAGGCATTGAATAAAGCGGCTCAGGATCCGAATGTGAACCTGACTGAGTATGATCAGTGGGACCGTGACGATTATGATGGGGACGGCGTTTATAACGAACCGGACGGCCTTATCGACCATCTTATGGTCATCCATGCAGGTGTTGGAGAAGAAGCAGGCGGAGGATCGCTTGGCGGGGATGCCATCTGGTCTCACCGTTCAAAACTTGGATCAGGCCCGGTAGCGGTTAAAGGAGCTAAATCCGACAGCGACCGCTGGGGCGGCGTATTGGGAGCCTGGGACTACACGATTGAACCTGAGGACGGGGCAGCGGGTGTGTTTGCTCACGAATATGGACATGACCTCGGCTTGCCTGATGAGTATGACACACAATATACAGGGCAGGGAGAGCCAGTAGCCTACTGGTCAATCATGTCGAGCGGAAGCTGGGCAGGAGATGTTCCTGGAACAGAGCCTACAGGATTCAGTGCCTACGCAAAACTGATGCTTCAGAATTGGCATGGGGGCAACTGGCTGTCTGGTGCGACCATTTCCTCGGAGGATGTAAATTCTAAAGGTGTGGAAGTTCTTCTTGATGAGGCTGTAACGAAAGGAAATAATAATGATGCGGTCAGAATCGATCTTCCGCAGAAAGAAAATATCGTCAATACACCAGCGAGCGGTTCATATGAGTATTTCAGCGGCAGCGGCGACGAGCTGAATAACTCAATGACAGCTTCAATCGATCTTACCGGCGCTTCGGAGGCTGAGCTTTCCTTCAAGGCCTGGTATGACATTGAAGAAGATTGGGACTACGCTTCTGTCCAGGTCCGTGAGCAGGGGACTGAGGAATGGGTATCCATTCAGGGCAATCTTACAACAGATACAGACCCGAATAACCAAAATCCGGGCTTTGGGATTACAGGGAATTCAAATGGCTGGAAGGATGGCAGCTTTGACCTGTCTGCATTTGCAGGAAAGAAAATTGAGGTTAAATTCCATTACTACACAGATGTTGCTGCCACAATGCCAGGTTTCTATGCAGACGATATCCTTATAACAGCCGATGGAAAGGAAGTCCTGAAGGATGATGCAGAAGGAGAATCTGCATTTTCGCTGGAAGGATTCACTAAAGACCAAGGGAAATTTTATTCAGACCATTACTATCTTCTCGAATGGAGATCTCATAATGGAGTGGATGCAGGACTTGCCCATGTGCGCCGCGGCGACAGCCTGATCAGCTATGATAAAGGCCTTGTCGTATGGTATGTCGATGATTCATTCACAGATAACTGGACTGGCATTCATCCAGGCGAGGGGTATCTCGGCGTTGTGGATGCAGATCAGCATGCATTGAAGTGGAACGACGGTTCAGTTGCCAACAACCGCATGCAGATGCATGATGCAGCCTTCAGCCTGAACAAATCAAGTAAAATGCTGATAGAGTATTTAAACCAGGGGCTAAGCCTGAAGGACAACCAGACAAAACAAACGCCGTTATTCGACGACAGCGCTGACTACAGCAATCCAGGGCTCGTAGATGTGGGGCGGAAGGTGCCTCAGAAAGGGCTGAAATTCCGTGTTACAGGAGAAAGTGCTGACGGAACAGTCGGAAAGGTCCTGATCTTTAAATAATCATTTTTGAATCCAGCCTGAAGCCAGGCTGGATTTTTTTTTGTTATTAAGGAACTTATGAAATTTGTACAGCTAACACGCGGAATAGTGAATTCAGTAGTATACTGCAGGTGCGCATGGCCTGCAGTTTTTTGCAGAGGGAGGCATAGCGGGTTCCCTCCAGAGTATTTCTGGTAATACACTGGAATATAAAATAAGGCGGTTAGCGGCCGGCATTAGAGGGAAAAGGACAATAAATCATAATCCCCATTTAAGCGGGCTGGCAGGAGTTGATGAATCACAAATGAAAAAAATGATAGCGTATTTAAAAAAACTTGGAAAGGAAATAAAAGATGACAGGGCAACAGGACTCGCAGCTGAACAGGCATATTATTATATGCTCTCCATATTCCCGATCCTCATTCTGCTGCTGTCCATCGTTCCTTATCTGAATATTGATCCGCAAAAGGCCATTTCCTTTCTGCAGACCGTCATGCCTTCCGAAACCGCAGCTGTGTTTGAAGAAAATGTCGTGAACATAGTGACACAGCCAAGCGGCGGCCTGCTGACTTTCGGTATTATTGGTACATTATGGTCGGCATCCAACGGGATGCAGGCTTTCATACGGGCGATGAATCAGGCATTTGACGTCGAGGAGACCCGTTCCTTCATCAAGGCAAGACTCATTTCGATCGGCCTTACACTCGGCCTTATTTTTTCACTGATCGTTGCCTTGGTTCTCCCGGTATTCGGAAATGTAATTTTGGATCTTGTCCAATCTTTCATCAATATCCCGGATGAAATGCAAATCCTGTTTTCGGTTCTGAGATGGGTTGTCGCCATAATCGTCATAGCGGCTGTACTTTCTGTCCTCTACAAGCTGGCGCCGAATAAGCATTATCCTTTCAAGCATGTTATACCGGGGGCGGTTGCAGCAACCGTCATCTGGCAGCTGATCTCCCTTGGACTTTCCATCTATATTGGCAATTTTGCCAATTACTCAGGTACTTATGGAAGCCTAGGGGGAGTCATCGTGCTTATGCTCTGGTTCTATCTGACGGGTCTTACCCTTGTGGTAGGCGGAGAAATCAATGCTATCTATCACCGGGAGCGCGTAAGCCCTACAGTACGGGCAAAGAAGAAGGCTGCCGCTTCCTTCAACTGAAGCATAAAAAAAGGAACCCTGGAGGTTCCTTTTTTTATGGATTAATTAAACTTGTTCACATAAGGGATGCGTTTCGTCCAAAGCTTTTTAAACAGCTTTGGAGTTTGTTTTGCCTGTACAACAACATGGTTGACTTTTTCCTTTTTCGCCTGGATATCCTGCTGAATTTCCTTTTGGTGAGCCGTGAGCTCAGTTGTCTGAGTTTTAATATTCTCAGTCTGTTTCTGCAGCCTTGCAGCAGTCTCTGTCAGGTTTTGGATAGCGGGCTTGGAATCCTTATAAATTTTAAAGGCGCTGATGCCGAGATAAATAAGGGCTCCGGCAAAAATGGCTAAACTGATGTAGACGATGATCAAATTCTGCACCTTCCTTTCTTTATAAATTTAGTCCTTATCACTTTAATACCCATTCTGCTCAGGGTTTAACAGTGAATATGCACTGCCGTTCTGTAAAATTCAACCACGGGACGGTGCAGGCCCCGAAAACGATATCAGTAGTCTGAATTTATTTTTAAATTGACGCTTGCGGATTCTGCTTGTTAGAATGGCAACATTATATTCATAAAATATTTATTACTGTATATGTCCGGAAATAAGGTCTGGACGTTTCTACCAAGCTGCCGTAAATGGCTTGTCTACAGGTTAAGCTTTTCCCCGTATTCTTTTTTGGGGCTTCCTGTATATTTGCGCCGCGGCTTCGCTTGTAAAAGCGGGGCTTTTTTTGTTTCAGTTCTGGACAACAATAAGCCTAAAGAGAAACAACTTCAAAAATAATTCTTGCAGGAGGAGCCAAATGTCCAATTTCTTTCAATTCACTTCAAGAGGCACCACATATAGACAGGAGACGGTTGCCGGCATCACTACGTTCTTATCCATGGCTTATATCCTGATCGTCAATCCTATTATCCTGAGCCAATCCGGGATGGATAAAGGAGCTGTTTTCACAGCTACAGCTCTTTCTGCCATCATTGGTTCGCTTTTGATCGGCCTGCTTGCCAATTATCCTATCGGGATAGCGCCAAGCATGGGACTGAATTCGTTCTTTACTTTTTCTGTATGCATCGGGATGGGAATTCCTTGGCAGACAGCCTTGACCGGCGTATTTGTATCTGGTTTGCTGTTTGTTATCTTAAGTCTCTTGAAAATCCGCGAAAAAATCATTAATGTCATTCCAGGGGACCTGAAGCATGCCATTGCTGCGGGAATCGGCTTCTTCATCGCTTTTATCGGGCTGAAAAACGCCGGACTGATTGTGGGAAATGAAGCAACATTCGTATCGATCGGCAATCTGAAATCACCTGCTGTCCTTCTGGCAGTTTTCTGTTTCATCCTTACTGTTATCCTGCTTGTAAAGGGCATAAAAGGCGCAATCTTTTATGGAATGGTCGTTTCTGCTGCTGCGGGTATGATTTTTGGGGTGATTGAGTCCCCAACGCAAGTGGTTGGGCCTATCCCAAGCCTCGGACCGACCTTCGGGGAAGTGTTCTTGCATTTGGATCAGGTGTTTACGCCGGAAATGCTTGCCGTCATCTTCACATTCCTGTTCGTTGCTTTCTTTGATACCGCAGGAGCCCTGATTGCCATCGCAAGCCAGGCGGGACTGATGAAAAATAACGAAATCCCAAATGCCGGCCGGGCGCTTCTGGCTGATTCTGCTTCTACGGTTGTTGGTTCCGTCCTCGGAACTTCCACGACAGCATCCATGATTGAATCCAGCTCAGGTATTGCGGCAGGTGGCAGGACCGGATTCACTTCTGTCATCATTTCCGGGTGTTTTGCCATTGCTTTGTTCTTTTCGCCGCTGCTCGGTGTCATTACGGCTGAAGTAACCTCTCCGGCCCTTATCATTGTGGGGGCCCTTATGGCATCCGAAGTGCGGCTGATTGACTGGACCAGGCTTGAAATCGCCATACCTGCGTTTGTAACGATCCTTATGATGCCGCTCACCTTCAGTGTTGCAACAGGGATTGCATTAGGCTTCATATTATATCCGGCCGCCATGCTTGCCCTGAAAAAAGGAAAAGAAATCCACCCAATCATGTACGGGCTGTTCGTGGCCTTTCTGGCATATTTCGTCTATCTTGCCTGATGGGAATAGGGAGCATGCTGCCTGGATATAGTAAGGGGGCCGCTGTGAGCGGCCTCTATTGCTATATTTTGCCGCTGTCTGAAGTGGAGTTGCTTGACGGTAAATATTTTCTCATTATAATATCGAGGTTGTATGAACTCGATTCTTTTTTAGGAGTGGAACTTAATGGCACAGCAGACAGCAGATTTTTTTGAAATAGCAGCCGGGCGCAGGTCCGTTAAAAATTATGACCCAGAAAGCAAGCTTACGAAGGGTGAAGTGGAAGAGCTTATTGAATTGGCTGCAAAAGCGCCGTCAGCATGGAATCTGCAGCATTGGAAATTCCTTGTTTTTCATGGTGGGGAGGCACAGCAGCGCCTGCTGCCGATCGCTTACAACCAGCAGCAAATCGTGGAGGCCTCAGCTGTTTTTGCCGTGCTGGGGGATTTGGAGGCCAATAAAAACGCTGAACCGGTCTTCAGCCAGGATGTTTCTGACGGCCTTATGACGGAAGAAATCAAGCAGATTCTCATCAAGCAGGTTGAGGGAGCTTATAAAGATAAAAGTAAAGCCAGAGATGCAGCATTCAGCAATGCTTCACTGGCGGCCATGCAGCTGATGCTGGCAGCAAAAGCAAAGGGCCTGGATACGTGCCCGATCGGCGGCTTTAATGTCCAGGCATTTATTGAGGAGTTCAGTGTGTCAGACCGTTATGTCCCGATCATGCTGATCACTGTCGGAAAAGCAGCAAAGCCGGGACGGCCAACCAACCGTCTTGCCGTAGAACAAATATCAGAGTGGATTTAAGGGCCGCATGCAGAAGGACGACGCTTTTTGAGCATCGTCCTTTTTATGTATCGGCGTCTGTAGAGGAGATTCCTGTGGAGGCGGTGGCTGCACCGATAATTTTGCCTTCACCGTTCAGTAAAGGGCGGGCAAAAACGACATAGGTCAATTCTCCATCTGAGAGGGGAAATGTAATCTCCTCACGAAAACTCTTTCCGGTCTCAATCACTTTCTGCTTAAGCTGCATAAGCGCCCGGGTCCCGCTGTTGTCGGCCAGCTCATCATCGCGCATCCCAATCGACTCTTCTGAAGAAAAGTCAGCATGAGGATTGAATAGCCAGGTATATCTTAAATCAAGATCGCAGTGGGCGATGACCATGGGGGCCTGCTCCATAGCAAAACGGAAGGGACTCTCGTCTGCAAGAATGAAAGTGGAAGGGTGAAAGTCAAGGATGCCGGCTATTTTCTGTCTGATTTCTTCACTGGGATTTCTGTCGCCATTCTCAATCTGTGCATAGTACGCCCTGTCAATGAAGGATTTAGAAGCAATCTCCTCCTGTGTCATTCTTTTTCTTTTTCTCAGTGTAGTCAGCCATGTCCGGGCCTTTGATTTCTGCTTTTTCATAAGTTAACACACCATTTCCTAGGTTAGCAGTAATATTGAGAGGAGGGCCTCACTGAGGTCCTCCTCTAATTTTTCCTTATAATCCTTTTCTTATAGCTTTATGAAGACTATTGATATATTTGGCTTCAAGCCCAGGGAAATTATTGTGGATGAATTTTGCCTGCTCAGGGCTGATGCCTATCAGGACGGATTCTGCACCCAGCAGACTGAATTGGGAAAGGAGCTGCTGGAAAAAAATCAGTCCGTCACGCGAGATGCTGCCGACACCGTTGAAGTCAATTAAAATACGATTCACATTTGAATCATGCAGCATGTCAAGCAGCCGATCTTTATTCTGGTTGATCAGCTGTTCCGAGAGCTCTCCAAAGAGCGGGATGAGCACAAGTTCGTCTGATATATGGATGAAAGGGCTGGAAAGCTCAAGCACCTTTCTGTATGATCTTTCAGCGCTTTCCTTGCTCTCAAGCAGGTCCAGGTTAGTTTCAGCAAGCCGCTGCCTGTGCTTCTCCACTTGGCCGGCAAGAATATTTATCTTATCATCTTCCTCAATCAGCAGAAGGTGGGCAGTATCCCCGTTCCAGCTGATATGCACTGTAACTAAAGCAAAAGGGGAAGAGTGGGTTTTCATATTCAGCTCTGTCCGCTTCTTCTTTTTATTCAGGAGGACATTCTTCGCTTTTTCTGCACTTTCGTCATCAATCAGCTCCAGCAGATTTCCGGCAGGCAGAAACAAGCTGGCTGTCTCAGCAGAGCTTTCGAGTATATCAAGTTTTTCATTTATTTTAAAATAGGGCAGGGGCAATAGCTTATTATCTTGCATTCAATTCCTCTCCAAAAGGTAAAGTTGGAATCCACTGCTCAATGTCTATGAGCTCTTTCAACAGCGTTGTTTTGCTGGAGCAATGGCTGGTAAAATCGTAATATTTGAGCAGCCGGCCCCCGACAAATACCGCAGGCGAGTGCGTAAGGCTTTCAAGTTCTTTTACATAAAAGGAAAGCTTCTCGGCATGATTGATCATGGTGAAGGACAGTCCTATTACATCAGGCTGCCACTCTTCTGCCGACTCTTTTCCTTTCTCTAAAGGAACGTTCGGGCCAAGCAGCTTTGTTTCCCATCCTTTTTCCTCAAAGATGATGGCTGCCATCTTCAAGCCGAGAAAGTGCTGTTCATTTTCAAGGCAGAAAAACATCGCTTTCCTTCCTATTTTCGGATGGACTTCCCTGGAAACCTGGTGCCTGTACCGCGAAAGCACAAAATCACAAGTTGTGGTGGCTAAATGTTCATCGGCAACGGAGATTTCGTCATTCTGCCAAAGCTCGCCGACACGCTGCATGGATTTGGTAATCAGCTTTTCAAAAATTTCAAGTGTATTGGCTGAATGTTTGTGCTGGCCATATATAATCTCCCATGCTTCATCCTGGTCTCCTGACAGCAGGGCATCAGTAAGCTGTTTTGCGTATTGTTCCATTATGACCACCTTCTTCGATAAATATTGGTCGCGTGGCAAGGAAGTTCTGTCGGCTGTTCCTTCGCTGGTGCTCCTGTGCCAAATCTGTGGAAGGTGGGAGTTCAGCGTTGAAAATGTGTTAATATAATTATATTTTAAGGGCTTTATAAAGGAAACAAATAAAAGTATTGAAAGTCTGGGTTCTTAATGTTAATTAGTGTAACATATTTCTGTTCTTAATGCGGGATGCAGGATTTTACAGCAATACATTTATTTTATCTAATTGGCGAAGCTGGAAACAACTCTGATACATTCTCCAGGTGTGGCTCTCCTGCACCATAATGGAAGGTGAAAGATTCCACACGGGCTGAGGAATTGGATATGGAGAATTTTTTGGTTTAATATGAGTATAAAAGCCCGGAAGTACAGGGAGGATGGCCAGCATTGAAAGCATCCTGATTTCTATCGTTTTATCAGAGATTCGGCTGCAGTCTGTACTGATGTGCTGCAGAGTCTCATTATATTAAGGGGCGGTTGTCCGGGGATGGTGTTTGAAGATGAAAATATTGGTAGTTGAAGATAATGAAAGTGTCTGCTCGATGCTTGAAATGTTTTTTATGAAAGAAGGCTATACAGGCAGGTTTGTCCACAGCGGCCAGGAGGGCTTTGATGCATTCAATAAAGAATCATGGGATCTTGTCATCGTCGATTGGATGCTGCCTGTCATGGATGGTGTTACACTCTGCCGGAAAATCAGGGAATTGAGCACAGTCCCCATTATCATGCTGACAGCGAAAGACAGTGAATCAGACCAGGTGCTCGGCCTTGAGATGGGAGCGGATGACTATGTGACAAAGCCATTCAGTCCGCTTGCCCTTATGGCCAGGATCAAGGCTGTTACAAGAAGATATCAGGCTGATTCCTCCAAGCAGGAAGAAGCAAACTATATCTCAAGCCAGTTTTTCAAAATCAGCAAGGATACGAGAGAAGTGCTCTACAAAGGCCAGCCTTTGAATAATCTTACGCCAAAGGAATTTGACCTGCTTTATTATTTTGTCAAAAACCCGCGGCAGGTTTTTTCCAGGGAGCAGCTCCTCGACCGGGTATGGGGATATCAATTTTATGGGGATGAAAGGACAGTCGATGTGCATATCAAGCGCCTGCGCAAAAAAATCGGCACCACATCCCAGCCGTTCATCCATACGGTATGGGGAATAGGCTATAAATTTGATGAATCGGAGGCCGCAGGTGAAAATTAAATATTTCTATCAGCTTCTGATCAGCCATATCAGCATCCTGATCATGGCTTTCCTGTTATTGAGCCTGCTTTTTACCCAGTTCGTCCAAAATTATGTTTTTCAAAACAAGACGGAGGAGCTGAATGCATATGGCGAACAGGTGCTGAAGGAGCTTTCTGTCAGGCCGGTGGGCAATGAGCGGTTTCTGGAAGAGTACAGTCAGCTGCTGAGGGCGCGCAATATCAATTATTATCTATTTGATGCAAATTACGGTGTCATCTATCCCCAGACGAGGGGGCTCAGTTTATTATTCACAGAAGAGGAGCGGCAAAGGCTTGCCGGCGGTCATTCAATCTCAATCAAGCATGACATCAAACGCTTTGAGCAGGAAGTGACCCTTGTAGCTATACCATATATGCATGACGGCAGAATGACAGGGGGGATTCTCCTCATGTCGCCGATTAGCGGTGCACTCCAGATGGCCAGCCAGCTGAATAAATTCCTGCTGTATACCATTGTCATCAGTCTGACCGCGACAATCCTCCTCAGCTGGGTGCTGTCCAAAAATCTCCTCAAACGCATTAAAGAATTGAGGAACGCGACCTCGATGATTTCCAAGGGGGACTATAATGTTAATATCAAAAACACCCAGTTTGATGAAATAGGGGAGCTTGCAGAAGATTTCAACCATATGGCCGCAAAGCTCAGATCATCCAATGAAGAAATCGAACGGCTTGAAAACAGGCGGAGAACGTTCATTGCAGATGTATCACATGAAATGCGGACGCCTCTCACGACCATCAGCGGCATGGCAGAAGGCCTGAAGAACAATCTCATACCTGAGCAGGAAAAGCAAAAGGGCATGGATTTGATTGACCGTGAAGCGAGAAGGCTGATCAGGCTTGTGAATGAGAATCTTGATTATGAGAAGATCCGCTCCAACCAGATCAAGCTGGACATCGGCAATATCCAGGTACTGGATCTGTTTGAAGTAGTCAAGGAGCAGCTTGATATCCAGGCTGAAGAAAAAGGGATTGAAATCGTGCTTGATGCAGATGAGGAGCTATATGTAAAAGCAGATTATGATCGCATCATCCAAATCATCATCAACATTGTCAAGAACAGCATCCAATTCACCGATGGGGGAACTGTATGGCTGAGAGGGCGGAAAGGGAATGAAGAAACTGTCATTGAGATAGAAGACACTGGGATCGGCATCGATCCAGGGGAAATTGAATCGATCTGGCACCGCTTCTATAAAGCCGATCTGTCAAGGACAAGCAGCACCTTCGGAGAATTCGGGATCGGCCTTTCCATCGTCAAACAGCTCGTCCAGCTTCATAATGGGGAGATTGAGGTAGAAAGCGAAAGAAATCAAGGGACACTCTTTAGGATCAGTTTTCCGAAATGAAGTGGTGTGACGTTGACTCCGCGAAGGGTGATAGTGGGCATATTTTGCTGCGGCTTGCATCCGGGAGTCCGGCTGGGGAACAGGAACAGTCGAAGGGAAGCTAAGTCATGCATCCGAGAGACCAGCTGGGATACATGACAAGTTGAAAAAAAGCCAGTCATGTGCGAGAGCCCGTCTGGGATACATGAGTGGTCGAAAAAAAGCCCAGTCATGTATACGAGAGTCAGCTGGGATACATGACAGCCGGAAAAGAGCCCAGTTATGTATGCTGGAGCCCGTCTGTGGTACATGACAAGTTGAAAAAAAGCCCAGTCATGTATGCGAAAGTCCAGCTGGGATACATGACCAGCCGGAAAAAAGCCCAGTTATGTATGCGGGAGCCCGTCTGGGGTACATGACAAGTTGAAAAAAAGCCCAGTCATGTATGCGAGAGTCCAGCTGGGATACATGAACAGCCGAAAAAAAGCCTGGGTCATGAATCCGAGAGACCGGTGGAATACATACCCAGGCAAAAGAAAAGCCAGCTGTGCTCACGTGACCAGCCTTTTTCACAATTTCCCAATAAACCAAACAAAAAACCTTTCCCGCATTGGGAAAGGTTTTTTTCTAGGAAAGGACCTCCGACTTAGCTAGCATAATCTGCTCAGTCTGCTGTTCGACCGGCTCAGCCTGTTCCTGGAGTTTCTTTACTTCGATATACTTGATATGATGTTCTTCCATTTCAAGGATGGTGAAGTCATAGGAGTCAAAATGGATCGTATCGCCCTGCTTCGCTTCATAGTTCTCTGTCAGGATCCATCCGCCCATTGTGTCCACATCTTCATCATTAATTTCTAGTCCAAGGAGATCGTTCACTTCACTCACAAGAACTTTGGAATCAAAGATGAAATGCCCTTCATCCATTTTCCGGACCATGGGGACCTCATCATTGTCAAATTCATCGCGGATGTCGCCGACGATTTCTTCTATTATATCTTCGACGGTCACGAGGCCTGAAGTCCCGCCGTATTCATCCATCAGTATGGCCATATGGATCCGGTCTTTCTGCATTTTCACCAGAAGGTCATGAATCGGAATCGTATCGATGACCCGGATAATCGGCCGTGTATATGCTTCAAGCGTCTTGGAGGTTATTTCCCGGTCTTTGATGAAGTCAGTGATGATTTCCTTTATGTTGACCATCCCGATAATATGGTCTTTATCTCCATCGATAATCGGATACCTTGTGAACTTTTCGTCATGGACGAGCTGCAGGAAGGTTTCGAGCGTATCATCCTTGGCAAGCGAAACGATTTCCGTCCGCGGGACCATGATTTCCTTGGCAATCCTGTTATCAAACTCGAATATCTTGTTTACATACTTAAACTCAGACTGGTTGATTTCACCACTTTTATAGCTTTCGGATAAAATGATGCGCAGCTCCTCTTCAGAATGTGCCAGGTCATGCTCGGAAGCCGGCTTTAATCCAAAGAAGCCAGTGATTAAGCGTGCAGAGCCATTCAGCGCCCAGATGAAAGGGTACATGATTCTGTAGAAACCGATCAGCGGACGGGAAAATGCAAGCGTAATCCATTCAGCTTTTTGAATAGCGAGAGTCTTTGGCGCAAGTTCCCCGATCACAACGTGGAGGAACGTGATGAAGCCAAAAGCAATAGAAAAAGAAAGTATATGTGATACAGATTCCGGGATGCTGAGGTTCGTCAGCACCGGCCTTAAAATATGCTCGACTGTTGGTTCCCCGAGCCACCCAATTCCCAGCGCGGTCACGGTAATGCCAAGCTGGCAGGCGGACAGATAGCCATCCAGGTTTGTAATCACTTTCTTTGCAGCAAGTGCAGAACTGCTGCCTTCTTCTATAAGCTGGTCAATCCTTGAGCTTCTCACCCTGATGATCGCAAATTCCGAAGCGACAAAAAATGCCGTAAAAGCAATTAAAATGGCTATAATAACCAAGTTTAATATGTCCAATAAGTTTCCTTATCCCGCGTGAACGAGTAAGGAGTCACCTCCTGATAATACAAAAATATTTTAGCTTGTTAAGGTTTTAAGAGACTGGATCAAAGCCAACCCTTCCGTACTCAGCTTTTTGGAGATGTTGTTTTTTTCTTCCCCGTCCAGCTTTTGAATGAGCGGAAGGAGGGAGGAAATCTCTGTATGAAGGTGCCTTATCTGCTGTGTAACATCAAGAATCTGCTTCTCGACGGTCCCTGATGCCGCTTTCCCATCTTTCTTCAATTCCAGCTTTCTCTTAATCTCTTCAAGCGGGATGTGCAGTTTTTTGCATTCTTCAATGAATGTAAGGTCAAGGAGCACATCTTCAGAATAAAGCCTGTAATTCGATTTCGATCTTTCAGCCTTTATCAGGCCCAATGCAGTATAATAGTCAATCGTTCTTTTTGATACATTTGCAATCGCTGCTAGTTCACCAATGCGATAGAATGCCCCATCTTATCACCTCGGTATCAGATTTAAATTTTTCATTATGATGGTTTGGCTGTTCAAAAAACAAGATGTATATTTTCATAAAATTAACCATAATTATACGGTAACTTAAACCGTACAGTCAAACGTTGCGGTTGAAATGGAGTGATTACTCTTATTTTATGAGAATATATACAGCTTATGAACAATTATGAATCAATTTATCGGAAAATACAAAAAATTACACCGTAAATTCTCCGGTTTTTTTGTTCCAAAGGCTCGTTAGTCTTCTGTGCTGATTCGGGCCCATTCAGCGGCAGTTCTTAAAAAGAAGGACATCCTGGGAAGCCGCTTGTCTTGTATCAAAGTGAGTATATTCCTAATAAAATCCCGGCTTTATGGCAAAGCCTTTTGCAGAGGGATAAACCATGTGGAAGAGCTTGAAATTTCCAATGAAAAAACAGGCTGCGGATGTTTCCGGCAGCCTGTCCTCCATAATCTATTTTTGCTGGCGCTGAATGACCGGCTGCAGCTGGATCCTCAAGTCTGCCAGCAGGTCGTTCACTGTCAGCTCAGCCTCGCTTTGGCCTTTATCAAAGGCATGCTTAAGCACATCGGCAAAGCCGGGTAATTCTTCCTGTATCATCCGGAGATTTTTATCATTCATTATTTTCATGCACCTTTTCTATGGATTTCTCTTTTATTTCCCGCCTGCAGCAAAGGTTAAACTGCTATTCCCTGCAGAAAATTAGACATCGTCCCATTTAAAGTATAAATTTATAGTATAGGAAATGGCAGAAACCAGGATAGTAAGAAATAATCTCTGACTATTCTTGATATGTATTAAAGATAAGGGGTAGAGCAATGAAGTTAAATGAACTGCCGGACAGCAAACCTTCTATTAATGTACATGGCCTCGATTTCCAGTGGGATTTCAATAATGGCCAGTTCATCTTTGAAGGGGAAGACGCCGTATTATTTTGGATCAATTCAGCGATGAAGACTTTCTTTGACACCATTGAGGAAATTTCCGGTGAAGAAGCAGCCAGCGTGGTGCTGGAGACAACAGGCTACCGGATGGGACAGGTGGTCGGAGAGTATTTCGAAAAACTTAAAACTGTATCTGTTGAAGATGCAACAAAGCTGATTCCCAACACCTACGCGTCTGCTGGCTGGGGAAAAACCGTTGTAACAGAGCTTGATGAAGAGGCAAAAACAGTTACGGTGCAATTGCAGGATACGTGGGAACATAAAATCAATCTTGCCCAAAATAAAAAAACGGGCGGAACCTTCCTGCCTGCCCATTATGCCGGGATTTTTACCGGGCTGTTTGGGGAGAATATCTGGTATGAAGTAGCAGCCAGCCAGATAGAAGGCCATGACTATACCGAAGTCAAGTATTTTCCTTCTGATGTAACGGTGTCCCACAACATCCATGAGCTTTCCAGAAGGAAAGAGTCCGAGCAAATACGGAGTCTTGAGGAACTTGTCGCAGAACAGACTATGGAGCTGCATGACCTGGTCAGGCAGCTGTCTTCCCCAATCATTCCGGTTTTGGAAGGCATTGTGGTTGTACCGCTGATCGGAAAATATGATGAGAGCCGTTCAGAAGATCTGCTGACAAAGACCTTGAACAATTTGCCTAAATATCAGGCTAAATATCTTGTCCTCGATCTGACCGGACTTGATAATGATATCAGCAATTTTACAGGTGATTTCATTCATAAGCTTGGATCTGCCGCATCACTCATCGGCATAGATACCATCCTTGTCGGCATATCAGCTGAACTGGGAGTGGCCATCACTCAGTCCGGCATCAAGCTTTCGAAATATGATTGCTTCCAGACCCTTCAGCACGGCATCTATTTTGCGCTGTCCCAGATAGGCCGGAGGATTATTTGATAACGGAAAAAGCCAGCATTGCTGGCTTTTTGTTTTGCCGATTAATATTTCCATTCTTCCGCTAGAAGCCCGTAAACCACCAGATCGTGGTAATGCCCATTAAGGAACTCTCCCTGCCTGATGATTCCCTCCTGTGTGAACCCCAGCCGCTCAGGGACAGCCCTGCTCTTATGGTTCCTGATCCCGCATCTGATCTCAATCCGGTTCAAACGCAGGTCATTAAAAGCATAATTGATCATTGCCTGGACTGTCCTTGTCATGATTCCTTTTCCCTGAAATCCTTCGGCCAGATAATAGCCTATGCTCATTTGCCTGCTTGCCCAGTCAATTTGGTGGATGCCGGCGGCTCCTGCCAGTATCCCCTTATACCTTATACCAGTGTTGAAGCCATTGTTTTCGGCAAATTGCTTCAGCCACAAAGGGATGATGCTGTGATATTGCATGGGGGAGGTCATGCTGTCTACCCAGGGAAGCCATTCCCTTAGATGGTTCCTGCTGCCGTCCACCAAACTATAAAGCTCGTCGGCATGATGCAGCTGAAACAGCTGAAGCCGGATTTCATTATCAACTTCTAGTGTAAACAAATCTTCGCCCCCTTTTTTTCTAAGGTTTGAATTATCTGGAAGCATTGCCTGACAATCCAATCATACACAGGAAAGCGGAGCAGCGTAAATTTTCTTTCATTTATTCGCAGCCGGAATCTGCTGCTCTTTCGCCGGTATGCAGAGGCAGAGTCATGCTGAAAATGGTTTTATCATAGTCTGATTCACAGGAAAGGAAGCCTTTATGCTTTTCAATGATTTCCCGGCAGACAAAAAGTCCCAGCCCGGTTCCCAGTTTTTTGGTCGTAACAAAAGGTTCAAAAATGGAGCTTAGCAGATGCTCAGGTATTTGCGGGCCATTATTTCTGATTTCGAGCCGTACATAAGAGTCTGATGTCATGAATGAGATAATTTCAATGAGCGGATCTTCCCTATAGGGGTTCAAGACATCGATGGCATTAAAGATGATATTGATAAGCACCTGGCGGATTTCATCTTCATAGCCGCAAAGATGGGTGCTCTCATCGACTTCCTTTATAATACGGACTTTGGCATCCAATATGCTTGGATACAGGAAAATCAGTACCTCTTCAACCAAACTGTTCAGGTTGAAGGTAGTTTTTTCCTTTCCGATAAGCTCCTTCTTGGATAATAGCAGGAATTGCGAGATACGGAAATTGAGCTGTTCAAGCTCATTTGAAATGATATCTAAATAATTCATGGGAGGGTTTTCAGCTTTAAGCAATTGAACAAAACCCTGGATGGAAGTCAGCGGATTCCTGAATTCATGTATAAAGCTGGATGTCATTTGTCCCAGAAGAGTAAGGCGGTCTTTATGGGTTGAATTGATGAATTCCGTTTTTTCATCAATGATCTTATTCTTGGCATCTGTATAATGGCTGACAGCATAATAAAGAAATTTGTCAAAACATACATTGATCCTGTCAATCCATTTCTGCAGATCATCCCAGTGGACGTCAACCCGGTTGAGATTTTTATAGATGATGGAACGGCCCATATTTACATTGTAGACAAATTCGCCGATGTTGATATTGGCCTTTACACGCTGAGAGGCAATTTTGATGGCGAGCTGCTGAAGATAGACATCCAGATCCTGTTCTGACTTGGACAAACTGGTCAAGATCAGGCTGAACATGGCTTCACCGTTTTCTCTTATATAATCTTTGAAAGGATCTGTCTCTGTTAAGACAATCTCTTTATTCCATTGCTCCAGAAGAATATGCTTCTCTCTTTCAAGAAAGTCAAGCAGCTTTTGATTTGATAGTGATAACATTTTACCCTCCGCCTATCTTTTTGACTATTAACCTTGCTGTATTAACATTCGCCTATAATGGGATAAATCCTCCGGAATTTTCTTGGGAATTTACAGAAATTTATCGAAAGATCGGGGATTAGATGACAAAGTGTAAAATTATGATAGTTTATGTAAAATACTGGATGGTTGGTGTGTCCTATTAAAAAAGCCTCAGTTTAATCTGAATGGTGAAGGGCATAAAAAAGTACAGGCATTTATCAAATTCATAAATATAAAAGTTATACCTGCTTTTATAATGTGTTAGAATTGGTGTAATATTACACTTGAAAAGGGTGGCGCGAATATTGACACGAGAAGAGATTATCATGAAGGTTTCAGAAAAGCTCCGCCTTATTCGTACAGAGGCAGGATATACCCAGGATAAGATGGCGGAAATTATCGGGATCTCCAAAAAAACACTTGTTCAGATTGAAAAGGGCAGAGCTTATGCGGGCTGGTCCACAGTAGTGGCTGTCTGTGCCCTGTTCCGTGAAACCGAAACCGTGCAATTTCTATTTGGAAACGAACCGCTTGAAGTGCTTGAAACCATTGCAAGGGAAGGTATTGATTATCGTAAAGAAAAAACCCTTGGAGGCAAAATATGGTGGAGAGAGGTCGAAAAAAGAGGCAGATTTATGCTTCAGCAGAATATCATCAGCCAGCATTTCCGGATTATAGATGAAGACCTGTACAGAGTCTACAGCAGTTTTGATGAAGAAGAATCAAAAGAGCGTTTTTTCGAGATTGCAAGAGGGGCAGATGCGGACAAGTAACCCTGACTGTGCCTGTGAATGGAGAGAGAAAGAAACGCTAAGATACTGGGTATCTTAGCGTTTTTTGTATGAGCCGGAAATGATTATTTCGCAATCAGCACAGGACACGGAGCCTGTTTGGCGATGTTGCTGCTGACGCTTCCCAGGAACATCCGCTTCAGCCCGCCTTTGCCGGAGTTTCCGACAATGATCAGATCGGCTCCTTCTGCCGAAGCGTAATCACAGATGCTTTCTGCAGGGCTGCCGTCAAGAGAATCATATTTTGCCTGGATATTATGGGGTTCAAGCTCCTGTTTGGCTTTATAGAATGCGTCATCCACGCTGTTTGAGATAATGGCGTGTGTTGGCGGGTTGGGATCATCATGCCTGATCGACATAGGCGGAATCTGGATCCCTTCCAGCATATATCCGTTTGTTCTTACCGGCTCCACTCTCTTTTCATTATCAGTCATTACGTTTTCTACCTTTTCGTCATAGACATTTGCAACCAGTACATGTGCCTCCGGGTTTCCTTTTGCCATCTGAACGGCAAGCTGCAGTGCCTTATTGCTGCCTTCGGTATCATCATAGCCGACTACAATCCGATTGAATTGGTTCATTGTCATCATCCTTTCTTAATAGGAGAGTTGTGATTATTTTCTATTTACCCATATTTCCGATAAAAGAATCCTGCCTGTTTGAGCGGCATCAAAATTTTATACCCCTATAAAAGGGGGAACACTTTCGGATTATATAAAAGTGCCCAAACTGCTAATAAGGATAATTATGGTTTATATCCCATCATTTTTGAGTAAAAGTCTTTAAGAAAATTGTTTACAGTATGATAAGAAGTCACCAAGAAGTTTCAATAAAGGTTGTGATTAAATGAGCAATACAAGAGAAGGCAGAAATAAACAAAATCGAATCTATAGACTAAAACGGATGTTACAAATCGTCCTTTTATTTTCTTCTACATCGATCCTCGGCTTCCTTAGTTTCTTTTACTTTCAAGGCAAGGACGCGGATATCAGCAATCTGGAGGACGGGATGTCACAGCCCACGGTCATTTACGATTACAGCGGGGAAGAGGCAAGCAAAATTTCAGCAAGCAAAAATGAAGGCCTCCGTGCCGACCAGATCCCTGACAGCCTGAAAAATGCCGTGGTTGCAATAGAAGATAAAAGATTTTATGAACATAGCGGCATTGACTACAAAGGCATTATGAGAGCGCTGTTCACTAATATCAAAGCTGGCGGTGTGGTCGAAGGCGGGAGCACCATTACACAGCAGCTGACGAAGAATGCGCTGCTCACTCATGAAAAAACATACAAGCGGAAGATGGAAGAGTTTTTCCTGGCAAGGGAAATAGATAAGAAATATTCAAAAGAAGAAATCCTTCAGATGTATTTGAATCAGATTTATTTCGGGGAAGGGGCATGGGGGGTCAAAAATGCTGCCCTTAAATACTTTGGCAAAGATGCCGAAGATCTGACCATAAGCGAGTCGGCCATTCTGGCGGGAATCATCAAGGCCCCCTCTGCCCTGAATCCAATCGGCCATCCTGAAGAGGCGGTAGAACGGCGGGATACGGTCCTGCTTCAAATGAAGGAGCAGAACTATATTTCTGCCAGTGAATTTGAACAAGCCAAAGCAGAGCCGCTTGCTCTCAATGACAGGGGCGGCGATCCACTGAAAGGAAAGTTCCCTTATTATGTTGATCATGTTCTGGATGAAGCAATCGAATTATATGGACTGACACAGGATGAATTATTGACAGAGGGATACAGGATCTATACTGAACTTGATCCGGAAATGCAGGCAGCCGCAGAAGAAATCTACCAAAGAGATGATCTTTTCCCGCAAGGAAAAGAAGATCAGATCGTCCAGAGCGGAGCTGTGCTGGTGGATCCTGAATCAGGCGGTGTCCGTGCTTTGGTCGGCGGACGAGGCGAGCATGTCTTCAGGGGCTTCAACCGGGCCACCCAGCTGAAGCGCCAGCCCGGCTCAGCTATGAAGCCTTTGGCTGCTTATGCGCCGGCTCTGGAAGAGGGATGGAAGGCAACAGACCAGGTAAAAGATGAGAAAATGAGCTTCGGCGGCTATGAACCAGGCAATTATAATGGACAGTACCGCGGGCAGGTGCCAATGTACGAGGCCGTCAAAGATTCGCTTAATCTTCCGGCGGTATGGATACTTAATGAAATCGGCATTGAAGCGGGGATTGAAGCATCCAAGCGGTTTGGAATCCCTCTGGAGGAGAGCGACAGAGATCTTGGGATTGCTCTTGGGGGATTGTCATCAGGTGTGTCTCCGCTGGAGATGGCCGGTGCTTATGCGGCATTTGCCAATGACGGTGTAAGGGAAGAGGCCCATGCAATCATAAAGATCGAAGATGCCCAAGGAAATGTAATAGCCGAACGGGAAGAAAAGTCTGTGCAGGCAGTTTCTAAAGAAGCAGCAGAACAAATGACAACCATGCTTCTGGGGGTAGTGGAGCAGGGAACCGGGAAGGCAGCAGGCATTCCTGGAAGGGAGACGGCCGGGAAGACAGGCTCGACCCAGGTGCCGATAGAGGGGATAGATGGCGTAAAGGACCAATGGTTCACCGGCTATACACCTCAGCTTGCCGGTGCTGTATGGGTCGGTTATGACCATACAGATGAAAACCACTATTTAACAACGACAAGCAGTGAAGGCGCCGCCCCGATCTTCCGGGAGCTGATGGCGGCTGCTCTTGAAGGGCAGGATGCTGAATCCTTCAATGTTCCGCATATCTCTTATTATATTGAACAAAAAGAGAAAGAAGAAAGATGGAAGAGGGCCAGAGAATGGGAGGAGAATTTAAGGAAGGAAGCCGAGAAGTGGCAGGAAAAGCTGCGTGAAGAAAAAGGGAAATGGGAAGACCGCTTAAAGGGCAGGGATAAGGAAAAAGAGAAAGAGAAAGAAAAAGAGAAAGAGAAAAAGCATGAAGATTAAAATAAAAAAGAGCCGGTCGGCTCTTTTTTTTGCTGTCGTTAGAACAGCCAGCTTACAAGTGCGCCAATCACAACGATGGCGCCGATTATCATAAGAATCGTCCGGATCATTATAGGTTCACTGCCTTTCTGGGAATTAAACGGTTTCCGTCATTAATGGCTGGTCAGCCTTTTTGAATGCAGATACACGGTTTGCGCAAGTTTCCTTGATTTTAGCGAGATGCTTCCTTGCCTGCACCCCTTCGACAATCACTTTAATGGATGTATTCGCCTTTTGGGTCAGCAGGAAGGAAACCAGCTTTGGCATATTGGAAGCATCAACTGACTTCTGATTGCAATAGATGATTGTGTTGCCTTTATATTGCTTAGCGGCCTGATAGATTTCAAGCATATCTTTCATTGTAAAATGTCTATCCAGGTTAATGTTTGTAGAGATGATTTCTTTCATAATGGTTCAGTTCTCCTTTATAGTATATTTATAGTTTTTGTTTGTTTTTTTATCGTTTATTGTTACTTGAGATTTACCCCGGCTCCCGAAGTCTAAACATGTCAAAATGATGACAGGGCTTCTCTATTTTTCCAGTAGAAGCTGCTGGATAAGGCATAAGATTTGCCGGCTGGTGAAGTCAGGTTTAAGATAAATGCATAATCATTCTGAATAATGAGGCATTTATCATGGAGGGGGACAATAGGTTGCTGACTCTCATCAGAAACGGGAATGTATATGCACCTGATCATATAGGAAAGAAAGATATACTGCTTACAGGGAATAAGATTGGCTATATAAAGGATCATATCGATCTGCCTGAAGGCTTTGCAGATATCAGGATAATAGAGGCAGAGGGAAAGCTGGTAGTACCCGGCTTCATTGATGCCCACGTCCATATCATAGGTGGTGGCGGCGAGGGCGGCTACCGGACAAGGACTCCTGAGCTGCAGCTGACCGATGCCACTCTGGCAGGCATTACCACCATTGTGGGCGTAATCGGAACAGATGGTACCACCAGGACGATGCCCAGCCTGATTGCCAAAGCAAGGGCGCTGGAGGAAGAAGGAATCACCTGCTATGCCCAGACAGGATCCTATCAGGTGCCGGTAAAGACACTCACTGGGAAAATTGAAGATGATATCATCCTGATTGATAAAATAATCGGGGCAGGAGAAATTGCCATCAGCGATCACCGTTCTTCCCAGCCTACCGTAGAGGAGCTCGCCAAAATAGCATCTGCAGCCCGGATCGGGGGAATGCTTTCAGGCAAAGCCGGGATCGTCAACATCCATGTTGGCGACAGCTATGATCATTTGAAGCTGATTGAAGATGTGGTGGAACAGACTGATATTCCGCTCCGCCAATTTTACCCGACACATATCAACCGCAATCCCCACCTCTTTGAAGAGGGCATCCGATATGCCAAAAGGGGGGGCTATGTTGATTTTACAACCAGCTCCATTCCTAAGTTCCAGGAGGAAGGGGAGGTTAAATGCAGCAGGGGATTGAAAAGGATGCTTGCCGCAGGGGTCGGAATATCACAGATTACTTTTACCTCTGACGCCCAGGGCAGCCTGCCGGATTTTAACGAGGCAGGAGAACTGATCGGCATGAAGGTCGGAAAGATATCCTCTTTATATAGTGAAGTCCGTGACAGCATCCTTCTTGAAGATATCCCGCTTGACCAGGCAATCAGGGTCATAACCAAAAATCCGGCAGACATTTTGAAGCTGCCTCATAAAGGGGCGATTGAAGCAGGCAGGGATGCAGACCTGGTCATGCTGGATCCGGACGATTATCAGATTGATACCGTCATAGCCCTTGGCAGGACCATGGTAGAAGGCGGACAGGCTATTGTCAAAGGAACTTTTGAATAAACCTGTAAAGAGCAGACTGAAGATTTTCATTCAGTCTACTTTTTCTGCTGCAAGCTGTAAGAATAACTGGCCTTTTTTGAGAAACAATAGGTTTGTCACAATGGTGTGCGACAAAGTTAGTTTTCTTCTTCGTTGAACCCTGCCTCCCTGTCATTTACCATAGATAAGTAAATACTATAAATAGAAGGGAAGAGTGCAAATGGCTCAGCCTAATATAAAAATAGCTGTACAAAAATTCGGTAACTTCCTGAGCTCCATGGTCATGCCGAATATCGGTGCGTTTATCGCCTGGGGCCTGATAACTGCACTATTCATACCATCCGGGTTCTGGCCAAATGAAAGCCTTGCCAAAATGGTTGACCCAATGATTACTTATCTTCTTCCGCTGCTGATTGGTTATACAGGCGGAAAATTGATCCATGACCAGCGCGGAGCTGTAGTCGGTGCCATAGCTACTATGGGTGTCATCGTCGGCTCTGATATTCCGATGTTCCTCGGAGCCATGATTGTCGGCCCGATCGCCGGTTATGCAATCAAGCTTTTTGATCGCGCCATTGAAGGTAAGGTCAAGGCAGGCTTTGAAATGCTTGTCAATAACTTCTCTGCCGGAATCATTG
Organism: Bacillus infantis NRRL B-14911; assembly: GCF_000473245.1. Lineage (NCBI taxonomy): Bacteria > Bacillati > Bacillota > Bacilli > Caryophanales > Bacillaceae > Bacillus > Bacillus infantis. The sequence goes on from NC_022524.1 coordinate 1,170,528, forward strand.
GCGGTGTACTCGCGATATTGGCATTTGCGGGTATCGGACCTGCAGTCGATGTATTCACAGGCTGGCTGGTCAGCGGGGTGGAATGGCTTGTAGAAACAAACCTGCTGCCATTAACAAGCATCCTGATTGAACCTGCAAAAATTCTATTCCTTAACAATGCAATCAACCACGGGGTCCTGACTCCGATTGGGACGGAACAGATCAAACAGACAGGCCAGTCCATCCTGCTGCTGCTGGAAGCAAACCCTGGACCTGGTATCGGTGTGCTTCTTGCGTACATCTTCTTCGGAAAAGGAAACGCAAAGCAATCTGCACCCGGAGCTGCACTTATCCATTTCTTTGGGGGAATCCATGAAATTTACTTCCCTTACATCCTGATGCGTCCGCTATTATTCATCGCGGTCATCCTTGGCGGAATGAGCGGTGTGTTCACACTTGTCCTGCTTGGCGGCGGTCTATTCGCACCGGCATCACCGGGAAGCATTCTCGCCATCACGGCAGTGACGCCGCACCATGCGAGTGCCTATATTGCCAACTTTGCTGCTGTCCTTGTAGCCGGTGCTGTTTCGTTCATTGCTTCTGCCTTTATTTTAAAAACAGGCAAGCAGTCAGATGAAAATATTGAAGCCGCAGCACAAAAGATGCAGGAAATGAAAGGGAAGAAAAGCTCAGTTGCTTCTGCATTCACAGCAACAGAAGGCAAGCTTCCTGAAAATGTGAGCAAAATTGTCTTTGCCTGTGATGCCGGAATGGGCTCAAGCGCCATGGGGGCTTCACTTCTCCGCAAAAAAGTGAAGGCTGCCGGCCTTAATGATGTGAATGTAACCAATACGGCAATTAGCAATATTCCTGCTGACGCACAGGTAGTCATTACACAGGAAGAACTGACGCCAAGGGCAAAAAATAAAATCCCTGAAGCCTATCATGTGTCAGTGGATAATTTCCTTTCAAGCCCTGAATACGATAATCTGATCAGCAAGCTGAAAGGAACTGCAGAAGAAGAACTGATTGACATCGCTGAAGATGCGGAAGCTGAAGCGATGGGGGAATCGCCTGCAGAAGAACGCAAGGAATCGCCTGCAGCGGAAGCACAGGAAAACAATGATCTGCTGCTGGAAAAATACGTATTCCTGAACCAGAAATTCAATCATAAAGATGAAGCCATCCGTTTTGCCGGAAGAGCGCTTGTCGATGGCGGATATGTCCGTGAAAATTATATTGAAGCCATGATTGAGCGGGATGAAATGACTTCAACTTATATGGGCAATGATGTTGCCATCCCTCACGGCACAGAAGCGGCTAAGCAGGAAGTCATCAAATCCGGGTTCACTGTCATCCAGGTTCCGGAGGGAGTAGACTTTAACGGTGAAAAAGTACGATTGATCTTCGGTATTGCCGGTAAAGATGGCACCCATCTTGAAATATTGTCTTCCATTGCCGTCACTTGCTCGGAGATGGAAAACATCGAAAAAATGGTCCAGGCGAAAACAGCCAAAGAGTTAATGGATATCCTTAACGGGTAAGGACCGGTAAGACATGCAGAAAGGCACAGCTTGTGCCTTTTTGCGCTTTTGTTTTTTGGCGGAAAAGAATCTGTCTGCAGATAGGGCTGATAAAGATGTTTATTACCTCAAGGGAGAAAAGCATCATAGAACTGATCATAAAGACGGCCGGCAAGCATACGGCCCTGACCCTTGCTTCTTACTTAAACGTGAGTGCCAGGACTGTCCACCGGGACCTTGCATCTGTTGCAAAGGTTCTTCGGCAATTCGGGCTTGAGCTTGGGCGGACGCCTGATGAAGGCCTCGTGATTTCCGGGCGGAATGAGGATGTTTTCCGGCTTGTTCAGACAATGGCGGAAACCATTCCGACAGACCAGACTCCCCAGGAAAGGAAGCTGCTGATTCTGTTGGAGCTCCTTAAGGGGGAACCCTTTAAACTTCAGCCGGCAGCAAAGGAAGTCGGCATCAGTGTGACGACCTATACTGCATACCTCGATGAATTGGCTGGCTGGCTTGAAAGCTACCGGCTCTCTGTCAGAAGGAAAAGAGGGGTAGGGGTAGAGCTGTCCGGCAAAGAATCTGATATAAGGAAGGCGCTGGCCGACTATTATTTAATCTATTTTAATGAAGAGCTCATAGAAAGCCTGTTCCTCCTTGATGCAGGAAGCTGGAACAAGCCCAGGGTGCTCTACTATTTCCGGTCAAAGTTCCTTTACGCAGCCGACCGCCTTGCCGGCAGAAGAATCAATAAGGGGCAGTCAAGATTGGCTGACAGCGACTATATCGGCATCCTGGTCCATTTATGCATCTCGCTACAAAGAACAGAAGGCGGCTTTTGCATTGAGGATGACCTCATCGAACCTCCGGACATCAAGGAAGAGGCAAATCTGATTGCCAGCCTGGGCAATGAGCTCGCGGATGAATTTTCCGTCAGCCTTGCTGAACAGGATATTCGTTTTCTTGCTATCGTACTGAAAGGATCCAAATTGCAGGCACCTGATTCCGTCCACTATGACAGTGTGATGATCGGGCAGTCTGTCAAAAATATCATCCAGCATGTGTCTGCCCAGCTGAATGCAGATTTAACAGGAGACTTCTCCCTATTTCAGGGCCTGCTCGCCCATATGGAAACATCTATATTCAGGATCAGGCAGAATATGGGGATGCATAATCCACTGACAGAAGACATCAAGAAGAAATATCCAGCCCTTTTTCTCGCCGTTAAAAACAGCCTTGAACAGGAGTTCCGTGATATATCTTTTCCCGATGATGAGGCAGCATTCATTGCCCTCCACTTCGGATCTGTCCTGCTGCTCAGGGAAGAACAGCTTTCAGTCCATGCACTCATCATCTGCCCGACAGGGATTGGAACCTCCAAAATGCTGGCCAGCAGGATCAAAAAAGAATTGCCGGAAATCCGGTCCGTCGAAATTTCCTCTATCAAGGAAATACAGCAAACAGATCTGAACAGCTACGATATCATTTTTTCAACAGTCAGATTGCCTTACACAGATTTGGAGTACATCCTCGTCAATCCGCTTCTGGAAGAGGAGGATATACTGGCAGCAAAGGGCTTTCTGCAAAAACACATAGGTGAGCTGGCAGCCAGCCGCACCTTTTCGCCCGAAAGCAGTTATCCCAAGCAAAAAGAACGGAGCATCGGTCTAGGGCAAATGCTGTCTGACCTTGGTGATGTTCAAAACAGTATCAAAGAAATCCTCCGCAATTTCAGGTTTTACTTTTTTCCTGAAGCAGCTGACCATGAGGAAGTGGTTTCCCAAATGGTACATAGTGCAAAAGAACAGGGAAGCCTTTCCGAAAGCAGTAAGGTCATCACCCGTTTAAGGGAACGGGAGAAATTGGGCGGGCTGGGCATACCGAAAACAGGGCTGGCTCTTTTCCATTGCCGCCATGAAGCAGTAAAAGAGCTGATTTTCCAAGTGTCACGGCTCGGCCGCGCAGTCCAGCTGAAAGGGATGGATGGCAGGATGATGGAGGCGGATAATCTGCTCCTTATGCTTGCGCCTGAAAGCTTAAGCCCAAGACAGCAGGAAATCGTCAGCCTGATCAGCACCAGCCTGATTGAAAATGATGAAGCGATGCTGATATTTTCTTCAGGCAGTGAGGAAGCTATAAAGAAGAGACTGGAAGAAATTTTTCTCGACTATATCCAAAACCAATTGATAAAGGGATGATAACTATGAAAAAAGCAGTACATTTTGGTGCAGGGAATATCGGCCGCGGCTTTATTGGCGCGCTGTTCTCTAAATCAGGGTATCATGTAACTTTTGTTGATATTGCAGAAGAAATCATCAATCTATTGAATGAACAAGGCGAATATAAAGTCAATCTGGCTGCCGAGAACGGTTCATCAGAGAAGATCAGCTCTGTTTCAGGACTTAATAATATGACACAGGAAAGCCAGGTCATTGAAGCCATCGGTGAGGCTGAGTATCTTACAACAGCGATCGGTCCGAATATCCTGCCGCGCATTGCCCCGCTCATTGCCAAGGGCATTGCTGAAAGAGTTAAAAAAACTGATGACAAGCTGTATATCATTGCCTGTGAAAACCAGATTTCAGCTACCGACCTCTTGAAAGGCTATATTCTTGAAAACCTTGATGAGGAAACGGCAGGAAAGCTGGAAGGCCGGGTATTCTTCTTTAATTCAGCTGTAGACCGGATTGTTCCGATCCAGAATAACCAAGGGTCCCTTGATGTGCTGGTTGAGCCTTACTATGAGTGGGTTGTCGAAGCACCAACAGATATACCTGCTGTAGAAGGAATGAAAATCGTTCCTGATCTTGCTCCTTTTATTGAAAGAAAATTATTTACCGTCAATACGGGCCATGCTGTCATCGCCTATCTAGGGTACCTTGCAGGCAAGGAAACCATTGATGAAGCCCTGAAGGATGAAGCTGTCTACAAACAGGCTGAAGCGACGCTGAAGGAAACTGGCGCATATCTTGTAAAGGAATATGGGCTTGATGCTGAAGAGCATGCACAGTATATCAAGAAAATTATCGGCCGTTTCCAGAACGGTTTCCTGAACGACGGTGTAACAAGGGTAGGACGTTCACCGATAAGGAAGCTCGGGCCGAATGACAGGCTTGTCCGTCCTGCAGAACAGGCAATGAAGGCAGGTTTGCCGTTCGAAAATCTTGCCAAGGCCATTGCTGCGGCACTGCATTTCGACTTCCAGGGAGATGAGGAAGCCGTTAAAATCCAGGAGATGCTGAAAGAGCACGGGCCATTATATGTGCTCAAGGAAGTCAGCGGCCTGGAGGAAGACAATCTTATTGCAAAAGAAGCTGCCCGCCAGTATGAGCAGATGAAAAAATAATAGTGCTAGAACACTCATGCGCCGTTCCTTGAAGGAACGGCGTTTTTATTTGGCTTAGGGCTCCTCCGCCTCGAGGAGGAGCAAGAAACCATCAGAAGGCGCTTATCCCTTTCCTGAAAACGCATTATGATTAAAGCAATTAACCGGAATCGAGGGAGCTTAAATGAAAAAATTCAAAGAAATCTTCCAGAATAAGAATTATGCCAGATTATTTTTTGCCAACTTTACCTCACAAATGGGAAGCACAATAGGCTTGACTGCTTTCATGTTCTACTTGCTGGATCGTTTTTCAGACCAGCCGGTATATGCCTCGATTACAGAGCTCATGTACAGCCTCCCGACGCTCGCGGTATTTTTCCTTGTCGGGGTTTTTGCAGACAGGATGGACCGGCAGAAGATTGCCTATTATTGTGACTGGATCACTGCTGCACTGTCAGTGGCATTGATCGGGACAATCCTGATAGGCTGGATGCCTTTGATTTTCTTTGTACTGTTCCTCAGGAGCGCTGTGCAGAAGTTCTTTTTCCCTGCCGAGCATGCGATGGTCCAGGGGATATTGAAAGAAGATGACTATACGGCTGCAGCCGGCTTGAACCAGCTGATCATGAGTCTTTTCATGCTGTTCGGGAACGGCCTTGGCATTTTGGCCTACTGGACAGTGGGCGTTTACGGCGCCATCCTGGTAGATGCTGTCACATTCGGGCTCAGTGCCCTTTTGATCAGATCATGCCGCATTGCAGAAGAGGTCCGCCTTCCTAATGGAAAGCACACATTGAAGGACCTCAACCTTAAGCTTGTATTCAGGGATTTCAAAGTGGGGATGCAGTATATTTTGAACAATAAGCTGCTGTCGGCCCTGCTAGCTGGTTTCATCGTTTTCGGTGTTGTGAACGGCGGCTTCAGCGTTATGCCGGTTTTTATGCTGAAATACAGGCTTGCGCCAGAAACATATGAAGAATTATCGGTTGTCATCGGGATGGTTTTCGGAGCAGGCATTCTGCTCGGCAGCTTCATCGCCACCTTGCTTTCCCAGAAAATAAAGCTTTATCAGATGATCATTGCCGGAATCACCATCACAGGGGGCTTTGTGATTGCCGCTTCCTTTGCAGAATCTATTATCCTGTTTATGGTATTGATTTTCCTGACATCCCTCGGCCTGCCTCTTGTAAATATCGCAATCGGCGGATGGATGCCCAGCATCATCGACCCCAAAATGATGGGAAGGGTCCAGGGATGGATCAGCCCGCTGATGATGCTTTCACAGTCAGTCACCCTCGGTTTCATCGCCTACAGCTTCCCGGCGATCCTGAAAGTAGAAATGCTTTATTGGCTTGTAGGAGGATGCCTGATACTGGTCGGCCTGTTTTACACAGCTGTCCTGCCTAAATACAGCCGGACCGAAGAAGAATTGGAAAAGGCGGCAGCTGAAACGGCAATTTAAATAGGCTCTTTTCGTAAAGATTGCTGCTCTTAATTATAACAAGAATAATTTCCATTTTATGGTGTTGGATAAAGAGGAGCTTAATCCTTATTCGGGTGACCAGCAAGCCTTAAAATAAGCGGAGATTCTGCGGTTAGGCTCCTGAAAATAGCAGGGGTGGGTACAAATAAGCGGAGAATTTCCGGTTAAGAGTAGCGAAGTTGCCCATTTTCCTGTTTTTTGAGTTGATAGACGGAATTTCTCCGTCTATTTGAGCTAATTTTAGTGTTTTTTCGAAATTAGGGGGAATTCCTACGCTTATTTTTCAGCCTGTCACGGCTTCCGTCATTCAGGTCCGGGAAGTTCCGCTTTTTATGGCTTGGCGGGAAATTACTCTTAATAAGGATAGCAAAATAGCAAAAGTCAACGGGAAAAGAGCCTTTAATTAAGAAGCGGACACTGCCCAGAGTTCTCTTCTTTTATGATTCTGCCGCCAATTAACAAGGGGTTTGGAAGGATTATAAGCTCTTCATCTAGAAGCATAAGAAATGGGATTCTTTTGCATATGATCGATGCTGCAAAACACTATTTAAAGAAAGGGAGAGTATAATGAATTATTCACCAATCAATTTTCAAGAGAAGTTTTCAAAATTTGCGGATCATTGGTCCCCTAAAGTTATTGCTGAAATGAATGATTATCAATTTAAGCTTGTTAAAGTCCAAGGGGACTTTGTATGGCATAAGCATAATGACACGGACGAAGTTTTTATCGTTCTGGAAGGCAGGCTGACCATTGAGTTCCGTGATGGAAAAGTGGAGCTGGGAGAAGGGGAGCTGTTTGTCACCCCTAAAAATACTGAACATAAGCCTTTTGCCGGGAACGAATGCAAAATCATGCTTGTAGAGCCGAAGGGCGTTATAAATACCGGGCAGGAAAGAACAGAGCAGACAGCGGAGAATGATGTTTGGATATAAGTTAACAAAAACCCGCCTGCTAATATAGAAGTTTCCCGGCTATGAAGATAGATAATAAAAACCAGACCAATGGGGGCTTGGATGGATAATGTATAAAACTGGTGTCATTGCCGGTATCATGACATTCCTTTTCTATATAGTATTTTTGCTTCTATACCTTTTAGAAGTCATCAATGAATATGCCTTTGTCTTTATGCTGTTTCTCCTGCTGGTGATTCTGCTGAATTTATGGTTTGTTTTCCGCCAAAAACGTAAAAACAGAATACAAATCACAGTTTCAGCCTTTCTCCTCTTCCTCCTGTTCTGCTATGAACTGCCGCTGCTGCTGGTAGCGCTGAGCTCTCCCCCTTCGCATGTCGCTTATGCCTACCAGGAACCGAATGAGGCCTTAAAGGGATCGGGTATTTTTTCGGTAGGCGTAGCTGAATTTACGCTGAAAAACCAGAACAGTGAACAAGATGCCAAAAAGATTTTGGCAGCGCAGGGAGTTGACGTACTGTCCGTTGCTGAAGTGGATCATAAAGTTAGATATGACAGCAAAAACCGGCAGCTGTTAAAATGGCTTCATCTGCAGAAAGAACCTTTGCTGCAAATGGAAGAGAACGCAGCAGAATACCTGGGAAAAGAAGACGATTGGCTCAGGAGATTTATACAGCAGCCAGACATTGCCGGTAATAGTGCCGGACTCAGCCTGGCGCTTTCAGGGCTCATTAAAGAAGGACTCCTTGAAAACAGGCTGCCTGTTGCAGTTACGGGCGCGATTAATGAGCATGGAGAAGTATCTTATGTAGGATTGATAAAGGAAAAAATCCTGATTGCTGAAAGATCTGGATTCTTATACCTGATCATTCCGAGTGAAAATGCGGAAGAAGCTGCAGCTATACAAAAAGAAAGCAGCAGAAAAATAGAAATTATTGATGTTTCACATGTGGATGAAGCTGTTGAAGCTATTGGGAGATTGAATGATGGAGGATAGCATCAGGAATTTTCATAAAGAAAGAGAGGACGAGATACATGGACAGCATTATTTTTGATTTAGATGGGACCATCTGGGATTCAATTGATACAGTTCTGGTTGCCTGGAACAGTGTCATTAAAGAAGAGGACCGCAAGGAAGGTAAATTGACACGGAAAGATTTTGAAGGAACAATGGGTCTGCAGATGGATGAAATAAGCCGCAGGCTTTTTCCTGATCTAACAGAAGAACAGCGGCAGCAGCTGGTGGAGGAATGCAGGAAGGCTGAAGCACACTTCCTGGGAATCCATGGTGGAGAACTTTATGAAAATGCTGAAAAAGTCCTGGAGGAACTTTCGCAAAAATATAAGCTCTTCATTGTCAGCAACTGCCAGGAGGGCTACATAGAGGTTTTCTATAAATATCATAAGCTTGAAAAATATTTTCTTGATTTCGAAAATCCCGGCCGGACCGGCCTTTCAAAGGGTGAGAATATCAAATTGATCATAGAAAGAAATCATCTTTCCAGCCCGGTATATGTAGGTGACACAGAAGGCGACAGAAAAGCCGCCAGATTCGCAGGAATCCCTTTCGTTTATGCTCAATACGGCTTCGGGGAAGTGAGTGAATATGATAAGGAGATTAAAAAATTTGAAGATCTCTTAAAGGTTTTCGGCTGAAATGATCACCTATTTGGGAACACCGCTAATGGAGACCGAAAGACTGAAGCTCAGGAGGCTGAAACGTTCGGACAGCCAAGCCATCTTCGACCGATGGCTTTCAGATGAGCGCGTAGCAGAAAACAGGGTGAGTGCGGCACACAGGACGGTTTCTGAAACCAATGCGAGAGTGGCGGATATAGCAGCCAGATATGAAAGGAAAGACTTTTGCTGGTGGGGAATCGAATTGAAAGCCACGGGGGAATTAGTCGGAGAAATTGACTTGTATGATTGGGATCTGACCACCGGAAACAGCAGCGTCAGCTATTCCCTGGGCTATGCCTGGTGGAATAAAGGATATGCTACAGAAGCATTAAAGGCGGTCATGGAGTTTGGGTTCTCTGAAATGAATCTTCATAAAATTTCTGCCGCTCATAATACGGATAATCCTGCTTCCGGGAAAGTGATGAAGAAAGCGGGAATGAAGCAAGAAGGAATTGTCAGGCATATGATACGTAATGCCAAAGGACAGTATAAGGATTGCGTTCTTTACGGCATCCTGCAGGAAGATTTTCTAAAAATGAATTTTCAGAAGGATTGATTGCTTTTCAAGCCTCTCCCTCAGATTGATTGCTGAGACAGAACCTTTTTTTTGCCGAAAAAATTTTTATAACCTAAGTTTTAAACGATCATAAGGAGGCATCGTCCATTGTGAATTTCCCTTTTTATCATTAAATTCTAAGATAAAGAGGGGCAGGTTATATGAAAAGCAAATCTTTCCGGTCTCTTTGGATTGGGCAGTCACTCGCCAATTTAGGAGATGTGTTTTATATAGTGGGTTTGATATCCATTTTATATTCTGTTACCGGGTCTCCGGTGTACCTGGCACTGCTGCCGTTTTTGAATATGGCAGGCCGGGCTGTTAGCGGAGCAATTTCGCCATTAATGCTCAATAAATACAAACTTAAATCCATGCTTGTCAGCTCCCAGGTGAGCAAGACGCTGGCGCTTTTTATTCTTTCTGGCTGGCTTTGGCTGCAAAGCTCTCCGGAGATACTGTTCGTATTAGTATTGATATTTGTTATTGCTTTTTTCGACGGCTGGGCACTCCCGGCTTCAGACGCCATGCTGCCAAGGCTGGTGGAGAAAGAAGAACTGATGAAAGCCAACAGCTTTTTAGCTTTATTAAATGAATCTATCCAATTAGGCGGCTGGGCACTTGGCGGCATTTTGACTGCAGCGGCAGGAGGGCAGAATGTCATCTGGCTTACGCTGGCTTTCTATGCCGTGTCTTCCCTGATGATGCAGTTAATCAATGATAAGACTCCATTCCAGTCCAATACTGAAAAGCAAAGTACGGTGAACGTTCTGCTGGAAGGCTGGATCTCTATTTGGACGCAGCCTGTTTTGCGCAGCTTTCATGTGGTGATTCTAATAGAAGCCATTGCTAACGTAGTCTGGATAGCTGCCATTCTTTATGTATTTGTTGCGGAAGTTTTAAAGGCAGGGGAAGCCTGGTGGGGTTATATCAACACTTCTTTTTTCATGGGCTTAATATTGGGCGGGGTCATATGCAAGAAGTTCTCTTCTATTTTTGAAAAAAATATGAAACTCACCTTGATATCCGCCTCTTTCGGAGTGGCCATAGTGACATTGCTGTTTGGCGCCAATTCACTGGCCTGGGCTGCATTACTATTAGTATTTCTCAGCGGGCTTATCCATCAGATCAAAGGCATCATTCTGTACACCTATATACAAAAAGAGGTCGCGGCAGAAGAGCTGCCAAAGGTGTTCAGTGCCCAGCATACGCTGGTCTCCATGGCGTTTGCCCTTTCAACAGTATTGTTTGGGGCGATGGCGGAGAACAACAGTGCGGAGATTACTTTCGTAATTGCGGGAATACTGCTGCTGTTTAACGGAATCTACCTGCTGGCGGTCAGAAAGAGATTCTCCTGAGATTATTTAAAAGATGAATAACTGAAGGCTGCATTTTTGCAAATGCAGCCTTCAGTTTGTGCAGCCGGCACTATCTAAAATTTTTTCGAAAAAAAATGAACGATTTTCGTGGCCCAGCCGTCATATGAATGAAAAGAAAATGAACAGCAGCGGAATAGAGCAGGATAAGAGGTAACCTATCATAAAAGGGCATTGGAAGGAAAGATGTCAAAAATGGAAGACAAAGAGCTCGTCAAGGCAGCCAAAAAAGGTGACAAAAGGGCACTGGCCATGCTTTTTAAGCAAAATTACCCTTTTCTGGTCAAGTATTTGGTCAAGGCAGCCATGGATAAGGATCTGGCAGAGGAGCTTGCCCAGGAAACCATGGCAAAATCCCTCGAAAAAATCAATTTGTATAATGGCCAATCGAAGTTCTCTTCCTGGCTCATTTCCATTGCGACCAATTTATATATAGACCATCTGCGCAGGAAGAAAAGGGAGAAACACTGGCAAGGGCAGGAGCAGTCATGGAGGAAGCTGAAATGGCAGATGGAGAGCCGGAATGAAGAGTGGAATGATGCTCTTGCCGCTCTTGGCAAATTGAAAGATGATATACGTGTAGCAATCGTTTTAAAGCATTATTACGGCTATTCCTACGACGAAATAGGAAACATGATGAAAATATCCCCCGGAACAGCCAAATCAAGAATCCATAATGGACTTGCAGCTGTCAGAAAGGAGCTGGGCCTGCATGAAAAAGGAACAGAAAATCATACCGCTGGAAAGTAAATACGAAAATAAACAGGATAGATTGGCAGCTGATGAAATCGAAAAAGGGCTTGAGATCCTTGACCAGTCATTTTCTATTCATACTCCGGAGCTTGAATGGTTCGAGGAGATGGTTGCAGAAAAGCAGGAGCAGCTGCGGAAAAGCTGGATAAGGGATATTGGCCTGTTCTTTGTGATGGCAGCGGTGATATTAACGGTCCTGCTTACTACCCTGCACCAGCTTCCAGCTGTCTTCATAGCCATCCAGGCAGCAGCCGGGATATTCATTACAGGGGCAGGCACCTACTATTTTGTCAGGCAAAGGGTGAATGAAGCATGAATGAGGAAATTTCCCTGCCGCTCCTGCTGCTTGTTGCCGTTATACTAATCAGCCAAAGTGTTTTTCTCTTTCTTCATGCGAGAAAAAGGGGGCATCATTATTGGCTGTGGGGTCTGATCGGCCTTATCCAGGCGCCGATGCCCCTCTTGGTTTATTTTATTTTTGTCGAGAAGAGCTGGAGGAAAAACAAGGGAGATAAAGAATGGAGAAATTAAAGCAGCTTCTCTTATTTACGGCTCTCGGCGGGCAGCTCCTTGGGCTCGCGATGATTTTCATCAATTTAAAGGCGGCTGTCATATTTTATGCCTCCTATGCCATATTAATCATTGCTTTGCTTATCATGGTGGGCTGGGAAAGGAATAAAGAAAAAAAGGAGGAAAATGAGCATGATTATCGTCACTACTGAATTTGTTCCAGGTATGGAAGTGAAAGAATTGAAAGGATTCGTCAGGGGAAGCACAGTCCAGTCCAAGCATATCGGAAAGGATATTCTGGCAGGGTTCAAAACCATTGTCGGAGGAGAAATCAAAGAGTATACAGAAATGATGGATGAAGCAAGGCAGCTGGCAATCGGGAGGATGGTGGAAGATGCCAGGAAAAAAGGGGCGAATGCTGTGATCTGCATGCGCCTGGAGTCTTCTGCTGTTATGCAGAATGCTTCAGAAATCATTGCCTATGGAACAGCTGTTGTGGCAGAGTAATAAAGTTCAGAAAAATAACAAAAATGCCAATTGACTTTTAATAAGACAGATGATAATCTTACAAAGTGGAAAAATTTGAAAAGGGGGCGCATGATCATGATTGTACGAAATGATGCTATTTTAATAACTGAATATATGCCGGCCTGTCCTTTCCCTAACTTTTCCCAGTAATCATTCATTTTATTATTGATTCAGCACAGGCAGCTTTTTGCGCAGCCTGTGCTTTTGTCTTTTTTCGGGACATATCGCCATGACGCGGTATGTCTTTTTTTGTTTTTGTCTTTATATGATGGGAATACCAGGCATCAGCCTGTTTTCTATATAACTTTTAAAAAGGAGGAAGTTGGTTATGCTGTTTTATCAACAAGAAAGGATTGCTATTTCGCCTGGAGATCTCGAGGGAGGCTAGCAGAGCGGCTGTTAATAGAAAGGGGAGGAATGAATGTTTTCGATTTTGAAGAAATTGAGCTGGTTTTTTAAGGAACAATGGAAAAGATATACGGTTGCCATTATCCTGCTTGCGATTGTGGGGGTTCTGGATGTGATGCCGCCAAGGCTCGTCGGGCAGGCAATCGATGACATCCATCTGGGATCGCTCGACAGCGGCAAGATCCTTCAGTATTTGCTGCTGCTCGGGGTGATTACAGTAGTGTCTTATGGGATCACGTATGTGTGGATGTATCAGCTTTTCGGAGGGGCTTTTCTTGTTGAGAGAAAGCTGAGGAGCAGATTTATGAACCATCTGCTGAAGATGACCCCGTCATTTTTTGAGAAGAACAGGACCGGGGACCTGATGGCGCGGGCGACAAATGATTTAAAGGCTATATCTGTAACGGCCGGATTCGGGATTCTCACGCTTGTTGACAGCAGCATCTTCATGCTGACGATCCTCTTGACTATGGGATTCCTGGTCAGCTGGAAGCTGACAATCGCAGCAGTCCTGCCGCTGCCGCTTATGGCTTTATTAATGAAAATATACGGAAAAAGAATCCATGTCCGTTTCATGGAGGCCCAGGATGCTTTCGGGAACCTGAATGACAAAGTCCTTGAATCAGTATCCGGTGTCCGGGTCATCCGCGCATATGTGCAGGAGCGTGCAGATGAAGACCGGTTCCACGATATGACAGAGGATGTCTATGAAAAAAATATCAAGGTCGCCAGGATTGATTCCCTTTTTGATCCAACGATTAAAATCATCGTCGGCCTCAGTTATCTGATCGGGCTTGGCTATGGAGCCAACCTGGTCTTCAATCAGGCGATCACACTAGGAGATCTTGTCGCTTTCAATGTGTATCTTGGAATGCTGATCTGGCCAATGTTTGCAATCGGCGAGCTGATCAATATCATGCAAAGGGGCAATGCCTCCCTTGACCGGGTCCAGGAAACGCTCTCCTACGAGGAGGATGTAAAGGATCCCGGCAAGCCTGCCGATGCCGAGAGACCGGAGAATATTGTTTTCGATGATGTTACTTTCAGGTATCCGTCGAGCAGCACTGATAATCTGAAGAGCATCAAGGTTAGGCTGGATAGGGGCCAGACTTTAGGGATAGTCGGCAAAACGGGCAGCGGAAAGACGACCTTCATCAAGCAGCTGCTCAGGGAATATCCCGCCGGAACAGGAACCCTGGCCGTTGCTGGAATCCCGATCAGGGAACAGTCACTGCAAAATACAAGGAGCTGGATTGGCTATGTGCCTCAGGATCATGTTCTTTTTTCCCGTTCGGTTAGGGAGAATATCCTGTTCGGAAACGAAAAGGCAGATGAAAGTGATCTGCAGAAGGCCATTGACCTGTCAGCCTTCCGCAAGGATCTTGAAATGCTTCCTGAAGGTCTGGAGACCCTTGTTGGTGAAAAGGGGGTTGCCCTATCAGGAGGACAGAAGCAGAGGATCTCGATTGCCAGGGCGCTGATCAAGGATCCTGAAATACTGATACTGGATGACTCACTTTCGGCTGTTGACGCGAAAACAGAGAAAAAGATTATCGGCAATATCCGCTCAGAAAGGGAAGGAAAAACCACCATCATTACCACACACCGCATGACGGCGGTCCAGCATGCGGACCATATTATAGTCCTGGACAATGGCGTGATAGCCGAGGAAGGGACACATCGAGAGCTGATGAAAGGGTCAGGCTGGTATAAAGAGCAGTATATCAGACAGCAGGCCCAGGCAGCTGCAGAAGAGGAGGTGCTGTCATGAAAACAGGAAAACGCCTTTTTTCATATGCGCTTATTTATAAAAAGATCATTCTGGCCGCGCTTGCCATGCTTACTGTCGCCGTTGCCGCAGACCTTGCGGGTCCGTTCATTGCCAAGAGGCTGATTGACCAGCATATACTCGGGATTGAATCCGTCTGGTATCAGACAGGAGAAAACGATGATTCTGTTTCATATAAAGGCCATTATTATACAAGAGAGCAGTATATGGATGAAGGCTCTCCCATGATCGGTCAGGCCCGCATCCTCCAGGCTGGAAAAGATTTTATCTTTGTGGAGGGCGACATACAATTTGATGGAGAACGAAGCTTTCAGGATGGTCTGCTGACCATCTCAAAAGGAGAAGAAAAAGAGGTGTATGAAGGTTCGAGGCTCCAGGGGGAAGAGCTGATGGGTTTTTATAAACCTGAAATCCCGCGCATCATCAGGCTTCTCTCCTTTTACTTCGGATTGATTGTCATTGCTGCCATTTTCCAGTATGGACAAAGATACTATCTGCAAAAGTCTGCTAACCGGATCATCCAGAAAATGCGGAAGGATGTTTTCGGGCAGATTCAGAAACTGCCTGTCCAATATTTTGACAATCTCCCGGCAGGAAAGGTAGTTGCCAGGATTACGAATGATACGGAAGCGATCCGCGAGCTTTACGTGACCGTGCTTTCAACCTTCTTTACAAGCTTCATCTATATTGCCGGCATCTACACCGCGCTCTTTATATTAAATGCCAAGCTGGCAGCAATCTGCCTGATTCTTCTGCCGATCCTGTACATTTGGATGATTGTCTATAGAAAGTACGCATCCAAATATAATAAGGTCATCAGGACCAGAGTGAGCGATATCAATGGAATGGTTAACGAGTCAATACAGGGGATGAACATCATCCAGGCCTTCGGGCGCGAGGGAGACACAAGGAAAGATTTCGAAAAGCTGAACACAGAGCATTTTACCTATCAGAACAAACTGCTCAACTTAAACTCATTAACCTCCCATAATCTAGTCGGTGTACTCCGAAATATCGTCTTCGTTGCGTTTATCTGGTATTTCGGGGGTGAGTCCCTTAATGCATCTGCAGTCATTTCACTTGGAATGCTCTATGCCTTTGTTGACTATATCAACCGTCTGTTCCAGCCTGTGCAGGGAATTGTCAACCAGCTTGCCAATCTGGAGCAGGCACTGGTGGCAGGTGAGCGGGTATTTGAACTCCTCGATGAGGAAGGAATCGAAGTGGATGACAGCAAGGTTCCGCGCTATAAAGGAAATGTAGAATTTAATGGGGTCCATTTTGGCTATAAGGAAAGCGAATATGTCCTCAAGGACATTACCTTCAAAGCTTCCCACGGTGAAACCGTTGCTCTTGTCGGGCATACCGGCTCAGGCAAAAGCTCCATCATGAATCTGCTGTTCCGTTTCTACGATTGCCAGAAAGGGAGCATCACTATTGATGGAAAGGACATCACCGGCATGTCGCGGCAGAATCTCAGGAAGCATATGGGGATTGTCCTCCAGGATCCTTTCCTGTTCACCGGGACGATAGCAGAGAATGTGAGCCTCAATGACCCGGCTGTCACAAGGGAGAATGTCGAAAAAGCCTTAAGGGATGTAGGTGCTGACAAAGTACTGGAAAATCTCGAAAAAGGATTTGATGAACCGGTCATTGAAAAAGGAAGCACTCTCTCAAGCGGGCAGAGGCAGCTCATTTCATTCGCAAGGGCGCTGGCTTTTGATCCGGCCATCCTGATTCTTGACGAAGCAACATCAAGCATCGATACCGAAACAGAGACAGTGATCCAGAATGCGATGGAGGTGCTGAAAGAGGGCAGGACGACCTTTATTATTGCCCACCGCCTTTCCACCATCCGCAATGCTGACCAAATTCTTGTCCTCGACCGGGGACGAATCGCCGAAAAAGGCAACCATGAGGAGCTTATGAAGCTGAAGGGGAAATATTATCAGATGTACCAGCTTCAGCAGGGATCCATGGCCGGCTGACAGAAAAGCACCCTTAATTGGGTGCTTTTCTGGTTGGCCAGGCCTGGGCAGAGTTACCCTGAAGCCATTCCAGCCCGCGTTCACCGATTATTCACCTTTATGCCACAAAATCGTGCAGGCAGCTTTTAAGCAGCATGGCAGAAATATGATAATTTTTAAGTAGGGGATATATCTGGCCATCCGGCAGGAATGGAGGGGAAATCATGGAGGTTTTCGCGGTTACTCTCAGCATAGCAAGCATCATGGTCATCGGCTATTTTATCGGCTGTGCGCTTGTCCACAATTGAGATACGGTTAAAGCCGGTCCTCAAACAGGCCGGCTTTATGCTTTCCGGAATTCAAATTACTGGAACTGCCAAAATTTTAACATTAAAATGAAGAAATAAGGGAAAAGGCTATAAGGATGAATACAGGAGGGATAAAGTATGTCAGATTTCAGGATTGAAAAAGATACCCTTGGCGAGGTAAGAGTGCCGAGTGATAAGTATTGGGGCGCACAGACGCAGAGGAGCAAGGACAATTTCAAAATCGGCACCGAAAAAATGCCTCTTGAGATGATCTATGCCTTTGCCCATTTAAAGCAGGCGGCAGCCAAAGCGAATCATAAGCTTGGAAAACTTTCAGATGATAAGAAGGAAGCAATTGCGGCTGCGTGCACGGAAATATTGGATGGGAAGCTGGATGGGCACTTCCCTCTGGCTGTCTGGCAGACGGGGAGCGGCACCCAGTCCAATATGAATGTGAATGAAGTCGTTGCAAGAAGAGCGAATGAGATGCTCTCGGAAAAAGGCTCAGAGGAAAAGGTGCATCCAAATGATGATGTAAATATGTCCCAAAGCTCAAATGATACATTTCCGACGGCCATGCATATCGCAGCTGTCATCGAGCTGACAGAAAGGCTGCTTCCTTCACTGAACGAGCTGAAGAAGACAATTAAAATCAAGGAAGAATCCTTCAAGGGGATCGTCAAAATCGGCAGAACACATCTCCAGGACGCCACGCCATTGACACTGGGCCAGGAAATCAGCGGCTGGAGGGCCATGCTTGAGAAAAATGAAAAAATGCTGATAGATGCTATCAAATATCTGGATGATCTGGCGATCGGCGGAACAGCGGTTGGCACAGGCATCAATGCCCATCCGGACTTTGGGCCGATTACGGCAGAGTGGATATCCGAACAGACTGGCCATCCTTTCCGTTCGGCGGATAATAAATTCCACGCCCTGACAAGCCATGACGAGATCGTCCATGTGCATGGCAGTCTCAAAGCGCTCGCTGCCGATCTGATGAAGATCGCCAATGATGTACGCTGGCTTTCCAGCGGGCCGCGCAGCGGGATCGGCGAGCTTTCCATTCCTGCTAATGAACCGGGAAGCTCCATCATGCCAGGCAAAGTGAACCCGACGCAAAGTGAAGCCTTGACCATGGTCGTGACACAGGTATTCGGCAATGATGCAGCAATCGGGTTTGCTGCAAGCCAGGGGAATTTCGAGTTGAATGTCTTCAAGCCGGTCATTATTTACAACTTCCTGCAAAGCATCAGGCTTCTTGCAGACAGCATGCAGTCTTTCAATGAAAAATGCCTTGTTGGCCTTGAAGCGAATGAGGAAGTCATCAAAGGGCATGTAGATAGATCACTTATGCTTGTCACTGCCTTGAATCCTCATATCGGCTATGAAAAGGCCGCAGAGATTGCGAAGCTTGCCTTTAATGAAAATTCCACGCTGAAAGAGGCGGCGCTGAAAACCGGCCATGTAACAGAGGAAGAATATGATCAGTGGGTTGACCCGGATAAAATGATTTAATAGCAGCACAAGAGAAAGGACACCATAAGTTTGGTGTCCTTTCAGCCATTATCTATTCAATTGTTTTAGCTTAGATTAAAATTGAGATCCGCCAAGCTGCTGTTCAGCCATTTGAACAAGACGCTTAGTGATTTCTCCACCAACAGATCCGTTAGCGCGGGCAGTTGTTTCTGCACCAAGGTTTACTCCGAATTCGTTAGCGATTTCGTATTTCATTTGGTCTAGAGCTTGTGATACGCCTGGTACTAAAAGCTGGTTTGAAGAATTGTTGTTTGCCATGATGAGCACTCTCCTTCGAATAATTTTTTGGTTGGACTATTTTGGACTTGAACCAAACGGAGCACCATGCATAGTCCGCAGTGGGAAGGGAAGCTGTGCCTGCCGGCTGTTTGCTGTTTGTACTCTCTATTATGGTTGATTCCTGCCTGTTTATTCGGCAGGAAATGATGCAATTATTTCCTTTTTTGAATGGTTTCTTATGACTCTGAAAAGGCTATTCTACATACATAGCGGAAAAGGATGCAGACTAATGATATTAGACTGATGGAATAGGAAGGAGGAGCAGCCATGTCAGTATGCCCGGCATGCAACGGGCTTGAAAATATCAGCAAAAGCTGCCCGAAATGCGGTAACGGAATGGAAGACAGCGGGAAAATCATGGATTTTTATGATGATTACAGCGCCTATATGCCAGCTGACCAGTTGAAACTCGAGGATGGGTATCCTGATGATTATAAAAATAAAGAATGCCCCCATCTGCTTTCATGTCCGCACTGCGGAGACGATGAGGTGGCATTTGTGAAAGAAAAAGAAAACTCCGTCTGATTAGACGGAGTTTTTTTCTATTATTCATTCTTTGAGCGGATGCGGTCTTCTGTTTCAGCATCGAAGAAGTGGGCTTTATTCATGTCGAACGCCAGGTCCACCTGCTGTCCAGGCATGATGTCTGTCCGTGAATCAACACGGGCGACAAAGTCCTGGCCATTGATGCTGGAGTAAATCATGGTTTCTGCACCAGTAAGCTCGGATACATCGATTTTGGCAGAGATTTTGGATCCCTGGGAAGCATCGATGAATACAGGCTCATCGTGGATATCCTCAGGACGGATTCCGAAAATGATGTCTTTGCCGACATATCCCTGGTCGCGGAGAACTTTCATTTTTCCTTCTGGAACGGCTACAGATGTATCACCGAGGACCAGCTTTCCATCCTGGAGCTTGCCGTTGAAGAAGTTCATGGCAGGAGATCCGATGAATCCGCCGACAAATACATTTTCAGGTTTTTCGTAAACTTCTTTTGGAGCTCCAACCTGCTGGATGACTCCGTCTTTCATGACCACAAGGCGTGTAGCCATTGTCATGGCTTCTGTCTGGTCATGTGTTACATAAATCGTTGTCGTCTGCAGGCGCTGGTGAAGCTTGGCAATTTCCGCACGCATCTGAACGCGGAGCTTGGCATCCAGGTTGGAAAGCGGCTCATCCATCAGGAAGACTTTGGCATCGCGGACGATGGCGCGGCCAAGTGCAACACGCTGGCGCTGACCGCCGGACAATGCTTTTGGCTTACGGTCCAGATAAGGCTCAAGTCCAAGGATCTTGGCAGCTTCGTTTACACGGCGGGCAATTTCATCTTTTGGAAATTTGCGGAGCTTCAGTCCAAAAGCCATATTATCATAAACCGTCATATGCGGGTAAAGGGCATAGTTCTGGAAAACCATCGCGATATCGCGGTCTTTTGGAGGCACATCATTGACGCGTTTGCCGTCAATTGAGAAATCCCCCTGTGAAATTTCTTCAAGTCCTGCAATCATTCGCAGTGTTGTCGATTTACCGCAGCCTGAAGGGCCGACAAAAACGATGAATTCCTTGTCCTGGATATGAAGATTGAAGTTATCCACTGCTGTCACTTTGTTATCATAAATTTTATATATATTATCCAGTTTTAATTCTGCCATCCTAATTCCTCCCCGGTTGTTTTCCTTCTGCTTCTAATAATAAAGGAAATTTCAGAAATCAGCATTAGGAGGTGTGCACAAAAGATGGGCAGGCTTTTTAGTCACATTGTACAGTCCGGTCTTAATGCTGCTGATCCTTTAACAGACAGGCAAGGTAAACGGTTACAGCATTATTGAAATCCTTCAGGTTTACTCCTGTTTTTTCCGAGAATTTATCCAATCTGTATTGCAGGGTATTTCTGTGGATGTACAGTTTTTTTGCCGACAGGGTTGCGTTGGATCCGTTCTCAAGAAAAGCTTTGATTGTGGCCAGCAGTTCCGAATCCTCTGCAGCCGGTCCAAGAAGCTGGGTGTCAAGGCTCTCGCGGAGGCTTGGCTTCATTTCAGCAACCAGGCAGGACGGGAATGCCTTTTCAAAGGTTAGGACTCTTTCATGGGGCATCAGCCTGAGGGCTCTGCCGAAGAAATCCTTCTCCTCTTCAAAGCCGCCCCGCAGTTGATCGCCTGCGGGAAAAAACTTGCCCAGGTATACATACATTTTTACGTAAAAATCGGTTTCGAACGCCTGGATGATGGATCGGAATTCATCTTCGCCAACATCGTTACCTTCCGGAATAACAAGATAGCAGCGGGTTTTCTTTTCCCACAGGAGAATAATATCCTCTGACAAAAAGGCCCGCAGCGCCGTTTCGGCATCTTCCTGCTCAAACTCGCTGCCGCTCAATTCGATTTGGGCGATTCTGCAGCGCGCCGGTTCAGCCACGGGCAGGGGGCCGCTGCGGAACAGCCAGTCATGCCATCCTTTTGAGTGCTGATCCAGCCTGCCGGGAAGGCGTGCAGAATGAAAAAGAGTGCGGAGGAGCCTTAATTCTTCTTCGGAAATATCTTTTGCAGGCACTCCGAACCATTGAGTTTCATCATTGTCTGTGAACCAATAAAAATCATGAAAAAAGAAAAAGTCTGGTTCTTCCTGCTGAAGCCTGGAATTCCGGTATAAAGCATGCAATTTAGTAAACATAGATCATTCTCCATACTTTCTTTTATTCGTCAAAAGAGATAATATTTTATTCAAACCTTTATTTTGGTGGCTGTGTTAAAGATTTCTGCTGATATCCAGCTGTCTTAATTATAGCAGGAATAAGGCATCAGCAGCCATCAGTCTGCCGCTGCATATGGTAATATAGCATTAATCAGTTTGTCCGCAATTAAGGGGTGAAAAATAGATGGAATATTCACAGGAAATGAAGAATCGCCTGAAGCGCCTGGA
The DNA here is from genome assembly GCF_000473245.1 of Bacillus infantis NRRL B-14911. Taxonomy (NCBI): domain Bacteria; kingdom Bacillati; phylum Bacillota; class Bacilli; order Caryophanales; family Bacillaceae; genus Bacillus; species Bacillus infantis. The sequence goes on from NC_022524.1 coordinate 1,192,359, forward strand.
GGGACAGGTCCGCGGAGTCATCCGGATGATGGAGGAAGAGAAGCACTGCAAAGATGTGGTAACCCAGCTTTCTGCCGTAAGATCCGCCGTTGACCGGGCGATGGGGTATATTGTCGCCAAAAATCTAGAAAGCTGCATAAGAGAAGCCAATGAAGAGGGCAGAAATGCAGAAGAAGCCATCCAGGAAGCAGTCAATATGATTGTAAAAAGCAGATAATCAAAAAAACCGCAGACAAAAGGTCTGCGGTTTTTTTGCCTTATTTGGATGTGGTCCTTGCCGGCGGCTCCTCGCGTACCAGGGGACGTGCCTCTTCAATATTGGCGGAGCTTCTGCCTTCATGTACAGATCCCCCTGAGAGCCCTTCGCCTATCATGCGCTCAACATCCTGGTATGTATCCTCCCTGCATTCAAAAAGAGCATCAGGCGCAGATTTCTTTGATTCTGGATCATTTTTTTTCATGGTACAGACCTCCATGGCTAAGTATTATTACTTTTCCATCAAGAGAGCTGATTATGCACAGGATTCTTCCTCAGCGGCTGTCATACACATGAAAGAGCATCAATTCATGGATGCCCGATTTAAGGCGGTCCTCCTCGTCTGAAGGGGGAGCGGCGCCCGTCCATTCAATGCTGCCGTCGGGGTTGTAAATGCCGTTGTACTTTTTATTTTTAAAATAAAAGGAAATACGCCAGCCGGGCATCTGGTTGTTTTCATAAAGCGGCTGATATTGAAAATGTGTTAGCATATCATTCCTCCTCTTCCTCCATTGTAATCGTTTTCTGTCCGTACCCCAACGAAAAAGTAAAGGGCACCTGCCAGGATGCCCGTTTCAATAGACCGCCTTATCAAATAGTATGTCAGCAAGCCTTCTGATCCTTTCAGTTTCAATATTCTCTTCATCAAACTTCATCGGTTTGGAATTGATTTCATAAATAACATAGCGTCCATTGCCGTCATAGCCTGCGTCCATGGAGAATTCCCCGAACCATCCCATTTCGCGGGACAGGGATTTACCAGCCAATTGGACTGCCTTCTTAATGAATTCATCATGTGCTGGTGTGCGGTAATCATTATAAGGAATCAGCCTGCCGCCATTGGGGATATGAGTCGTTATATCTTCCACTGCAGCCTGCCGTATGCCTATGCCTGTCACCTCATACTTGCCTGCCTGGCCATGGGCGAGTATCCGGAAATCATTCCGCTGCCCGTCCGCTGTGGCAGCATAAACGGCCTCTTGTGCAATAAATGCCTGTTCCTCAAAGACAGATCTCCAATCTTCCCAAAAATGTCCGAAGTCAGAATGCCGGGTCTGTCCGTTCAAGTCCTTCGCCAGGACCATTCCGTCATGATCCATTCCGGCTCTTATAATCCCCTTTCCCTTAAAGCTGCTGTTTGGCTTAATATAAATATCATTATGCTTCATAAGGAATGACTCCAGCTCCCGGCCGCTGCCAATAAGGATGGTATCCGGCAAAAAGCCTGTTAATCCAGGTTCTTGTTTTAATTTTGAATAGCATTCGAATTTTTCTAGAAAACATGGATTAAAGAAAGGGATCTTCTTAGCCTGGAAAAAGGCAGCAGCTTTGCGGAAGCTCCCGGTCTGTTCACTCTTTCTGAAAGGGATGCGGTTGTAGATGATATCAGGAAGGGGGGCAGACACAAGGGACCATGCATCCTGGCCAGGCAGGTAGACGATTCCTTCGGCTCCATCACCTGATATATCTTCCGGTGCAAATACAACTGAGATGCCGCCGCGTGACAGCATCTCTCTTTGTATGTCCTTGAATAGCCGGCTGTTGCCTGCCAGTGTGCTTTCCGATTTTCTGCTGGCAAGGATCCCGGCAATGGGCCCGCCCGATTCCGGCCTCTTCAGCTGGAAGGCGGTTCTTTCTCCTCCTTCAGGGGAGCTTAGCCACCGTTTAAGTTCCTGGCTTAACGGGGCTGTCATTTAAAGATTTCCTCAGGGCGGGATATCGCCTGTTCTGTTAAAAACACGGCAAAATCAAGGGACATTTTTCTTGTTAAATAATCAAATTCCTTCAGCTCCGGATGCTTGAAGATACTCCTGCCCGGCTTGGAGTTGGCTTCAAACAGCCACACATTCCCTTTTCGGTCAATTCCGAGATCAAAGCCGATTTCGGCAATAATTCCTTCAAGCTGCGTCTCAAGCACCCTGCTGAGTCCCAGAGCAGCCTTTGACAGCTTTTCTGTAAACTCCTGCTCCATCATGCGGCTTGTGCAGACCTCAGAAAGGGTTTTAATTTCCCCGCCGTTTTTGACATGTGTCGTTACACTGCCAAGACCCGCCACTTTTGCGGCAATGGCTGTTACCTTCCACTCTCCGCTTTCATCTTTATTTGTATGGACACGGAAATCGATCGAGCGCTGCTCATGCCGAAGCAGATGGATGCCCTGCTGGACAATCATGCTGTTCAGATTGCTGCGCCGGAAAACATGGTGCATGAGCGATTCCAGGGTATGGAATTTTCTCAGCCTGTTTTCGTCTTCATTGTCCCGGTAACGGCAATAATAAAAGCCTTCCTCCCGGTCATAGATCACCTGGCGGATCCCGAGGCCAAGGCTTCCGTTTGCCGGTTTGATATAGACATGGCCATAGTCGCCCAGCATCCGTTCAATCACAGAAAAGGAAGAGAAGGCATGGGTTTCCGGCAGATAGGGAACTGCCGCTTCCTCCTGCTGAAGCCGCTCGAATACGTCAAGCTTATTGAAAAAGCCGGGGTTATACCAGGGGATCAGGTAGTCCTTTTGCAGCCGGTCTTTGATTCGCTTCAGTTCTGCCAGCCTTTCGGATTTCCTGTTGGGCAGCCGGTCATACACGACATTTGGGAAAGGAAGCTCAACAGTTGCCCATCCTTCTTTATGATAGATATGGCCTTTGATTGTGCCTGCATCCCAGTCGATATGCTGCTCGCCAAATAAGAACGGCAATGCGCCGACGGCTTTATTGACGGAAAGGAGCTTGGAAAAAAATATTGTCCTTTCTCCGATCGGCCTGAGCGGAAAGGGGGTGAACCCTGATGTGAATATGCCGACCAGCGGTCCGATGAAAAGTGTCTCTCCTTCTGAAAATAAATGCAGCGGGATGCCGAGATCGGGCAGCTTCAATTTGGCTGCGAGATCGCTGCTGATGCTTACAATATATTTATCGCCGGGAGTCGGGAGAAATTCCGCCTCCTCTGTGCAGGCGCCGAAGGCAATTTTTTCAAGGGACTGTTGTTCAATCACCTCACGCGGGCACCAGACTGTATTCTCTCTTCCTTCCTTGATTTCAATGGGATACTGTTTTCTCACTGTTTTTCCTCCTCTCAGCCTGCCCGGCAGATGTTAAAAGCTTTCCATATAAAAGCGGGGCTCTGTACAGGGCTTCTTTTTTATCTGGATCTGTTTCGAGGATGACCTTCCGGCCCGGCTTGGAATTGACATCGAGGATCCAGATGGCCCCATCCCTGGCGATTCCAATATCCAAACCAATTTCAAAAAGGGGAGGGAGAGCATCCTCAAGGATTTCAGGCAGCGCTTTGGATATCTCGCTCAATTCTGCGCGCAGAAAGCGGCTTGAACTGACGCTGCTTTTTTCCAGCCATGTCTCAAAAGAGGAGACTGCTGATCCTGCACTTAAATTGGAGATGATTCCATTTTCCCTCCCGACCCTTACACCCCTGCCCATTTCACGCCACTTTCCAGCTTCATTTTTCTGCAGAAGGATCCTGATATCAAACGGCTGATTGTCCTCGTTTGAGAGCGGCAGATAGGGCTGAAGCAGATAGCTGTTTCCGGACAGAAGCTGTCCAAGCCACACGGCAGCCTTCTTCTGATCAGCGAATAGGCGGGAAATCTGCTTTTCTGTTGTATCGGTTTTGACGAGAAGGCCATCCTTCTGCATCTCAAGATAATAAATGCCCGCTCCCTGCGAACCATTGGCAGGCTTTAAGATCATTGGGCTGACCAGGGATGATGGCTGAAGGACCTGGCCGGCGGACTGGGCATGTATGCTTTTGGGGATATATGGGGCCAGCGTCGACTGGGCAAGGATTTTGTACAGTTCCAATTTATTGGGCAGCCCGTGGCCAAGAAACAGGATATCACTGCGGTTTTTTAAGTAATGGACGATTGAACGGCATTGCCGGGAATGCGGATCATTTCCGTAAAAGCACCGGTCATACAGCACATCCGGCAGGGGAAAAGATGCTGTTTCCCAGTCTTCTTTATCAGGGTCGTATTTTTCGCCTGAAATGAGCTCTGTTCTCGGATCGATCGCTGAGGGGATAAAACGGAAGCATTCGATCCCGCAGCTCCGGGCCCTTTTGGCAATTTCGGTTGCATAAGCTTTTTCGCTTGTTGAGCGAAGGGACATGAATCCCAATGAGCGCATCTTTTTTCCTCCTCAGCTTTTGGCTGCCTGAAAGGACAGCCAAATAAAATATTCTATAAGTGCCTTGGCTGAAGGCCTGATTCTTTGGTCGGCTTCCTCGAAATTCTTGGAGGGCTTGGAATTGGCTTCAATGATCCAAAGCTTTCCTTGCCGGTCAATGCCAAGATCCATGCCAAGCTCCCCTACAATCCCTTCTGAAGCATTACTGATGATCCCTGCCGCTTCAACAGCTAATTCCTTCATTAATGCTGCCTGCTGAACGGCAGTGGCCTTGTCTGCTATAAGGGTAAGGGCTTTGACCGGTTTCATTGTTTCTCCGCCCCGGGCAATATTGCTGACGAATTGCTGCTCAGCGGAAATCCTTGCAACCGCAGAAGTGGCACGCCAGCTGTTCTGCGGGCCTTTATGGCATAAAACACGAAAATCCAGCTGCCTCCCATTCAGGCTCGCCAGCTGGATCGGTTCCTGGACCAGATACATCCTCGTCCTGAGCTGGGGTTCAAACCATTTGAAGAAAGCAGCACAGTCTGGAAAGGATTTTCCTGCATCTTTCGCGCCGGCAGAAGAGAACGATGCAGATAGCTTATTCTCAGCCAGGGAGAGCCGGACAATGTTCCTGCCCTGGCTCCCGTTCACCGGCTTGATAAAAACTTCATGATAGCGGCTGAGCATATTCTCCAGTGTCCGGGCGCCAAGCAGGCGGGTCTCGGGGAGGTATGGCTTCATATGCTCCTCCCCGGCGAGGATATCATAGACCAGATCTTTTGAAAGAAAGCAGTCATTGAACATCGGGATGCCCAGCTCCTGCAATTTATATTTAAAATTCCCGAAATACTTGCCGGACTCAAGCTTCCGGGAATGGATTCGATTATAAATCACTGTGGGGAAGGGGACCTGCTCCTTCACCCAGCGGCCATCCCGCCAGCAATAGCCGGAAAGGCCGCTTTCTCGAAAGTCTTTTATATGAAACACATAAAATATGCCGCCAAATTCCTCTATTCCAGCCTGCAGTTCTCCGCAAAAGGAATGGACAGACCGGAAGCTGACTTCTTCATGGTCTTCACTGGCCTCTGTCATCAGGCCGATGATGGGGCCGGCGACAAGCCGTCTGTCCCCTCCGGCATACTGGACAATCAGGCGGATGTCTTCTTCCGCAAGCTGAAAATAACTGAACAGCCCTGAATCCATATGAATCTCATCTTTTGGAATGGAAGCAGGCTCTATCGCAACCAGGCGTTCCTTTTTGCCTATTTTTAAAGTTAAATCCCGGTCCGCATCAAGGCTCCAGTAATGATAAAGGGAATGGCTGACTTTAATCACGTCTTTATCCTGAAACATTTTCCCAGGAACAAACGTAATAGTAAGAAAAGACAAAGACATGGAAATTCCCCATTTATAAAATTTTAAAAGCGCCGGCATCCAACATTCCCGCAGGCACCCCGCCCGCTTCGGATTTGTAAAAAACCGGGGAATTAGCCTATTATAAGGAGTAGGCCTGTTTTTGGATTTCTGATTCGGGAATGGCGGGCTGGTTTATGGTATGATGAATGTTGTTTTAGGCGGCTGCTGATAGGCTATCATATGTAAAATGGGCAGAGATGTGATTATTGCGGCCATTTTCAATACATCTTAAAACGTGAAGGAAGGCAGTTGAATACAAACTTATGCAAACTGGATTAACGATATTATTGATGGTCGTCATAGGGGCTGTGATAGGAGGACTTACCAATTCACTTGCCATCATGATGCTTTTTAGGCCCTACAAGCCGCTGTATCTTGGTAAACGCCAAATCCCCTTTACCCCTGGATTGATTCCCAAACGCAGAAGCGAACTCGCAGAGCAGATGGGCAAAATAGTTGTAAACCACTTGCTGACGCCAGAGAGCATCAAGAGGAAATTCGTTAATGGCGATTTCCAGAAAGAAGCTGAAAATCTGGCGAAGAAGGAAATTGCCCGTCTTTTGAATACAGAGAAAACGCCTGCTGAGCTCCTTGGCAAGCTCGGTTTTGAAGATGGCAAAGCGAAGGCAGAAGAGCAGCTTGATGCTTTCATTGAAAAGAAATACGAAACGCTGATGGATAAATACCGCCATAAGCCCATAAAAGAGGTATTGGCCCCTGAGCTCCTAGCCAAGGCGGAATCCCGCATCCCTGTTATCAGTGACTATATAGCACAGAAGGGTGAAGATTATTTTTCAAGCATTGAAGGAAAAATGAGAATCCAGCGTCTTGTTGATGATTTTGTCAAGGGACGGAGCGGGGTGCTTGGAAATATGCTTCAAATGGTTATGGGCAATGTCAATCTTGCTGACAAAATCCAGCCTGAAATCATTAAGTTCCTAAGAAGTGAAGGCACAAAGGATATGATTGCAGCCCTTCTTCAAAAAGAATGGATGAAGGTGCTTGACTGGGAAGCGGCAAGAATCGAAGAACAGTTCGAACGGAAAAATATCATAAAATCGATCAAGCTGTATGTGCGCAAAATCATCAAAGCAGATGATCTGATGGATACCCCGCTCAGCAAGCTGGCAGAGCCTTTCACAGAGACGCTTGTCGAGAAAGCTGTGCCGGGATTGGTAGGCATGGCCGGAGAGTGGCTTTCAAACAGGATGGACATCATTATGGAAAGGCTGCACCTTGCAGACATCATCAAGCAGCAGGTCGAAAGCTTCTCTGTGGAAAGGCTGGAGGAGATGGTGCTGTCCATCAGCCGGAGAGAGCTGAAGATGATCACTTACCTTGGGGCGCTCCTTGGCGGAATAATCGGTCTCCTGCAGGGCTTCCTGGTTTTATTCATCTGAGGACTATAAAGTGGCTTCCTCGCATTCTGATTTATAGTTTGTTATAGTGGAGTGGATTGTTCAAACCGAAAAGGAGTTGTTAGGCAAAATGGCAGTAAACTTACACGATTCAGCGTATGAACTTGAGAAAGCAATTCGTCAGAGCGATGAATATACGAATTTGAAAAAAATCTATGATGAAGTCAATTCTGATGAATCTGCAAGAACCATGTTCGAAAACTTCCGCAACATCCAAATGGAGCTTCAGCAGAAACAGATGTCCGGCCAGGAAATCTCTCAGGAAGAAGTGGAGCAGGCCCAAAAAACGGTAGCACTCGTGCAGCAGCATGAAACCATTTCTAAACTGATGGAAGCAGAACAGCGCATGAGCATGGCCATCACTGAACTTAACCAAATCATCATGAAGCCTTTGGAAGAGCTTTACGGCTCAATGGAAAACAACTAGGCTGATATTCAAAGGGGCGCCCATGGCGCTCCTTTTTCAATAGATAAGAAAGTCTATCTTTTCAATTTCTGATAACTGTCTAGCAGCTGCGCCTACCCCCTCGAGGTCACAAGTCAATCCCGCCAAGAAGGCAAAAACGCTTTTCGGCAGGATCGTCTTGAGGCCCCCAGGTTGGGGGTCATGCGGACGTGGCGACAGGACGTGGCGTTTGGCTGAGTCGCAAATATATTGAGAAACTCGCAAATAAAATCGGAAAGTCGCAAATAAACCGGAAAAGTCGCAAATAAGAGCAGCGGACCGGTTTTTAAAGAGTTGCTAATAAAAGCTGAAAGTTGCTAATAAAATGAAAAACTTGCTAATAACCTTAAAATGAAGCTGCGAATGAACACGTAAGGGCGCACATCAACCAAAAAACCCGCAAATAAACGCCCAAATTCCTTCCGCAAACACAAAAACAGGACCTCCAGCCGGGGGTCCTGTTCAATATCACATAGAAATGTTCACTTCTGATGGCATTTCTTCTTTGTCTGCTGATTTTTTCCATGAAGGATATAATAAATCCTAAGTCCGATCAGCGCTAAGGGATTCATTTTGCTCATGCTCATCATATCAATATCAGCACTTTGGAATCTGTTTTTCAACAATTAAATTTTACCGGCGAGCGGCGTTTATATCTCCCTCAGCATCGGATACATTATAAATAGAGGAAAACGATAGGAGGGATGACAAGATGAAGAAGGCTATTTTCCTGGACAGGGATGGTGTATTGAATGAGGTTCTTTCCCACCGGGTTAAGTTTGTCAACAAACCGGAGCAGCTGTATTTGCTCGAGGGGGCTGCCGAGGCGGTGGCTTTATTCAATGAAGCAGGCTATGAAGTATTCGGTGTGACCAACCAGGGCGGCGTCGGGCTGGGATTCATGAAGGAAAAAGATCTCCATAGAGTCCATGAACGGCTCCAGAAGCTTGTCAGGGAAAAGGGCGGCCATATCACAGAAGTCGCTTATTGCCCGCATAAACCAAAGGCAGGCTGTGAGTGCCGGAAGCCGAATGCGGGGATGATACTGGAGCTGGCGGAAAGATATGATATCAATCTGTCAGAAAGCTATATGGTGGGAGACCATGAGCGTGATATCGAAGCAGGGATCAAGGCCGGGTGCAAAACGGCTTTCATCGGTCCTGGCCCGACCAAAGCAGATATCCAGGCAGATACTTTATGGGAGGCAGCAAAGCCGATTCTTGAAATGCAGTAGAAAAGCCGCTTAGGGGCAAGCGGCTTTTTACATTTTATCTTCTTGTGCCGCCAAGCTGCTGTTCAGCCATCTGCACAAGACGCTTGGTGATTTCTCCGCCGACAGAGCCGTTTGCTCTTGAAGTTGTTTCTGCTCCAAGGTTTACTCCGAACTCAGACGCGATTTCCTGTTTCATTTGCTGAACAGCTGCTTCAAAACCTGGTACAAGTAATTGATTGGAATTATTGCTTCTTGCCATGTTGAGTCATCTCCTTGGTGTAATTTTATTGTTTGGAACATTTATAGTTTAAGTTCTTGCAAAGCAATTATTCATAGAGGTTTCTGGTAATTAATGGCTTTAAAGGGCGGGGGGTTTCCTGCTATACTTTTCTTAACTGATATTTGTGGATTTAGGGAGGAGCTGCCATTATGTCTAAAAGAGTAATCCTGGCCGGGGGAAGCGGTTTTCTTGGGGAAAGCCTGACTAATTTTCTGCTTGGGCGCGGCTATGAAGTCACCGTTCTTTCCAGGGGAAAAGAAGGTTTTAAGGACGGGGCGGAATTTTTCCGCTGGGATGGGAAAAATATGGATGCACGCTGGGTGGACCGGATTGACGGAAGCTGTGCAGTTGTTAATTTTACCGGAAAGAGCGTCAACTGCATTTATACTGAAAAAAATAAACGGGAGATCATTGAGTCCAGGCTTGATTCTGTGAGAGTGCTGAAGGAAGCCGTTTTGAAAGCAGAACAGCCTCCGCCGGTGTTCGTGCAGGCGGGTTCACTGGCCATTTTTGGGGATACCGAGGAAGTATGTGATGAAGAGTCGCCTCTTGCTGATGGTTTTTCGCCGGAAGTGTGCAAGCTTTGGGAAGGTGAGTTTTTCTCGGGGGACAGGCTTCCCCATACAAGGCAGGTTCTCTTGAGGATCGGGTTTGCGCTTGGCAGGGATGGAGGCGCACTGGAACCATTGGTAAAGCTTGCCCGGATGGGACTTGGAGGCACGATCGGCTCCGGGAGGCAGTATATCAGCTGGCTTCATATAGACGATTTGAACTCTATGTTTCTAAATGCGATCGAAGACCCGGAGTACAGCGGGGTGTATAATGCCACAGGGCCGCATCCAGTGAGAAATAAAGAGTTCATGCAAACTCTCCGCAAGGTTCTGAACAAAGGCTGGTCGCCCCCTGCTCCGTCTCCTTTCGTAAAGGCCGGCGCCTATCTCTTTATGCGGGCAGAGCCTGAACTCGCCCTGACCGGAAGGAATTGTGTGCCGAAACGGCTGCTGGACAATGGATTTGCCTTTCAATATACCGATCTGGAAAAAGCACTTCGAGACCTGGTTTAAGCGAGGAATCCCGCTTTGAGGGGCTGGACATTTCTTTCCCTGTCCCTGTTCTATTCCTGCTCTCCTTTTCATAAAAGTGAATAAGGACAGAATTACATCGAGAATAGGGGGCAATGGGATGATATATAAGCTTCTTGCTTTAAACATAGAGGGCACGCTGCTTCAGTCCAATGGGAAACTGCACAGATCAACAAGGGAAGCGATTGATTATGTACAGCAGAAAGGAATTTATGTCACGCTCGTTACGTCAAGAAGTTTTCCTTCTGCAAAAAAAGTGGCAAAAGCACTGAAGATCAATTCTTATCTGGTAACGCACAGGGGTGCATTCATCGGCAATAATGTCAAAATGCCGATCTTTTCAAAAAAAATGCCGGAAACGATTACGTATGAGATTGTCAGGCTGCTTGAAGGATTCCCTTGCCAGATCAGGCTGCTGCATGAGCAATTCTCACTCGCGAATAAAACAAAGCTCAACCATAATATACTTGCGAAAACCGTATTCACAGCCGGGGATCCCATCTTTTATTCACAGCAGTTTGTTGAATCGGTCAGTGATATCCTTCTTGATGATCCGGCTTCGGTTCCGAAAATCGAGGTGTTCTTTGAATCCAAGAAAGATCTTGAAGACGCTCAAAAGGCAATCTCAAATATGTATTCTGAGGCTGACACCGTCAGGCTGAGCGACCAGAGGCTCGATATCGTCCCTGCAGGGATTTCCAAGCTGAGCGGCCTGCTCCATATCGGCAACCAGCTTGGGGTGGACTTAAGCGAAATGGTCGTCATCGGCGATGGAATCGACGATGTGGACATGGTAAAGGCAGCAGGCCTCGGCGTTGCCATGGGCAATGCCCCGGCAGAATTGAAGCTTGCGGCCGACTGGCTGACCAGATCCAATAATGAAAACGGGGTCGCCTATATGGTAAAAGAACACTTCCGCAAACAGCACCCTATCGAATTCCTCAAAAAAATGAATCTGCTGAAATGAAAGAGGGTGACAGGCACCTATACCAGTGAAGGCTGCTGGTATAGGTGCCTGTCACTATTTGAACCTGTTGACCTCCCCTCCCCCTTTTTGTACACTTATGGGAGGTTTTTGTTTTTATGTTGAGATTCTTTTAGACCACAAAAAAAAGGTGATGAATGTGCGTATTTATATAGAAGGGCTGGATCATGAGAGATTTGACCGCCCGATGGGCAATATAGCAAACCTCTTTTTCGAAGAATGTGAAGTGAGCAGGAAGCCGGTTGGGGATGAGGACCTCCATATTGCGTTTAAAGTGGAAGTTGATGAAATGGTGAAAGTACGGGCCGTCCTGAGTGACCGAAGCGGAAATAGCGAAGAAGCTTCCTATGAGAAAGAGCTTGAGGGATGGAGTACGGAAAAAGAGTATTTCAGACAGCTGATCAAGGCTGTTTCCCGCGTGTATTTGATGGTGCTCCAGGATTATACCGGCATCACACAGAAGTGGGGAATTCTCACAGGTGTACGGCCCACCAAGCTCCTGCACCGCCATGTCCAGAAGGGGACACCTCTGGCGGAAGCCCATCGCCAGCTGAAAGAGGAGTATCTGATCACCGATGAAAAGATCGAGCTGATGCAGAAGATCGTGGACCGCCAGCTGGCCGTCATCCCTGACTTATATGAGCTGAAGAAGGAAGTAAGCATCTATATCGGCATTCCTTTCTGCCCAACGAAATGTGCATATTGCACGTTCCCGGCATATGCGATCAATGGCCGCCAGGGCTCTGTCGATTCTTTCCTGGGCGGGCTCCATTATGAAATGCGCGAGGTCGGCAAATGGCTGAAGGAAAACGGGATCAAGATTACGACCGTATACTACGGCGGAGGAACACCAACAAGCATTACTGCCGAGGAAATGGATATGCTTTATGAGGAGATGTACGAATCCTTCCCGGATGTAAAAGATATCAGGGAAATCACGGTGGAAGCAGGCCGACCGGATACGATTACCCCTGAAAAACTTGAGGTTCTGAAAAAGTGGAACATCGACCGTATCAGCATCAATCCTCAGTCTTACATCCAGGAAACGCTTAAAGCGATCGGCCGCCATCATACCGTAGAAGAGACGATTGATAAGTTCCACCTGGCCCGCGGCATGGGCATGAACAATATCAATATGGACCTGATCATCGGCCTTCCAGGCGAAGAAGTCCCTGAGTTCCAGCACACACTGGATGAAACAGAAAAGCTGATGCCGGAGTCCTTGACGGTCCATACGCTTTCATTTAAAAGGGCGTCTGAAATGACCCGGAATAAACAGCGGTATAAAGTAGCAGACAGAGATGAAATCGTGCGGATGATGGATCTTGCAGAAGAATGGACAGAAAAGCATGACTATGCGCCGTATTATCTGTACCGTCAGAAAAACATCCTTGGCAATCTTGAAAATGTCGGCTATGCCCTGAAAAATCAGGAAAGCCTTTATAATATCATGATCATGGAAGAGCAGCAGACGATCATCGGTCTTGGCTGCGGGGCATCAAGCAAATTTGTGCACCCTGTGACAGGCACGATCTCCCAGCTCGCTAATCCAAAGGATCCAAAATCCTATAATGACAGCTTTAAGCATTATACCGAAGAGAAAATCAAGATTCTTGAAGATCTGTTCAGCAGGGAGCAAGCCTGAGCTGGACACTGAATGGCAGGTGCCCCGGCTCCTGTCATTTGTTTGTTCTCCTGGATTATATGCCTTTGAACTTGCGGCATATTTGTGAAAAAGAGAGGGAAAGCATATAATGGAAAAAGGCGATTCTCTTCTGAGAGTCGTTTTTTATTGGCTGCGCCAAGCGCCGTTCCAATTGACACAATCTATACACAAAGCAAGCCTGGGCAAGGCTTATTCTTGATTTGAATTATAGTAAAATAAGCATATGGCGCCAGATCATCGATCCGTTTGAGGAGTGAATATAATGAAGACAGCAGTGGTAATCGGCGGAGGCATCACCGGACTTTCTGCCATGTATTATCTGCAAAAGCTGAAGCGGGAAAAGAACCTGCCGCTTAACCTGATACTCGCAGAAAAAGGCGGGGAACTGGGAGGCAAGATTGCGACTGTAAAAAGAGGCGAATATATCATGGAAACAGGGGCGGATTCGGTTGTTGCCCGAAATGAAAGCATCCTCCGGTTGCTGGACGAGCTGAAGCTGCATGAAGAAGTGGTCTACAATGCAACCGGCACATCCTATCTATATTCGAAAAACCGGCTGGTGAAAATCCCCGAAGACACTGTTTTCGGCATCCCGACAAGTGTGCAGTCATTATTCAGCAGCCCGCTGATTTCCTTTAAAGGAAAAGTGCGTGCCCTGAAGGACCTTGTCAGCAAAAATAAGGAATTCACAAAGGACAGCTCAATCGGCCTTTTCCTTGAAAGCTTTCTGGGCAGGGAGCTGGTCGAATACCAGGTTTCTCCTGTTCTGTCAGGCGTCTATTCAGGGAAGCTGAACGAGCTGACGATGGCCACGACGCTTCCTTACCTGCTTGAATATAAAAATAAATACGGCAGCATTATCCGCGGACTGTCCGAAAATAAAAAGAAGTTTCAATCCTCCGGCAGCAAGAAGTTCATTTCCTTTAAAGGCGGACTATCTGCCCTCATCGACAGGCTGGAGGAAGCATTGACAGAAGCTGAAATTCTTAAAGGGGCGGCGGTCGAAAAAATAGAGAAACATGGCGGGCAATACACGATTGCTTTTTCCAACAGGGAAAGCATTACCGCAGACTATGTGATCCTGAGCACTCCCCATGATGCAGCCGAAAAGCTGCTTCGGGATGACCGCTTGGATCCTGCATTTGCCGAGCTGAAGAACTCTTCTCTCACAAGCATCTATCTTGGTTTCGATATCCCTGACAGCGAGCTGCCCGCAGATGGCACAGGCTTCATTGTTTCTGAAGGAAGCGATCTTAAGTGCAATGCCTGCACATGGACGAGCCGAAAGTGGAGTCACACTTCAGAGAGGCACCAGCTTCTGCTCCGGCTTTTCTACAAAAGCTCCAATCCAAATTATGCATACCTGAACGGGCTGGACAGGGACGGGTTTGTAGAAGAAGCATTGAATGATGTGAAAAAGAGCCTCGGTATTTCTGCACAGCCGGCCATGGTGGAAGTGACACGCTGGAATAATCTAATGCCGAACTATTCGCTCAAGCATGGGGAAGCTGTGGAATCGCTGACTGACAGCCTGACAGAACATTATCCTAATGTCCTAATCGCCGGCTGTTCTTATTATGGTGTAGGCATTGCTGCCTGCATCGCCAACGGCCAGAAAACCGCTGAAATGATTGCGGAAAAAATATAGTAAGAGAGAGGCGGCTTTCCATAAGGAGGCCGCCTGAATTTTAGTGTTAGATGACAGAAATTTCTGTTAAAATAAAGGAGATTCAGGAAGTATAGAGAATGTTATAGGCAGAAGGAATCATAAGCTTTAAATAATTATGTAAGCGTTTACTATGGGGAGGTAGATTATATTGATGATGCAGACGCCTTTAACGATGACGCAAATGATTAAAAGAGCAGAAAAGTATTTTCCGAAGAAAGAAGTAGTATCTAGAACAGGCTCAGGCTTTCACCGTTTCACTTACAGGCAAATCGCCGAAAGGACAAAGAAGCTGGCAGCAGCCCTTGAATCAATCGGGGTGGAAAGGGGCGATAAGGTCGGTACCCTGGCCTGGAACCACCACCGGCATCTAGAGGCCTATTTTGCTATTCCCTGCAGCGGCGCTGTGCTGCATACCATCAATATCAGACTCTCCCCACAGCATATTTCCTATATTATCAATCATGCAGAAGACAAAGTATTACTGATAGATCCTGATATTGTCCCGCTCATCGAGAAATGCCAGCAGGAGCTGTCTACGGTGAAGGCCTATATCATCATGGGGGATGAAGGCCAGCTGCCGGAAACCACGCTTTCCCCGGTTTATCATTACGAAGAGTTTCTTGAAACAGGCAGAAGCGATTATGAGTATCCTGATGACCTTGATGAGAACAGCCCGGCCGGAATGTGCTATACCTCTGCGACGACCGGTAATCCGAAAGGGGTCATCTATTCCCACAGGGGCATTGTCCTGCATAGCATGGCATTAGGGATGGCAGACAGTGCAGCAGTAAGCGAGAAGGATATTGCCATGCCTGTTGTGCCGATGTTCCATGTCAATGCATGGGGACTTCCGTTCGCGGCCGTGTGGTTCGGAACCTCGCTTGTCATGCCTGGACCATATTTTACGCCAAAGCTTTTGGCAGAACTGGTACAAAGTGAAAAAGTAACCATCACAGCCGGTGTGCCGACCATCTGGCTTGGACTGCTGAAGGAGCTTGATGAGAATGAATATGACATGTCAAGCCTCAGATCTATCCTTTGCGGAGGGTCTGCAGCGCCGAAAGGGATGATTAAAGCATTTGAGCAAAAGCATAAGATTCCGTTCATGCATGCATATGGGATGACAGAAACAAGCCCGCTAGTAGTCATTTCGACCTTAAAAAGCTATCAGGAGGAATTGTCTGTTGAAGAAAAGCTCGATATCAAAGCGAAGCAGGGAATCCTTGTGCCAGGCCTGGAAATGAAGGCAGTCGGAAAAGACGGTGAGGTCAAATGGGACGGCAAGGAAATGGGGGAGCTTGCGATCCGCGGACCGTGGATTGCCTCGGAATATTATAAAGATGACCGGACTGACGAAGCCTTCAAGGATGGCTGGCTTTATACAGGGGACGTGGTCACCCTTGATGAAGAAGGCTTTATGAAGATCGTCGACAGGACAAAGGACCTGATCAAAAGCGGCGGTGAATGGATCAGCTCGGTTGATCTTGAAAATGCTTTGATGGCACACGAAGCCGTTTTTGAAGCGGCTGTTGTAGCAGTCCCGCATGAACAATGGCAGGAACGGCCTGTGGCCTGTGTGGTGCTGAAAGACAGCCATAAAGGTTTGGATAAACAGGAGCTCTATGATTTCCTTCAGCCTCAGTTTGCAAAATGGTGGCTGCCTGATGAAATCTTATTCATGGAGGAAATCCCGAAAACGTCTGTAGGAAAATTCCTTAAAATGGCCCTGCGGGATCAAGTCCAGCAGCAGCTGGCCGCAAATTAGAGGAAGCAAGGCAGAGTGAACCACCTCTGCCTTTTCTTACGGCTAAATATGACAATATTTCAAATTATTCGATAAAAACTTTATAATGGTTCCGCCTATCTTTATAATAGAGATAACTATGACCAAGGAGGCTGCGGATATGGCAATAGAATGCAATACAGAAACTGTGAAGGTATCCATCAAAAACAGGGTGGCAGTGGTTGAGATGAACAGGCCGGAATCCCTGAACGCACTGGATGAGGAAATGATCAGAGGACTGGCTGCAAACCTGAAGCAGATCAGTACAGATGAAAATGTCGACATCGTCGTGCTTAAAGGAAGCGGAAGAGCCTTTTCCTCCGGCGGCGATATTAAAACGATGCTTTCGTCCACAAATGAAAGCGATTTCTACACAGTGATGGACTGCATCAGCGATCTTGTCATCACACTCTATACCATGCCGAAGCTGACAATCAGCTCTGTGACTGGGGCAGCCGCCGGGCTTGGATTCAGCCTGGCGCTGGCTACAGACTATATATTGGCCGACAAATCAAGCAAGCTTGCCATGAACTTTATCGGCATCGGGCTGATTCCTGATGGAGGCTCGCATTTCTTCCTTGAGCGCAAGCTTGGTGAGGATAAAGCAAAGCATCTGATCTGGGAAGGAAAAGCAATGCCGGCCGAAGAGGCCTTTCAGAATGGCCTCATCCATGAAATTGCTGTTGGCAATATTGAAGAAGCCCTTAACGCAAAAATTGAAAATTGGCTTTCAAAGCCCGTGTCTGCCATGATCAAGACCAAAAAGATCCTCGCAGAAAAAAATCGGCCGCAGCTTCTTAAAATGCTTGAGCTTGAAAAACATGGACAATACAAAATGCGCAGCACAGAAGATCATCAGGAAGGCATTAAAGCTTTCATAGAAAAAAGAAAGCCGGTATTTAAAGGAAAATAAGCTGCAGTCTGATTCTGGAATTAATAAAACTGTTCAGGTTCCTAAAAATAAGAGCCGGACAAAAGGGGATGCTCCTTTCGTCCGGCTCTTATTATTTTGATGTGCCGCAGGCGCCTTTAGCCTGGGTTCCTTAACCTGGTCAAGTACCTTCCGCTTCCTATGGATGAAATAATAACAGTTTCCCAAGCGGGGAGGTGCAGCGGTGGGTTTTGCCGCTGAGTCCTTTTTCGTTTAGGAGGTTTCCGCCGATTTCTTTCGCTTCGTCGTCGCTGCCGGCCTGGAAGCTTTCATCAAGGATTTTTTCTCCATCATTTTCGAAGGCTGTGAGTTTATAGGTTTTCATATGTCTTCTCCTTTTATTAAAAATTCTGATAGTTACTATTATTCTTGCATAATTTCTGTTTTTCTGCAAAGAGATTTTTCCTGTATTTTGAACCTTTTTTAAGGCTGAATCGTATAAGGTATAGAGAAGGAGGAGTTACGATGGTACTTGAGCTTGAACATGTGACAAAAAGATTTGGAAAGTTCACGGCGGTGGATGATCTGTCCCTGACCATCCCGGAAAAGGAAATGTTCGGATTTCTGGGGGCAAATGGTGCAGGTAAAACAACAACATTCCGGATGGTGCTCGGCCTGCTGGAGCCGACAAGCGGGCGCATTTCCTGGGACGGGAACACAATTGATTACTCGACAAGCCCAATCATAGGCTATCTCCCGGAAGAGCGCGGCCTTTATCCGAAGCTGAAGGTCAGGGATCAGGTTGTATACCTGGCAAGGCTGAGAGGGATGAAGAAGCCGGATATTCTGAAAGAGCTGGACTATTGGCTTAATAGGTTCAAGGTGCCGGAATACGCAAACAAAAAGGTGGAGGAACTTTCCAAGGGGAATCAGCAGAAGATCCAGTTTATTGCCAGCGTTATACATAAACCCAAGCTATTAATCCTTGATGAGCCTTTCAGCGGATTGGATCCGGTAAATGTCGAGCTATTGAAAAGCGCTGTGCTTGAACTAAAGGAGAAAGGCACGACCATTGTGTTTTCCAGCCACCGGATGGAGCATGTGGAGGAAATGTGCGAGCATTTATGCATCATGCATAAGGGACGCCCTGTTGTCCACGGAGCACTTAAGGAAATTAAAAGGGCGTTCGGGCGGAAGAACCTTGTGATCCATGCGGACTTCAAACTGGATTTCTTAAGCGGATTCCCTGGAGTGGAAAAGGTAAAGCAGACTGCGGAGGGCGTGCATCTGCAGATTGAAGGGGAAAAGGCTGCGGAGGCAATTTTAAAAGAAATTGCCGGCAGGGGATTTGTCAGGAAGTTTGTTCTTGAGGAGCCTTCGCTGAACGATATTTTCATAGAAAAGGTGGGTGCTTCTTATGAATAATTTCTGGATTATCCTATTCCACACATACTGGAGCAAACTGAAGACGAAATCATTCATTATTACAACGATTGTCACGCTGCTGCTGATCATCGGCCTTACAAATATGCAGCAGATCATTGAAACGTTCGACAGTGGAGATGATGAGGTAAAGGTGGCTGTAATCGATGAAACAGGCAATCTCCTGAATCCTCTCCAGCAGCAGCTGAATACAGCAGGCAGCACCCTGAAGCTTGAAGAGTTCAGCGGTTCGGCAGACGATGGCGAGGCAAAAGTGAAGGATGGCGATTATGCAGGGCTGCTTACTCTCTCAGCCGATTCCGAAGAGCTTCCTGCTGCCGAATACAAATCCCTCAGCCTGGCGGATACATCGGTATCAGGTGAGTTGGAGGGAGCCCTTCAGCAGGTAAAGACCGGGATCGCAGCCTCAAAAATCAATCTTTCTGATGCTGAGCTTGCCAGTCTCTATGAGCCTGTCCAGTTCCAAAGGGATGCGCTGGAGGAGAATGCCAAAACAGAAGAAGAGCTGACACAGGCAAGGGGCCTTGTTTATGTGCTGCTGTTCATCATCTATTTTGCTGTCATCATGTATTCAAGCATGATTGCGATGGAAGTAGCTACGGAAAAATCTTCGCGTGTGATGGAAATCCTGATTTCAAGCGTTTCACCCATCAAGCAGATGTTCGCCAAAATTCTCGGGATCGCCTTGCTTAGCCTGACGCAGCTGTCGGTGCTGCTGCTGGTAGGCTACTTTTTCGTCAAGCGGAATCTTGAGTCGATGCAGGGAGGCTTCTTTGAATTCTTCGGATTCGGCGATATTCCGGCAGCCACTATCATGTATGCTGTAGTGTTCTTTATTCTCGGCTATCTCCTGTATGCCACACTTGCAGCTTTCCTGGGCTCGCTTGTCAGCAGGATCGAGGATGTCCAGCAGATGATCATGCCGATGACCATGCTCGTTGTAGCCGGCTTTATGATCGCGATCATCGGGCTGTCACAGCCGGAAAAAGCATTTGTGACCATCAGCTCCTATATCCCGTTCTTTACCCCGATGCTGATGTTCATGAGAGTAGGAATGCTCACCCTGCCGGTCTGGGAGCCGATAGCGGGGATTGGGATCCTGGTTGTGTCCATCCTGCTGCTCTCAATATTTGGAGCAAGGGTATACAAGGGCGGAGTGCTCATGTACGGAAAATCCAATTCCTTCAAGGATATAAAAAAAGCTTTGCAGCTGTCTAAAAATAAATAGGCGGTCAATCAGCCCTGGCAAGCTTAATGAATAATTTCCGCCTATAAATGGGGCTGTTGATTTGCGTTCCAGGCACTCCGCTTTCCGCGGGGCGACGCTGAGCCTCCTCAGAGCAAGCTCTTGCGGGGTCTCAGCCTTGCCGCTATCTCCCGCAGGAGTCTGCGTGCCTTGCACTCCAATCAACAGGCTTAAATACTTAATGCCGCTGTTCCAATGTTCTAAAAAATAATGACTGCAGACAAACCCGATTTATATCAGGTTTGTCTGTTTTTTTATCCAAACAAAGAAGCAATCCCCTGATATCCAAAATAGATTCCGAAAAGAATAAGCGACAGTCCGGAAAGCATGCTGATGATGATGATCGCTTTTGAGGTCAGGAACCGCCTGAATCCGCTCGTCAGGCCTGCCACAAAAATGTCCCAAAGGCCCAGTCCGATAAAAATCATGAGGCTGTAGACAAGAAGCTGGCCTGTCCCAAAGGAGGACGCAGTTTTGGCCAAAACCGATCCGTAAATCCCCAGCCAAAACAAAATCGACAGCGGGCTTGAAACCGACATGATGAATCCGGTGAAAAAGCATTTGAACAGCGATTCTTTGCTCCGTATGTAAGTGACAGATATTTTATTGGCATTCATCATGCCTTCGATTCCGGAATAAAGAAGAATAAAACCGCCGAACAGCCACAGGAAGGTTTGAATCATAGGGGAGTCAAGGAATTGCACGAGTCCGAGATAGACGATCAGCATATAAACCCCGTCAGCGATCATCGATCCCGCGCCGACAATCCATGCGTGCCAAAATCCGTTTTTCAGCCCCTTTTCCAGCCTGACAGCATTGACAGGGCCGATCGGCGCCGCCAGTGAAAGTCCTAAAACGATATAGCTGATGTATATTCCAATGCTCAATGATATCACTCGCCTATTCAAGGATTAGCCCGGAAGGACTAGTACAATTTTATGCAGCAAACACAGAGGGTAGGACCGCAAATCTTAAAATCTCCAGCTTTGTGTTTTTGGAATAATATGAAATTAGTCTGTTCTCTTCCTGGTCGGCATATGGTATAGTAGCTTATGAAAATAGCATATTTTGGCACTGGGGGTGCCGGTAGAGGCCGGCTGAGAGTAAGACCCGTTTTTAGTCTTTGACCCTTTTATACCTGATCTGGTTCGTACCAGCGGAGGGAAGTGTAGATGGCTTTTATTTGTCATACATACGCGGACTCCTTTTGCAGGAGTCCGCTTTTTAGCTTCTGCAGAAGAAAGATGCGGCAGCTGTATGCCATTTTTTGGCCTGGCATGCCCCCGGTGCAATATGCAAGGGGGGTTTTTGCTGTGAAAAAATAAACGCATGAAAAAATAGTGTGCAGATAACTTGATGTTTTTATTTTGAAAAATGCAAGAAAGTTTCTATTAGATTTTATTCACTGCTGGGGGAGCTTTACAGGCTGAGAAAGGAAAATCCTAAACCCTTGGAACCTGATCTGATTAATGTCAGCGTAGGGAAGCAGCCGGCATGGCCTGCTTCCTCCGTAAAAAACTGCCCTGAGGCACAAAGATGGAGGAGGAAGAAGTATGAAAGATTTATATCAAATGAATAGACTGTTTTTTTCAGGAAGCCGGAAAGTATATGTAAACGGCATCAGGGACGATATAAAGGTCCCGGTCAGGGAAATAATCCAGGAAAGCTCGAGGACTGCTATTGGAACAGAGGACAATCCGCCTGTTTGTGTATATGACACGAGCGGCCCTTATTCTGATCCTGATTTTGAGATAGATATAACGAAAGGTTTGCCCCGGGTAAGGGAAGGCTGGATTGAGGAGCGGAAGGATGCGGAAGCTTATCAAGGCAGAGTGCAGAAGCCGGAGGATAACGGGCTTCGGGCCGGGACCGAAGTTTCTTATGCAGACATTTTCCCGAATAAAGCCCCCTTCCCTCTCAAGGCAAAAGAGGGCAGGAATGTGACTCAGCTGCATTATGCCCGGAAAGGGATCATTACACCTGAAATGGAGTTCATCGCCATCAGGGAAAATCTGGATCCTGAATTCGTCAGGAGCGAGGTGGCAAGCGGAAGGGCGATCATTCCTGCCAATATCAATCACCCGGAGGCGGAACCGATGATCATCGGCCGCCATTTTCATGTGAAGGTCAATGCGAATATCGGCAATTCGGCTGTTTCTTCCTCCATCGCGGAAGAAGTGGAAAAAATGACCTGGGCAGTGCACTGGGGGGCAGATACGATTATGGATCTTTCGACCGGGAAGAACATCCATGAAACCCGTGAATGGGTCATCCGCAATTCTCCAGTTCCTGTTGGGACTGTACCGATTTATCAGGCACTTGAAAAGGTGAAGGGGATTGCCGGGGATCTGACCTGGGACATATACAGGGATACCTTGATAGAGCAGGCTGAACAGGGAGTGGATTATTTTACAATCCATGCAGGGGTGCTGCTCCGCTATATTCAGCTGACTGCCGAAAGGACGACAGGTATTGTATCCAGGGGAGGGTCGATCATGGCCCAATGGTGCCTCCAGCATCATAAAGAGAATTTCCTGTATACGCATTTTGAGGAAATCTGTGAAATTTTAAAAGCTTACGATATTTCCATCTCTCTCGGAGATGGGCTGCGTCCGGGTTCTATAGCAGATGCGAATGATGAGGCTCAATTTGCGGAGCTAGAAACGCTCGGAGAGTTAACTGAAATAGCCTGGAAGCATGATGTCCAGGTGATGATCGAGGGGCCGGGGCATGTTCCGATGCATAAGATCAAAGAAAATGTAGATAAGCAGATGGAAATTTGCAAGGAGGCGCCATTTTATACGCTTGGCCCACTGACGACAGATATAGCCCCGGGATATGATCATATTACATCCGCAATAGGAGCAGCGATGATCGGATGGTTTGGCACTAGTATGCTTTGCTATGTAACGCCAAAGGAGCATCTTGGGCTTCCGGATAAAAACGATGTCAGGGAAGGGGTCATTGCTTATAAAATTGCAGCTCATGCCGCAGATCTAGCCAAAGGCCATCCCGGTGCCCAGGTTCGGGACGATGCATTGTCAAAGGCCAGGTTCGATTTCAGGTGGAACGACCAGTTCAATTTATCCCTGGATCCTGAACGGGCGCGGGCATACCATGATGAAACCCTGCCGGCCGAGGGGGCAAAAACCGCCCATTTCTGTTCTATGTGCGGCCCTAAATTTTGTTCTATGCGCATTTCCAAGGATATCCGCCAGATGGCCAAAGGTCAGGGGAAAACCGTTTCAGAGGCAATTGAGGATACAATGGAGCAAAAAGCCGGGGAGTTTGCCAGCCGTGGCTCATCCATCTATTGAACATAGAAGAAATACTGAAGTTTGGAAAATGGAAGAGCAGATCCTCAATATGCAGCAAAAGATCCGGGGGCTGGAAAAGCAAATTTCAGAGATACAGAGAAGCTGCTCCCATATCTATTATGAGGCAGATGGATACAGGACCTGCACAAAATGCCGCAAGAGCGAATCGGTCCACTATTGAATAAGACAAAGGCTTGCCAGGATATCCCGGCAGGCCTTTGTCTATTCGCTGGACTGTTTTTCCATTTGCCTTTGTATGCTGCCGTAAGTAGGCAGATAAACAATGCCGATGCTCCATGCAGCAGCAGCCGTGAACTTCCAGCTTCCTGTCAGAGCCGAAATGATGATGAACAAAAGAAACAGGCCGGCAGAAATATATTTGAGTCTAATAAGTGCCGATTGAGGATTTTTATACAAGGGTAATCACTCCTAATGTTATTTGCTTCTTATACTCTCCGAAGATGCAAAAGGTTCAAAGCCTGATAACTTTTTGTAGAGGAACGTGCATTCGCTTTTTCCAGGTGATAAAATAGGAGAAAAGCGCTGAAAGGGAACATTATGAAGGAAATTACATTTATTCATGCAGCAGACCTGCATCTGGACAGCCCTATGCTCGGGCTTTCCAGCCTGCAGGATGATTTATTCGATAAAATTAAAGAAAGCACATTTGCCGCTCTGAAAAATATAGTGGATGCTGCCCTTGCAAGGAAGGTGGACTTTGTCATTCTGGCAGGAGATCTGTTTGACGGTGAAGACAGGAGCATAAAGGCACAGGCAAGGCTGCGAAAGGAAATGAACCGCCTTGCGGAAAAGAATATACCTGTTTACGCAGTCCATGGAAATCATGACCATTTTGAGGGCACCTGGTCCCACATCAGTCTGCCGGACAATGTACATATTTTCCCTCACCAGCCAAGTGAGGAAAGCTATACAGCACCAAATGGGACAACGGTCAGCCTGCATGGCTTCAGCTACCCGAGGAGGCATGTTTCCGAGAGGATGATCAGCCAGTATCCGGTTCGGGGAATGTCGGACTTCCATATCGGCATCCTGCATGGCAGCCTTGAAGGGGAGACCGGCCATGGCCGCTATGCCCCGTTTATTTTAAAAGAGCTGCTGGATAAGGAATACGACTACTGGGCTCTGGGCCATATCCATAAAAGAATGGTTCTGAATGCTGAGCCGCCGGTCATCTATCCGGGAAATACTCAGGGGCGCAGCCGGAAGGAAAGCGGGGCGAAAGGCTGCTACCATGTCACACTGAATGAAGCAGGGGCAGATTTTGAATTTCTTCAATGCCACAGCTTCCGCTGGGAGCAGAGAACAGTCGATATCAGCGGACTATCAGCATTTGATGAGGTCTACAGCAGGTGCCTTCAAGCTGTTGAAGAAGAGCGGAAGAATGGCGGTGTCATTCTTGAACTTTTCCTGGAGGGGGCATCACTCAGTCCGCAGGATATGAATGCTGTGGCCGGGGGTGAACTGCTCTCACTCCTTCAAGAGGAAGAGGTAGGGAATATGCCATTTGTATGGGTGAGCGCAGTTATAGCCGAAGAGCAGCAGAGCTGGGACAGAAATCAGCTGAGGGAAAAAGCAGATTTTTTCAGCGGGCTGTTTGCTGCTGCGGACGGGTTTGAAGATTTTGAAGAAAGCTTGGGAAGCCTTTACAGCCACCCGCTGGCAAGAAGGTATGCAGAAAGTATGGAGGAGGGGGAAAAGGCAGTGCTTTTAAAAGAAGCGGAAGAGATGCTGCTGGGGCTCCTTTACAAAAATGACTGAAAGGCAGCGCAGGGAAGGGGAACAGCTCTATGAAAATACTTGAAATCCATATATACGGCTACGGCAAACTTGAAGATGCTGTCTATTCCGGCATTGGAGATTTCCAGGTCTTCTTTGGCGAAAATGAAGCAGGCAAATCTACCATCATGTCTTTTATACACAGCATCCTGTTTGGCTTTCCCTCCAGGCAGCAGGCTGAGCTCAGATATGAACCGAAATTTGGGGCGAAATACGGAGGCAGGATCACAGCTTCCTTCCCTGGAAGGGGAAAAGCAGTCATCGAGCGGGTAAAAGGAAAATCAGCAGGAGATGTAAGTGTGGTGATGGAGACTGGGGAACGAGGAGGGGAAGAGCTCCTTGGCGAACTCCTTTCACATGTAGATAAAACGCTTTTCCAGGCCATTTTTTCATTCAATCTCCATGGGCTGCAGAATGTCCACTCCATGAAAAATGAAGAGCTGAGCAAATTCCTTTTTTCCGCCGGTGCTATAGGGTCTGATCGTCTGGCAGCTGCAGAAAACAAAATACAGAAAGAAATGGAAGGGCTTTTTAGGCCGGGCGGGAAAATCCCTGTTTTGAATGACCAGCTGAAAAAACTGAAGCAGCTGCATGCTGATCTTAAAAAAGCAGAACAGAAAAACGGACAATATTGGGCCATGGCGGCTGAGCGGAAGGCTGCTGCCGCGAGGATTGAAAGCCTGCGCAATGAAGCAGATGCATTAGGGGTCCGGCTCTATCAGCTGGAAGAGTGGATGCGTATGGGCCCGGTCCATAAAAAGGTGCAGCTTTTAAGGCAGGAAGCAGAAGCCGGTACAGGGGGGCGTTTTCCTCCGGGAGGGCTGGAGAAACTGGAGCAGCTGAACCAAAATGAAATCCCGCTGAAGGGAAGGGATGCGAGCCTTTCAGCCAGGCTTGCTGCCCTTAGGGAAGAGGCAGGGAAGATCAGCCCGGATCAGCTGGTCCTTGATCATGAAAAAGAGATCCTGTCACTTCACGAAAAGATGCCTGCATACGGACAGCTTGTCCAGCAGGCTAAGCAGGCTTCCTATAAAATCAGGAAGCTGGAGGAAGAGTCGGATCAATTGAAGGACAGGCTTCATCTGCGCTTGTCAGATGAAGAGCTGGAACAGGCAGATACAAGCATCTTCATGCAGGAAAAAACTGCTGAGGCACAGCGCAAAAAGCAGAGGCTTGCAGAAAAGCGTGCGGAGCTTGATGAACGCTTCTCGGAAGAAAAGGACAGGCTGGTCAGCTTGGAAGAGGAATTAAATCAGGTGAATGCCGCTCTCCTGCCCGATGAAGAGCTGGGAGAAATCCGCCGCCGGCTCGCGGGGGAATCTGATCCCGAGAGTCTTCTGAGAAAAAGGGAAGACCTTGAGGGAAGGTCAGCCTTCCTGAAGAATGCAATCCGGCATGACAAAGCATCGCAGCAAAAACAGCGTGCAGCAGTAAAGATTCAGGCGCTGATGGTTGCGCTCATCTGTGCCGGGCTGATTGCCTGGGGCCTGGCAGATAGCCAATGGGAGTTTATGCTTGCAGCTATACCAGGATTTGCTTTTATTGCCTGGCTTTTATTGAAAAAAGAAGACAACAGCCCATCGAGATTTCTAAAGGAAGAGCTTATTTCCATTGAGAAAAGCATGGAAGAACTGGATGAACGCATAAAAAGTCCGCAGGCGGAAGGGGCGTTTTACCTGAAAGAGCGGATTGAAAAGGACAGGCAGCTTAGGGAACGGCAGCTGCAGCTGAATGTCAGGCTGCAGCAGCAGAATGAGCAATATGATAAAGTCATTGCTGCTTTTGAAATATGGGAGGAAGAATCCGCCCTTGCAGACAGCCTTCTTGCAGAACTCGGCAGGCAGCTGTTCATTCCTGCTTCCTTGGCACAGTCCCATGTCCATGATGCTTTCATGCTGCTGGAAAAGCTAAAATCGGTCAGGCGTGAGCTCCGCCATGAAAAAGCGGAGGCAGCTGCTGCTGAGAAAGCAGCTGCTGAAATTGCTGGACTCGCCAATAGGCTTGCAGAGCTCATCCTAGAAGAAGCAGGAGGCAGTGTGCAGGAGACAGCCTTTACTTTGAAAAAACGGCTGCTGGAGGCTCAGGGCAAATGGAATGAGCTTAAAGCAAAGGAAGCAGCCATACAGGAGCTGAAAGAAGAGAAAGAGCAATGTGTTCGAGAGCTGGCTTACATCAGTGAAGAAAAAGAAAAGCTGTTCTTGACTGCTGAGGCAGACACAGAGGGGGATTTCATTGAAAAAGGGATTCATGCAGTAAAGCAGGAAGAGCTGCAGGAAGAAATCAGGCATCTGGACAGGCAGCTGAAGCTTTCTTCCTTAACGGAAAAGGAAAGGGTTGAGTTCTCTGCCATTCCTGCTCCTGAAGCGGAAATTGCACGCTGCAGAGAAACCCTGGACGATATCAAAAAAGAACTCCCTCAGCTTCAGGATAAAGTGGCATCGCTGAACCATGAAATTGCCATGATCGAGGAAGGCGGCTTATACAGCGACCTGCTGCATAGATTTTCCCTTGCAAAGAGCGAGTTCAATGAAGGGGCGAGAAAGTGGGCCAAATATGCATTGGCCAGAAAGCTCCTTGAGAATACCGCTGAAGCGTACAAGCAAGAATATATGCCGGAGATGCTGGGAAAGGCGGAAGAATTTCTTTCCGTACTGACAGGCGGGCACTATGTCCGCATCACTCCAAAAGAAGAGGGGGCAGGACTTCTCGTGGAGAAAGGCGATGGCACCCTTTTCGAAGCCAATGAACTCAGCCAGGCAACGGCTGAGCAGGTGTATGTTTCCATCAGGCTGGCCTTGGCGGCAGCCATCTATAAAAGATACTCATTCCCTATCATCATCGATGACAGCTTCGTCAATTTCGATCATGTAAGAACCAGGAGGATGATTGAGCTCCTGAGGGGTCTGAGGGGCCATCAGATATTGTTTTTTACCTGCCAAAGGCATCTGCTTGAACACTTTCATCCAGATGAGGCGGCAGACCTTCAGGGCAGGAAAGTACAGCTCGCTGATAATTGAAATCAGGCTCTCTTCTTATCAGTCACATCGGCATCAGTCCCTTGCACGCAAGGGGCTTTTTGCTGTGTTCCAATTCTGGACAGCGGATGCTGCATAAAATCCGGAGAGGGATTGCCCCTGCTCATAAATTGCCAGGGGAGACGAATCGTTCAGCCTGCTATACTGAATGCCTGGTATGTTATAATATTTTCATAGAAGGGAGCGTCGGTAGACCTATGAATAAGGGGATTATGAATTACGAGGTTGGAGAGCAGGCAGAGCTGTTCATGCTGATTAAAAGCTCGACGAAAGGAATTGCCAGCAATGGCAAACCATTCTTATCGCTCGTCTTCCAGGATCAGAGCGGCGATATAGAAGCAAAGCTCTGGGATGCTTCTGAAGAAGATGTTAAAAGCTACTCTCCTGAAACGATTGTTAAAGTTGCAGGCGATATCCAGAATTACCGGGGCCGGAGCCAATTGCGGATCCGCCAGATCCGGACGGCCTCACCATCTGATTCTGTCAAACTGGCAGACTTCCTGGAGACAGCACCGATCGGCACAGATGAAATGACCAGCAAAATTACACAGTATATATTCGAGATGAAGAATCCGAATATCCAGCGTATCACAAGGCATCTGATCAAAAAGCATAATGAGGCATTCCTTCATTATCCGGCAGCAACAAAGAACCATCATGAATTTGTTTCCGGACTGGCTTATCATGTCGTGAGCATGCTGGATCTGGCCAAGGCGATTTCAGGCCTTTATCCAAGCCTTGATAAGGATCTTTTGTATGCCGGGGTTATTCTCCATGATCTTGGAAAGGTAATTGAGCTTTCCGGGCCGATTTCGACTTCTTATACGGTGGAAGGAAATCTGCTAGGCCATATTACGATCATGGTGACTGAAATCGGCAAGGCTGCAGATGAACTGGGTATCTCAGGTGAAGAGGTGCTTGTGCTCCAGCATCTGGTCCTTTCCCATCATGGCAAAGCAGAATGGGGCAGCCCGAAGCCGCCGCTGATCAAAGAGGCGGAAATCCTCCATTATATAGATAATCTGGATGCAAAGATGAATATGATGGACAGGGCCTTGGAGAGAGTGAAGCCGGGAGAATATACAGAACGTGTATTTGCACTTGATAACCGTGCCTTCTATAAGCCGGTATTCCATAAATGATATCTGCAGTAAAATACCCCGTGCCAAAATGGCCGGGGTATTTTGATTGTGGTGCAATTTACCAAAAAAATAGGCGGAGTCCGGAAATCCTGTCATGCCGGCAATTGGAAAGTCCGGAAAAAATAAATAATTTTTTTAGAAATTATTACCATGTCATTATTGAACCAAATAATCCATAATATAACCATTATAGATAAAGGGGGAAATGTGAATGTTTAAAGCTGAAAGAGGATCAATGGAAGAGGCTTTGTATATTTTGCAGAATATTGGACTGCAGCTTAATGAATATGAAAAAACGAACTCAAACATTCCAGTGAAAAATTACAAGGAATTATTGGAATTCAGCATTTCCATTGCGAGGAAAACAACAGAAGTTTCTGAAACCATTGATGAAATGATCGGGGACATTGAATCCCAACTATAAAACTGCAGGCGGATTGAATTATGGACACTTTATTAGTATACAGTTAAGCAGCTGAACCTCAAATATGACGGTCAGCTGTTTTTTTGTATAAAAAGCAGCTTCGTACTTATATACCCTTAAGGGGAAAGGTTAAACCTGCAAATAGAATTTTATTTAAGCATATTTTAATTCTGACAGCCATATACATAAGCTACAAAGAAAAGATGGGACAGCCCTTCATGGAAAGGAGACAATAAAGCAATGATTCCAATTTGGGTATACCTGGTTGCAGCAGGGATTATCATAAGCGCCATAATGGCTGTAAAGACCGGGAAAGAAGAGCGCAGGGAAGAAAGGGAAGGAATAGAAAGTGAAGGTGAAATATACATGAAAAGGCTCGAGAGGGAGAAGGAAGAGCGGAAATCAGCTTCACGTTCTCTTTCGTGAAAAAAAAAGGCAGATCCATGGGATCTGCCTTTTCATCTGGATTATTATTGTGCAGCTGCCTCATTATCCAGGCTGCCTTCAAGGTCTTCATCCTTGAATTTCACGTTTGCATCTTTCAGTTCACGGTCCATTGCCGCTTGGATTTTTTCACCATCAAGCTTGGACACTTTTACTTCGTATTCCATTTTTTCCTTCATTTCCTCGAAGGATTTCTTTTCTTTTTTCTCGGTAGTCTGGATGATATGGTAGCCATGCTCAGTTTTAACCGGCTCGCTTATTTCATTTACATCCAGTGCGTAGGCTGCTTCTTCGAACTCAGGCACCATCTTGCCGGCACCGAACCAGCCAAGATCTCCTCCGTTTGCTGCAGAGCCTGGATCTTGTGAATATTCAGTAGCCAGGTCCTCAAATTTTGCACCTTCATCAAGCTTTTTCTTTACTTCCTTGGCCGTTTTTTCATCTTCCACAAGAATGTGGCGGGCCTTGATTTCAGGCTTATAGTTATCATAGTATTCTTTCACTTCTTTTTCAGTTGCCTCTACATCCTTGATGGCTGCCTTTTCCTGAAGAAGGCCGGTCTTGAATGTTTCCTTCAGATCTTCTTCATCTTCGTAGCCATACTGGGCCAATGCCATTTCAAAGTTTGCGCCAAGCTGCTGTTTAAGCTCATCGATTTTTTCATTAAGCTCTTCATCTGTAACTTTATACTTTTCAGACAATACCTTTTTATAAACAAGCTCCTGGATGGCCTGTTCGCCCACCTTGTCCTTCATTGCATTATATAGCTCGTCCTTTGTAATATCGCCTGCTTTTGTTTCAACTACAACTTCTGAGCTGTCTTCTGCATTGGAGCTGCATGCACTCAGACCGATAACCCCTGCAGCTATGGAAAGGGATAGCATCCATTTTTTCATGTTGAACACTCCTAAAGTTTTTTGAATTTGCTGTAATACACAACCATTACTATAACACATATTCCAATTAGAGCAAAAACAATATCTGAATCCTTTTAGAAATTCTTTCAAAAAATGGGTGTTTTGCCTATGCCGGATATTTCTCTCCGGACATAAGATATGGAGTAGAAAGGGAAAGTAAAAATCAAAATACATCAGCCCTTTCTTTCTATTAACAAGATCTTGGGGACTCCCGGTATAAGCCTGATGGGCCCCAATGTTCGTTGAATAGCATGAAGTAACAGCCTTAAAGGAGGTGTTACCGTGGGATACGCATATGGCGGTGGTTTCGCGTTGATTGTTGTTCTGTTCATCTTGTTAATTATTGTAGGTGCAGCCTGGCTGTAAGACTGCCTTAGTCCTTAAGGCATTTACGGTGAGCAATGCACTGTCCAATTATTGAAAGGGGGATTAATTATGTCCGGTGGAGCAGGTTACGGCGGAGGTTTCGCGTTGATTGTAGTCCTATTTATTCTCCTGATTATTATCGGGGCTTCCTGGCTGTAATAGCAGGCCTTCGTTTAAGCAAGAATATAAAATTAAAAGCGGTGGGGGAATCCCCACCGCTTTTAACCATTGTTTATTTTGCTGAAATCCTTGATCTGCAGGGCATGCCCCCGCCTGGCAATCTTCGCAGCATATGAAAGCTATATGTAGAATTATGCAAACAGCAGCTCCACGAAAGAGGATACCAAAAGGATCGTGATCAGGATATTGATGGTCCTGAACACCTTTGGCTGTTTCTCTTCAGGGATTTCCTTCTGCAGACAAAGGGAATTCGTCATCTTGTTGATATAGAACAATATGAAAATAGCAAACAGGATAAAAACGGAGATCATCTGACTATTCCCTCCTTGATGACAGACTTTTATATGATACATACAATAACAAAAAAAAGGCAAAAAAGATAGTAATAAGGACGGCCTGATCTGCTCATTATATTCAGCCGGGCCAGCTTATATGAAGGCTGTGTTAGTGTACCTTGCTGATTTTGGGCTCATGCGTGTGAAGCTTTATTTCGCGAAGCATGAGCCCAAAATCAACAGCAATGAGGGGATGCTTCCGTGAAATTAAAGAGGCAGCCTCTGCAGCTGCCTGTCTAATGCGCCCTGTAGACCAGGATCTCGATTCCCTCTTCATTTTCTTCTATATAGGCCTGCTGCGGAGCAGTGCATATATTTTTCATGCAGAGCATATCTGAGAAGCAAAGTCCTGCATGATATGCGAGCAGCATGGTAATATAATGTACATAATGAGGAAAGTGCCAGCAGGCCGCAAGCAGAATTCCGTTGATGATGACAAAAGGGGCCAATAAAGCGACGATGAATACCGTCTTTGAAATTGGTTCAGTCACCCTGACATGAATCAGCGGAATGCCGAGCCTGAATGAAACCTTCTTTTGCACCCTTTTTCCAAGATGGGCAACAGGGAGGAAGTGCAGCAGCTTATGAATGGGATATATCAGCCAAAAGCAGGCAATAAAAACAAAGAAATAATTATCGTAAAAAGAAGATTGCTCAAAATAATAAGATGCAGGCACGTATAGGAATATAAACGTTATGATCATGGTAATGGAAGACAGGATAAATATTCTCTGGGATCCATAGTCTTTTGTGTAATTGATCGTCTTCCAGCAGTTCATCGTATCAGCCTCCGAAGAGTATTCATGCGGTTTTTCTAAAAAACTCACAAGGGATACTTTACGATGATTAGAATAAAAAATCAATAATAAAAAAACGACATTTTTCACCAATTTGATTGTATAATTAGCTATGCGAAGAAAATGCATAAAATAGAACGGGCTATTCAAAGCGGGGACTCTTTCATGAATATCGGGGAACTATTAGAACGAATTGAAAAACTGGAATATCATCAGAAGCTTTTATTGATGATGGCTTCCGGGCAGACATTGCCATTCTACAGAATGGTTGTCGAAAAATCGCTGGATCAAAAAGAGGTAACACAATTCTTCTACCTTTGTGATAAACTGAGCAAAGAACTGGAAGAGCAAAAAGCGGAAGGGTTTGTTTACTTTCATCCGCTTTATACAGAATTTAAGCATAAGCTCCATCCATCTCTTAAACCTGAGATGGTGATCCCGGCCTGCCTCAGGCAGAACCTGTTCATGGATCTTATGTCCGAACTCAAAAAGTATCTGTAGTCTAAACGATTTCTTTCTCTGCGGTCTCTTTTTTCTTCAGCTTGCCTTCTTCATCCACAAATTCGCCTTCTATATTGGCAAAGGACTTTTCAAATATCTCCATAAAGTCATCTCCATAAATATTGCGGACGATCGCCATGACTTCAACAAAATCCGGAAACTTCCCGTACAGATCCCTCAAAGGCATTGCACCTGAAAAGACGGCGTTGGTTTCAGGCTCATAACTCTCCATCAGTTCAAGTAAAACGCTTTCACCCTTTTCAGTCAGCTGAATATACGTATTTCTTTTGTCAGTTTCTTTTTTTGAGAATTTCAGAAGGCCCCTTTCTTCGAGTTTTTTAGAGAAATTAAAGGCTGTCGACACATGCATAACACCGAACTTGGCCACATCAGAGATGGAGGCGCCGTTCAAATGGTACGCAATCCAGATGATATGGTGCTCGTTGATATTCAGGTCAAACGGCTTGATCCATTGCTGCCAGTCTTTCTCAATCGATTTCCATAAAGCCTTGCTGATTTGAGCTATCCGTTGGCTAAAAAGCATCGCTTCCTTCATTGAATAATGTTTTTCCGTCATCTATAAATCCACCTACTTTTTTATTCTCTATTATCATTATGCCAATAAAACAAAAATTAATAAAGGTATAAATATACAAAATTTTTAGAAAATCAGCCTAATAAATATTATATTAGGTGTTAAGGGGCATTACAGCAAGGGTTTATTATAAGAACTGCTAAAATAACAATTTTTATAATATATTACTTTTCTGCCTAAAATGAAAAAATCCTTCTTAAATTGAAGGATTTTTCTTCAAAAAAGAAGGATTTTTTATTATCTTTACTTAGACCCGGATTTTGAGCTTCTGATTGAATTTTCCAGCTCTGTCAATGACTGCTCGATTGATTGAAGATCTCTTTGCAGTTCCAGCTTTTGCGGGCGGATTGCGTTCTGCCAGTCAGAAACTGAGTGCTTAATATCAGATACAAATTCACCCAGGTGTGATTTCCCCTGGATCGAAGCATAGGAAGCGGATCTTTTCAGTTCCATGAAATCTGTCTTGAGCTCCGCCAGCTGGCTGCCGACTGCTTCTTTATTGTCTTTGATCATCTTCCGGGTGTCCTTGCCTGAGGCTGGAGCAGACAGCAATGTGCTGATGCCGGCCGCCGTTCCTCCGATCAGGAATCCCAGCAATAAGGATTTGGCTTTCATCAATTATCACCTCTGAGTTTCTTTTTATATCAATTCTGCATTTTACAACATATTCCTCTATGGTCAGGCTATTATGTTACTTTTCCTTTATCACAACTTCTCATTGTTTAAACATGGCCGGGGCATTTGTTCATAGGGATCTCTTATCCTGAATAAAGATAAAATAGCGGGTATTTCACCGGAAGGGGCGGTTGTATGAACGGAGCGGCATCACTGTTATTTGCCTTGTGCGGGGTTTTGTTCCTTGGGGCGGTGTATTATATGCTGGCTTCCAAAAAGCCTGGCGTATATCCTCCTAAATCGATTCAAAAGAAAAGGGCAGGGGCGCTTGCGGGGGCGGGAGCTGTTTTCTTTCTGCTGGCTTTTATTTTGACTGGATTTTCCTAATGAAAAATGCTCGGAAAAGGTTTTTGAACACTTAACTGCATCCAATCTTAAGATTAAATTCTAAGGCTACTGGTTGGAACGTGGCTGTTAATTTCCGTTCCGGGCACTTCGCTTTCCGCGGTCGGAGTTGAGCCTCCTCACCGCAAGCGGCTGCGGGGTCTCAACTCTTCCGCTATTTCCCGCAGGAGTCTACGTGCCCTGCACTCCAATTAACAGGGGTTTTAAAATTTTATTGTATCTGTAATATTCATGGTAGGTAATTAAATTGACTACGCGTGTGTAAACACATCAAAAAGAAAAAGGGAAACGGAAGATAAAATATCATCCATAACCCTTTTTCTTTTCTCTATTTCAAGAGAGGTTTTATGTGTGGCTTGCTGTCAGTTTTGTTCTTTTGATGATGCTCATGGCAACCGGGTAAAGGATGATCATCGCAACTGTATTGACAGCCGCTGCAGGAAGGACCACAGCCACGAACAATGCGGCAAAGGTTCCCGGCAATCCTGCAATCAAAAGAGCGGAAGTCAGGAACACTGCTCCTGAAATAATGGTGCCGGCAGCAGTCAGGACCGCTGCTGAAACTACTGAACCATTAAACTTCTTGACTGCTAAAAACAAACCGAAAAATACAAAAGCAGTGATAGGCTTATCGATGATGTTTGGGATCTGTCCTGCAGGAAAAGTAGTCGTCAGGGCGGAAATCAGTCCTGTCGCAAGGCCCAGCAAAAGCACACTTTTCTTTTCAGGAAAAAGGATAATCCCGAGGAACATCATGGTGAGCATCATGTCAGGTTTCATTCCCAGGAAAAATCCCGGAACAACGGCATGAAGGACGGCACCCATTCCGATAAGCAATGATAAAGCAACTAAATTCTTTGTATTCAATTCTAACCTCTCCTCTTCTCAGCTATTCTCGCTCTTTCTCTTCCTGCAGTGCACTCTTGCCTGCAGCGAAAAGTTACTCGTATTATACCACACTATCAATTAAGATGAAACGGAATATGTTTCTGTTCAGTTATTATTTTTGAATTTTCTCATAAATTCAGCTAATTTCTCAGCATGTTCAAGCGGGACGGCGTTATAGATGGATGCCCGGCAGCCGCCGATTGATCTGTGGCCATTCAGTCCCACGAATCCCGCTTCTTTGGCTGCATGGAGAAATTGGCCTGCAGCTTCTTCAGTATGAAGGTTAAATGTGATATTCATTTGAGAGCGGCTGTCCTTTCTGCTGTGCCCCTGATAAAATCCTTCGCTGTCATCGATGCTGCTGTATATCAGCTCTGCTTTCTGTTTGTTCCTTTCAGCGATAGCGGCAAGCCCGCCTTCTTTTTCCACCCACTCGAGCACCAGCATCAGCATATAAATGGCAAGCGTCGGAGGTGTATTATAAAGAGATTGACTCTTGCTGTGGGTGAAATAGTCGAGCATGACGGGAAGGTCCCCGCGCGGTCCTGAAAGCAGGCTTTTTTTCAAAATCACTACAGTTACGCCTGATGGGCCTAAATTCTTTTGGGCCCCGGCATAGATGATATCGAATTTGCTTACATCTATTTCTCTGCTCATGATGTCGCTTGACATATCGGCAGCAAGAGGGACATTTGTTTCAGGAAAATCCTGCCACTGTGTACCGTAAATTGTGTTGTTGCTCGTAAGGTGGAGATATGCAGCGTCTTTCAGGTCAGCCAGGCCTGAAAGCTCTGGTATATAACGGTATGTATCTTCTTTGCTGGATGCAGCTGATGCTGTTTTGCCGATTTTGGCAGCTTCCTTCATGGCTTTTTCAGCCCATGAACCTGTCAGTGCGTAATAGCCTGTTTTGCCCTCTGCCAAAAGATTCATCGGCAGCATGGTAAATTGAAGACTGGCCCCTCCCTGGAGAAAGAGGACCTCATAATCATCCGGCACACCAAGAAGCCGCCGAAGCAGAGTTTTCGCCCCTTCATGCACCTCCTCATATTCCCGGCTCCTGTGGCTGAGCTCCATCACACCCATTCCTGTTCCATTAAAATTAAGCCAGTTCCGCTGTGCCTCCTCCAGTACAGAAAGAGGGAGGGCGGCCGGACCGGCATTGAAATTCAATGCACGCTTCATTATCTTACCTCCCTATAGTGCTTTAAAGAATAAAAACTTTATTCCATCCTATCAGAAACAGAACGAAAGTAAACAAAAAAGTGGGAATGTTTTAAAAATGATAAAAAGGAATACTTTACAGTTGTTTTATCAGTCTGAATTTTGAGGCACATTTTGAATCAAAAGGGTATCAGGTAAGGGGCCCCCTTAAAAATGAGCAGCCTCGCCAGTGCCTCCTAAAACCGGCCCGGTCCACAAAAAAATCCGCACTCAGCCAGTTTCAGCTTTAGTACGGATTTTTTTCCTGCTATTACAGATGGCTGCTGATGCCTCCAGCAATCTGCTTCAAATCCTCAGGAGAGTATTCATCCTGGTGGGTTTTCCAGACAGCGCCGAAACCGTCGCCTTTTCCATAGCGCGGGATGAGATGCAGATGGAAATGGAATACCGACTGTCCTGCTGCTTCGCCATTGTTATTCAATGTATTGAGCCCAATCGGGTCAAATTCTTCTTTGATGGCGCTGGCGATGGCAGGAACCGACTCATATAGCCGTGCCGCGATTTCGGGAGTCAGCTCGTAAAGATTTTCTTTATGTACTTTCGGGACGACAAGTGTATGGCCTTTTGTTACCTGACTGATGTCAAGGAAAGCATATACATGTTCATTTTCATAAACTTTCGCTGAGGGAATTTCCCCATTGATGATTTTGCAAAAAATACAATCCTGCATAATGGCACCTGCCCTTTCTTTTTCTCAATATTTTACCATACCAGGGGATGTGAGGAGAAATCATCCGCCAATTTTGCCGGCAAAGGAAAGATTAAAGGAGAATGAGGGAGGATGGCGAACTTACAAAGTACTGTATATATGGAAGGAGAATCAGGGTGGGTTCAAGAATCATGCATCTGCTGG
Organism: Bacillus infantis NRRL B-14911; assembly: GCF_000473245.1. NCBI lineage: Bacteria > Bacillati > Bacillota > Bacilli > Caryophanales > Bacillaceae > Bacillus > Bacillus infantis. Next base: position 1,230,091 of record NC_022524.1, read on the forward strand.
TAGCTGATATGGCTGCTGAAAAATTAAAGATTAGGGATAAGGCTTCCTTTTTGCTCGGAGGGATTGCACCTGATGCTGTTTCGCCAAAGGAGCTTTCGCATTTTTACACAGGGGAGACTGAGGATTTTACTAGGTCGATTGATTATGAAGCTTTCCTTGAAAAGTACCGGCATGCAAGCAATCATGCCTATATCCTTGGATATTATGCGCATCTGATTGCCGATGATTTGTGGCTTAAAGGCTTTTATCTGCCATGGCTGAGAAATAGAATGGATCAGGACGAACGGATCTTGAAGCTATACCATGCGGATTTTGGGCTCCTTAATGGGAAGCTGCTTGCTGCTTACGGGAGCCGCAGCCTTGCTGCGTTACTGAATGAGAATAGGGGAATGCCTGATTTGGAGGAAGTGCCGTCCCATGCCGTTAGTGATTTTGTCCCGCATTGCCTTGCTGATATGGAGTACGGTGAGGATGCACTGAATGCGCCGCTAAAGGTGTTCACTTTTGACCAGATTGCAGGTTATGTGGGAACAGCTGCTGAGCTTGCCTGCCTGAAAATCGAACAGGCTGCCGCCCGGCTTTGAGAAGCTGCTGATTTTTTTGCAGACCAGATGCAGGTTTGCGGGCCAAACATCACAAAGAAAGCAGGACCCGGTGCGGATCCTGCTCCTTCTGAAGGGGAAATCACTTCGCTGAAACGTTCTATTACAGGTTATTCTCTGCGACAAACACCTCATTTTTTAAAATGGTCAGTGCTTAGTGAGAGATCTGATCCTTGTTCAAGCGTACCATCCCCTTGTTTCTTTATAGGTTTCACAACTTATAAAGCTGGCTGATGGGTCTTTGATAAACACCTCATTCCAGAAGAATGTCATGTGTTCCAAGTATCTGGTTAATTGGCACTCCTGTGCAATGCAACCATCCCCTTATAGCAACGCTGGAAGCTTATATTGAATGAAATTGGTCTTTGACAGACACCTCATTTCAATTGATGAAAATCATCTTTCCCCTTCATAGATTAGAATGCCCATTGAAAGAGGGGATATGCATCCGGATTTAAATTTGTCCCTGCTTCAATCTTTTGCTGGGGCAGCCATTTTGTTAAACTAGAAGCATCACAATAGATGGAAGGGCGTTTTGGAATGTCTTTGTTGAATATTAGCAATATAACAGGAGGCTATACGAGGAATCCTGTTCTGAAGGATGTTTCCTTCACTGTGAATGCAAATGAAATCGTCGGCCTGATTGGATTGAATGGAGCAGGCAAAAGTACGACAATCAAGCATGTTATCGGGCTGATGGAGCCGCATTCCGGGGAAATCACAATCAATGGATCTCCTTTTCACAAGGATAAGGAGGCATACAGAAGAAAATTCGCGTTTGTCCCCGAAACCCCGATCCTTTATGATGAACTGACGCTTGAGGAGCATCTGAGAATGACAGCGATGGCTTATGGCCTCGAAGAGAAAGAATATCAGGAAAGAATGCAGGGCCTTCTGAAGGAATTCCGGATGGAGAAGCGGCTGAAATGGTTCCCGGCCCATTTTTCAAAGGGGATGAAGCAAAAGGTCATGATCATGTGTGCTTTCCTGGTGCAGCCATCACTTTACATAGTTGATGAACCATTTGTCGGGCTGGACCCGCTCGGCATCCAATCGCTACTTGATCTTATGAAGAAGATGAAAGAGGAAGGGGCGGGCATATTGATGTCGACCCATATCCTGGCTACAGCGGAGCGGTATTGCGACCGTTTTGTCATTCTCCACGAGGGCAAGGTGAGGGCTGCAGGCACACTTTCTGAGCTGCAGCAGCAATTCTCCATGCCAGGCGCGACACTTGATGATCTATATATACAGCTGACAAAGGAAGAAGATTATGTTTGAAGAGGGAAAACTTTGGAAGAACAGATTCGGGGATGGGCTCAAAGAACTGAGCCGCTATCTCCGCTATATATTGAACGGGCATATTGTCATTGTGCTCGTATTTCTATTCGGGATGGCGGCCTTTTATTATCAGGAATGGCTTAAAGGCGTCCCGGAAGATTTTCCTGCGGCTGCGATCATGGCTGTCCTGCTGGGGGTATTGCTGACATACAGCCCTGTTTATACTTTCTTGACTGAAGCAGATAAAATCTTCCTGTTGCCTGTAGAAAACAGGCTGTCAGGCTATTTTCGCAGGTCGCTGGGTGTCAGCTGGGCCGTGCAGGCCTATCTTCTGCTGATGGGCCTCGGCATATTCATGCCAATGTACGCAGTCGTAAACGGGGGAAGCTTTGAGCCGTTTCTCTTCTTTCTGATAGGCTCACTCGCTGTTAAGCTGCTGAATCTTCTGATCCGCTGGCATGTCCAATATTACGTTGAAAAAAATACAAAGATGATCGATTCTGTTATCAGGTATTGCCTCAATGCAGCTTTTCTTTATCTTTTATTTTCAAATGCCGGCATCCTGTTCCTGCTCCCAGTACCGGCAGTCCTGCTGGTACTATGGCTGTATTTCAGGAAACAGACTGAACCAAAGGGCCTGAAATGGGAATATCTTATTGAACAGGAAGAAAGAAGGATGACATCCTTTTACCGCCTGGCCAATCTTTTTACAGATGTGCCGAAGCTTAAAGATAGAGTGAAGCGGCGCAAATGGCTGGACTGGCTGGCAAACAGGATCCCATATGGGCAGGATAAGCTGCATGCGCATTTATATATGAGGACCTTCATCCGCTCAGGTGATTATTTCGGCCTGTTCATCAGGCTGACAGTAATAGGGGGAGCGGCGCTTTATTTGATATCATTCGGGATGGGGCAGATCCTCCTTGTGCTGTTATTCCTTTATCTGACGGGGTTTCAGCTGCTGCCGCTCAGGAACCATCATGAGAACAAGCTCTGGATCCAGCTTTACCCTCTGAAGGAAGAGTGGCGGGAAAAAGCCTTTACTTCACTTCTCTCAGCTGTCCTTTATCTGCAGACCATCATTCTTTCCCTGGTTGTGCTGCTGAAGGGGGACGGGCTGGCCGCGCTTGCCAGTGCGGCAGCTGGTGCCGTGTTTTCGTGGGTATTTGCGAATATTTACAGCAGAAGGAAATTGAAGAACTGATTAGAAGCCTCCGTTATTTAAATGGAGGCTTTTTGCAGCGCCTGAAACCTTTCCGGAAGAAAAACGTAGTATTAAGCACAAACTAAAAGCTGAACGAGAGGAAAGGGTGCAGCCGAATGAATGAGTATGAACAGATGGTTTCACGGGAGCTGGAGGAGTGGAAGAGGAAGCTGCTGAAGCGTTCCGGAATGCTTAACCGTCTTTCAAAGAAGGCGCAGACAAAAATCAACAGCTATATCCCGGAGAAAGCACATGCCGTCATTACCGAGGGAATCAAGAATATGGTAAAAGCAACCTTGGCAGGCTCTAATCTGACTACCAGGAAAAGGCTCGATGCCGGGCTGCGCCTTGAGGAAATGGACGGAAAATTGGCTGAAAAGCTGGCTGCATACCGTAAGACTGCAACCATTGAAGGAGCCGGCACAGGCGCAGGCGGCATCCTATTAGGGCTTGCCGACTTCCCGCTGCTGCTTTCAATCAAAATGAAATTCCTTTTTGAAGCTTCAGCCATTTATGGCTATGATCCCGGAGAATATGAGGAGCGCCTTTTTATCCTGCATGTGTTTCAGCTTGCGTTTTCAAGTGATGAGAAAAGGCGGGAAACATTGGCTGTCATTGAGAATTGGGATGAGAAAGTGAAAGAGCTGAAGGATATGGAATGGCGCGGGTTCCAGCAGGAGTACCGTGATTATATAGACTTTGCCAAAATGCTGCAGCTGCTCCCGGGCATAGGGGCGGTTGCGGGGGCTTATGCGAATTATAATCTGCTTGACCAGCTGGGAGAGACAGCAAGGAATGCCTACAGGCTCCGGTTTCTAAAAAAATAAAGGAAAAAAAGCATCCTCCGAATCATCGGCGGATGCTTTTTGCTTATACGGTGACGTTTTCCTGAAACTCGACTTTGTGGTATTGCAGTGCCGCAGAACCTAGTGTCTTTGCAGCAATCAGCATTGCCTTTTCATCAATATCGAATCTTGGATGATGGTGCGGGTATGCAGCATCATCGCTGAGAGGCTTCGCTCCTGTGAAGAAGAATGTGCCTTTTACATGCTGAAGATAATAGGCAAAATCCTCGCCGCCCATTTCCGGTGCTGTTTCAACGACTTCCTTGACCTCAGGAATCGATCTCGCGCACTCGGCTAGGAAGTTGGTTTCTTCTTCATGGTTGATGACAGCCGGATAGCCGCGGTGATAAGTATAGCTGTATGTGCTGTCAGCAGTATAGCAGGTTCCTTTCACGACTCTTTCCAATTCTTCTTCAATATCGTTCCGCACCTGCTCGCTGAAGGTGCGCACTGTGCCTTCCAATTTAGCTTTATCGGCAATGACATTGAAGGCATTTTGGGCCGTGAATGATCCGACAGTAACAACGGCTGAGTCAATTGGATCGACCTTCCGGCTGACGATCTGCTGGAGGTTGACGACAAGCTGGGAGGCTGTCACAATGGCATCCTTCGTTTTATGAGGCTGCGCTCCGTGTCCGCCCTTTCCTTGTACAGTGATTTCAAAGCGGTCGGCTGCAGCCATGAAAGGACCGGTCCGGTACTGGATCTTTCCTGTCGGTTCGGAAGCCCATAAGTGGGTGCCGAAAATGGCGTCCACTCCTTCAAGGCAGCCATCCTTGATCATGGAAACAGCGCCGCCCGGTGCATATTCTTCCGCATGCTGGTGGATCAGGACATACGTCCCTTCCAATTCGGAGCGCAGCTCGTGAAGGACCTTTGCAAGCACAAGCAGTGTTGCAGTATGGCCATCATGGCCGCAGGCATGCATGACGCCCGGGACGAGCGATTTATAAGGAACATCTTTTTCATCCTGGATTGGAAGCGCGTCAAAATCGGCACGGAGGGCAATCGTCTTCCCTGGCTTCTCTCCGTAAACCTTGGCTACGACTCCATTCCCGCCGACATTTCCTTTTACTTCGATTCCCAGCTTTTCATAATATTCTTTTATGTATTTTGCTGTATTTTCTTCCTGAAAGGAAAGTTCAGGATGCTGATGGAGATAGCGGCGGATCGCTGCCATTTCTTCATAATAGTCTTCAAGTCTGCTGAATAATGAACTGATCATAATAACTCTCCTTTGTGTTTTAATTTTTACTGTTTCGAAAATTATAACATTATTTTTATAAATTGCAGGATAATAAGCCTTCAAATTTGAAAAACTTTAGAATAATATTCTAAGAGTGTATGAAAAAGAAGCTGGGGAGATGGTATGGGTTTGCAGTTAAAACAATCAAAAGCAGCGCTGGCAGCTGTTATAATGGCAGTGGCTGCAGCAGTGCTGATAGGCTATTCAGTATCAGGGGGAGAATCTTTATGGTTTGACGGAGCTGTCTCATCTGCTGTCACAGGGATTTTTTCGGCCTCTTTCTATCCGCTGTTTGAATTTTTCACCTGGTTTGGCGACAAGCAGGGCATCGGTTTGGCAGCGCTTATAGTTCTTGCTTGGCTGTGGTTCAAGAAGAGAGACTATCTGGGCATGGCAGTCCTTGTGTTTGCCGTTGCACTCGGGAACGAGGCCAGCAAGCGGCTGAAGGAGCTGTTCGGCAGAGAGAGGCCGGAGCTGGAGCATATCACTGAGGTGAATAGTCTCAGTTTCCCGAGCGGACATGCGATGGTAGGGGGCATTTTATATATGCTGACAGCCTATTTTGTCATAAAGGAATTAAAGTCTGCTGGAGCCAGGATGATGGCGGCAGCTGCGTTTGCCCTTTGGATCCTTTTGATCGGGATCAGCCGCATTGTCCTTCAGGTCCACTATCCGACCGATGTTGCGGGAGGGTATGCTTTTGCTTTTATTTGGGTTTACATATGGGTTATATTCTATGTATTTATGAACAGCAGCTTTGGCAGGAAAGTGAATTAAGACAGGAGGAATAAGGATGATAGATTTAAGAAGCGATACAGTGACAAAGCCGACAGAAGAAATGAGGAAGGCTGCTTACGAAGCAGAAGTCGGGGATGATGTCTACGCGGAAGATCCCTCCATCATCAAGCTTGAAGAGTCCGCAGCAGACATACTCGGGAAGGAAGCAGCCCTGCTTGTGACAAGCGGTACCCAGGGAAACCAGGCGGCCATCCTGACGCATACAAGACCAGGGAACGAAATTCTCCTAGAGGCAGAGTCCCATATTTTCTATTACGAATCAGGAGCCGCTTCTGCTTTTGCCGGTGTCCAGACAAGAACGATTGCAGGAAAACGGGGGGAAATGGATCCCGGCGCAATAGAAGCTGCCATACGGGGGAAAGATCAGCATTTTCCCGAAACCGGCCTGATTTGTCTGGAAAATACACATAATCGTGCTGGAGGGGCTGCTGTGTCTGTGGAAAATATGGAGGCTATCCATGCAATTGCCCGCAGGCATAAAATTCCTGTCCATATGGATGGAGCAAGGCTGTTCAATGCCGCAGCCGCACTTGAGAGGCCGGTCACTGATTTCACCCGGCATGCTGATACAGTCCAGGTATGCTTGTCCAAGGGGCTTGGAGCACCAGTCGGGTCAATCCTTGCCGGAAGCAGGGAATTTATCCAGTCTGCCCGCATCTGGAGGAAAAGACTTGGGGGAGGCATGAGGCAGGCAGGCATCATCGCGGCACCAGGGCTGATTGCACTGACGCAGATGAGGCACAGGCTTCACGAAGACCATGAGAACGCCCGGAAGCTTGCTGAGGGGATTCAAAATATAAAAGGCATTAATGTCGTCAACCAGGTAGATACAAATATCATAGTTGCAGACGTAAAGGAACTGGGCCTGAGCTCAGAGCAGTTTGTAGAAAGGCTGGAGAAGGAAGGAGTTCGCGCAGTTACTTTCGGGCCATCTTCGGTGAGGTTCACCACTCATTTCGATGTGTCTGCCAGTGATATAGAAAAGGCGCTGGATGCTGTCAGCAGGACGGCAGCGGGGCATGTGTCTGCGCTGTAAAATTTGAATTAGCATCAGGACCGGTGTTCTCTGATTAGGGAGGGCACCGGTTTTTAGTGTTGATTTTGGAATTTATTGTAAGGAGGAAAAATTATAACAGTTTTTAGGGAGAATCATTGAGATTTTAGGTAAAATCTTTCGAATTTTATGTAGAATAAAGCAGAATTCAGGCAGAATGACCATATTCGCCGTTTGATAAAACAGTAATTCATATAGAATCGCCTCTTCTTCACAAAAATTCATGCTGAATTCCTCCTAATCTATCCCAGCAAAACCAAAACAGCTGAAATCTAATAAAATACAGGTTTGACATCGTACATTTCACTGTATATAATACTGAAAAATAACTGAAACAATGAAGGGGATCAGTAAACAGTCTATGTCTATCCAAGAGAGGGAGCCGGCGGTGGGAGGCTTCTATAGACAGCTGCCGAACCTGCCCCGGAGTTCGCTGCCGGATACTTGAAGGCAGCAGCGGCACATGCCGTTATCATGAAGAGAGTATAAAGCCTTGCTTTATAAATTAGGGTGGTACCGCCATGATCTGGTCCCTATTTTATAAATCGGGGCTTTTTTATTTTTCCAGCAGAATGCCGGCGCTTCTGCACTCTTCAAGAAGCTTCAGCAGCTCTTTCCCTGGCCGGGATGAGAGCTGATGCGTTTATCGTTTCACACTTAATCAGAATATGGGGTGCAATCATGGCAAAGGAATTTGTAAAAGAAATTACGGCAATGGAAGAGGATTTTGCCCAATGGTATACAGATGTGGTGACCAAGGCGGATCTGATCGATTATTCAAGTGTCAGGGGATCAATGATCATCCGACCTTACGGATATTCTTTGTGGGACAATATAAAAAACGAGCTGGACAGAAGGATCAAGGAAACAGGGCATGAAAATGTTTATATGCCAATGTTTATTCCTGAAAGCCTCCTCCAGAAAGAAAAGGACCATATCGAGGGATTTGCGCCAGAGGTGGCATGGGTGACCCATGGCGGATCAGAAGAGCTGGCAGAACGGCTAGTCGTCAGGCCGACATCAGAGGTCCTTTTTTGCGAACATTATAAAAATATCATCCATTCTTACAGGGACCTGCCTAAGCTGTACAATCAATGGGCCAATGTGGTCAGATGGGAAAAAACGACCCGGCCTTTCCTAAGGACGCTTGAGTTCCTGTGGCAGGAAGGGCATACATGCCATGCAACAGACGAGGATGCGCACGAAGAAACGACAAAGATGCTCGATGTCTATGCAGATCTGTGTGAAAACGTCCTGGCCATACCGGTCCTTAAGGGCAGGAAAACAGAGAAAGAAAAATTCGCCGGCGCAAAATTCACCTACACAATTGAGAGCCTGATGCATGACGGAAAAGCACTCCAGACAGGAACCTCACACCATTTGGGGGACGGTTTTGCCAAGGCATTCGGCATCCAGTATTCGGACAGAGAAGGGGAACTTCAGCATGTGCATCAGACGTCGTGGGGGCTTACGACTAGAGTGATCGGCGCCATGATTATGGTCCACGGCGATAACAGGGGCCTGATCATCCCGCCGCGGATTGCGCCAACCCAGCTTATGATCGTCCCTGTGGCACAGCATAAAGAAGGGGTTCTTGATTTCTGCTATGAGCTGAAAGAGAAACTCGGCAAGAGTTTCAGGGTCGGAATTGACAGCAGCGACAAAAAGCCTGGCTGGAAGTTCAATGAGTACGAAATGAAAGGAATCCCGCTCAGGCTTGAGGCCGGCCCGAAGGATATCGAGAATAATCAGGTCGTGCTTGTCCGCAGGGATACAGGCGAAAAGCTGTTTGTCCAGGCTGAAGGGGCAGAGCAGGCAATCGCCGGGCTGCTGGAAGATATCCAGTCAGGCTTGCTGGAAAAAGCGCGGGACCTACGCGAACAAAAAACAGAGAATGCTGCAGGCATGGGTGAGTTCAAGCAGGCATTGAAGGATAATCAGGGGTTTATTAAAGCAATGTGGTGCGGCAGGAGGGAATGTGAAGACAGAATTAAGGAGGAGACCGGTGCAACCTCCCGCTGCATTCCTTTTGAACAGGAGCATATATCCGATGTTTGTGTCTGCTGCGGCAATAAGGCAGAAGAGCTCGTTTATTGGGCAAAAGCTTATTAACGGGGCTTTGCAGGAAAGTTATTTGAAAACCATTTAATATTTTTTCTGCCGGGAAGGAATTTTGGCCCGGAAAAAGAATGTATTGACTAAGGCAGTGAAAGCTTCGCCGACAACATTAAATCCACCAAAGAGGATTGTTATAAATGAAGAGAACGGGCCAATTCGCTTTAGTCAGCATTTCTATTTTATTCACTTTAACGCAAGCCTTCATTTTCGATGACCCCTGGCATAAGGAAATTGTTGATTTCACCATTGCCACTATTATTGCCTGGTTTGTAGGCTGGCAATATGACAAATTGAAATATCTTACAGGGAAAGCGAAAGAGAACGAAGCATTTTACAGGCAGCTGATCGAAACGATGCCGGAGCCTGTCATCATCCAGGATTATGACAAAATTGTCTATGCAAACAAAGCGGCTGAGAAGATGGTGGCTGCTGAAAGCAAAGAGGAATTGGTCGGCAGGTCAGTATTTGATTTTATGGAAGCGCCGGATGCCGCCAAATACAAGAAGATACTTGATGTAACATATAAAGAAAAACTTCCGGCAGGCCGGAGGGAACAGAAAATTACCAGGCTTGACGGCAAAAAGATTTATTTTGAAGTGTCCACCTTATTTACAAGCTTTCAGGGCAGGAAGGCAGTGCTTTCAATCGGCCAGGATGTTACGGTTAAAAAAGAGCAGGCAGACCTGCTTCTGCAAAAGTCAGAGAAGCTGGCGCTTGTCGGGCAGATGGCCGCTGGGATTGCCCATGAAATCCGCAATCCTCTGACAAGCATTAAAGGATTCATCCAGCTGCTGAAGGCGGAGGGAAATCGGGAGTATGCCGATATTGCCATCTCAGAGCTGGACCGGATCAATCTGATTGTTGGAGAGTTCCTTGTCCTCGCCAAACCTGCGGCTGCGGTATACAGGGTATGCGATCTTAAGAAGCTGATTCAGGAAGTGGTTGTACTGATTCAGCCGCAATGCCTGATCCATAATGTCCAGATAATCACCGGGCTTGATCTGGATGAATCGGAGATATGGTGTGAGGAGAATCAGCTGAAGCAGGTATTTATCAATATGATAAAAAATTCTGCTGAAGCCATGCCGGATGGCGGGACCATCACGATCAAGGCAGCGGACAGGAAGGATGGGCATGTGGCTGTCATGATCAAAGACGAAGGGACAGGCATCCCTCCAGAGCGGATCAACACACTTGGCGAGCCTTTTTATACAACAAAAGAAAAGGGGACGGGCCTTGGCCTGATGACCAGCTTTAAAATCATCGAAAATCACAGCGGGCTCGTCAAAGTCAGCAGCGAGGTCAATAAAGGGACGGTTTTTGAAATTATACTCCCGAAAACCCAGACGGAAGCAAAGGGACATTCATTTAACTGATGCTGATCAAATAGGCGTTTCCCAAGCCTCTTTTCGGGAATAAGGATAAAAACACCGTTAGGAGGGACAGCTCATGCCTGAAAATAACAAGGATGGCCAGAACCAGGAAAGCCTGCTTGAATATGAACGAAAGCAGCATTCCGGCGGGGAAGCGCCTGACAAGCTTAAAGAGGGAAGGAAGCCTGACCAGCAGAACAGGCTGAAAGATCAGGAGAATATGAGAAAATAGTTCGGGAGAATAAAGCAAGCGGGCATGCCACTGGGCACAGCCCGTTTTTTTTCGTACCTGGTGCAGACCAAGCCAGGTTTCCCTCTCAAGGCACAAAGGGTATACAAAAGGAAACTTTCTATAGACATGGAGAATGATCGTATGAAAAAACAGAGAATAGAATTTGTCTTTTTGCTTATATTGGCTGCTTCCCTGTATGTCCTGTTCTTTACCGGTGCAGGCTACTTCTGGAAGCTCGCCTGCGCAGGGCTGTATGCTTTTATTATACTGGTGAGCATCTACTCGCTGATTCTTGAAAACCGCACTTCCCACCATACGCTCCTCTGGATTTATGTCCTGATCTTCATTCCGGTGGCAGGCTATATGTTCTACTTATATTCAGGGCAGCTTTATCTGAAAGGATATCTTTTCCGCACAAAAAGGAGCAATGACAGAGAGCAGTGGAAAAGGATGATGAAGCGGAAAGATTCACCGGACCTTACATTTCTGCAGGATAACCAGCAGAACTTTGCCAGGTTTGCTGCGAATGCCAGCATGACCCCCATCAGCACCTCATCCAGGGCTGAGATGCTGAAAAATGGCGAAGAAACGTTTGAAGAGCTGAAGGCAAGGCTGAAGAAAGCAAAAAAATTCATCCATATACAATACTATATCTTCCGCTCGGATAGGCTCGGCAAAGAGATCATTGATATCCTCATTGAGAAGGCTGAAGCAGGAGTCGAGGTCCTTTTCATGTATGACGCTGCCGGCAGCATGAAGATGGCTGTGAATGAAATTAAAAGGATGGAGGAAGCGGGCATCAAGGTTCATTGCTTCCTGCCTTTGAAATTCGGCTTCTTCAATCAGAAAATCAATTTCAGGAACCATCGAAAAATCGTCGTGATCGACGGGGAGACCGGCTTTGTCGGCGGGCTCAATGTCGGGATTGAATATCTCGGCGAGGATGAAGCGATGGGGTTCTGGCGCGACACCCATATGGTGCTGGAAGGTGAGGCCGTATACACACTGCATACAGTCTTCCTTCTGGACTGGGAGTATGTCAGCCGGGAACAGGTCCTTGACAAATATTCGGTCAGTGAAAGGCCAGCCGATGAGGATGAAATCAATGGGGCGATACAGGTGGTTGCCAGCGGGCCTGATACACAGCAGGGAATCATGGGAGATTTCTTTTATTCGATGATCACCAGTGCAGAAAGGTCGATTTGGATTGCCACGCCTTATTTCGTCCCGAACGAAGCAATCAGGACTGCGCTGCGGGTGGCTGCAGCAAAAGGGGTGGAGGTAAGGATCATGGTTCCGGAAAAGAATGACAGCTTTCTCACCCAGTATGCAAGCAGGTCCTATTTTTCCGAGCTACTTAAATATGGAGTTGAAGTCTACTCTTACCAAAAAGGTTTTCTCCATCAGAAAATCATCATCGCAGATGGAAATATGGCTTCTGTGGGAACAGCGAATATGGATATGAGAAGCTTTCACCTGAATTTCGAGGTCAATGTCTTCCTGCTTGGCTGCAGCTCAATCAGGGATCTGTCAGCGCATTTCGAAGAAGATATGAGGGATAGTGTACGGATAACACCTGTACAATATTATAAACGCGGACTCTGGGAGAGGACGAAAGAGTCCTTCTCCAGACTGTTTTCCGGAGTGCTCTAATCCATTTGCGCTGCTGACTGGCATTTGTTCAGTCAGCAGCTTTCTCATCTTCTTCGCTGAACTTTGCTGCGCCTGGGACGTTCCGCGGTTCATATTTGATGGCATCCGAAGAAAAGACCCTGATGGCAAGTGTTCCTCCATATACCTGCGCGCGGATCAGGATGGGCTGGTTATAAGTGTTTTTAAAGGTGAAATCCGGTCCGTACCAGCTTACGGTTGCATCTCTGCCTGAAGGGACATACGGCACGCGCTTGCTGTGGGAATATCTTTGGATGATGCTTGTTCCGGCATTATCGACAGCATTATAAAGGGTTGAAGATACCTGGCATATCCCGCCACCGATCCCCTCGGACAGTTCTCCCCTGACAATTACCGGAGCTGGGAGATATCCCTTGGCTGCCGTCCTCTTGCCGACTGTTTCATTAAATGAAAATACTTCTCCGGGAAATACAACAATGCTGTCTATCGATCCGGCCGCGAGCCTGATATTCTGTGTTCTGGCCTTATTATGGGAGTTGAAATAGGTCACATATTGGCCGATCTGGCGTGCTTTAACAGATAGAATGAGCTCACTGTCGACCCTTGGATAAATCGGGAGAAGAGGCAGTTCAATGCTCCCTGAACCTGACTGGTAGTAAGTAGTATAAAAACGCGCTGAAAATAAATCCTGATTCAATTTGCTTCCGGGTTTTTCAGGGATGATTCTTTCTCCCGGGCCTATCCTGGCATCCTGCGGCTCTTTATAAGCCAGGCTGTTCATTTTAGCCTGGAATGCTTTAAATTTATCTTCATCTGCCAGCGGCAGGCCGGGTATATTGGCAGAGAATTCTTCTTTCTGGACTTTTATTGCATCCTTGCCTTCCTGCAGCACAGATAACTGTTCCGTTCCAATTCCTCCAGCTGCTGCCATAAGGCCGAAAAATAATAACAGCTTCATCATGCACCTCCCTGAAATAGTATGGGCAAGCCTCCTGAATTTCATGTAATACAGAAGAATGGCTGTACACCTCAAAGAGTGAAGAAAATTCCGGTATATGCTAATATAAATCTGATTATAAAAAAGAATCTTACTATTCAGGGAGGCAGAAATATGTTCAAAAGGGTGGCTTCAGATGTGCTGGGGATCAGTGATATTGGCAGTGTCATCTCGCCGGCTGACTATGATAAGGTCGATGCTGATGATTATGTGATGCATGAAGATAATGAAAAAATCTATTTTTTGATTAAATCCAAATCTGATGAATATTGCTTTACAAACAAAGCAGTCATCCATTTAGATGGGACAAGCGCGATGAGCAAGAAGAGAGTCCTGAAGAGATACAGCTTCAGGGAGCATCAAATTTCAAATGTATTCCTGGAAACAGCAGGGACAGTCGACATGGATGTAGAGATCAAATTTGTGATAGGCTCTGCCGCTTTCTCCATAGATGTACATAAACGCTTCATTGAAGAACTGAAAGACCTGTATAAAGCCTTGATAAAAATCTCCGAAATTTGTGCGGAAAATGAGCATTCGATGGAGTTTGCCAAAAAGAGCATTGAAGTAGCTTCTGCAACATTGGGCAGGGCTGCAGGGGCAAGGGAAGGAAGCCTGACGGATGATTTCAGGGTGCTGAACGAAACCGCTTTTAACTGGCTGATGAACAGCAGGAAAAAATACCATGTAAAAGATTTTGGATATGTTTTTGAAAAATTCATTAATAATTGAGGACCGGTTCGTTGCAGTATAAGAATTTATTCATAGCGGGGAGATGCGTAGCATGAGTATATCTTTGATGAAGAAAACAGCCGGGGTCGTGCTGGAAAAGAAAAAGTTGTCACATGTCAAGGCGAGGGTCGGCCTGGTTTTAGACATTTCAGGATCGATGCGCACCTTGTACCGGAACGGCACGGTACAAAAAGTAGTGGAGCGGATCTTAGCCGTTGCGAGCCAATTTGATGATGACGGCATGCTCGATATCTGGGTATATGACAATGAGTTCTCAAGGCTGAAGCCGGTGACAGAAAGGGACTTTGAAGGCTATGTTAATCAGTATATCCTGAATAACGATCTAATCCATAAATTCGGGCGCAATGACGAACCTCCTGTCATGGAGGATGTCATCAGCAAATACACACTGGAAGATCCGAGCAGCGATCCTGCGTTCATTGTCTTTATCAATGATGGCGGCTGCAAAAAGACGATCAAGAAACCGATTGTAAAATCGGCAGGCAAGCCTATTTTCTGGCAGTTTGTCGGTATTGGCGATGCAAATTTCGACGTGCTGGAAAAATTGGATACAATGGAAGGCCGCTATATTGATAACGCGAATTTTTATCATTTTAAAGATATCGAGCAGGTAAGCGATGAAGAATTGTATGACCATCTTCTTGATGAATTTCCATCATGGATTAAAGAAGCGCGGGAAAAGGGCGTACTTAAATAAAGCAGCCTGGCAGAAGCCAGGCTTTTTAGTATTTTTTTCTGAATATTGAAACTTTTATCGACTCAAATCGTATATACAATTAGTAACTAAAAACCGGCATGAGCCATGAATGAACGCCTGTCACGCAGGGGAATGTAAGAGGAACAACGATCAGCAGGAGGAAATATGAAAAAGATTGCCGTATTGCTTATCTTATGTTCTTTCTTTGCCTCATCTGCCAGTGCCGAAACCCAGCAGGAAGAAAGGAAAGCTGCTATCATCATAGATGATTTTGGAGGAGGCATCGGAGGCGTAAAAGATTTCCTTGAAGGCGATATCCCGATTACAGCAGCAGTGATGCCATTTACAGATCAGACAGCACAGCATGCTGAATGGGCGCATGAAAATGGATTTGAAGTCATGGTCCATCTGCCAATGGAGCCTAAAAGGGGAAAGAAATCATGGCTCGGGCCCAAACCGATCACAACAAATCTGTCTTCTGAAGAAGTCAGGAAAAGGGTCAATGAAGCCATTGACAGCGTTCCCTATGCAAAGGGCCTCAATAATCATATGGGATCGCGGGCAGTGGAAGATGAAGGGATAGTAAGGGAAATCGTAAAAATTGCGAAAGAACGGAAGCTTTATATTGTGGACAGCGGCACAAGCCCTGAATCAAAATTTCCCATCATTGCAAAAGAGCTTGGTGTGCCGCTCATTAAAAGGGATGTATTTCTTGATGACATTTCTTCTGTTTCCCATGTCAGGCGGCAGATGAAGAAGCTGGCGCTGATCACGGAGCAGCAGGGCAGAGGGATCGCAATCGGGCATGTCGGTGTGACTGGCAAGGTCTGTTCGGCAGGGATCCTTCAGGAAAAGGGGTATTTTGAAGAGAAAGGCATCAGAATCGCCCCTGTATCAGAGATCATTTCAAGTGAGATCCGAAAAGAGTATTATCCATTCTATTAAAAGCCACTGGACAAAATGAGGCAGGTGGAAAGGGTGATAATCATGTTATGGCTCATCATTTTAGGCGGGCTCCTTGGATTCGGGGTGCTGGTTGATGTTATCTATCGGAGGAAGGGAATCCAGCATACAGACCCCGAACATAATGAACAGCATGTTTCTTCTTCAGAAAGGGTCTATATTGAATCCCATCTCCATAACAGCCGCCCGGAAAATCAGAATGGCAATTTTTAAGAAAACAAAGAGGCAGCCCAATAAGGCTGCCTCTCAGTTTTAGCTCCGTTTAAATCCTTCTTCTTCAAGATATTCTTTTGCTTCCCGATAAGATAGAAAAGCGGCGTCCAGGTTCAGGCCGGCATATACATTCCACATTTCATCTTCCTCTATGAGGACAAGGGTCTCGCCGCTCCGGCTGCTCCACGTTTCTTCCAGCCTTGCAGCAGGCTGGGCTTCTTCTGCATCATGGGCGGAGAGGGACTGGATCGATTTTGCAATGATATCCCGAAGCTCGGATTCAGAGAAATCCCTGATGTTCACCATGCCTTTGCTGTCAGGCGAATAACTCTGTACATATTCTGCAAAAACAAAGCCATTGCCGTTAGGATGCAGATGGTAAACCACATTTTTCTTGTCTATTGCGCTTTCTTCATAATGGAAGTTGACTCTTCCAAGAGAGACGTCTTTTCTCTCAAGCTCGGGAAATGACTCGATGATCGCTAATTTTTCTTCAAAAGTAAGCATGTTTCCTCCAATGGATAAGGTGTTAATTTTGTGTTCTGCCTATTATACCATTAGAATAGAAGAACAAAAAGCGCGCCTGATGGCGCCAAAGGAAAAGGAGCTGATTGCATGTCTGACACCGGCAAATATCGTGAGCATGTTAAGCCTGGAATGGAAGCGGATATCATCTTAAAGAAGGACCAGCGGTCAGGGGCAAGGACAAGGGGGATCATTAAGGATCTTCTGACCAATTCTTCTTTCCACCCGCATGGAATCAAGGTGAGGCTGACAGACGGCCAAGTGGGCAGAGTGGCAGAAATCATAAAAAAATAGAGGGGCAGCTGATGGCAGCTGCCTCTTTTTTTTGCTCTCCCGTTCACACTTATATTAGGAACATGGCGACAATTGTAGTGGCTGCAAGCCCAATGATGACAGGCAGGAGATTCCTCCTTGCAAGCTCAAAAGGATCCACATTGCAGATGGCTGCTGCAGGGATGAGCGCCCAGGGCACGAGCGTCCCGCCGCCAACCCAGATGGCAGCAACCTGTCCCAGGGCTGTCAAAGTTGCTGCACCGGCACCGATGGCTGAAGCAAAAAGGCTGGCGACAGAGCCTGCCAGGGAGATGCCGGAAAAGCCGGAACCATCCAGACCGGTGATTGCACCGGTAACAGTGAGCGTAACAGCTGCCACTTCCTTGCTCAGCGGGACTGCTCCTGCCAGAGCAACCCCGAGATCATTGACGATGCCCTGTGACCCCCCCGGCAAATAGTCGCCGATTATGCTTGTAAAGCCGGAATCTCCAAGGTAAAAGAAAGCTGCGATAGGGATGACAGGCCCGAAGACCTTGAAGCCAAATTGAAATCCCTCAATCATATAGGAGGTTGTTTTCTCCAGTCCTTTATTTTTGTGGCTTGCCAAGGTGATCACCAGCAGAATAAAAATCGATGTCCCGCCTACAAGTGCTGTCGCATCGCCGCCCTGCAGGTCAAGCAAGAACATAGCTGCTACATCTAAAGCGAATAAAACAGGGATAAGGACTGCAAAAAATCCCCTTTGGCTCCTTGAAAGAAGCCCGGGCTCTCCTGATTCAGCCTCATTCCTTTGATCAGGGGGAGAGGCCGGCAGCAGGAGGCCCTTTTTCATATCCCTTTTCAAAAAGAAAAAGGCAGCAGCAACTGTGACAATCCCCATTACGGCTACAAGGGGAATGCTGGCAGCTATTACTTCCCCTGCTGGAAGCCCGGCAGCGTCTGCCGTCAATTTAGGGGCTGCCTGGATGATGAAGTCGCCTGACAGGGCAATTCCGTGCCCGAAGAGGTTCATGGCCATAGCTGCTCCCAGGGCAGGAAGTCCTGCCTTCAGAGCTGCCGGCAGAAGGACTGCTCCAAGAAGGGCAACTGCTGGTGATGGCCAAAAGAACCAGGATATCACCATCATAACAATGCCGATCGTCCAATAAGCGCCTGCCGGACCTTTGATCATCCTGGAGAAGGGCGCTATCATCGCATCGCTTACCCCCGCAGCAGCAAGGACCCTGCTCATGGCGACGATGATGGAGATGACGAGAATGGTAGAAAGAAGCTCGGTTATCGCGTATATAAAGCTATTGAACACACTGCTGACTGAGGTGCTCAGGGAGCCGGTGCTTGTGATGGCAATCAGGAAGATCCCGGCTATGCACACAAGGGCAGTATCCCGTTTCGCTATCATAAAACCGATGATGAGTACAATGAAGAAAACATAGATAGCATGAAGGACAGTTAAATCAATCGCCATTTTATATCCCTCCTATAGTATGCTTGGGCCATGGCCTTCAAGCGTACTATAGATTATGTTCAGTTCTGGGCGATGTGCATGGCACACATCCGCCTCAAGGCGGAGGGAAAAGCATTCCAGAGGCAGTTAAAGATTGATGGAAGACTGATAAAATGGGATTGCAGGGAAAAGCATTTTCTGCAGCGAATATTTATAGAGAAAGAAAGAAGGGGAGCCAATTGCGTTATCGATCAGTCAATCAAATGATGTTTGCATTATGCCTTCTGGCTGCAGGTGTCCTGCTGCTTCTTGTAAATATAGGTGTCATTTCCTTGGAAATAAAGAAGTTTTTTGTCACAGTATATCCTTTTGTGATGTTCGGCTATAGCCTAATTCTGCTGATCTCTACATTGGCCAGAAAAAAAGGGGGCAAAGTTTTTGCCGGATTTTTGCTTGTTTTCTCCGGGCTGCTGGCCTCTGACAGATTCGGACTGATCCAGTTTTCTTTTTGGGATGTGTGGAAGCTTTGGCCGCTCGCCATCGTATACCTTGGATTCTCGCTTCTCGTAAGGAAAGAGCATATTAAAGTGCATGTTGAAACAGAGTTTCCAGCTAAGAAATATGATGGGATAGAAGAAAGCGAAAAGGATCTGGGCGAGGAAAAAATCATCAGGATCAAAAAGGGATCGCGGCATGCCCCATTAGCAAATATCAGAGGATTCTCTATAGGCGACGTCAGCTTTAAAAACGCAAATTGGTCTGTAGAACCTTTGGATCTGTATAATACGGTCGGTGATTATTTTATAGACTTCAGCAAGGCGTATATCCCGGAGAAGGAAACGCCTATTTCAGTCAAGGGATGGGTCGGCGATGTTAAGATGATTATCCCTGAGGATGTCCCGATTATGGTTCACTCCGATATCAATATCGGGGATATCCGCATTTTCGATCTGAAATCAGAAGACCTTAACCGCAAACTTTATTATAAATCCCCGGGATACGATGATGCGGCAAGAAAGTTGAATATAACGATCCAGCTCAAAGTCGGCTCCATTCGAATTGATCATGTATAGGAGATACTGCTGATGAAAAAAATGTTCGGAATCAGGTATTGGTTTATCCAGAGCTTTATTATGATGGCGCTGATCAGCTCGCTCACCTTCTTTGTCGGGATCCAGATTTATTTATTCTTTGCCGATGAACCGGTCCTCACCATTTCAATCTCTTTCTGGCTCTTTATCTATTGCCTGCTGATCCTGCTGGCTGCCGGAGGCTATTTTGGCATTAAAGGCAGTTACTTAATCAAGGGAAGGCTTGGAGATATCCTGGTTGCAGTGTCCAATCTGCGGTCCGGCAAGCTGGCAGGAAGGATATCTTCTTATGAAAACGATGAAATCGGGCTTATTGCAGAGGAGCTTGATGGTTTGGCTGACTATATCCAGGAGCAGGTCCACTCGGTCCAACGGCTTGCTGAAGAACGTTCATCCCTGGCCCAGTCGGCCCATGCTGCAGCAGTTATGGAGGAAAGGCAGCGCCTGGCAAGGGATCTCCATGATGTTGTGAGCCAGCAGCTGTTTGCTCTTAGCATGATGTCATCTGCCGCACTGAAGGTCTTTGACAGAGATTCTGAAAAAGCAAAGAAGCAGCTCAAGGAAATTTCCGGTATAGCCGCCAAAGCACAGGGGGAAATGAGGGCTCTCCTTCTCCATTTAAGGCCGATCCAGCTGAGCGATGATACCTTGTGTGACGGGATTATCAAGCTGATACACGAATTGCGCGGGAAGACTACCATCGATTTTCAGGCCAGCATAGATGAAATCGAGCTCTCCAAAGCAGCAGAAGAGCATTTGTTCAGAGTTGTCCAGGAGGCACTTTCTAATATTCTCAGGCATGCCGATGCATCAAAGATAAAGCTGACCCTTACAGAAAAGGAAGATTATACATATTTATTTATTGGAGATGACGGAAAGGGATTTGACCCTCATATTGAAAGGGTTGCCTCGTATGGATTGAAAACCATGCGGGAAAGATGCGAGGAAATCGGCGGGATTTTCAATATCCGGTCCAAACAGGGAGAAGGGACTTATATTGAAATACGGATACCGCTGAAAGGGAGGGAATAAAGTGATCAGGATCGCAGTTGTGGATGACCATGAAATGGTCAGGAAGGGAATCATCTCGTATCTTTTGACTGAACCGGAAATAGAAATAGTAGGGGAAGCTTCCAGCGGGCATGAGGGAGCTGCCCTCGTGCTGAAGGAAAGGCCAGATGTCGTCCTTATGGATCTTTTAATGGAAAACGGAAGCGGCATTGAAGCAACAAAAGAAATATTGAAAAGCTATCCCCAGTGCAAGATCATCATTATTACAAGTTTTTATGATGATGAGCAGGTCTTTCCTGCAATAGAGGCCGGTGCATTCAGCTATATGCTGAAAACAGCAACGGCGGATGAAGTGCTTGACTGCATCCTGAAGGCTGCAAGAGGGGAGCCGGTAATCGAGCCGAAGGTCGCCACCAAAATGATGGGCCGCCTTCGCGGCAGGGAGAAAAAGCCCCACGAGGAACTGACGGAAAGGGAGCTGGAGGTCCTTCTGTGCATCGGCGAAGGGATGACCAACCAGGAAATCAGCAATCAGCTCTTTATAGGGATAAAAACGGTGAAAACACATGTCAGCAACATACTCAGCAAGCTGTCCGTTTCCGACCGCACCCAGGCAGCTGTGTATGCCCATCAAAACGGCCTCATTAAACAAGGACCTAAAGCCTGAAGGGATTTTGCATAGGGCGAATGAAAGAATCTGGCGTTAATTTCTTCAGGTTCTTTTTTTTCAGCTGCAACCCGAAGAAAAGGCCGGAAAATGCGGGCTTCCGCATCTTCCGGCCACTTATGATAGTAATGATCAATCTGCTTCAGGGATATAATAAGTTGTTACAAAGGATGGGCGTGCAAAGATATTTGGACGCTGGACATCGATGCCTTGATCTGTTCCCCGTTTTTCGTGTGCCTTTTCATAGGCTTTGGAATCCTGCCAATTTTTGAAATCCTTTTCGCTCTCCCATTGGGTGAGAATGACATACGTATCACTGGAAAGCGGGCGAAGTACCCGGATGCTGATAAAGCCAGGCTCGTTTTCAACCGCCCCAGCCCTGTTTTTAAATCGGTATTCGAATAAGGGCCTTCCTTCTTCTGTTACGGGGATATTATTCATGACAATAAAACCGCGGCTTTCGAGTGAACCTGTTGAATCCAGCACTTCATAGCTCCGCGGTTCGTTAAATAAAGTTTTTCCCTCGGTTTCGTGGAGGAGCAGTGCATTGTCCGCATCCTGCATCAGCACCATTTTCTCTGCGCTGTTCTTATTTTGTACTATTTTTAAAAAATCAAAAGTGCCGTTCGTCATATAAATCCTCATCCATATCACCTCAAGATTCTCTTTGTATGTTAGCGCTCTCCCTCATTATAGCTTCTCCGCATGCCGATTCCCAATCAGAGCTCTTAGCTGCCGGATAGAAGTTTATTTCAAAATTTTGGTTTATCCAGGAACTATTGGTGGTATTTTCCTATTCGGAGGCTGCTGTATCTGTGTGCATCCTCCTGCCTCTGCCTGCTTATTGATGGGAGTATTTCCTTATTTTTTCCTTTTTATCTATTAAACAGGGAAATCTATCATTTCGTGATTTATAATGGCGAAGGGAAAATAATCCAAAAAAAGGTTGTGTAAAAACGTGAAGAAAAATGTTTTATGGACAGCACTCTTGGCTCTAATGCTTTTACTATCGGCATGCGGGAATGATGAAAAAGCTTCAAACGGTAAAGAGCCGGAAAAGAAGGTTGAAGCTGAAGAAACAGATCATGCTGCCGCAGAGGAAGAAACTGATGAGTCGGAAGAAGCTGAAGAAACGGCTGATGGAACAAGTGCAGAAGGAGAGCTGCTCAACCCAAATATTGCAGATGAATCAGAGGGCGAGGTTGAAGTCATCTATACGAACACAGATCCTGGCTTTGTCCATGATATGAAAGGCTTCAAAGTTTCTGTGGATGAATATCAGATCGTCAAAGTGACAGATATGCACGAGGATGTCACCATCCCGTTTAATGATGAGATCGACGGGTATGTGATTACGGCAAAGGTTACAGTGGATAATGGCACTGATAAAGCAATGTATTACAACAATATGCACCGTATCCAGACATCACATGAGCTGGACTGGTACCCATCAGACCCAACCTTTATCCTTGATGCAGACAAGGTCAAATCGAAAAAAGAGTCAGAAACAGGGAAATTCGCAGCCGGGGAAAAGATAACAGGGCTGATATCATTCACCCTGACAAATGCCGAATTTGATAAGCTTTCGACTGTAAAGCCGAAGTACATCATTGAAGGCGGAGCTGCAGACAACGACCAGTTCAAAGGTTCCATCCAGGGGAATGCAGTCTTTGATTTTGCTTACAGTGTTGAACAGAAGGAGGCCATGGCAAGCGAGCCATCCTTCTACCAGGATCAGCTGACAACCGATAATATGGCAGATAAGAAAATGATTTTCGAAAAAGAAGGAATTGGCGAAGCACAAAAAATCGGTGATGTGAATGTAACACTTGAAGGGGTTCAGTATACAGAAATCACCCCGACAGAGGCCAATAAGCCGCGCTTTACAAATTTTGGCGACAGCGGCATTGTGGCTCTGACAGTCAAATTTAATATTGACAATCAGTCTTCAGAGCCGGTCAGCATCTGGAATATAGGTTCCATCCTTTCAGTGGATGACAACCGCGCCAGAATTCTGTCACAGGGCATGGTTGAACCCCGTGAACCAAAGGCCATCGAGGCAGGTGCACAGGGAGAAAAGCTTCATGTCTTTCTATTCAGGAAAGATGAATTCGAAATATACAAAAAGTTTGATCTGGAATTCGGCCCTTTCTATAACGAAGACGGCACAAAAGCATTCAAAGGAAGAACAGCTGAATTTACACTGCCGAGATAAATTACATGAAGGCAGTATTTTTCAGACCAGAGGGGGTACGGAATGTTAGGGTTCCGTGCCTTTTTTGGTTTGTTTTTTCCTTTGCAAAATCAATGAATTAAAGGAAATAACCCTAATAATAGAATTGAATAAAGCAATGTCATGAAAAGCCAACTTTACGTTAACGTTTTTTACGAAATATAAAACTATAAGGTATTAATTGACCTGCTCCGATGGAGTTCTAAAATGGTAATTGAATGTTAAAGTTTTCAGGGTTGTACTGCCATTCGAATTTAAAAACCTGTTGATTGGAGTGCAAGGCACGAAGACTCCTGCGGGATTGCAGCGGAAGAGTTGAGACCCCACAGCCGCTTGCGGCGAGGAGGCTCAACTCCGCCCCGCGGAAAGCGAAGTGCCTGGAACGGAGATCAACACCCCATTTAAAAATAGAAATGATTTTTGTAATGCAATTTGTTTTTGCCTTTTCTCTTTTAAGGCAAATTTTCGACATTTCCCCAGGCAATCTATACAACCTATCCTGAAACCGCTATAGTGGAAGGGGCAATATGCCCTATACATACCGAAATTTCTAATTTCCAGAAAGATATATTACAATAAACAAACAGAAGAGTACTGAAAGGTGGATACAGTTTTATGGCAAAACAGATAGACGATACATTTTTAAAAGCGGCGCGCGGGGAAAAAACAGACCGCGTCCCTGTATGGTATATGCGGCAGGCTGGGAGATCCCAGCCCGAATACCGTGCCATCAAAGAGAAATACTCCTTATTCGAAATAACGCATCAGCCTGAATTATGTGCCTATGTTACAAGGCTGCCGGTTGAAAACTACGGAGTGGATGCTGCGATTCTCTATAAAGACATCATGACGCCGCTTCCCGCCATCGGAGTGGACGTAGATATTAAAACAGGCATCGGTCCGGTCATTTCCAATCCGGTCCGCTCGCTTTCAGATGTTGAGAAACTGGGGGAACTTCATCCTGAACAGGATATTCCCTATGTCCTTGACACAATCAAGCTCTTAACAGAAGAACAGCTGACAGTTCCTTTGATTGGCTTCTCCGGCGCGCCATTCACAATCGCCAGCTATATGATCGAAGGAGGGCCGTCAAAGAATTACAATAAAACAAAAGCTTTCATGTATTCTGAGCCGCAGGCATGGTTCGCGCTGATGGACAAGCTTGCTGACACCATCATCGTTTATGTAAAAGCACAAATCAAGGCTGGTGCAAAGGCTATCCAGCTTTTCGATTCATGGGTAGGCGCACTGAATGTGGCCGACTACCGCTGCTTCATCAAGCCGGTTATGGAACGGATCTTCACAGCTCTTAAAGAAGAAAATGTGCCTTTGATCATGTTTGGAGTGGGCGCAAGCCACCTGGCCATGGAATGGCATGACCTTCCATTGGACGTAGTCGGACTGGATTGGAGGCTTCCAATCAGCGAGGCAAGGGAGATGGGCATCAGGAAAACAGTCATGGGCAATCTTGATCCTGCCATATTGCTTGCTCCATGGGAAGTAATTGAAGAGAGAGCCAGGGAAATCCTTGACCAGGGAATGCAGCAGCCAGGCTATATTTTCAATCTTGGCCACGGCGTCTTCCCGTCTGTCAACCCGGATACATTGAAAAAACTGACTGGCTTTATCCACGATTACTCGGCTTTCAAGCTTGCTGAGTAATTCCTGAGCATTAGATTTTGTATTCAGCCGGGTTTTTGGCACAATAAGTGACTAGATACATGATTAAAAAGAGGTGTAAATATAATGCCGAAAAAGAAAATGGGCCTGCTTGTCATGGCCTACGGAACGCCATATAAAGAAGAAGATATTGAGCGCTATTATACTCATATACGCCATGGAAGAAAGCCCTCAGATGAGATGCTTGAAGATCTGCGGAGCCGCTATGAAGCAATCGGCGGGATTTCCCCGCTTGCCAGGATTACACAGGAGCAGGGTGAAAAGCTTGAGCAGCATCTGAACAGCATCCAGGATGAAATTGAATTCAAGATGTATCTGGGCTTGAAGCATATTGAACCTTTTGTCGAAGATGCAGTGAAGAGCATGAAAGAAGATGGAATCACGGAAGCTGCAAGCATCGTGCTGGCTCCCCATTTTTCAACCTTCAGCGTGAAGTCATATAATGGCCGTGCAAAAGAAGAAGCAGAAAGGCTTGGCGGCCTGACCATCACTTCTGTAGAAAGCTGGTATCAAGAACCGATATTCATCGGCTATTGGGCAGAAAAAGTGAAGGAAGCCTTCGCATCCATGCCTGCAGATGAAAAAGACAATGCAGTGCTGATCGTATCAGCCCACAGCCTGCCAGAGAAAATTCTCCAGTCGGGAGATCCTTACCCTAACCAGCTGCAGGAGACTGCGGATCTGATCGCTGAACAGGCGGGGGTAGAAAATTATGAGGTTGGCTGGCAGAGTGCCGGGAATACTCCTGAGCCATGGCTTGGGCCGGATGTCCAGGACCTGACGCGCGACTTGTATAATGAAAAAGGCTATAAAGCATTCGTCTATACACCAGTCGGGTTTGTAGCAGACCACCTTGAAGTTTTATATGACAATGACTATGAATGCAAAGTTGTAACAGAGGAAATCGGGGCAAGCTATTATCGTCCGGAAATGCCGAATTCACAGCCCGAATTCATTGATGCTATGGCATCTGCCGTACTCAGGAAGCTTTCAGAATAGCAGAGAGAAGGAGACCTGCCTTTTGGGGCAGGGCTCCTTCTTTGGTTTCTGATTATGTCCCTCAGTTAGGGATAGTAATTAATAATAAAATATTAACCGGGAAGCATTGCAAGAGCTGCTGACATATGCTATTATTATTTTTGTTCAAATTGACCAAAATGTTCATTCAGTCATTTTTGTGAATCGAGGTGTATAGATGGCTGTAGACCGCAAGCAATTAATTATTGAAGCTGCCAATAAATCATTTTCTCTGTTTGGCTATAAAGCAACCACAATGGATCAGGTGGCCAAAATTGCGAATGTCGGCAAAGGGACGATCTACACGTTTTTTAAGAATAAAGAGGAATTATTCGATGAAATCATCACAACGCTCATCAAGGAAATGAAAATTGCAGCTGACGAATCTCTGGATTCTTCATTATCTTTCCACGAAAATGTCCATCGCGCCTTATATGGGATCCTTGAGTTCAGGCTGAAGCACCAGCTGACCATCAAGCTTTTCCAGGAAGAAAAGGAAATGGGCACTCCTGCAGTAATGGAGGTAATGGAGAGGCTGGAAAAATCAATTCTTTCTTATATTAAAGAAAAAGTTGCCGAAGCTGTGAAAAAAGGCGAGATAGCAGACTGCGATCCTGAGCTGACTGCCTTCATCATGTTCAAGCTCTATATCGCCCTGATTTTTGATTGGGAAAAGCAGCATAAACCTCTTGAAAAAGAGGAAATTGCAAAGCTGTTTGAGCAATACCTGTTTAAAGGATTATCTAACTGACTTAAGGGATAGTCCTTGTTTTATGAATAAAATTGACCATTTGAACAAAATAGTCAATCGTACAGGAGGAAAAATAAATGAGAAATAGATTATTCAGGAATGAGTTTTTAGCTATTTTTAAAAACAGAAAACTGCTGATCCCGATTATTGCTGTCCTGTTCATTCCTGTGCTTTACAGCGGAATGTTCCTTTGGGCATTCTGGGATCCTTATGATCATCTTGCCGATCTGCCTGTCGCAGTAGTCAATGAAGACAAAGGGGCAGAATTTGAAGGAAAAGAGCTGCAGCTCGGGGACGAACTGATATCCAATTTAAAAGATAGTGCTGATTTTAATTTTAAGTTTGTTACTAAAGAGGAAGGCTATAAAGATCTGGAGAAGGAGAAGTATTATATTCTTGTAGAGGTTCCTGAGGACTTTTCAGAGAATGCGACAACTCTTTTGGATGAAGATCCGAAAAAGCTAAATTTAATTTATGTTCCAAACGAAAGCTATAACTTCCTTTCTTCACAGATTGGCGGTACAGCAATTGAAAAAATCAAAGCTTCTCTTTCCGAGAAAATTACCGAAACCTATGCTGAGACGATGTTTGATAAAATCGGCGACATGACAGACGGTTTGCTACAGGCGAGCGACGGGGCCGGTAAGCTTGACGAAGGAGCCCTGGAGCTTAAATCAGGTTCACAGGAACTGAAGAATAAGCTTGGAGAATTGGCCGGGAAGTCTGTTGAATTTGATAATGGCGTCAGCCAGGTGAACAAAGGATCTGCAGAGCTGGCTGCAGGAGCGAAGGACCTGGACTCTGGTCTTGGAAAGCTTCAAGCCGGCCATCAGAAATTGGAAGCTGCGGCCAGTGAGCTTCAGGCAGGTAATCAGGAAGCAGCTGCTGGAGCTGCAAAGCTGAATGAAGGAATCCAGCAGGTCCAGGGAAAGGTTCCTGCCCTTGTCCAGGGAGGAGAACAGCTTCAGGGCGGTGCTGCCTCACTTTCAGGCTCACTTGATCAATGGCAGTCAGAAGCTGCCAAGGTCAGCGGCGGAATGTCCCAGCTTCAGCAAAAGCTGGGGGCAGTCCTGCAGCAGATGCCGGAGGACTCCCCTGAAAGAAAAGAGCTGGAAGCAGCCTTAGGCCAGCTGGCAGCCGGTACATCACAGCTTGCCGAATCTGCCGGCCAAATATCCGGCGGAGCACAGCAGCTGTCAGACAAAATAGGCAGCCTTTCAGAAGGGCAAAAGCAATTGCAGCAGGGAATTGATTCTCTTGCAGCAGGAAGCTCTTCACTCGCACAAGGTACAGCCAAGATACAGGATGGCCAGCAGCAGTTTATCGCAGGCATGAATGAATATGGACAGCAATTTGCTTCAGCAAAAGCCGGATCAGCACAGCTGGCAGCAGGGAGCACAGAGCTTTCCGGCGGTCTCGGCAAGCTGGCTGATGGCTCTGGCGCCCTGAAGGAAGGCGCAGGAAAGCTGTCTGAAGGTGCCGGCAAAGTGGCAGAAGGGAATTCAGCATTGTCCGAAGGCTCAGCAGAGCTTGCAGGCAAACTGAAGGACGGAGCTGAGGAAGCTTCATCTGTAAGTGCGGATGACAAAACCTACAATATGATTGCCGAACCTGTCCAGGTGAAAAATGAAAAAATCAATGAAGTGCCTAACTACGGAACCGGCTTTACGCCGTACTTCCTTTCATTGGGCTTGTTTGTCGGAGCTCTGCTTCTGTCCATCGTGTTCCCGCTCAGGGAGCCGGCATCGGTCCCTGGAAACGGCCTGAGCTGGTTTGCAGCCAAGTTTGGTGTTCTTGCAGCGGCAGGCATCATCCAGGCGCTTATTGCTTCATGGATCCTGATTTCGGGACTGGGGCTTGAAGTGCAGAGCATCCCATTATTCCTTCTGTTCAATATTATTACAAGCCTGACCTTCATGGCGCTGATCCAATTCTTTGTTACAGCGCTTGGAGATCCGGGAAGATTTGCTGCTATTCTTATACTCATCCTGCAGCTGACAACAAGTGCAGGCACCTTCCCGCTTGAACTGATTCCGGGCTTCCTGCAGCATTTCAATGCCCTGCTGCCGATGACCTATTCAGTGGCAGGCCTGAAGGCCGTGGCATCGAGCGGAGACTTTGCCTTCATGTGGCATAATGCAGCCATCCTCCTTGGCTTTATGCTCGCATTCATTGCTGGCACGATCACTTATTTCACTATCATGCATAAAAGAAAGTACGCAGCAATCGCAGAATAATAGAGACAGAGAAAGACCCGGCCGCCGGCCGGGTCTTTTTGGTAAAATAAGAAAGTATATTTTTTTAACTTCGATTACTGTCTAGCTCCAGCGCCTACCCCCTCGAGGTCACAAGCCAATCATCCCAAAAAGGCAAAGAACGCCTTTCCGGGATGATCGTCTTGAGGCCCCCAGGATGGGGGTTATGCAGACGTTGCCACAGGACGTGGCGTTCTTAGTCTGCGTTCCTTAAGGGTGAGCAAGGCGCTTGCGCTTTTCTTATAATTTTATAGAATTCCAGTCAGTTCAAGTCAAGACACTTATCACATTTAGTCCCATAGCATTCGTGCTGCTCATCAATGGAGCTGCCGCACTCCGAACATTGTTTTGCTGGCAAATTCCTGAAAAATTCCACGATATTTTCTAGCATTCTGTCAGCCTCCCGGGTTATGTGTTTGTGTTTCTGTATTTACATTGTATTATAACAGTATTTTTAAGTCAACAACTGTATCAATACAATTTTAAAAAAATGAAAAAATAGGCATAATCGATTATAGTGTTAATAGGGATTCGGAAAAAAGGAGGACTGTTAGATGAAATTAACTGTTATAGGGCCCTGGGGAGGTTATCCGAAGGGGAATGAGGCCAGTGCCGGCTATCTTCTCGAGCACAATGGCTTCCGCCTGCTTGTGGACTGCGGCAGCGGAGTACTGTCGAAAATGCAGCAGATCATCCAGCCGGAGGAGCTAGATGCGGTCATTATTTCTCATTATCATCCTGACCATATCGCAGATATCGGCGTATTGCAGCATGCCCGCCTCATCCAGGGCTTCCTCGGAAAAAAGATGGATACCCTGCCTGTTTATGCTCACAGGGAAAACCCTCAGGAGTTCTCGAAGCTCAGCTATAAGGATATTACAGAAGGAAAAGAGTATAAGCCGGACGAGGAATTAAACCTCGGGCCCTTTACAATCACATTCTTAAAAACAGATCATCCGGCACCATGCTATGCGATGCGGTTTGAAGCAGAAGGAAATGCGATTGTCTATACAGCCGATACATCCTATAAAGAAGAGCTGGCTGCTTTTGCATCCGGAGCTTCCCTGCTTGTCAGCGAGTGCAATTTCTACGGAAATCAGAATGGAAAGAACGCAGGGCATATGAACAGCTATGATGCCGGGAGGCTTGCTGAAAAAGCTGGCGCGGAACAGCTTGTCCTGACCCATCTTCCGCATTATGGGGAGCTTTCAAAGCTTGCTGAGGAGTCGGCAAGGGAATACAGCGGCCCAGTCCGCCTGGCTGCATTCAATGATACCTACACTATCTAAAACAAAGGAGAATCATCATGCTATTTATCGACAACAAAGGGATTACAGACCCCCGCATAAACCTTGCCATTGAAGAGTATGCATTGAAGAACCTGGACATTGACCAGGAAAGCTATCTGCTTTTTTACATAAATGAGCCTTCCATCATCATCGGCAAAAACCAGAACACCATCGAGGAGATCAATACAGAATATGTTGAGAAAAACGGCATTCATGTGGTCCGCCGTTTATCCGGAGGGGGAGCTGTCTACCACGATTTGGGCAATCTTAATTTTTCATTCATTACAAAGGACGATGGGGACAGCTTCCATAACTTCAGGAAGTTCACAGAGCCTGTTGTCGAGGCCTTGAAGAAAATGGGGGTGGCAGCTGAGCTGAGCGGACGGAACGACCTTACTGCGGAAGGAAGAAAAATTTCCGGTAATGCCCAGTTCGCCACAAGGGGCAGGATGTTCAGCCACGGGACATTGCTGTTTGATTCTGAGATCGACAGTGTTGTATCGGCCCTTAAGGTGAGGAAGGATAAAATTGAGTCAAAGGGCATCAAGTCCATCCGCAGCCGTGTAGCGAATATTTCTGAATTCCTGGAAGAAAAGGTTTCGACTGAGCAGTTCAGGAGCACACTCCTTAAGAACATTTTTGGGGATCTTGACGAAATTCCAGAGTATGTACTGACAGAAGAGGATTGGGAAAAGATACACCAGCTATCAAAAGAGCGCTACCAGAATTGGGACTGGAATTACGGGAAATCGCCGAAATTCAATCTCCAGCATTCACACCGATTCCCGGTTGGCCAAATCGATGTACGGCTGGATGTTAATAAAGGGATTATCGGGAATTGCAAGATATTCGGCGACTTTTTCGGTGTCGGAGATGTAGCAGTAATTGAAGAAAAGCTGTCAGGTCTGCGCTATGAAAAAGCGGCAATCGAAGAAGCCCTTGCAGATATCAACATCAAACATTATTTCGGCAATGTTACCAAAGAGGATTTTATTAATCTTGTCTACTGAGTTTTCCCCCGCCCAGGCGGGGTTTTTTCATGGGGAAGCAATAAGCGGCGCCCAAATATCTACAAAATTTTGGCACTGTGTACTTGAATACATAAATTTCTTTCAATATAATATATTTAGAAAATTTTTTATTATTTAATGAATGATTATTCATTCATTTAGGAGGAGGGAAAATGATGAACTTATCTTCACAGCTGCATGAAACCGCACAGAAGCTGGGTGAAAAACCGGCCTATTATTTCATGGACAAGGAAAGCACTTATGCTGAGCTTGATGCGGCAGTTACAAAGTTTGCTTCAGGCCTTGAAAAGCTGGGTATCCAAAAGGGAGACCATGTTGCACTGCTTCTCGGCAATTCTCCATTCTTCATTATCAGCTTGTATGGGGCGATGCGCCTGGGGGCGACCGTGATTCCGATTAACCCGATCTATACGCCGGATGAAATTGGCTATATTGTCAAAAACGGTGATGTGAAAGCCATCATCAGCCTGGACTTGCTGGTTCCAATGGCAGAGAAAATGCATGGGGCGCTTCCATCGGTTGAAAACTATATTATTTGTGAAACTCCGCAAGGCAAGCAGGCGGATGCTGATGTCTCGGCCCTGAGTGTCTATCCTAAACTGAAATCGTTTACATCAGTTCTGGCATCAGGTGATGCAGGGTACCAGGGACCGGAGCTTGAGGAAGAGGATACAGCTATCATCCTTTATACATCAGGCACCACAGGAAAGCCAAAAGGCGCAATGCTCACGCATAAAAACCTTTACAGCAATGCAAAGGATGTAAGCGATTACTTAAAAATGAATGAATCGGACAGGGTCATTACGTCGCTTCCGATGTTCCATGTCTTCTGCCTGACTGTTGTACTTAACGCACCTCTGATGAATGGAGCGACCATCCTGATCGATCCGAAATTCAGCCCGAAAGAAGTATTCAGGCTGGTAAAAGAGTATGAGGCAACTGTTTTTGCCGGTGTGCCGACCATGTACAATTTCCTGCTGCAATACAGCGATGGAAAGGCGGAAGATTTAAAGTCCCTCCGCCTCTGCATTTCCGGCGGTGCATCACTGCCGGTAGCATTGCTTGAAAACTTTGAAAAAAAATTCAATGTCCTTATTTCTGAAGGCTATGGCCTGTCCGAGGCATCGCCGGTAACATGCTTCAATCCGCTTGACCGGCCGCGCAAGCCTGGTTCAATCGGAACATCCATCCTGAACGTTGAAAACAGAGTTGTCAATGAACTGGGTGATGAGGTGCCGCCTGGTGAAGTCGGCGAACTTGCTGTAAGGGGCCCGAATGTTATGAAAGGCTATTATAAGATGCCTGAGGAAACTGCTGCTTCCATCAGGGATGGCTGGCTTTTTACAGGAGATCTTGCGCGGATGGACGAAGAAGGCTATTTCTATATTGTAGACAGGAAAAAGGAAATCATCATTGTCGGCGGCTACAATGTCTATCCAAGGGAAGTGGAGGAAGTGCTGTACAGCCATCCGGGCGTGGTTGAGGCGGCTGTCATCGGCGTGCCGGATCCGAATCAGGGAGAAGCGGTCAGAAGCTATGTTGTGCTGTCCGACCCTTCTCTCACCGAGGAAGAGCTTATAGGCTATTGCAAACAGCATCTTGCTAAATACAAGCTGCCTTCCTCAATTGAATTCCTGGACGAGCTGCCTAAGAATACGACAGGAAAAATATTGAGAAGAGCATTGAAGAAACAGGTTCTCCAGACCAAATAAAGCTAAGATGGCAGTTTGTCCATGGCCATTCTGCCGATATGTGAAATATCATTTACATCTTGTTTTTCAAAACCAGGCCGGACTTCGCCTCCAGCCTGGTTTTTTGATTTGAGCAGGAAGCTGCCTGCTTCCATCCTGTCATCTTCCGCCGGGGATAATATAGAAACGCTTCACACAATGAGCGAAAAGAAAGGGTTTTCATACCTGGAAAGCGAATTATGCAGATAGATATTAAAAAGGAGTTGAAAACGAAATATGAGCAGCATTGATTTGAAAGTGGAGAACCACGCGGCCATTATTACCCTGAACAGGCCAGAAGCCCTGAATGCTTTTAATTATGAGACTCTTGAAGAGCTGCAGCGGACAGTGGAGGATATCAGGATCAATCCGGATGTCCGGGTTGTCATTTTTACGGGAGCAGGCGATAAAGCATTCAGTGTCGGGGCTGACCTGAAGGAAAGAAAGACACTTTCTCAGACGGACGTTAAAAGGAATGTATATAAAATCGGCGAGGTATTCTCATTGATTGAGAGTCTCCCGCAGCCTACGATTGCAGCCATCAATGGATTTGCTTTTGGCGGGGGGATGGAACTGGCCCTGTCCTGTGACTTCAGGCTGGCTGCCCAGGGAACGAAGATGGGGTTGACTGAAACCAGCCTTGCCATCATCCCCGGAGCAGGCGGGACGCAGCGGCTTCCCAGGCTGATCGGGCAGGCAAAGGCACTTGAGCTCATCCTCACTGCAAGGAGACTCACATCAGAAGAAGCTTTGCATTACGGATTATTGACAAAAGCAGTCCCTCTGGATCAGCTTCTTGAAGAATGCCTGAAGCTGGCAGAAGAAATGCTGGCTAACGGGCCTGTCGCCCTTCAGCAGGCTAAATTTGCTGTAAAACAAGGGATGAATGCGGATCTGCAGACAGGTTTGCAGATTGAGAGAAAAGCCTATGAGGTGACCATTCCTACAGAAGACAGGCTGGAAGCCCTTCAGGCGTTCTCAGAAAAAAGGAAGCCTGAGTTCAAAGGAAGATAATAAAACACCCTGTGAATGGAATGCCGTTCACAGGGTGTTTTTGAGTTTTCATATTATTAATTTTTAAAATTGTCAAAATACATCTTGAATCCAGCACGGTTCGCCTATATAATTTAGTGAATAAAAGCATAAAAGCATAAAAGTAAAAAAGCGGAATAGCGATTGATAGGACAAGAATGGGGGATATTTCATGAAACAGAAAAAGTTTGGATTGGCTGCGGCAGGACTGCTGGCAGCAGGATTGCTGTCAGGGTGCGGTTCAGATGAAGCAGGAGGAAAAACGGCGGCAGAGGGGGAAAAAACGTATCAAATCGGCGTAACGCAGATTGTGGAGCATCCTTCTCTTGATGCTGCGCTTGAGGGGTTCAAAAAGGCCCTTGAAGATAAAGGGCTCGAGGTTGACTATGATGTCCAGATCGCCCAGGGCGACCAGAACAACAACCAGGCAATCGCCAACAACTTTGCCGGAGACGGTGTGGATCTTATCTTCGCCAATTCGACGCCGAGCGCGTACGGGGCACTGAATGCGACAAAGGATATCCCAATCGTTTTCACCTCTGTAACAGATCCTGTTGGTGCTGAGCTTGTTGCCTCGATGGAGGAGCCTGGAGAAAATATCACTGGCACAACAGATACCCATCCGGATGCCATCCCGAATACGGTGAAATTCATGGCTGAGCAGATGGAAGGAAAAACGGTAGGAGTCATCTACAATTCGGGGGAGCAGAATTCCAATGCCCAGATTGATCTTGTGAAAAAGGCGATGGAAGGAACAGACTTAAAGCTGGAAGAGGCCACAGTATCAGCTTCCTCAGAGGTGAAGCAGGCAGCTGAATCCCTTGTAGGCAAAGCAGACATGATTTATATCATTACGGATAATACAGTTGTTTCCGCGCTGGAGTCGGTCATTCAGACAGCCAATGACAATGATATCCCGCTGTTTGTCGGTGAATTGGACTCAGTCGAGCGCGGAGGGTTTGCTGCTTACGGTTTTGACTATGAAGATATCGGTTATGAGGCAGGGGAAATGGCGGCCGAAATCCTTGAAGGAGAGAAGAAGCCATCAGAGCTCCCTGTGCAATATCCGCAAAACTTAAAGCTCCTGATCAACAAGAAGGCTGCAGAGGAAATGAATATCGGGCTTAAAGAGGAATGGAACAGCCTGGCTGAATTTACTGAATAGAATGATAGAATTACCTCCCGGAGAAAGGAAGATTATATGTTCACAGCGATATTTGGCTCAGTGGAGGCTGGTGCGATTTATGCTTTGATGGCCCTTGGTGTGTACCTGTCATTCCGGGTACTTGATTTCCCGGACCTGACGGTGGATGGGAGCTTTGTTACAGGTGCGGCTGTCGCTGCTTCAATGATCGTGGCAGGCGTGAATCCGTTACTTGCTACCATAATGGCCATGATATGCGGCTTTGCTGCCGGGTGCCTGACAGGCCTGCTCCACACAAAAGGAAAAATAAACCCCCTTTTGTCCGGCATATTAATGATGATTGCCCTTTATTCTATTAACCTGAGGATAATGGGAAAATCGAATGTCCCCCTCCTTTCAGAGGAGACTGTCATCACAAAGCTGTCCGGCTTTTGGGAGTCACTGCCGTTCGACAGCGGGATGGCATCCCTTTTGACGGGCATGGGGCTCGAGGGGATGGTTCCCAAAACATGGGGGATCCTGCTAGTAATGCTTGCTGTATCAATGGTCATTAAGCTGCTGCTCGATGCTTTCCTGAAAACGGATATCGGGCTTGCCATCAGGGCAGTGGGCGATAATGAGACAATGGTGCGGAGCTTTTCAGCAGATACCGATACACTCAAAATCCTGGGACTGGGGTTGTCCAACGGACTTGTTGCTTTTTCAGGAGCCCTTATTGCCCAGTACAATGGCTTCAGCGATGTCGGCATGGGGATCGGCATGATCATTATCGGCCTTGCCTCCGTCATCATCGGCGAGGCGGTCTTTGGGGCAAAAACGATCTTCAGGGCGACTTTAGCCGTTATTGGGGGAGCCATCCTTTATAGAATCATCGTGACCCTTGCCCTGAGGGCCGATTTTCTTGAAACGGGAGACATGAAGCTCATTACGGCTGCGATCGTTGTCTGTGCGCTCATCATCCCAAGGATGATTGAGCGGCAGCGGGATAACAGGCGCAGAAAAAAAAGGGGCTTTGATAAAGATGAGCTGAAAAAAATGGCAGAAGAAGGCGGTGGGCAGGTTGCTGCAGCTAAAACAGATTTATAAAGTATTCAATGAAGCTACCCCAGATGAGAAAAAAGCTCTTCAGCATCTTAACCTATCCATGCAGCCAGGAGATTTTGTCACTGTCATCGGCAGCAATGGGGCAGGCAAGTCCACCTTGATGAACATCATATCAGGCCGCCTCTATCCGGATGAAGGGGAAGTGCTGATTGACGGCAAAAATGTTACGCAAATGAAAGAGCACAAAAGGTCGCGCCTGATCGGCAGGGTCTTCCAGGACCCGATGGCAGGGACTTCCCCTAATCTAACCATTGAGGAGAATCTGGCGATCGCCTCTTCGCGGACTGGGGGGCGGGGCCTGAGGATGGGAATGACGAAGAAACGGAAGGCATTTTTCAGGGAGCAGCTCGAAATGCTCCACCTCGGGCTTGAGGACCGCCTTGAAGCAAAGGCTGGCCTTTTATCCGGAGGGGAAAGGCAGGCATTGTCGTTATTGATGGCAACCTTCACAGAGCCGAAAATCCTGCTGCTTGATGAGCATACAGCTGCGCTTGACCCGGCCAGGGCTGCCCTTATCACTGAACTGACCAGAAAGATCGTTGAGTCTTTCGGACTGACAGCCCTGATGGTCACCCATAATATGCAGCAGGCGATCGATCTCGGAAACAAGCTGATCATGATGGACGGTGGGCAGATCATTTTCGAAGCAGGAGAAAAGGAGAAGCGGGAACTGACAGTTGAAAAGCTGCTTGGGGAATTCCAGCGCATCCGCGGTGAGAAATTGAACAGCGACCGCGCTGTTCTTGCCTGAATAAAAGGTGCCGATGGTCTGCCATGCGGCACTTTTTATTTTGTTATTCGTAATACATGACTACCTGGCATTTTGCTGGTGCTTTCCCCGTATTCCTGTAGCTGTGGGTCTGGTCAGCGGCAAACCGGAGGGCAGAGCCTTCCTGGATCCTGTATGGCCGGCCACCGATGATTACCTCAATTTCCCCGCTTATGACTGTGATATATTCTTCTACCCCTTCGTTATGCTGATCTGATATCTGCTTCCAGTCAGGGGCGATTTCCACAATAAATATCTCGAATTTCTTTCGTGGATCAAAGGGGAACAGCGGGAACACTTTATACTTCCCTTTATTCTCAATGATCGGGTTAATCCGACTGATGCTGGCAAAAGAAACTTCAGATGATTTTTCTGCCATCAAAGAAGAAAAAGAAATCTGGAGGCCGCTGGCAATTTTCCATAATGTTGTGACGGTGGGGTTGGATTCTCCCCGTTCTATCTGCCCAAGCATTGCCTTGCTTACACCGGTTGCCTCTGCGGCCATGTCCAGGCTGAGACCTCTGCTCCTTCGTATATTCCGTAAATTTTCCCCGATATTTTTGTGAATATTCTCCATTTTTTCCTCCAAAGGAATTGTGTAATATAACGCACATATGTATAATATAACTCAAAAGTATAGAAGAAACACAGTACATTCCAATAATATTTTCCAAGATACATAACGGCAGGTGAGGATATGGCAGAATTAGCAGCAGAAAGGCCAGCGGGGGAGTTCCGCAAAGGGATACAGGCAGGGATAAGCATTGCGATCGGATATTTTCCGATTGCCATAACATTCGGGCTCTTGGCAAAGACTACAGGGCTTTCAGTAGGAGAAACAGTGCTGATGAGCCTGCTCGTCTTTGCGGGTGCGGCCCAGTATATCTCCCTGAGCCTCTTGACGCTGGGGACAGGGATATTTGAAATCATCCTTACTACCTTTATTGTTAACATCAGGCATTTCCTGATGTCAGCATCTCTTAATGAAAAGTGTGAAGACGAGCATACGGCAAATAAAATCATATTTGCTTTTGGCATTACAGATGAGACCTTTTCAGTTGCTTCCATGAAAAGAGAGAAAGTTTCTTCAGGCTATATGTTCGGCCTCATCTTTGTATCCTACTCAAGCTGGGTGGTCAGCTCCGGCATCGGCCATCTGATCGGCGCCAGTCTTCCGCAGACTCTCCAGGAAAGCATGTCAGTCGCATTATATGCCATGTTTGTGGGACTGCTCGTGCCTTCCATGAAGGGCAGTGCAAAGGTTGTGTTCCTTGCTGTGCTTGCAGCAGGGTTCAATACGATATTCACAATGGCAGATCTGCTGTCGACAGGATGGGCCATTGTCACAGCTACACTTTTGTCAGCACTGATTACTGAAGCTGTTGAAACTATCAAAAAGAGAAGGGGAGTTAATCGGCATGAATAGCCAAATCATTATGATGATCATCGGGATGGCGGCCGTTACCTATATTCCGAGGATGCTTCCCTTCGTCCTGTTCAGAGGGAAGGAGCTGCCTGCATTCTGGCAGGGGGTCTTGAGAAATGTCCCTTATGCGACACTGGGAGCGCTTATTTTCCCAGGAATCCTATTTATCCAGGAAGACATCTGGTACGGCCTGCTCGGGGCAGCTGCAGCTTTCCTGGCAGCTTACCTTGGAGCAAATGTTATCGTGGTTGTCCTCGGGTCGATCGCTGTATTGTCGGTATACTCCTATTTTTTCTAGCATGACTGCCAGGCTCAAGCTGCTGAGCCTGGTTTTTCTATTGAGGGCAGCGGTTTGAAAGCGGTTTGGGAGAATATATAATTGAGGCTCATCCATTTTGCTGTTCTAAAATAAACAATCGGTACTACACTGTAGGGAGAGAGGTTGTACAAAGAAAGCCCGTCCAGGCTGCCCGCTTTTTGCGAAAAAAGCAGCCAAGAAGAAAGGGGGAATTGAAATGGCTCGGAAAATCGGCTTTTACACAGTCATAGGATATGTAGTCTACGGGCTGTTTTTTTACTGGTATCTGTTTTATTTTGCGAATACAAGCCTGCCTTTTGAGTATCAGGGAACACAGGCAGACCCGGAAGCTTTTCTGAACGGGCGGGAGCTTATGCTGAGCGAAGAGTATTCCAAGATAAGGAACCTGCTGTTCTTTTTGTCCACACCCCTTGAATGGGTGTTTTATGTTCTCGTCCTTGTGACCGGCCTGTCTTCAGCCATGAAGAAGTGGGCGGGGAAGTCGGCGCGGGCAAAGGCTCTGCAGACGGCCATCTATCTGCTGTGGCTCTCAGTCTTTGCTTTCGCCGCCACATTCCCCTTAAGCTTTATCAGCTATTCGCTGTCCAAGAGCTATAATATCTCAACACAGACCTTCAGCTCCTGGATGAAGGATGAACTGATCGACTTCTGGATCAATTACGGAACGATGTTCATTTTGGTTTCAGTGCTCTATTGGCTGATGAAAAAAAGCACAAAAAGATGGTGGCTGTATGCATGGCTGTTATCGGTGCCGTTCACACTTTTCATGATGTTCCTGCAGCCTGTTGTGATCGATCCGCTTTACAACGATTTTTATCCGCTTAAAAATAAAGAGCTGGAAGGAAAAATCCTTCAATTAGCGGGTGAGGCACATATTCCTGCTGAGCATGTGTTTGAAGTAAACATGGCGGAGAAGACCAACTCGCTTAATGCGTATGTAACAGGCATCGGTTCAAACTCACGGATCGTTTTGTGGGATACAACACTCAACCGGCTGAGTGATGACCAGATCCTGTTCATCATGGCGCATGAAATGGCCCACTATGTAGAGAAGCATATATACATAGGGATTGCGGGTTATTTAGTGCTTTCCTTGATCGGCCTGTATCTGATATCGAAGCTGATGAAGCTGGTGATTGCAAGATGGGGGAGAGCCTTTAAGCTGCAGGAGGTTTCCGACATCCGCTCACTCCCTCTGTTCCTTGCGCTCCTTTCGATACTGCTTTTTGCTGCCAGTCCGGTTACCAACCTTGTCTCAAGATATCAGGAAATGAGAGCTGACCGGTATGCCATTGAAATGACGGATGATCCGGAAGCGGCAATAGGGACATTCCAGGAATTGACGAAGGCAGGCTTGAGCCAGGTAAAGCCGCCGCTGCTTGTGAAGATTTTCCGGTACGGCCATCCGACCATGCTGGAGCGTATTTCCATGCTGGAAGAGTATGAAATGAAAAATAGAACTGGATCCGGCAGCGAATAACAGCTGTTAAGCAGAGGGGCACCCGGCCGAGCCGGGGCCTCTTTGTTTGTTGAATCTTTTTCACAGTCGAATCCGTATGATTATTATACGAACCAAAAAAGGGGACCTGGTAATGAATCTGGATCAAAGAATTGCTGAAGCAAGACAGCGGGAACAGCAGTATGAAAAATATAAAAGGCGCCTTGAGGCGCTGATGGCTGAAAATGATCAGGAAAAGGCTTCATCAGAAAGGCTGAAGAAAACTTGGGAGAAGGAACTGAAGGAAGCGGATAAGCTAGAAGGCCCATCATTGTCAGGATTCTTTCTGATGCTCAGCGGCAAGAAGGAAGAAAGGCTGCAAAAAGAAAAAGAGGAAGCGTATAAAGCAAGGATTCTGTATGATGAGTCCCTGAAGAAAATAAAGGATTACGAAGCTGACATCAGCTCGCTCAGTGAAAAAGCTGCCGGATTGGAAACGGCTGGGGCGGTGTACAAAGAGCTGCTATTGGAAAAAGAACGTCTGATCCTGCAGGAAGGCGGAGCTGTCAGCGATATGCTTTTTCATTTATCAGACCGGCTGGAGGAAAGGAAAGCGATAATTCAGGAAATACGGGAAGCTGAGAGTGCTTTGGTGGAGGCAAGGGAAGCCTTGCGCAAAGCTGATGGCGAGCTTTCGAGCGCGAAAAATTGGGGTTTCCTCGACCTTGCGGGAGGCGACTTCCTCTCGACCATGGCGAAAAGGTCATATATGGACAAGGCAAAAGAGTCCTTGCATGACGCACAGCACAACTTGAAAAAGCTGCAGAAGGAGCTTGATGACCTTGGCCGCTCCATTTCCTCCGAGCTTGAGGTGGGAAGCTTTTTGGGCATTGCCGATCTTTTCTTTGATAATATTTTTTCCGATTGGATGGTCCAGGAGAAAATCAATGCCTCTGCTGATAAAGTGAAGGAATGCCTGAATGTGCTTGAGGACCTCGAAATCGAACTCAGAACGGAGAAAGATGCTGCAGAACGGGAGATTGAGATCTTAAAAGAGAAAAGGGTAGAGTATTTGGGCCACTGAACGGTCCGTGGATAATAAAGAAGACCCTCCGGCCGGACCGGAGGGTTTCCAGTTTTCTAGTTTCCAAATCGTTCGTTCAATTCTTTGTACTCTTTTGATAGCTGGGTGAATAGGGCCTTGTTGCGATCATCGAGGGCTTGATCGATTTTTTGGGCCAATTTTTCTTTTTCGGATATCAGCTGGACTTCCGACAAGAGCATTTCAATGTAGAGGTGTAAGACGTACGTGTCCTTAAGCTGGTTGCGGTTCATCGTGTTCTTTTTCATCGACTCTGCATATGACTTCTCTTTCATGAAAATCACCCCTGCTGCTTTTTAATATTATATGGAGGAGCAGGGGAAAATTCAACTAAATTATTTAAATTTTTAGAAAATTAATTCCGTGACAGTGGCATTTGACAATAATTGACTAAAAATTTGCAATTATCTGGAATAAAGATGGTATAATGAAATGAAACGAAGAGCA
Organism: Bacillus infantis NRRL B-14911; assembly: GCF_000473245.1. Taxonomy (NCBI): domain Bacteria; kingdom Bacillati; phylum Bacillota; class Bacilli; order Caryophanales; family Bacillaceae; genus Bacillus; species Bacillus infantis. Next base: position 1,271,877 of record NC_022524.1, read on the forward strand.
AAGGAGATGAATCACTTGGATATGCATAAAAAAAGATTGGTGGAGGAGTACGAAATAAATCCTTCTACGATGATCATCCTGCCGCAGATATACGGCAAAAAAATTTATTCGCGGATCTTTGAGGTGGAAGATGAATTCCTGTCCCCGTTCAAACTGTTTGATATCGTCAAAAAAAGCTGCGGCTACTTTGGCTCCTCTTATGAGGGACGGAAGGATGCGACCAAGGATATCATTGGCGTGACGCATAAAGTCCCAATTGTCATCGATCCGACAAACCTGCTGTATTTTTTTCCGACAACTTCCCCGAACAACCCCGACTGCATCTGGATCTCTTATGAGCATATTGCAGCCCACCATCGTACAGATCCCTCACATACCAAGGTCGTATTCGGAAACAAGCATACACTGATCCTCCCTGTATCATCCAGCTCATTTGAAAATCAGCTCCTCCGGACAGCTCATCTAAGGACAAAGCTTCATCAGCGGATCGAAGGGCATGGCAGGAAGATGTTCTATTTCACAGATAATCAGAGGCTCAACAGGGCTTCAGAACCCGTCGGGAGCTACCGGAACAGGAAGCTCGAGTGACCTCCGGCATGCGCCTATGCGGTAAATTAGAGATGCTGGCCTGGCCTCTTCAGACGTAGGCGGCTCTCTTCCTGCATCGTCCAGCGTTTGAACAAGTAATATTCCATCAGCTCCTGCACCCTGTTGCGGATCCTCGGATTAAAATAATTATGGTGCTCTTCATACCCTTTATAAAGGAACATGAACATCGTAAATGCTTCATCACGCTTGATCTCCTGGACCTGGAGGCGGTTATCCTTCATATAGCGCTTTACGCCTGCCAGCTCTGTCTGGATGAATTTCATCGTATCCTCAATTAAATTCAGGTAAGGCTTTTTGAGTTTAAAGGGACTATTATTAATCACACCTATGTCCCTGTTCAGCACAACCAATACCATAGGAAGATAGATTGCCTGCTCCATAATATTTCGGTCATCCTCTGGAATTCTTGTCATATCAGCTTGCTCCTCCGAACAGAAATAGAACGTTTGTTCGTTATTATTTTACTGAATCCCTGCCTTCTATGCAAGTCGAATTTAGCATCACTCTATAACAGTCTTCCTCATATTTGGGCATAGAGCTCATTTGGAGCGGAAAAAATATTTTTCCTGAAAAAATGTCAGTCAGGCAGGAAAAGTATTTCTGTTGTCGAAATAAGTAGAATGGTTTTACATATAAAGGGGAGATGATTATCATGGCAAAAAACACCATTGCATCAAAAGATCTGCATCATTTAAAATCAGCGGCCGACCCCCAGCTGGCGCCGAACGGCAAGGATTGTGTCTATACGGAAACCGTTATCCTGGAGGAAAAGGATGCATACAGCTCCAATCTTTATTACATAAACACGGAAGATCAAAGCGCTCCTGTCCAATGGACATTCGGCACATGGCGCAATCATTCGCCGCGCTGGTCGCATGATGGACGCCAGGTGGCCTTTGTGTCTAACCGAAGCGGGAAAAATCAAATCCACATTCTTTCCGCAGCCGGCGGAGAGGCCCGCCAGCTTACATACTGCAAGAACGGGGCTGGCAATCCGGTATGGTCGCCAGACGGCTCCAGAATCGCCTTTACTGTTTCCCTCGGAGAGGGAGAATCGGTTAATGACCGCGAAGGCGGGGAGGAAAAAGATGAAAAGCCTGCTCCGCTCGAAGTGAATAAAATGAGGTATAAATCCGATGCCCAGGGCTTCTGGAACGGAAAATTCACCCATATTGCCATTGCTGACACAGATACCGGCAACATCGAGCAAGTGACAGAGGGGGAAAATGATTACAGCCTTCAAAGCTGGTCGCCGGACGGAAAGCATTTGGCTGTGACAGCAGACCTGAGCGGGGACAAGGATTTTTCATACGGCAGCGATGCCTACCTGATTAATCTTGAAACGAAAGAGCAGGAGAAAATCACCCAGGGTACAGGCTATTTCGGCAATATCACCTGGTCGCCTGACAGCCGCTATCTTGGTTTGATCGGACATGAAAGGGAGTTTGAAAATGCTACACTTTCAAAAGCATGGGTGTATGACCGTGAGCAGAGAGAACTCCGCTGCCTGACTGCAGATACAGACCTGCTGATCGGGGATTATGCGATCGGCGACTTCCAGCAGGGAGCCGTTTCCCCAGGCCTTCTTTGGTCAAATGATAATCGGAGCTTCTATTTCATTGCCACTGATAATGGCAGCACTGCAGTCTATTACGGGACGGTTGAAGGAGAGCTGTTCCCTGCGCTGCTGGACAGGCAGCATGTCTATGGGCTGTCAACCGGAGGGAATAATGACAGAGCAGTAGTGGCTATAAGCAAGCCAGACCATCCGGGTGACCTGTTCCTGCTGGAAATCACTACAGGAAAACTGGAGCAGCTGACCGCTGTCAACTCTGAGTTTCTGGAGAAAACCGGCCTTTCCGCAGCAGAGCCGATTGAATTTACTTCTGCTGACGGATGGGGTCTCCATGGCTGGCTGATGAAGCCTGCCGGTTTTGAGGAAGGAAAGAAATATCCGCTGGTCCTTGAAATCCATGGCGGACCGCATGCGATGTATGCCAATTCCTATTTCCATGAGTTCCAGGTCCTTGCAGCTAAAGGCTATGCTGTACTCTATATCAATCCGAGGGGCAGCCATGGGTACGGGCAGAAATTTGTGGATGCCGTCCGCGGTGACTACGGGGGCAGGGATTACGAGGATTTGATGGATGCAGTCGATTATGTGCTGAAAGAATATTCGTTCATCGACCAGGACAGGCTCGGGGTGACGGGAGGAAGCTATGGCGGCTTCATGACCAATTGGATCATCGGCCACACAGACAGGTTCAAGGCAGCCGTCACCCAGCGCTCGATCTCAAACTGGATCAGCTTCTATGGAGTAAGCGACATCGGCTATTATTTCACAGATTGGCAGATCCAAGCAGGGCTGGATGATATTGAAAAGCTATGGAAGCACTCGCCGCTTGCTTATGTTGATCAAATGAATACGCCATTGCTGATCCTTCACGGCGAAAAGGATTTCCGCTGTCCGATTGAACAGGCGGAGCAGCTGTTCATCAGCCTGAAGCACCGCAAAAAAGAAACGAGCTTTGTCCGGTTCCCTGAATCCAACCATGAGCTCTCCAGGAGCGGGAAACCTTCGCTCCGAATCAGCCGCCTTGATTATATCTCAGGCTGGTTTGACAAGTATTTGTAATTTTTTATCAGTAAATAGCAGGATAATCCAGAAAAACAACCGCAAAGCTGTGAGTCTTTGCGGTTTTTTGTGTACAATAAAATAAAGGCCAGTCCTTCAGGATGCCAAGCGGCCAAGGAAAAATAGAAAATGCCAGAAGGACAAACGAAACCTTTTGCTCGCAGACAGAGTCATATAAAGTGGTTATTCTTTTTATAAACCGGAGCTTTGAAAATGCGGTTCTGCAGGCTTGCTGGAAATAACAGCTGCTGCGGACCTGACTATATGATGGAAGGATAATTGTGATGAGATCGGATCGATACGAAAAAAAGCAGAAAAAGAAGAAGCGCAAATGGAAGCTGGCTGTGTTGTTCCTGCTTTTGATTATTGCCGGCACTCTTGCTTATGCATACTACCAGTTTAATCAGGGTGTGGCCCAGTCTGAAGATAAAGTGAATAATACTAATGAAGTAAAATATGAATTCAATGGCGAAACAGACAAATACGGGGGCACGAACGTACTGCTGCTTGGAAGTGATGCACGCGGGGAAGAAACGCCGCGGACCGATACAATCATGGTAGGTCAATATCATCCTGATAAGGGGACCTATAAGATCATTTCCATCATGAGGGATTCTTATGTAGACATCCCGGGCCATGGGAAAAACAGGATTAATGCTGCGTTTGCGTATGGCGGCCCAGAGTTATTGAGGCAGACAATCAAAGAGAACTTTGATATTGATATACAGTATTATTCAATTGTCGATTTTCAGGGATTTGTTCAGCTTATCGATGAAGCATTTCCGAATGGTGTCGAAGTGGACGTTGAAAAGGAGATGTCGGATAATATAGGTGTAACGCTGAATCCAGGGCTTCAAAGGCTGGACGGAGAGCACTTGCTCGGATATGTGCGCTTCCGGCATGATGCTGTAGGCGATTTCGGCAGGGTGGAGAGGCAGCAGAAGGTGATGACAGAAATTGCCGATCAGTTCACCAGCATCCAGACATTGCCGAAGCTTCCTAAACTGGTAGGTGTCGTCACCCCGTATATCAATACAAATATGGATACCGGAGACATTTTATATATGGGCAAAAGCCTGCTGTCTAAAGAAGGCAGGCAGATTGAGACATTAAGGGTCCCTGTTGAAGGTTCCTATTGGGATGAAACAACTCCAGGAGGTGCGGATGTCCTTGGGGTCAATCTGGAACAAAACCGGCAGGCGGTCAGCGAATTTTTGTCGAAATAATAGGCACAGGGAGGAATTTGTGGTGTAAAGACGCCTTGCCAGAGGTAAGAATAAATACCGAATTGTTTTTACTAAGGAGATTTTTCAATGGATTTTGACTTGCTCAAGGATTGGCTGACACTGGAAAATATAATGGATCTTATTGAACGCTACCGTTCTTTTGGGCCGCTGCCTGGAATATTGCTGCCAATGCTTGAAGCTTTCCTGCCTTTTCTGCCGCTGTTTCTGTTCGTCATGGCAAATGCCAATGCATTTGGATTGTGGCTCGGCTTTCTGATATCCTGGGCAGGTGCATGCGCTGGGGCCATGCTTGTTTTTTATCTTGTCCGTACATACGGGCAGAAGAGGCTATTAACCTTTTTGAGAAAACATGCAAAGGTGCAGCAGCTGATGAGCTGGATTGAGCGCCATGGCTTTGGCCCTTTGTTCATCCTGCTTTGTTTTCCCTTTACCCCGTCGGCTATTGTGAATATAGTGGCCGGGCTTTCCAAAATAAGCTTTGCTCAGTATATGCTTGCCGTGCTGACAGGCAAAATGGTCATGATTTTTACCATGAGCTTTATTGGCTACGATATAAGGTCATTGATTACCCAGCCTATCAGGACAGTGATTGTCCTTGCTGTTATTTTTATTCTTTGGTATGTCGGGAAAAGGATTGAAGTAAAGATAAATATGGGAGCAGATAAAGACAGCAGCAAATAAACCAGGGAGGTGGGGGACCGCGTGAAAGAAGAGGTTAAGCGGGAGGGTCTTGAGTGGATAAAGGCCTTCGCGATCGGAATTATCATTTTTGTATTTATCCGTATGTTTTTCTTCTCAAATTATGTGGTTGAAGGCGGGTCCATGATGCCGACGCTGCAGGATGGAAACAAACTGGTAGTCAATAAAATCGGCTATCAGATCGGAGAGCTGCAAAGATTCGATGTCATAGTCTTCCATGCAAATGAAAAAGAGGATTTTGTTAAAAGGATCATCGGACTGCCGGGTGACAGGGTCGATTATAAAGATGACCATCTGTATATCAACGGCAAGCTTGTGGAGGAGCCTTTCCTTGAAAAATACAGAAAAGAGACCCTCGGCGACCGCCTGACCGGTGATTTTACCCTGGAGGAAGTGGCACACACCGAAACAGTGCCTGAAGGACAGCTGTTCGTCCTCGGGGACAATAGACTGGAAAGCTGGGATGGCCGGCATTTCGGATGCATTGATGCTGACCAGGTGGTAGGAAAGGTAAATCTTCGCTACTGGCCGATCGATGAAATGGATATTAAATTCTAAGGACTTGGAGAATTCAAGTCCTTTTTGTGTGCAAATATGCTAAAATAATCTAAAAATTATAAAAATGGAAAGGGGGGATAAAAATGCCTGTCATCAAAACCAAGCTGATGGTGCCGCCAGTCAAGGAAGGATATATAAGGAGAGCAAGGCTTTCAGCAAAAATGAAAGCGGTTGCTGAATATCCGCTGTGCATTGTCGAATCAGGTGCCGGGTATGGAAAAAGTACGGCCCTGGCCCTGTTCGTCCACGATGAAAAGCTTCCTTGCAGCTGGTATTCCATATCATCCGAGGATGATGATATCATTCCTTTTCTATCCTGCCTTGTGGCATCGGTCCGGTTGGCGCATCCTGATTTCGGGACTGAGATCTTAAGCATCCTGGAGCAGCTGGACCGGTATGTAAAAGAAGAAGAGATTCGTTCACTCGCCTCTTTATTTTTAAATGAAGCAGCCCTTCATGGGGAAAATATACTGCTGATCCTTGATGACTTTCATCAGGTTGAGCACTCCTATACGATCAACTGCTGGATGGAAACCCTCCTTGAACATATTCCGCCGAATCTTCATCTTATTATCTCAAGCAGGAGCAGGCCGGGATGGAAGCTGCTGAAAAAGATGAGGGTCACAGACAAGCTCCTTGAAATAAAGAAAGAGGACCTGGTCCTTTCCCGGGATGAAGTGGAGCTGCTCTTGAATGAATTATACGGAATTTCCATTAAGCAGGGGGATTTGGACAGAATTTGCCTTGCTACAGAAGGATGGGTCATTGCTGTGGGGATGATTGGACAGCAGCTGACAGACAAAAAAAGCATCTCTAATTTATTCGGAGCATCGTCCGGCTCCCTGGCGGACCTTTTTCAATATCTGGTCACAGAGGTATTTGCCAAGCAGCCGCCGCTTATCCAGCAATTCCTTGAACAAACAAGCATTTTTGATGATATGACAGAAGAGCTTTGCAATGAGGTCCTGGGGATCGCCGGGGCAGGGGCAATGCTTCAGCAGCTGACAGAGAAGAACCTGTTTATCCATAAGGTAGGGGAAAAGGTATACAGATACCATGCTCTATTTAAGGAATTCCTGGAAAAGCAGCTGAAAGCCGGCCAGCCGCATAGCTACCGCCTTTTAAATGAGAGATGTGCACGCCATTTCGTACGGAGCCTTCAGTGGGATGATGCCCTTAAGCATTTTGAGAAGATTGGTTCAACAGAGGAAATGGCGTCTATATTAAGCGACCAGGGGCTAAGGATGCTTGAAACCGGTAAGCTGGGAAGCCTGTCAGACAGAATTGCGGGCATCCCCGGGCAGACAAAGGACAGGTTTTATCCCGTCTGGTTCCTTGAAGGGGAAGTATTGCGCTACAGATCTTCTTACCAGGAAGCAGAGCTTGCCTATGACAGGTCAGCAACAGGGGCTGACGGTAAGAAGGACCTGATTTGGAAGGCGCGTGCACTTGAAGGGAAGGCAAGGATCTATCTGGACACGATTCAGCCGCATAAAGCAGAGCGCATTTTATCCCAGGCGATACAGCTGAAGGAAGGGGATATCCGCGGGGGAAGGGATGAACCGGCGAGACTTTATCATTTGCTTGCGGAAAACCTAATAAATGCCGGGCAGGCCGCCAAAGCAGAAAAATGGATGGAGAGGGCAGAATCCATGGGTCATCAGATGCTGGACAAAAGCCTGCTGGCCCGGCTTTATTTAAGGACGGGTAAATTGGCAGAAAGCAGGAAAATTTTGATGGCCGGCCGCAAAACAAAGAGTGAGGGCAAACCGCTCCCGAAATCCCACAGGGAGACAGATCTGCTGCTGGCCCTTATCGAGGCATTTACAGGCAATGGGGCAGAAGCGAAAAAGTTGTCCCAGGAAGGCATCCAGCAGGGAATCAGTACAAAGGCGCCGTTTGTAGAAGCCTGCGGGTGGATCAGACTTGGGCATGCGGCACAGCTGCTGGGGGAATATGATTCTGCTCTTGCGGAAAAATGCTACAGGACTTCCCTGGACATAATGGACCGGCTTGAAATTGAAAGAGGAAAAGCAGAGCCGTTAATGGGATTATGCATTTTATACGGAGAACGGAATGACTACAGCAAATCGATGGATGCCGGGAAGGCAGGGTTGCAGGAAACCGAGAGAGTGAAGGATATGTGGCTGTCTTCCCTGATCCTCATCAGTATGGGCATCAGCTCTGCTTATGGGAGCCGCTTCGGTGAAGCAGATAAGCATTTTGATCTTGCATCAAGCATGCTTCAGCAGTGCGGGGATGATTACGGCTGTATGCTGGCTTTATTCTGGAAAGCCTATTCTGCTCATCAGCAGGGGCTTCAGGAAGATTTTGAACACTCATTCAAGTCTTTCCTCAGCCAGATGCAATGGGGGGACTATGAGTTTTTCCTGTTCAGAAGGACATTGTTCGGCCCAAGGGACCTGCAGATGTTTGCACCCATTCTGATTGAAGCAGAAAAAAGCGGCATTATGCCTGATTATACTGCAAGGCTGCTAAAAGAAATGAATCTTGGCAACCTTCATTCCCACCCGGGATTCACCCTCAAAGTGAAAACGCTCGGGCAGTTCCGTGTATGGCTGGGCGATAAGGAGATTGACGAAGGAGGATGGCAGCGGGGCAAAGCTAAAGAGCTCCTCCAGCTTTTTCTCACACACCTCCACCAGCTTATCCGGAAAGAGGATATATTTGATATGCTTTGGCCGGAGCAGGATGCCGCGAGTGCGGATAGAGACTTTAAGGTTGCCCTGAACGCACTCAATAACGTACTTGAACCAAACCGCAAGCCAAGGAAGAACCCATTCTTCATCAGCAGGGAAGGCACCTCTTATGGGATAAATCCAAAGGCTGTCATTGATTTGGACTCCATCCTATTTGAGGAGTGGATCAAAGATGGGCTGGAAGAGAAAGACCATGGAAAAAGCATCCACAGACTTGAAAGAGCCCTGAAACTGTATGCCGGGGACTATCTGCCTGAGCGGCGCTATGAGGATTGGTGCATCAGTGAAAAAGAAAGACTGCAGGTATACTTTCTGAGAGGTGCTGAAAAGCTCGCGCAGCTTTGTGTCCGGAAAGAAGACTATGACATGGCGATTGAATGGTGCGAAAGAATAATAGAAAAGGACCGGACGTGGGAGGAGGCTTACAGGCTCCTGATGTACTGTTATTACAGCAAGAATAATCGCCCCCGGGCAATCAGATGGTTCCAGAAATGCTGTGAGGTTCTTGAGGAAGAGCTGGGCGTGGCGCCTCTGGAGCCTACGCTCCATATGCATGAAATGATCATGGAATCGGGCAATATTGCGGGCCATGCATAGCGGGATTTTGTGTAAAAAATGTAAACAGGAATGAATATCGCCAATTCTAGGGCGAATAAATGAAAAACTGGGGTGAATCATTCTAATTCTTGGGCGAATAACAGCCAATTAGGGTAGAAAAGATTTAATTTAGAATGAATAATGCCAGCCGCCCGCTTTGGGGCGCTGTTCTAACCTGCATCTGCCTGCGCCGGAGCCTTTGCTCCGGCGCATTTTAGCATTAGAGAATTTAATCGGTGTGTTTTCCGCTTTTTATTTGTCCAGCTCCGGCTCCTAGGTGCTCGAGTCATAAGCCACTTTGGAACCGAAGGCAAAGAACGCCTTCAATTCCAAAGCGTCTTATGCTTGTCGCACCTTAACAGTCGCCTCCGCTTTTCTAATTGTCCAGCTCCAAAGCCTAGCCCCTCGAGGTCTTAAGTCAAGTAGATCAAAAGGTTAAAGAGCCAACCTTTCGCTCTGCTCGCCTTAAGCTTGTCGGGGCTGAGCAAGGCTTTTCCGCTTTTCTATTTAACAAGCTGCGCCTTATAAGCAGGCTGGCAGTATACACAGATGTGGACATTGACGTCGGCAATGAGGATGTCGGCGGCATTGTATTCAATATCACAGAATGAGCAGGCAACCATTTTGTCTTCTTCGAATGCTTCAACAGTTTCAGGAATAGGGTCATTTACCTTGATAAGCTCTACCCAGATGCCTTTTGAAAGCGGAAGATTGGTCTTTAAATATTCATTGGCTGCCTCTTCTGTTTCCCAAAAGCCTAAGTCCCACAGCAGTTCATTTGCGCTTCCATCCTGTGTCATCAATCCATAAACTGTTTTCATTATCTTTCGTCTCCTCTCAGACGGAAATTAAGATCAATAGATTTCTTATCTCTTTTCCGCTTTTCTTAAGTATTAAACCATTTGCAGGAATTTCCAGATCGGGCAGGTCTATTTCATCCGGCAATAGAAATTAAGAATATATCTTGGCTGTAACCGATTTGTAACTGGGGCTGATTAGGATGAAGGCAGGAAGATTTGCAGCAAACAATTGATTTCAAGGGGGAGAAAGGATGAAAAAGAATACAGGGAAAATGGCATTGGGCTGCCTGATGTCGCTGATGGTGGTCTTTTCGAGTGCCTGCAGTTCAGAAGAATCGGGAGGCAGCGGGGATGAGAAGAGCGATCCGATCAAAATCGGCGTGCTGGCCTCGCAGACAGGCGGGCTTGAGTCATATGGGGAACAGACACTCCGCGGCTTTGAGCTGGGCCTGGAATATGCAACAGACGGTAAAAATGAAGTGGCTGGAAGGAAGATTGAATTCATTGTAGAGGATACTGAAACAAAGCCGGAAGTGGCCGTCCAAAAGGCGACAAAGCTGCTTGAGGAAGATGAAGTTGACTTCCTGGTCGGATCCTCCAGCTCCGGTGATACATTGGCTGTTCTTCCCCTCGCAGAAGAATATGAGAAAATCATGGTCGTCGAGCCGGCGGTAGCTGACAGCATCACAGGCTCAGAGTTCAATCCTTATATTTTCCGGACCGCGCGCAACTCTTCTCAGGATGCAGTCGCTGGTGCTGCAGCCATCGCTGGTGAAGGTGTAAAAATAGCGACGCTTGCTCCTGATTATTCTTTCGGGCGCGACGGTGTGGCTGCATTCCGGGATGCAGCGGTGAAGCTTGGCGCTGACATTGTCCATGAAGAATACGCGGATCCTGCCGCAACCGACTTTACTGCAAACATCCAGAAAGTGATTGATTCCAAGCCGGATTATCTGTTTGTTATCTGGGCGGGGGCCAACTCACCCTGGAATCAGATCGCTGATATGAAGGTCCAGGATAAAGGCATCAAAATTTCCACAGGTGCACCGGATATTGCTGCCCTTGCGACAATGGAGCCATTGATCGGGATGGAAGGGTTCTCCGTCTACTATCACGATCTTCCGGATAACGAAATCAACAGCTGGCTGGTAGAGGAGCATAAAAAGCGGTTTGACGGGGATGTGCCGGATCTCTTCACTCCAGGAGGCATGAGCGCCGCGATCTCCATCGTGGAAGCACTGAAGAAAACGGAGGGCAGTACAGATGCAGACACGCTCATTGAGACAATGGAAGGAATGAGCTTCGAGACGCCGAAGGGGAAGATGACATTCAGGGCAGAAGACCACCAGGCCCTTCAGGCATTGTACGCAATCAAGCTGGAGAAAAAGGATGGTGTCCCATACCCTGTACCGGTGCTTGTGAGGGAACTGTCACCTGAAGAGACAGCGCCTCCTGTACTGAACAAGTAAGTGAAAACCGGATTATAAAATGCAGTAATGGCAATGGACTCCGGCAGCAGGCCTGAGTCCATTGCTGCAAAGCGGATCCGGGGAGAGCCGGGCATTCTTTTGGAGTATGCCGCAGGCAGCTGAATATAAAGTGGAGGTGGGCATGTGGGTCCAATCATAGAAACAAAAGATTTATCAATATCATTCGGAGGCCATAAAGCAGTGGATTCTGTCTCGCTTGCTGTCCCGGAAAATGAATTTTTATCAATTATCGGTCCAAATGGAGCCGGCAAAACGACGTTTTTCAACCTGCTGAGCGGTCAGCTCGCCCCTACAGGGGGATCTATCCATTTGCGAGGGGAAGACATCACAAAGCTTTCTCCTGTTGAAAGGACGAGAAGGGGAATCGGAAGAAGCTTTCAAATTACCAATGTATTTCCAAGTTTGACTGTGTTGGAGAATGTAAGGCTTGCAGTCCAGTCGCAGGCAGGCATCCGCTATCAGATGCTGCGCCATTTCAAAATGTACAAAGAGCTTGAAGAAAAAGCGTCTGAATGGCTGAAGCTGGTATTGCTTGATAAAAAACAGGATGCAGCCGCCGCCAATCTGGCGCACGGCGAGAAAAGGAAGCTCGAGATCGCTATGCTCCTCGCCCTGAATACCGAGGTTTTGCTTCTGGATGAGCCGACAGCAGGAATGTCGCTGGAAGAGGTTCCGGCCATCCTCGAAGTCATCAGGAAAATCAAGCAGGAGAGCGGGAGGACCATCATTCTGATTGAACACAAAATGGATATGATCCTTGATTTATCAGACAGCGTCATGGTCCTGTTCAATGGCTCGCTTCTGGCTAAGGGGACTCCTCGGGAAATCATGGAAAATGAAACGGTGCAATCCGCATATCTGGGAGGTTTTGAGCATGCAGGCTCAGCTTAAGCTGTCAGATGTCGAAACGTATATAGGCCAGTATCATATCCTGCAGGGAGTCTCGCTGGAAGTGGCAAAAGGGGATGTTACCGTGCTTCTGGGCCGCAACGGCGCAGGGAAGACCTCCACCCTCAGAACCATCATGGGGCACAATGTCCTGAGCAAAGGAAGCATAGAGTGGAAAGGGACAGAAATCGGCGGACTGCCTCCTTATGAGATTGCGAGAAAAGGGCTTGGCTATGTGCCGGAGGACCAGGGGATATTTGCGGGGCTGACAGTTGAGGAAAATATGAAGGTGGCCATGCGGAAAGAGACTCCTTCCGCTTTGGAAAAGCTGGATTGGACCCTGGACCTTTTCCCGGATTTAAAACGATTCTGGAAAAAGCCGGGCGGCCTTTTAAGCGGAGGACAGAAACAGATGCTTTCCATCGCACGGGCTTATGTGAATGATAATGATTTAATGCTGATTGATGAGCCGAGCAAAGGACTCGCACCGATCATGGTTGAAAAAGTAATGGATTCAATCATGCAAATGAAGGAAAAAACCACGATCGTCCTTGTGGAGCAGAACTTTATGATGGCGAGTACGGTTGGCGACCGCTTCTACATTATTGATGATGGAAGAACGGTAGGGGGCGGCCCGATGTCAGTGCTGAAGGAAGATGAATCTATGAGGAAAAAATATTTGGGCATTGCCTAGAAAGGAGAGTATAAGATGGAGGTGCTTATTAACCTTGCCATAAACGGGCTTGCGACCGGTATGCTGATTTTTTTGCTGGCGGCAGGGCTGACGCTCATATTCGGACTGATGGATGTCCTTAATTTTGCCCATGGCGGACTGTTTGCTTGGGGGGCCTACAGCGGGACATGGATATTTGCCCAGACAGGCAGTTTTGCTGCAGGGATCATCGGGGCAGTCGTGACCGGGCTCATACTGGGTTTTTTGACTGAACGGTGGATCATCAAGCCGGTATACGGGAATCATGTCCAGCAGATATTGATCACACTTGGCCTGATGCTTGTATTATCTGAGCTTCTTAAGGTTGTCTGGGGCCCCAATCAGCTGTCAGCTTCTCCGCCATCCTACCTGGCCGGAAGCTGGGAGCTTGGCGGAGTGATCATTATTAAATACAGGGTATTCATCATCATCGTCGGCCTGCTCGTTTTCCTCGGGGTGCAATATATCTTGCGCAACACAAAAATCGGACTCGTTGTACGGGCCGGTGTCATGGATAAAGAGATGGTCCAGTCCCTGGGGATCAATATTAAAAGAGTATTTATGATTGTTTTCATGGCAGGATCGGGAATGGCCGCATTGGGCGGGGTGCTTTTAGGCCCGTATTCGGGTGTCATCCATGCGGAGATGGGGATGGAGTTTGCCATCCTTGCTTTCATCGTTGTTGTAATTGGAGGGATGGGCAGCTTCTCGGGATCCATTCTTGCTGCCATTCTGGTAGGGCTTGCCGGAGCCTTCATGTCCTATTATGTTCCATCCCTTTCCCTGGCCGTTAACATGCTGCTGATGGCTGCCGTGCTTATCTTCAGGCCGCAGGGGCTATTCAGATTGAAGGGGCGGGGAGTATGAAGCATACCATTGATAATAAAAAGGCCATGATCTACACCTTTATAGCAGCGGCATTGATGCTGCTTCCATTTGTATATGAATCAAGGACCATGCTGATCTTGTTTACACAGATCTTTATTTTTGCCATCTTTGCCATGAGCTACGATATCCTGCTTGGATATACAGGGATTGTTTCCTTCGGCCATGCCATGTTTTTCGGGATCGGGGCCTATACAGCAGGCGTGATGATGAAAAGAATGGAACCGACGATGGTGAACCTCCTATTGGCTGTGCTGCTGACAATTGTTCTGACCGCAGTCCTCAGTTATGCAGTCGGCCTTCTGACACTAAGGCTGAAAAGCCATTTTTATGCCATGCTGACCCTGGCATTTGCCGGCCTTTTCCTGGTTCTTGCCGAGAAGTGGAGAACCGTTACGTACGGAAACGACGGATTTACCTTCCGGGTCCCGGATTTATTAAAAGACCGGACAGACTTCTACTTCATCTGCCTGGCGGCTATGATTCTCGTTTTTATGATATTGTCGCGGTTCACCCATTCTCCGCTCGGAAGGGTGCTCCAGGCCATCCGTGAAAATGAACAGCGGACAGAGTCCCTTGGCTATAATGTGATTCAGTACAAAATTGCTGCGAGTGTTGCAGCCGGTGTTATAGCGGGGATTGCCGGGATGCTGTACAGCATATCCCTCCGCTTCGTCAACACGAGCGTATTTACGATGGATATCACTCTAGATGCCCTGCTGATGACGATTATAGGCGGGGTCGGAACATTGGCGGGGGCTATCATCGGGGCGGGGATTATTGAATTTGCCCACCACGGGCTGACAGAACTTGCAAAGGTCCATTGGATTTTTGAACGGTGGATCATCTTCTTTGGAATCATATATATACTGGCCGTGATGTTCTTTCCGAAAGGGATTCTCGGGACGCTCAAAGGGAAGCAATGGAAACGCACGGGAAAAGAAGCAGACAAAAAAGAAGAAAAGATTGCCGGCTAGGGGGGAGAAGATGGTTCATGGCCAGGTTGCCTCGTTCATTATCCGGATTTATCTGAGTGATCAGGAAGGAACACCAGGCAAAAGGAATTGGAGGATTAAGGTGACGCATGTGCAGGAAGACAGAGAAACATTCTTTGAAACGCTGGAAGAAGCCAATGATTATATGAAATTGGCAGCCGGGGCGATGGGGCCGGTGCAATAAGGAGGCGGAAAATCTGGATATCGGAATAGCGGCAACAGGCATTTATTTGCCGGAAACATATATAACAAGTGCAGAAATTGCCAAAAAAGCAGGAATCCCGCTTCATATTGTTGAAAATAAAATGGGTATCAAAAAGAAGCCGGTTCCAGGCGCAGAGGATCACACCTGCGAGATGGGAATCAGGGCTGCCCGCGAAGCAATCGGGAAAGCTGGAATTGATCCGCTGGAAATTGATCTGGTCATTTATATCGGCGAAGAATATAAAGAATATCCCTTATGGACAGCAGGCATTAAGCTTCAGCATGAAGTCGGGGCCTATAATGCCTATGCATTTGATATGGCCCTCCGCTGTGGGACCGCTATAATGGGGCTGAAGACAGCGAAGGATATGATGTCAGCAGATCCCGGCATATCGACAGTCCTGCTTGCCGGCGGCTACAGGAACGGGGACTTCATTAATTACGAAAATGAAAGGACCCGGTTTATGTTTAATCTGGGAGCAGGGGGCGGTGCGATCCTTTTGAAAAAAGGACTGTCCTCAAACAGGCTGCTGGAAAGCGCTATCATAACCGATGGATCTTTTTCAGAGGATGTTGCGGTAGTGGCCGGAGGGACTAAGAACCCCTTAACGGCAGAGGCGCTTGAAAACGGTCTTTACCAGCTTGATGTAATGGATCCGGCAGGGATGAAGCAAAGGCTGGAGCAGAAGTCCATGGAAAACTTCCTGAAGGTAATTAGGAAAGCGGTTGCAAAAAGCGGCTATGCAGAGGATGATATCCATTATCTCGCGATGCTCCATATGAAAAGGTCCGCCCACGATTTTGTCCTTCAGGAGCTTGGCCTTGGACAGGAGCAATCCATTTACCTGGAGGATTTTGGGCATATCGGCCAATTTGATCAAATATTGTCATTGGAGCTTGCTGAAAAAGAGGGAAGGCTGGCACCCGGGAAAATAGCTGTCCTTGTCAGTGCAGGCATCGGCTATGCCTGGGGAGCTTCTGTCATTAGATGGGGGGAAGATGGAAAGTGAGCAAGAATGAAGAACTGAAAAAGATTGTTTTGAGCAGCGGGGAAACCATCAGCTGGAGGGAAAGGGAAGGCGGCGGGCAGAAGCTGCTGCTCATCCATGGCAATATGACTTCCTCGAAGCATTGGGACCTTGTGTTTGAACATCTGGACCCGAAATATAAGCTGTATGCGATCGATCTTAGAGGGTTCGGCCAATCCAGTTATTTCGAGCCAATCCGTTCCATCAAAGACTTTTCGGATGATGTAAAGCTTTTTTGCGATGCAATTGGCCTCTCCGATTTTTCCGTTGCCGGCTGGTCGACGGGAGGTGCGGTTGCTATGCAGCTTGCTGCAGACAATCCCGGCCTATGCAATCGCCTGATTCTTTTGGCCTCAGCTTCCACAAGGGGATACCCGTTTTACGGGACGTCAGGGGATGCTGTGCCTGATTCATTAGCACGCCTGACCAGCCTGGAACAAATAAGGGCGGATAAGAGCAAGACAATTCCTGTGCAGTCGGCTTATGACAGAGGGGACAGGATGTTTCTAAGGGCGATGTGGGATGCCCTTATTTATGATAAAAATCAGCCGGAGCCTGCAAGATATGAAGAGTATCTGGATGATATGCTGACACAGCGGAATCTTGCTGAAGTCTATCATTCTCTTAATATTTTCAATATAGGTTCCGTCCCGAATGGTGAAGAACCCGGAACAGGGGACGCGGATAAAATTAAGGTGCCGGTGCTGGTCCTGAGAGGCGACCGTGATCAGGTAATAACAGCGGGGATGGCCCGGGAAATCCTTGAGGACATCGGAAGCAATGCACACTTTGCAGAATTGAAGGATTGCGGCCATTCCCCGCTTGTCGATGATATCGGGCAGCTGACTGATGTGATGTCGGAATTTTTGGATAAAGAGCTGGAGGTATTAAAGTGAGACTAAAAGAGAAAACAGCCATTATTACCGGGGCGGCCAACGGTATTGGATTTGCCGCAGCCGAAAGATTTGCACGTGAAGGGGCCAATGTGGTCCTGGCCGATTTTGATGAGGAAATCGGCAGGGAAAGAGAAGGGGAGTTAAATAGAGAAGGACTTCATGCCAGGTTTATTCAGGTAGACGTATCAAAAAGGGAAAGCATTGACGAACTGGTCCGGCAGGTGCTTGAGGAGTATGGGAGAATCGACATTCTGATCAATAACGCAGGGATCACCCGTGACAGCATGCTGGCCAAAATGGCTGCCGAGGATTTCCAAAAAGTGATTGACGTCAACCTGACCGGTGTATTCCATTGCACCCAGGCTGTGATCCCAAGCATGATTGAACAGGGGAAAGGGAAGGTCATCAGCACTTCATCTGTATCAGGCGTTTATGGAAATATCGGCCAGACCAATTATGCTGCCGCAAAGGCCGGGGTTGTGGGCATGACAAAAACCTGGGCAAAGGAGCTGGGCCGAAAAGGGATCAACGTCAACGCCGTCGCCCCCGGCTTCATCCATACAGGAATGACAGCAAAGGTGCCTGAGAAGGTGATCGGGCAAATGAAACAGATGGTGCCGCTCGGTCGCCTGGGCAGCCCGGAGGATATTGCCAATGCCTATTTATTCCTTGCCTCTGATGAATCTGATTATATTAATGGAACCGTCCTGCATGTGGACGGCGGCATTATGATGTAAGAATAGTTTGACGGGAGGTAGAAAAATGAGGACTGTAGTTATCGTATCAGCTGCAAGGTCTCCGGTCGGAACCTTCGGAGGTGCATTCAAGGATCTCCTGCCAACCGACCTGGCTGTACCAGTCATAAAGGAAACTGTAAAAAGAAGCGGTTTGGAAAATCATGAAATCGATGAGGTGATCCTCGGTCATTGCATCCAGCGGACCGACCAGCCCAACACGGCCAGGACCGCAGCGCTGCTGGCAGGGCTTCCGGATGAGACCTCGGGATTCACTGTCCAAAGGCAGTGTGCATCCGGCATGCAGGCGGTCATTTCGGCAGCTCTGCAAATCCAGGCTGGCATATCTGATATCGTAGTGGCAGGCGGTGTGGAGGCTATGAGTTCAAGCCCTTACCTTCTAAAAGATCACCGCTGGGGAGCGAGGATGCAGCATGGTAAAATTACCGATTCTGTATGGGAAATTCTCGAGGATCCGATCCACCATATTATGATGGGTGAAACTGCTGAAAATCTGGCAGAGCTTCATGGGATAACAAGGGAAGAGCAGGATGAAATGGCACTGCTGAGCCATCAGCGCGCCCTGAACGCCATTGAAAAAGGTTATTTTGAAGAAGAAATTGTCCCTGTAACAGTCAAGCACAGGAAAGGGGAAACCGTTGTATCCCGGGATGAGAACCCTCGGCTTGACCTCACAGCAGCAAAGCTTGCCGGCCTAAAGCCTGTTTTCCGGGAAAATGGAACCGTGACGGCGGGGAATGCCTCCAGCCTGAATGATGGGGCAGCAGCACTGGTGCTTATGTCCGAAGAAACGGCAATGGCAAAAGGGCTTACGCCGCTAGCCCGGATTGCCGGCTTTTCAGTATCAGGCGTCGACCCTAAAATCATGGGAAGGGGACCTGTGCCGGCAGTCAGGAAAGGCTTGCAGCAGACTGGCTGGTCTCTGGAGGATGCAGACCTGATCGAAGTGAATGAAGCATTCGCAGCCCAATATCTCGCTGTTGAAAAGGAACTTGGCCTGGACAGGAGCAAGGTAAACGTCAACGGCAGCGGCATCAGCCTCGGACACCCGATCGGCTGCACAGGAGCAAGGCTCATCGTCAGCTTGGTGCATGAACTGAAAAGAAGAGAACTGAAAAAAGGCATCGCCTCCCTCTGCGTCGGCGGAGGCATGGGAGCCTCGGTTTTTATAGAAAGATAACAAGAGAGGCACGAGATGCCTCTCTTTCTATTTACAGACAGAAGGAATGTGTGAAGGCATCTGTATTTCCTAATAATTATTTGTGAAAGTTTGGATGTTTATAGTGGAGTTTCCCTGTCTTTCTCAGATGAATTCTATTCGCCAAAAAAAGTCTTAAAACCCTGTTGATTGGAGTGGAAGGCACGAAGACTCCTGCGGGAAATAGCGGCAAGGCTGAGACCCCGCAGACGCGCAGCGGTGAGGAGGCTCAGCGTCGCCCCGCGGAAAGCGAAGTGCCTGGAGCGGAAATCAACAGCCCATACCAAAGAAAACCATGGACTTAAATGATTTATTCTTTTTTTCTAAAGTGCACAGGAGTTTATAGAGATAGAAAATGCTATTAACCTCTATAGCTCTTTAGTAAACTCATTGTATATCCAAAAAAGTTTTAAAACCCTGTTGATTGGAGTGCAAGGCACGCAGACTCCTGCGTGATTGCAGCGGCAAGGCTGAGACCCCGCAGGAGGCACGACAAGGAGGCTCAGCGCTGCCCCGCGGAAAGCGAAGTGCCTGGAACGGAAAATAGCAGCCTCATATACTCTTCTAACCCTTTTTTGCTTGTCCTCATAAGCTATAGCTTTTTAAACAAGTAACCCCGCCAGCTCCCCAGCAGTCACAACCTGGGCAAACTCCTTATTCAGCATCGCCAATTCAATCTCATGCACCTGCTCAGGAGAATAAACCGTGCCTCCAATCCCTTTAGCCTCAAACGCGGCACAAGCATCGGAAACAAGATAGGTGGTGAAGCCCAGATTGCCCGCCATCCTTGCAGTGGTTGAAACGCAATGCTGCGTCGATAAGCCAGTTATACAGACATCCTGGATATTTTCGCCTCTTAAATAGGACTCCAGGCTTGTACCGATGAATGCAGAATTCACTTCTTTCTGAAAAACCTTCTCATCCGGCAGCGGGGCATTGGCATCTTTAAAGCTCACACCCTCTGGATTATCACGATATAAAGGAGAAGACGGCTGAACCGATAAATGCTGCGAGTAAATGATCTTCCAGCCTCTTTTTCTCCACTCATCCTGCAGCTGCCCGATGATTTGTTCTGCGGCGGGATTGTTTCTTTTCCCCCAATAAGGGTCGTCAAAGCCCTTTTGCACGTCCAGGACAAGCAGGGCTGGCGGAGAATCCATCTTTTTCAAAGGCGCACCTCTTTTCTCGGATTAATAACTCAGCTTTATTATTTCCGGAGTATGGAAAATCATCCAGGTGTAACTCTTCTGCAACTGATGTTATTTACACTCTCCATATCAAAGATGAAGGAGAGATTGCATTGTGGAGGGAAATCGACTGGCTGACCAATAGAGCGGGGCTGTCGCCCGGCTCCGTGGCAGTTATTGACGCTGAACAGGGGAAATCCTGGACATATAAAGAGTTGAACAGCAGGGCGGAGGCTTTGGCGGGCTGGCTGCTTGAAAGGGGAGCTGCAAAAGGTGACAGGATCGCGCTGCTTGCGCCTAATCATATAAGCTGTCTGGACTTTCTGTTTGCCTGCGGAAAAATCGGGGCTATTTTCGTGCCGGTCAACTGGAGGCTTGCGGCGGAAGAGATCCAGGCTATACTGGCAGACTGCACACCCGTAATTATAGGCTATCATTATTCATTCATTGAACTCGCATCACGCCTGCAGCTGCATCAATATGAGTCTGTCTGCCTGGATGAAACACCCTTCAGGATGCCTGGCCGCCCATTCATTCCTCCATGGCAGGTCGATGAGGAGGATCCCCTTGCCATGATTTATACAGGGGGGACGACCGGGAAGCCGAAGGGAGCTGTGCTTTCCCACCGGGCGATCTTGTGGAATGCCGTCAATACGGCAGTCAGCTGGGGGCTTACGAACCAGGATACGACCATCACTTATCTGCCGATGTTCCATACCGGGGGCATCAACGCCCTTACTCTGCCTTTGCTGTTGGCCGGAGGCAAAGTTGTGCTCGCCGGGAATTACAATCCGTCTGATGCAGCCCGTTATATCAGGGAATATCAGTGCACCATCATCCTGCTTGTGCCTACGATGTACCATATGCTGATAGATACAGATGAATTTAAGGAAGGCTCGTTTGAATCCATGAGGGTATTTCTTTCAGGAGGTGCTCCGTGCCCGCTTTCAATTTATGAAGAATTCAGGAGGAAAGGATTGCACTTCAAAGAGGGCTACGGCATGACGGAAGCCGGGCCGAATAATTTTTATATCTCCCCGCAGGAAGCTGTGCTGAAAAAAGGATCCATCGGAAGGCCGATGCTGTTCAACACGGTGAAGATCCTGGCAGAAACAGGCGTCGAGGCAGGAAATGGAGAAGTTGGAGAGGTTTTGATAAAGGGGCGCCATGTCTTTTCCTGCTACTGGAATAATGAAGAGGCCACAAAGGACGCAGTAAGAGATGGCTGGCTCTATACCGGTGACCTCGCAAAAGTCGATGATGAAGGATTTTTCTATATAGTCGGACGGAAGAAGGATATGATCATCACCGGAGGGGAAAATGTATATCCGCTCGAAGTGGAGCAGTGGCTGGGCTCCTGCCCGCAAGTGGATGAAGTATCTGTCATTGGGATCGATGACCGGAAATGGGGGGAAGCAGTAACGGCATTCATTGTGCTGAAGGAAGCAGCTGCCATGACCAAAGATGAGATAAAGGGTTATTGCAGGCAAAAGCTCGCTGCTTATAAAGTACCTAAATTCATTTATTTTCTTGATAAACTTCCAAAGACCCATGTGGGAAAGATCGACAAAAAGCAGCTGAAAATGACTGCGGCAGAAATGGCAGCTGCTAAAGAAGGATAATTCGGCATCCCTATCGAATAAAAGGGTACTCCCGGCGGCTGAAAGCCTGCTGGAAACAACTGGGGAGATCCTTATGATTACAGAGAAAATGCTGGAAGGCGAAAATATCAGACTAGGCTATTTTGCGGAAAAAGATCTGGAAAACATATTGGAGTGGCATACAGGAGAGCTTTTTATGCGCCATCTTGATGCGGTGCCTGTAAAGCCGCGGACGAAGGATGACCTGAAAAAGCAATGGCTGGAGGAAACCAGTGATGCGTTCCGATTTGCTGTCATCCATAAAAACACTGAAAAGGTAATCGGGTTTGCTGAGGTTAATGGTGTGCTTTGGACGCATAAGACTGCCTGGGTCAGCCTGGGCATCGGCAGCGAAGAGCACTGGGGGAAAGGATATGGAAGAGAAGCGCTTCAATGTCTGATTGACTATAGCTTCAATGAACTGAATCTCCATCGCCTTCAGCTTACCGTGTTTTCCTATAACAGCCGGGCCATCAGGCTGTATGAAAAATTCGGCTTTAAAAAAGAAGGAGCCTTCCGTGAGTTTATGGAACGAAACGGGCAAAGATATGATATGTTCCTCTATGGACTCCTCCGCAGAGAAAGGCAGAAAAGTCCGGAATGACAGATTCCGGGCTTTTTGTGCTGACAAGATAATTGCGGCGGGCAGGAATGACCGACAGGGCGATTATATCGGTCACTCTTGGACAGAAGCAAGAGGGGTTGCTTT
Source organism: Bacillus infantis NRRL B-14911 (assembly GCF_000473245.1). NCBI lineage: Bacteria > Bacillati > Bacillota > Bacilli > Caryophanales > Bacillaceae > Bacillus > Bacillus infantis. The sequence continues at coordinate 1,294,329 of NC_022524.1, forward strand.
ACCCCTTCCCCCTACAAATCCCTCCCCGCCTTCTCAAGCCTATGAACAATCACCAAATCAACTGCAAAACAGCATAGCAGAAGAATGAGCACCCCGGCAAAAGGCAGGATGGCGGCAGCTGGCGAGGCAAGGCTCGCCCCGGTTAAGAGAACGAAAGAGTAGAGTGATAAAGCTTTGGCGCGCCGCTCTCCGCCCAATGATCCAATCAATGTGATGATCGAAGGAATCAAGAGAGAGATCGAGGCGACGAAAGAGACTGATAGAATAACAAGCATTTCCGCCCCTGTGAGAAGAAGGCACATGCTCAGGATCCCAAGCCAAAGGCCGGTTATTAGTGTGCGGTAAACCCCGAATGTTTCAATTAACTTGCCGGTGAAAAGGGATAAAATGGCGCCTGCCATGCCTGCCGCCCTAAGAAGGAACAGTTCCTGGAAGGTGCCGCTGAATTGCCGCGCAAGGCTGTCATAGAAAGCTGCAAACGAAAACAGCAGAGTAAAAGCAATCACATAGCATGACAGAAGCCTGGTATTTTTCAGCAGGACCGCAAAGGATGAAAAGACGCTTCCCTGGACTGCAGGCTTTCCTGTCGCAGGCAGCAAAATCCAGGCCAAAATGAATAGCGCGAGATAGCATACAGAAAAAAATAAAAAGACAGATTGCCAGCCATAATGCAGGGTAAGGACAGAGCTGATCAGCTGGCCGAGTATGCCTGCAAGGAGAAAGCCCGTATTGATGAGCACAAGCAGAAGCGTTCTTCCGCGGCCCGAAAATAAGTCGGAAGAATAGGCAAAAGCCACAGGTGCAAAACTTCCGAGAACAAATCCCTGAAGTGACCGGAGGAAGTGAAGGCTGACTTCACTGCCGGAAAGTCCGACCGCAAAGGTGGCAAGCGCAGAAGCGAGCATCCCAAAGACAATGACCTTCTTTCTGCCTGCCCTGTCTGACAGGGGGCCGAATGTTAAAAGGCCCATGGCATAAAAGATGGAAAAAAGGCTTCCGGCTGTGATGATTGCTCCTTCATCTGCATGGAGAGAGGCGGCCATTTCACCGTATATGGGAATGAGGGTATAAATATTCGAAGCGACCAGTATCCCGGAAATGACAAGCAGGGCTCCGGAGACGGACAAACCTGGTTTCATAGCGTGAGTTATCCCTCCTTTTTTGAAATTTTTGGGGCTTGAAGATTCTTATGCTTACGCTACAGCCTGCGTTTCTTTATGGATTTGTCTCTTTTGTTTTTATCAATATATGCACGCGGGGATGTGCTGGAAAGTTGTTCCCATCCAGGTGTATCCCATTGGCAACAGTGACGGAAAAATAGTATAATAATAGATAAATAAGGACAGCCGCTTCCATGCTGTCTGGTATAAAAATAGAGTTGTTTTTTCCAAAGGCGCAGAACAAGCTGCGCCTTTTTCGCACTTAAATAGCAGAATGAAGGGTATCCGAAAAGCCTTCACGGCCGAACGGAATCCGGAAGATGGATAATAGGGGAGGACCACGGATGTCTGTACGTTTTATATTAGGCCGGAGCGGCAGCGGCAAGACTTCGCTCTGCCTTGAAGAAATCAGGGAGAAAATGAAAATCGAGCCGAATGGCCATCCAGTTGTTTATCTGGTGCCTGAGCAGATGACGTTTCTTTCGGAATATAAGCTCATCACAACCCCGGGGCTTGGCGGGATGATCCGTACACAGGTCTTGTCATTTACAAGGCTTGCCTGGAAGGTGCTGCAGGAAACAGGCGGGATCAGCCGCTATCATTTGAACAGCACCGGCGTTAATATGCTCATCAGAAAAATAATTGAAGATAAAAAAGATGAACTGAAAATCTTTCAGCGGGCGGCAGGCAAGAACGGCTTTATCGGCCAAATGGAGCAGATGCTGACAGAATTCAAACGGTACTGCATTGAGCCGGGAGCTCTTGCAGGGAAACGGGAAGAACTTGAATCCCGAAGGGGCAGCAGGGGGCTTCAGGACAAGCTGCATGATATGGAATTGATCTATAAGCAGTTCGAAGAAGGCCTTCTTGGCAAGTACGTAGATTCTGAAGACTATTTCCGCCTTCTTACTGAAAAAGCAGGGATGTCGGAGTACCTGAAAAATGCCGAGGTGTATATCGACGGCTTTTACAGCTATACGCCCCAGGAATATATGATCATCGAGCAGCTTATCAGAGTCTGCAAAAGAGTGACGGTGACATTTACGCTTGACAGGCCATATAAAACAGCAGTCCCGGAAGATCTTCATCTTTTCAGGATGTCGGCAGAATCATACCAGTCGGTCTATGAGATTGCGGGGATGGCCGGGGCCGAGATGGAACAGGAAGTGCTTCTCAATGGTCAGCAGCGCTGGGACAATGACTCGCTCCGCCATATGGAAAGAGCCTTCAGCAGCAGGCCTGCCGAGCCTTTTGCAGGAAAAGCAAACGTCCATATTGCACAGGCAGTGAACAGGAGAGCAGAAATAGAAGGTGCGGCCAGAGAGATTAAGAGACTGGCAGCAGAAGAGGGATACCGATTTAAAGACATTGCCCTTTTAATGAGGAATGGATCAGTTTACCATGACATCATTGAAACCATCTTTGATGATTACGGGATTCCGTTTTTTATCGATCAAAAGCGGACGATGATGAACCATCCGCTTATTGAGCTTATCCGCTCATCACTTGAGGTCATTACCGGCTACTGGAGGTATGAGCCTGTTTTTCGCGCAGTCAAAACCGAACTGCTGTTTCCGTCCCGGGCGGATCTTGGCGTGATCAGGGAAAAAATGGACAAGCTTGAAAACTATGTTCTGGCATATGGTGTCCAGGGCGAGAAGTGGACAAAAAAGGACCGCTGGAATTACCGCCGCATCAGGGGGCTTGAATTTGAGCAGATCGTCCAGACCGACTTGGAAAAAGAGCGGGAAGAAGAGCTGAATCAAATGAGGGACCTGATCGCTGCACCGATACTCCGGCTCTCCAGGAGGCTTAAGAAGGCCGACAGCGGAAGAAGGCTGTGCGAGGCTGTCTATCTTTATTTGGAGGAATTGGATATACCGACGAAGCTGGAGCGCTGGAAGCTGGAAGAGGAAGATAAGGGGAATCTTGTAAAGGCAAGGGAACATGATCAGGCCTGGAATGCTGTCATGGAGCTTCTGGACCAGTTTGTAGAAATGCTCGGGGATGAGAAGATCAGCATGAAGCAGTTTGCCTCAATCCTTGATTCAGGAATGGAATCTCTCCGCTTCTCTCTTGTTCCGCCGGCTATGGACCAGGTGCTCGCAGCAGATCTGGACAAATCTCGTTTGTCGGATATAAAGGCAGCGTTTGTCATCGGGCTGAATGAGGGTGTCCTGCCTGGCAAGTTCACTGAGGAAGGAGTGCTTGCTGATGCTGACCGGGAGAAGCTTCTGCAGTCAGGGCTTAAAATTGCCCATGGCAGCAAGGTCAGGCTCCTGGATGAGGATTTTCTGGCTTATCGCGCCTTTTCCACACCTTCCTCCCATCTGTACATCAGCTATCCGCTCGCCAATGAAGAGGGCAAGGCACTGATGCCGTCGCCTTATATCAGCCGGGCAAACGAACTGTTCCCGGAGGCGGGGCAGCTGATGTGGATGGCCGATCCGTTCGAACTTCCTGAGGAGGAGCAGCTATTATTCGCCATGAACGAGGATACGAGTCTTTCTTATCTGGCTTCCCAGCTCCAGATGAATAAAAGAGGCTATAAAATCAGCGGAATCTGGTGGGATGTCTACAATTATTATCATGCCCATCCAAGGCTCGGGGACACGGCCAGAAAAGTACTTTCCAGCCTGCATTACGAAAACAGAACGGCCAGGCTTTCGGAAGAGGCTGCCAAGGAGCTTTACGGGGAAACGATCCAGGCAAGTGTATCAAGGATGGAGCTTTTCCACAGCTGCCCATTTTCACATTTTGCCCAGCATGGCCTGAAGCTCCGGGACAGGAAGGTCTTCCGCCTGGAAGCGCCGGATATCGGAGATCTGTTCCATGCTGCGTTGAAATTCATAGCTGAGACCGTCATGGATAAAAGGATGTCCTGGTCTGACATGACAAGGCAGGAATGCGAGAAGCTTGCCAAAGAAGCGGTGGAGATGCTTGCGCCAAAGCTTCAGAATGAGATACTGCTGAGCTCGAACCGCCACTTTTATATCAAGCGTAAGCTCGAAAATATCATCAGCAGGGCTTCGTATATACTGAGCGAGCACAGCAGGGCAAGCGGGTTCTCCCCAGTCGGCCTTGAGCTCGGCTTTGGCCCTAAGGATAAACTTCCGCCTCTGTCCTTTAAGTTGAGGAATGGGACGAACATGGAGCTGGTCGGCCGGATTGATCGGGTTGATAAAGCGGAAAATGAAAATGGCGTATACCTTCGGGTGATCGATTATAAATCCAGCGCAAGGGATCTGAATATCAGTGAAGTCTACTATGGGCTTGCTCTGCAGATGCTTACCTACCTGGACATCATCATCACCCACTCAGGGGATATAGCAGGGAAAAAGGCCGATCCTGCAGGAGTCATGTACTTCCATGTCCATAATCCGATTGTGAACTCTCCGAAGCTTCTCACACTCGATGAGATTGAAGAGGAGATCTTTAAGAAGTTCAAAATGAACGGCCTTCTTCTCGGCGATGAAAATGTTTTAAGGCTCATGGACCAGACACTTGATTCCGGCGACTCCTCGATTATATCGGCTGGATTTAAAAAGGACGGCACCATCACGAAAAGGTCGAAGGTAGCCACAAGGGACGACTTCGAGAGCCTTCGGAAATTTGTCCGGGGAACCTACACAAAAACCGGGGACGCGATCATCAGCGGATCAGCAGATATTTCCCCTTATAAAATGAAGGACAAGGTGCCTTGTACATTCTGTTCGTTCAAGTCAGTCTGCCAGTTTGATGAATCGGTTGAATCGAATGAGTACAGGGTGCTTTCCCCTAAGTCAAATGAAGAACTGATGGATAAGATACGAAAGGAGGCGGGAGAGAATGGCTAAAGCTATTATTCCTCCAAAGCCGGAGGGGGCAGCCTGGACAGATGACCAGTGGAAGGCAATCATGGCTTCGGGCCAGGATATCCTTGTGGCTGCAGCTGCAGGCTCCGGAAAAACGGCAGTGCTGGTTGAAAGGATCATCAATAAGATCGTATCCAGGGAAGAGCCGGTCAATGTGGATGAGCTCCTCGTCGTGACCTTTACGAATGCGTCTGCCGCAGAGATGAGGCACAGGATCGGGGAGGCACTTGAGAAGGCGATAAACAGGGATCCGCAGTCTGCGCATTTGCGCAAGCAGCTCAGCCTGCTGAGCAGGGCTTCGATTTCCACTCTTCATTCATTCTGCCTTGAAGTGATCCGGAAATATTATTATCTGATCGATATCGATCCCGGCTTCCGCATTGCCGATGAGACAGAGGGGCAGCTCCTCAGGGATGAAGTCCTTGAAGAACTGTTCGAAGAAGAATACGGCAAGGAAAACAATGAAGACTTTTACCGGCTGGTCGATGCTTTCACGAGCGACAGGAGTGACACAGCCCTCCAGGATATCATCAGGGAACTGTACGATTTTGCACGGTCCAATCCGGCACCAGATCAATATCTCGATAAAATCTCGGACATGTACGAAGTCAGCAGTGATGCAAAACTGGAAGAGCTTCCGTTCATGTCAAGCGTCTTGTTTGATATCGGACTGCAGCTTGAGGGAGCAAGGCAGCTGCTGGAAAATGCGCTTGAGCTTGCCAAAACGCCTGGCGGGCCTGCTCCAAGGGCAGAGAATTATATGGACGATATCAGGGCAGTTGAGACCTTGATTGCCGCAAACAATGATTCCTGGTCCAGTTTAAATGAAGCCATGCAGCTTTGGAGCTTTGGCCGTGCGAAAAATTGCAAAGGCGATGAATATGATCCCGATCTGGTCAAGCAGGCCCAAAAGTATAGAGATAAGGCAAAGAAAATGATCCAGGATCTGCAGGCGGAATTCTTTTCGCGCAGGCCGGAAAGCTTCATCCGGGATATTGGGGAGATGAAGCCGCATATCGATGTACTCGTCCGGCTCGTCCGGTCCTTTTCAGAGAAATTCAACAGTGTGAAAAGTGAGAAGGGACTTGTTGACTTTGCTGATCTGGAGCATTTTTGCCTGGAAATCCTTTCTGATCCTTCTGCAAGGAAGGAGGGAGCCATCCTGCCTTCAGAGCCAGCTCTTACTTACCGGGACCATTTCAGGGAAGTGCTTGTTGATGAATACCAGGACACCAACATGGTCCAGGAAGCAATCCTGCAGCTCGTGACGAAGGAGGGGGAAGAGACTGGCAATCTGTTTATGGTTGGAGACGTGAAGCAATCCATTTACCGGTTCAGGCTGGCAGAACCCAATCTGTTCCTCGGCAAATATACTCGCTTTACTGTGGACGGAGAGAAAACAGGATTAAAGATCGACCTTGCAAGAAACTTCCGCAGCAGAAAGGAAGTGCTTGACGGGACCAACTTCCTTTTCAAACAGGTGATGGGAAAAAAAGTAGGGGAAATCGATTATGACCAGGCTGCCGAGCTTGTAAAGGGAGCTTCGTATCCTGAAGACCTTCCGTATCCTGTTGAGCTTCATCTGATCGACCTGGACGGACAGGAGAAGGCCGAAAGCGGGGAAGCAGATGAAACGGATGCAGGGTATGACCTTGAGGATCTCGAGCAATCACAGCATGAAGCAAGGCTGATGGCTGAGAAAATCAAAGAAATGCTGTCATCCGGGAAAAAAGTGTATGAACCGAAATCGGGAGCATATCGTCCTTTAATGTACCGCGATATTGTCATCCTTCTAAGGTCGATGACATGGGCTCCGCAGATTATGGAGGAATTCAAAAAGCAGGGAATTCCGATTTATGCAAATCTGTCTTCAGGCTATTTTGAAGCTACCGAGATCACCATTATGATGAGCCTTTTAAAAGTGATAGACAATCCGCATCAGGATATCCCGCTTGCCTCTGTTTTGCGGTCTCCGATAGTCGGCCTTAACGAAGAAGAGCTTGCCCAGATCCGCATCGCCGATAAAAAGGGTTCCTACTATGAAGCGATGAAGGCATTCTGTGAAACAAAGAAAAGCGGGGATCTGTATGATAAAGTAAAGCCGTTTTTCCTGGATATTGCGGAATGGAGATCGATGGCGAGGAAAGGCGGTCTTTCTGAATTGATCTGGCAGCTGTACCGGGACACGCATTTCTATGACTTTGCCGGAGGGATGCCCGGCGGCAAGCAAAGACAGGCTAATCTCCGGGCACTGTATGACCGGGCACGCCAATATGAGGAAACTTCCTTCAGGGGCCTTTTCCGCTTCCTGCGTTTCATTGAACGGATGAGGGAACGGGGCGATGACCTTGGTGCAGCGCGCGCACTCGGCGAACAGGAGGATGTGGTGAGGATGATGACCATCCACAGCAGCAAGGGGCTTGAATTTCCTGTCGTCTTTGCTGCAGGCCTGGCAAGGCAGTTCAATACGATGGATTTGAAAAAAACCTATCTGCTTGATAAGGAATACGGATTTGCGGCCAAATATGTGAATCCGGAGAAGCGGATTTCCTATCCATCCCTGCCACAGCTTGCTTTTAAAAGGAAAAAGAAGATGGAAATGCTGGCAGAGGAAATGCGCGTTCTGTATGTAGCACTGACTCGTGCCAAAGAACATCTTTTTCTTGTGGCAAGCGTGAAAAATGCGGACAAAAAACTGGCCGGCTGGCAGCAGGGTGCCAAAAAAGACAGCTGGCTGCTGGATGAATATGACCGGGCGGCTGCTTCCAGCTATCTTGATTGGATCGGCTCCGCACTTATCCGCCACCGGGACGGGGAGCCACTGAGAAGCGGGCAGGAGGATGCCGCAGCAGGAAGCCAGGGAGAAATCGCTTTACATCCTTCATCCTGGAGCGTTGAGGTCAGGCAGGCAGCCGTCACTCCTGCTCAGGATGAGGACAGTGATGAAGCCGGGGAGCAGTGGATTGACAGCGTATATGAAGGCAAACCGGTCCCGGCTGAGTCCCCTTTTAAAGAAAAAATAAAGAATTCACTTTCCTGGCAGTACAGCTACCCTTCCGCAGCTTCCCATAAGTCAAAGCAATCTGTCTCAGAAATGAAGCGGCAGAGTGAAGTGAAGGATGAAGAGAGCGGCAGCGATCTCGTCAGGAATCTGAAAAAGCCGATCCTGAACCGGCCAAGGTTCATGCAGGAGAAATCAATGACACCTGCCGAAAGGGGCACGGCGATGCATATGGTCATGCAGCATGCAGACCTTTCCAATCCGGTGACAGAAGAGTCCATTGAGAGACAACTGGCGGAGATGAAAGATCGGGAGCTTCTCACGGATGAGCAAGTCCAGGTGATAGACCCGGCCCTCATCGCGGGATTCTTCCAATCGCCTCTTGGCCAGAGGATGAGAAAGGCTGCAAGGATCCAGCGGGAGGTTCCTTTCAACCTGGCATTGCCGGCAAGAACCGCCTACCCGGACTGGAAGGGCACAGAAGAACCGGTGCTTGTCCAGGGGATCATTGACTGCATTTTCGAGGATGAGCACGGTACAGTCCTGCTTGATTATAAGTCTGACAGCATCCATGGGCGCTACACGGGCGGATTTGAGGAGGCAATGCCGGTCCTCAAAAGACGGTATGATGTTCAGATAAGCCTGTATGCAAAAGCTTATGAGGCTATTACTAAGGACCCTGTTGATGAAAGGTATCTATTCTTTTTTGACGGAGGCCATATTTTAAAGCTGGAATAGGGATAATAGGAAAGCAAAAGGGGAGACTCTTTTGCTTTTTTGTTCATTAAGATGAAGTTGGGGAAGGAGCTGACCACATGGGGAAAAAAAGCCATGCAGAGGGTATATGCGAGCTCTGCGGACGTAAGCCTGTCGCAGTGACGGTCCATCATCTAACACCGAAGGAGTTCGGCGGAACATTCCTGCCGACGGCCAATCTATGCATTCCGTGTCATAAGCAGATCCATGCTTTATACCCGAATTCTGAATTGGCAGTGAGGCTGAATACGATCGAACTTTTGAAGGATGATCCCCAGATAGCCAAGTATCTGAAGTGGATTAAAAAACAGCCTTCATCAAAGCTGACGAAGGCTAAAAAATCGAATGCAAGAAAAAATTGAGATTGCAAAGGCTGCTGTTATGACGCCGGAAGGAACGGAAGCCCTTAGTTATTCCCGACGTTTGGCTGATCTATCAGATTGGTGTCAAGTACATTGCTGGCATTGAGGCCGTTATTTGTGATGATGAATCCGCCCGTATTGAAGGCGCCCTGGCCGCTCGTTGATTTGGAGTTATTTTTTGGGGAGATGTACAGGGCATCCCCGAATTGCACAATTCCCCCTCCAACGTTGACAATCTGCACAGGTCCGATGATTGCAGGCATTGTACCACTTCCTTTTTTCTGGCATTGCTTCTCCGCCCCTTCGGTCAGGTTTCCTGAAGAGGCAGGAGCTGGCGGATATGCTTGACGCGCGACTCCATAGAAACATGGCCGCTGTTTCCGATATGAACCAGTGATGAAGCTGATATACCGATAATATCTATAGAATCCACTTTAATGGCTGGTTTGCCCTGATGTACATACATTTGAAGGGGATCTTCAAGGGCTGGAAGGGGAAGGGGCTCTGTAAAGATAGAATAATCACTGTACCTTCCCTCATTTGCGAAAAAGACCTCAGCTTGGCGCTGTACGGCAAGCGCTCTTGAAAACGCCTGTATAAACTCAGAATCTCCCACCTGCAAGATGGAGGAAAAAGAGACGGTATCCACATTCAGTTTATTGACTATTGCTGTTCTCTGAAGCATGTCATCACTCCGGAGTCAGCGGCACGAAGGGTCCTATTATAAGGGATTCCGCCGGAGTATCAAAGGTTGAGGCAAGCTGGATGGTCTGGGTGTCCCCGACCATGAGCAGAGAGGAGCTTGATACACCGAGTACGCGGATGCTGCCTACATTCAAGTCTCTGTTATAAACCTCGAAGTTCATTCTTTCTTCATCCCTTTCATATTTTCGGGCAGATTCCCAAGGAAGGCTTTCACTCCGTTGCGGATCTCCCCTTTTATCAGGGAAGCTGCCTCTTTCCACCAGCCTTCGGGATTCCTTGCCATCTGCTGATTATTTTGAGCCTGCTTCACATAGTAATCAACCCTGCTGGGCAGCTGTTTTTTAACATCTTCTTTTATGAAAGAAAGATAGGAAGAGTCCGCCTCCATATCCAGAGCAGCGGCTGCTTCTGCAAAGACTTGCGGCAGATCTTTCTCAAGGAAAGCTTCGATATCTTCCTCAATTTCCACGATTCTTTGCATCTGCCCCTGCGGGTTGGCCGGAACAGAGACATTGCTGCCTTTAACGGCAAAGTCTTCTATTCCCTGGAGCTCCGACGGATTCAATCCGATATTCAGTGTCCCTTCCAAGGTTTCAACCTTCAGCTGGTCGAATTTGTATTCAATGGTATCAACCTGTATCGGCGGGCGGTCTTTGAGTGCAATCAGCTGCTGCTGCAGTTCGCCGGCCAATTTCTCCAGCTTTTTGATCCTGCTGTCCTGATACTGGACAAACTGATGGAGTTTCTGCATATACGTGTAAAAATCCTGATTCAAGCGGCCACCCCTTTTCTTGTATAGTTTTCCTGGACGTTACCTGGCATAAGCGGGGGCACTCGGCGTGAGAGGAACTGCCGGCGCTTCGATTGGCGTTCCCCCTGGAGACGATGCCTGGGGTGCAGGCTCCAAGAATCCCCCGGTATTATACAAAAAGGAAGCAGGCTTAATGATTCCTGCACTTCCAATCTGGAAGACTGATGAGTTAGTCAATCCGCCTATACGAATGTTGTTAATCTGTATTGTTTGCTGTATATAGAAATTCATAGTATCACCCTATGTCAAGCATTGAAATAATTGCCCTGATCGACCCCGTCCTGGTCAAACGTATTGGTCGTGCTCTGCCTGTTATAGACATTGAGACCATCTCCGGTATTGAACGAGCCAGCGCCGGAAAAGGTTTTGGCATTGGAAAGAGGCATGATTTTGTAGACATCCCCGATATGGAAGACAGAACTGCTTCCGATTGATACTACCTGTGCGACTCCTACGATTGCCGGCATATTAAAACATCCTTTGACTATTGGTTTCTGTACTATCGTATGTGCCTATGGCAGGAGTGTGATAAAAAAGCCCAAAATAATGGTGCTGAAGCTATCCTGCTGTGTAATTAAAAGTAAGATATGATAAAATGACAGTAAATTCAGACTTTTAAGGAGGCTGCTTATGCAAGTACCATTGCTGCTCACACAATTCTTAGACCGCGCCGTTTCGCTGTATGCTGATAAGGAAGCCATTTTTGCCGATGAACGGAGCTTTACCTACCAAGAATTGGGCAGCCGGGTGAACAAGCTGTCATTTGGCTTAAAGGGGCTTGGGGTGGAAAAAGGCGACAGGATTGCCTATCTTGCGCCGAATTCAGTGGAGATGCTGGAAGGGTTTTATGGTGTTTTCCAGACAGGCGGCATCATGGTCCCGCTTAATATCAGATTGAAGCCGGAGGATTATCTTTACATACTGAACCACAGCGGGGCGAAGGTCCTGTTTGCCGATCAGGATCTTTATCATCTTATCCTGCCGGTCAAGGAACAGCTCCAGACAGTTGAAAAAATTATTGTCCATTATAAAAATGACCAAACGGCAGAAGTGGGATATGATGATTGGCTCAAAGAGCAGCAAGAGGGCCGGTTTCCCCGGGTGCAGCTGGATGAGAATGACGTCTGCAGCCTGCTGTATACAAGCGGAACGACCGGAAATCCAAAGGGAGTCATGCTCACCCATCGGAATAACTATCTTCATGCTTTAAGCACGATGCACCATCTCAGGGTAACCGACAAGGACGTCCTTGTTCATGTGCTCCCTATGTTCCATGTCAACGGCTGGGGGTCGCCTTTCTATTACACTGCAAACGGCGCATCCCAGGTATGCCTGAGGAAGGCAGATCCTGAAACCATCTTCCAGGCTCTGATGAAGCACAATGGGACAGTCCTCCATATGGCGCCTACGGTTCTTAATTCGCTGCTGCAATATCATGGCAGCAGCAAGCTGCCGGCAGGAGGAGATGTTCGTGTAGTCATTGCCGGTTCTGCACCTCCGCCGGCATTTGTTGCAAAGGCAGAAAGGGAATTGGGATGGGAATTCATCCAGGTGTACGGAATGACGGAATCTTCCCCGCTCAGCACAATTTCTTCTATCCGGTCCCATCTATCAAATCTGCCGGAGGAAGAACAATACCGAATGAAAGCAAAAGCCGGCTATAGCATGATTGGCTGTGAAGTGAAGGTTGTTGATGAGAACGGAGAAGCTGTCAGGTATGACGGTAAGCAAATAGGTGAAGTGATCACAAGAAGCAATGGAGTCATGAAAGGCTACTGGAAGAATGAAGAGGCGACGATGGAAGCGATCCGCGGCGGCTGGCTTTTTACAGGAGATATGGCCACTGTGGATCTTCACGGCAATATAGATATTGTAGACCGAAAGAAGGACATCATCATTTCCGGAGGGGAAAATATCTCTTCCATTGAGGTGGAAGGGGTGCTCTATGACCATCCGGCTGTACTCGAGGCTGCTGTCATTGCCGTGCCTCATGAAAAATGGGGAGAAACGCCGCATGCCTTCATTGTGAAAAAGGAAGATGCAGAAATAGCCGCAGAAGACTTCATCCTGTTTACCAGGGAAAGGCTGGCTCATTTTAAAGCTATAACAGGTGTGACCTTCGTGAAGGAGCTTCCGAAGACCGCATCCGGAAAAATACAGAAAATCCGGCTCCGTCAAGAATACTGGAAGGCTGACGGAAAAGGCGGGCGTTTTGTCAACTAAAGCAAACATGAGAAAGGGCCGCGGACTGTGGCCTTTTTTTATGGCAAAAAGGCTGGCTTGGCAAATCCTGGTGGACTTTCTTAGCCTGCCTATCTATTATTAATAGGTAGACTATGAAAAGGAGATTTGTATGCCTGATAAATTATTGCCTGTACAAGAAAAAGACCGGATTGCTTCACTTGATATGATGAGGGGCTTTGCTATACTTGGCATCTTCCTCGTAAACATGATGTCCTTCCACTCCCCGCTTTTGTATCTGGATCCTCATCGATGGTGGGACAGCTCTCTTGATAAAGGAGTATATGCTTTCATCGATATTTTTGCCCAAGCGAGCTTCTATCCTTTATTCTCCCTTTTGTTCGGATACGGGGTGATCATTTTGAGGGAAAGGGCAATAGACAGGGGCTACAGCTTTGCGGCCATAGGGTCAAGAAGATTCCTTGTCCTTCTGGCAGCGGGCATTCTGCACGCATTTCTCATCTGGCATGGAGATATACTGGTGAATTATGCGGTATTCGGCCTGATAGCCCTATTATTCTTCCGGTTGTCCGGGAAGGCTCTTCTGATAACGGGAATACTGTTGTATATCCTGCCCAATCTGCTTATGGGCCTGCTGATGCTGGTGACAGTCCTGTTTGTCCCGGACAGCGAAACTTCTTTATATGACCTGGAATCAGCAGTCTCATCGAGTGAAGTATACAAGGACGGGACATTTGCGGAAATCACATCACAGAGGATCACAGATTGGTATATGGTAAATAATGAGGTTTCATTCATCATCCTGCTCCTGTCGATTATGCCTCTTTTTCTGATCGGAGCCGGAGCGGCAAAGCTGAAGCTGCTGGAAAAGCTGGCGAACTTCCAAAAGAGGGCAGCCATTATGTTTGCGGTGTTCTTTGCCGCAGGACTGTTGATCAAACTGGTGCCTTATATGGGTCCTGACAACCTGGCAACAGAGTATTTCCAGGATTTGTTCGGGGGCCCGCTCCTTGCTGCCTCCTATGCAATTATGATTGCGCTGCTGGCTGATACGGAAAAAGGCAGCCGTCTGCTGATGCCGCTCACTTGGGTAGGGAGGATGTCATTGAGCAATTATCTATTTCAATCGATTGTCTGTACTTTGATTTTTTACGGCTATGGCCTCGGTTTTTATGGAGATATTTCTATGGCTGGCGGCACGCTGCTTGCTGTTGGGATCTATCTGTTCCAAATCCTTCTAAGCAGGCTATGGCTTACCAGGTTCAAGTACGGTCCGTTTGAATGGCTCTGGAGAAGCGCCACCTATCTGTCAGTGCCGCCGATCAGGAGAAGCAAATGAGAAAGGCCATCATCATCGGCTCTGCGGGGGCAGGTAAATCAACCTTCGCTAAAAGGCTTGGGGAAATGACCGGTATTGAAGTGATCCATCTGGATTCCCTTTTCTGGCACGAGGGCTGGGTGCCGACGGAGCGGGAGGAATGGATCCGGATTCAGAAAGGTTTGATGCGGAAGGAGCAATGGATCCTTGATGGAAACTATGGAGGAACAATGGACATGAGGATGGAAGCATCTGATTCTATCTTCTTTCTGAACTATTCTACAGTCCGCTGTTTGTATGGAGCCCTGAAACGAAGAGTCATGAATCATGGCCGCACAAGGCCGGATATGGCAGAGGGATGCCCGGAACAGCTCGACTGGCAGTTTTTAAAGTGGATTGCCCGCTATAAGAAGGATAATGCACCGGCCATCCTTGCCAAACTTTCCGCTGCGAAAGGGAAGGAAGTATATATATTCCATAGTCCGGAGGAAACAGAGGAATACCTTCTCAGTCTTACCCGGCCTTAGGAATGTGCCTGCAGGAAAGCCCTGCAGGTCTCTTTCTGTCCGCAGTTTTCCATCAAGGCGCTTTCAGAAAATTTGTATTATACTAGAAATATAAAAAGATAGAGGTGATGAGGTTGAGATTTGCAACTGCTGAAGATGGAAGAGGTGTTTTTATCGGGGTCCTGGAAGAAGGGACTGATCTGATTCTTCCCCTCGCTAAGGCGGAAGAAAGAAGGGGCGGGATCAAGGGAATCCCTGAGTCGCTCCTGGAGGCAGTCTCCATGGGGGAAGAATTTGTACATAATGCAAGTGAGCTCCTGAATTGGGCCAAAGGCAATGAAGCAGGGAAGGAGCTTCTGCTTCCGCTCGAATCAGTGAAGCTGCTGGCCCCAATTCCGAAGCCCGTCAAAAACATATTATGCGTGGGGAAAAACTATGCTGAGCATGCCATTGAAATGGGAAGCAAGGATGACATACCTGAGCATATCATGGTTTTCACAAAGGCGCCGACATCTGTTTCGGGTCCGGAAGAGGAAGTGCTTTCGCATGCGGGAGTGACGGAGCAGCTGGATTATGAAGGCGAGCTGGCTGTTGTGATAGGAAAGGCTGGGCGGGGCATCAGTGAGGAAGAAGCCCTCAGCCATGTTTTCGGCTACACGATCATCAATGATGTAACGGCCAGGGATCTTCAGGCAAAGCATAAGCAATTTTTTATTGGAAAAAGCCTTGATTCCACCTGTCCGATGGGTCCATGGATTGTCCATAAATCTGCCATTGAAAACCCAGGCAGGCTGGATATTGAGACAAAGATCAATGGGGAGGTAAGGCAAAGCTCCAATACGGAAAACTTCATTTTTCCAATTGAAGTCATCATTTCCGAGCTATCAAAGGGAATGACCCTTGAGCCGGGAGATATCATTGCTACTGGCACACCCGCAGGGGTAGGGAAGGGATTCAAGCCTCCGCGCTTTCTCAACCCCGGAGATGTAATGGAAGTTACCGTGGAAAAAATAGGGACGCTCCGCAACAGGATAGAGGGTTAAGCTGGAAAATATGATTTTTTTAACACAAATGTCACAAAATCATGGCCGGCTCTTTAAAGCGCTGTGTTTATCTTAGGCTTTTCCATGCAGATATGGTATGATTTAAACGAATTTTTAATAGGAGGCCTGGTGAATGACACACGCTCATATTTTTACCTGGGTTGTAGCACTTGTCTTATTTTTCGCAGCGCTTGGAATGCATAACAGCGGCAAAGCAAAAGGTGTAAAGGTCGTTCAGATGATCTTAAGGCTCTTTTACCTGCTGATCATCGGTACGGGCATTTGGATGCTGACTTCGGGGATCAATATCGATCTTCTGTATGTACTGAAGGCACTTCTTGGCTTATGGGTGATTGCCATGATTGAAATGATCATCATCCGCACTACAAAAGGAAAGAAAACTTCCATCCTATGGGTCCAGTTCGTTGTGGCTGCCATTCTGGTTATCTACCTCGGACTGAGGCTGCCGCTTGGATTCCATCCTTTTGCATAAAAAGCACAGAACAAAAAAACTGCTCCGGCAGTTTTTTTGTTTGGGTCTGTATAGACCGCTCCTGCCGTATTTTCCTCTTCCGGCTCCTCTTCTAACATGCTGCGAAAACATCTATTCATACAATATTTCTATAATAGCAATGTTATCTAACGGTAAATATGGTATTTTTATCATATAGATAAAATAACATAATTGTGGTGGAGATCATGATATTAACTTTAAGCTGTAGATATATACATAAAAGCAGGCTGATTCAATATATACAGGAAAACGCAATTGGTGAATATCCTAATGTCCTTGTGCAGGTATTCTCAGGTGCAGAAGACTGCAGGGATATTTATGAGATACAGGAAACAATGAAGGAACATCTGCCTTCTGCAGCCATGATCGGCTGTACTTCTGCGGGTGAGATATACAATGGGAAAATGCTTGAAGGAGAGACGGTCATCACTTTCTCATTATTCAAGGAAACCCAGGTGAAAACAGGACTGTTTAAAAGCGGGGATTACAGGAATCCATTTGAAATGGGCAAAAGCATTGCCTCGGCGCTTGCCTCATATGATGCCAAAGCCTTGATCCTCTTTTCGGCTGGATTTGACCTTGATATGCAGGCAGTCCTTGATGGTGTATATAGTATCCGTCCTGATATAGCAGTTGCAGGAGGAGCGGCAGGGAATCACAGGAATATGGCTGAAACTGTTGTCTTTGCCGGCGGAGAAACGTCAGGGAGGGGAGTCTCCGCGGCTGTGCTCCAGAACGAAGGGCTTATCGTTGAAGCGGGCAGCAATTACAAGTGGCAGGAAATCGGCAAAAGCTTTAAAGTCACAAAAGCCCGGCATAATCAGATTTTTAGCATTGATGATAAGAAACCGCTGCAGATTCTGAAGCAATATCTTGGGGAAGAGCTCGTCAGGGGCCTGCCGGCATCAGGGATTGAATTTCCCTTTCTGCTGGAGGGGGATGAAGAAAAGGCCTCCATTTTCATAACAAAAGTTTTGGGAAATGGGGCAGTTGAAGTAAATCGCCCTGTAAAAGAAGGACAAAAGCTTGCATTTGCTTATCAGAATATTGATGAAATTATCGAGGCATCTGTTAAAGATCTGCGAAATTTGGCGAGGAAGCCTGCTGAAGCCTTTTTTGTCTATGCATGCCTTGCAAGAAAAGGATTCCTCCTTGATTTTACTCATAAGGAGCTGTCGTGGTTACAGGAAATTGCTCCTGTATCAGGACTTTTTACATATGGAGAAATTGCCGCAAAGGAAGATGGTCCTCCGAAGATGGTGGGACATGCCTTCACATACCTTTCCATCAGAGAAGGAGTGCAGCATGTGACGAAGGTCCGCAAAGGGTTTGGTGAATATGCCAAACCTAAGCATTTCCGTACCCTCTCTGCTTTAACCCATCTGATGCATGCTTCCAAGGATGATATAAAGATGCTGAATAATAGTTTAAGTGTTTCGGAGCAATATTACCGGTCCCTTTTTGACAACAACGCCGATTTTGTCTATTCGACAGATATGCAGGGCAATTTTACAAGCATTAATCCAGCCTTTAAGCGCAACTTCGGTTTCAATGAAAAAGAGGTGATCGGGAAACCGGCGCTCAGGTTCATCGACAGCCGGGATGTGGCCAGGGTCAGGAGGCATTTCTACCGGACGGTGAATGGTAAAGAGCAGTATTATAACCTCGAGATACAATCAAAAAATGGGGCCAGGAATCTTTATGAACTGAAGAATATCCCAATTACTGTGGAGGGTGAGCCTGCAGGCATATACTGCATCGGAAGGAATATCACCGAGCAGAAGAGAATTGAACAGGAAATGACCCAGCTTGCTTATTATGATAAAGATACAGGGCTGCCAAACCGCCTGAAGTTCATGGAAGAACTTGATGATCTGCTGCAGAAGGCAAAGAAGAAGAAGCGCCCGCTTGCTGTTCTTTTTATGGATATAGACCGCTTTAAACTGATTAATGACAGCCTGGGACATTATGCCGGCGACCAGATACTCAGGCAGATAGCCGGAAGGATTGAAGCAATCCTCCCTCCCGGATCCTTTTTCGGCCGGTTCAGCGGAGATAAATTTACGCTTATCCTTGCGAAGGAGGCGGACTCCTCCCGGGTCACGAAGCTGTCCAATCATATTCTGCAGGCAATTTCCTCCCCAGTCTATTACGGGGAGCAGGAATTCTTTATAACCGGGAGCATAGGTGCCAGCCTCTATCCCGGTGATGGACATGAAAAAGAAACATTGATGAAAAATGCCGATATTGCCATGAACCGTTCAAAACATCAGGGGGGAAACAGGCTTACATACTATTCGACGGAGATGAATGAGCAGACGCTGCTTAAGCTGGAACTGGAGAGCTATCTGAGAAAAGCCCTGCAGAAGAAAGAGTTCTTTCTCTGCTATCAGCCCCTGACCAATCTCGAAACTGGTGCCATATATGGGAGCGAGGCGCTGATCCGCTGGAATCATCCGAAGCTTGGACTGGTATCTCCGGGTGATTTTATCCCGCTGGCTGAAGAAACCGGCCTGATTAATGAAATAGGCCATTGGGTGCTGCAGACCGCCTGCAGACAGACGAAAGAATGGCATAATAAGGGGCTCGGGAGCTTAACTGTGTCTGTTAATGTTTCTGTACATCAGTTCCAGCAGCCGGGTTTTGTGCATAAGGTCCTTCAGGTATTGAAGGAAACAATGCTTGAACCGCAGTTTCTGGTTCTGGAGCTGACAGAAAGCTCAATGCTCCGGAATATGGAGAACAGCATCCTTGTGATACAGGAGCTCCAGAGGAACGGCATAAGGGTTGCCATTGACGATTTCGGGACTGGCTATTCCTCTTTGAGCTATTTGAAGCATTTGCCTATAGATGCATTGAAGATTGACCGATCTTTCATAGATAATCTTCGATCCGGCTCGCCTGATATTGCCATTGTGAATGCAATCATCACCATGGGGCTAGGCCTGCATGTCAAGGTGGTTGCCGAGGGAGTGGAGACCGCAGAGCAAATGCGCCTGCTGAAGGACTTGAAATGCCATTTTGCCCAGGGGTTCTTTATACACAGGCCGCTTGGCGCTGAACAGTTTGAAGAAGAGCTTGGCAAAAAAGCTGCTTTGAATCTGTCCTAGATTATTCAAAGAACTGGATCCGTATAGGGGGGAGAAGTATGTCAGGAGCATGGATCTTGATCATTCTTATTGTTGTGCTGATTGTAATCACTTATGCTGTCCAGGCATTCGGAAAGTATAGCAGCCATCCGGTTTTGTCCCAGAAAGAAGTGCTCGAAGCTATAAAAAAGCGAGAAAATGAGGAAGCAGCCGGAAAAAATCCTGACGGGTTTTGAAAACTTTTTGGACATGGTGCTGCTGTCTGATCGGCCGTCCAGGCTGTAGTACTTGAGTTTGAAGGAGGACCGGATGATACCTTTTTATATACGATTCCTGATTATGGCGGCTATTTGGGCCGGTCTGTTCTTTTTCATTGAAAACACAGCCCGCCCCATTTATCTTTTCAGCTGTTCCTTATCTTTCGCAGCTTATTTCCTGCTTGCAGTCACTGAAAGGAAGCTCATCCTTTATTCCTTGATGATGCTCAATCTCCCTCTGATTGCCATTTACTTGGATAGGTCTGCATGGCCTTTTCTGCTGTTGGCCGCGATTTTTTACTTGTACGAAGCAGCCCAGTCGATCCGGCCGGCCGCTTTTTACAGCCTTCTGGGCGGAACAGCCTTACTGGCGGCCTTCACCATGATTTTCCTCAGGCCTTCCGTCATAGCGGTCACGCTGGCCATTGCCGCACTGAGCGTGGGATATGCCGCCTGCATCGGGCTGAATTCGGCGCGCTGCAGACTTGAGGAGCTAAGGGAGCTTTTTGATCAGGTGCTTGAAGAATACCGGAAGGCCAAACGGGTGGCTCTTAAGAATGAAGGGGCAGCAAGGGCAGAAGAAAGGACAAGAATTGCACGTGATATCCATGATTCTGTCGGACATAAGCTGACAGCGCTGGGAATGGAAATGCAGAGCATGCTGCTTAAGGAGCATAACACCAGCATTGCCAGAATGAAGCATTCAGTGGAGGAATGCCTGGAGGAAACAAGGCGGGCAGTACGGGCCCTTAAATCAGAGGCGATTGAAGGAATCCCTGCCATCATCCAGCTGGTGAGGAAGCTGGAGAGCGAAAGCAGCCTGCGGATCCGTTTTACAACAAAGCAAGGGGTCTTAAGCCTTGTCCTTCCTAATATACATAGCATAGCTTTATATCGGATCATTCAGGAGGCTTTGACGAACTGCCTTAAATACAGCGAATCTAGAGAAGTTGATGTCATTCTGGGTGTCTCCTCTGTTGGGGGGGTATCCTTTGAAATCAGGAATGCCTTTCATAGCCCAGGCCCCATTCACGAAAGCTTTGGCCTTAAAAGCATCAGGGAAAGGGTCCATGTGGCAGGAGGCACTGTCCAGATCTATTGTGATGGCAGCCAGTTTGTCATCATGGGGTCCATTCCTGTAAAGGGGGATAAAAATTGAATAGGATATTAATAGTTGAAGATCAAGTGATTGTCAGGCAAGGGCTGAGGATGATCATTGAACAGGATGGTGCCTTTTCTGTAGCCGGTGAAGCGGAAAACGGCCAGGAAGCGATAGAAAAGATGGAATCCCATGGAGCTGACATTATCCTGATGGACATCCAAATGCCCGTCATGAATGGCATAGAAGCGACCAGGATGATCAGAAAAAGGTGGCCAGCCGTAAAGATACTGATTTTGACTACTTTCAATGACGAAGATTATGCACTGCAGACTTTAAGGGAGGGAACAAATGGGTTTTTGCTGAAAACCTCTGACGGACCCCGCCTGCTGCAATCAATCAGGAGCTGCCTGGAAGGCGGCATCAGCATCCACGAACAGGTTGCGGCTAAAGTTATGCCGAAGCTTCTGGACCATTCATGCCACGAAGAGGCAGAAGTTCCGCTTACTCCCAGGGAACGTGATATTGCCAGGCTAATCGGGCATGGAAAAACTAATAAGGAAATAGCAAATGAGCTGTATCTGTCAGTGGGAACAGTAAAAAATCATTTGACCCAGATTCTGCAGAAGCTGGATCTGCGGGACCGGACACAGCTTGCGATTTTTGCAGTCAAGAATGATATTCTCTAAGATTGGCAGATGTTTTCTAAAACAAGTATGGACAGGGATGGCGGGCCAGTCTCTAGTTTGCCTCATTCTGCAATATATTGCGAAAAAAACCAGGGGCTATAGGGATAGCCCCTTTTCCATGCCTGTTTATCGGAAATCTCCTTGAAAAGTGACGGAGGTCACATCGGGAGGCTGGTTTTAATGACGGAAGACAGTAGTGCGGCCTTCCATTGAAGCTGTATATTGAAGGTAATAAGGGGGAGATGGAATGCTGGAGGCTGTAGAGCTTATAAAGAAATTTAAGAATAAAACCGCAGTGAATGGCGTGAATTTATATCTGGAAAAAGGAGAAACTGTAGGGCTCCTTGGCCCGAATGGGGCGGGCAAATCAACAACCATATCGATGATTTCATCCCTTACATCGCCAACGAGCGGGGATGTAAGGGTCAAAAATGAAAGCATCCTCCAGAAGCCGTCCGGACTAAGGAATATCCTCGGGGTCGTCCCGCAGGAAATTGCTCTTTATAATGAACTGACGGCAAGGGAGAACCTTGAATTCTTTGGGAGGATCCACCGTTTGCCCAAACAGAGGCTAAAACAAAAAACAGAAGAAGTACTGGAAATGATCGGCCTTGAGGACCGGGAAAAGGATTTGGTAAAAACATTTTCAGGAGGCATGAAACGGCGCCTGAATATCGGTGCTGCGCTCCTGCATGAACCAGAATTGGTCATTATGGATGAACCTACCGTAGGCATCGATCCCCAGTCCAGGAATTATATTCTTGATACTGTAAAGCGGCTCAACAGGGAAAAGAATATGACTGTCCTGTATACGAGCCATTACATGGAAGAGGTGGAATATCTGTGCGACAGGATCTACATCATGGACCATGGGGAAATCATCGCTTCCGGGACAAAGGATGAAATAAAAAGCATCCTCTCTGCTGAACAGGCAATCAATATAAAGGTTGACCTGATGAGAGGGGAATTCATCCGCCTGCTGGAGGACCATGCCGCAATCAGGCAGCTGTCTGTACAAGAGCAGACTGCGACCATCATCGTTCCTAAACAGGTCCATCTGCTGAAGGATATATTCCGTTCAGCTGAGCAAACCGGCACAATTGTAACAGCTGTCAATATAGAACTGCCTACCCTTGAAGATGTATTCCTGCATCTGACCGGACGGCAGCTCAGGGATTAGGGGGGAAGGATATGCTTTTTCAAATGATCAAAAAGGATCTCCTGCTTTTTTGGCGCAAGCCGCGTGAACTGATCATCCTTCTTCTGATGCCGTTTGTATTGATCTGCATCCTGGGGAATGCGCTCGGAGCGCTGAACAGCGATGAAATCCCGGATCTTGATATCAAGCTTGCAGTATGGGTCCAGGATGATTATGAAGCTGGTGCCGCAGAAGCAGCCGCCATGATAAAGAATTTCCCTATGCCCGATGAAGCGAAGGAAGAAGCTGTAAATGCAGTGGAAATGTTCAACCCTGCTGCCATATTGATTGAGGAAGTTTTCGGCGATGAAGAATTCAGCCGGAGCATCGGCGTGGATTATATTTCAGAGGAGCTGGATTCAGAGCGCCAGGAGGAATACAGCGCGCTGCTGACGATTCCGTCAGGCTTTACCACAGATTATTACCGGCACAGCCTGTTGAAGGAAGGTGACCTTCCGGAGCTTGAATTGCAGCTGAATGATTCAGATGCACTCAGGGCTGGGGTAATACGTGATTTTCTGGCCAATTTCCAGGAGCAGATCTCCTTATGGCAGGGAATCCAGACGCTTGGGATTTCAGCTGTTGATATCAAGGAGGCTGGCATCCATGAACTTGGCGCAATTGAATCTGTCAGCAAAGTAAAGGATGTCAGCTCTGTCAGCTATTATGCCATTGGAATGAGTATGATGTTTGTCTTCTACGTGGCAACCACGGCAGCCAGCTTTGCTTATACCCAGAAGGAAGAACATCTTTACAACAGGATTCTTCTTGCGGATGTTCCCAATTCTATTTTCTTTTCAGGCATCTTTTCTGCTGCGGCCATCGTTTGTTTTTTGCAGCTGAATATTCTTTTCGGCCTGTCGGCACTCTTTTTTGATGTGTCTTATCCTGATATCATGGACTATCTGATCATTACAGGCGTCATTTCTATCATGATTGGAAGTTTTGCCAGCCTGCTTTCTGCAGTAAACTATCGAAGCAGTTCAGAAAGGGCCGGCCGGGTGTTTGGCAATTTTCTTGTCCCTGTATTTGCTTTTGTGGGAGGGAGCTTTTTTCCTGTTTCCCAGCTGGGCGGCATTTTTGAAAGTCTTGGGTCTTATTCGCCCGGGGGAGCGGGGATATCAGCTTACATGAAAATCCTTCAGGGCTATCCGCTTGGAGAAACGGCCGGCCAGCTCTGGTCCCTTGCTGTATTTTCTGCCATACTGCTGTTCGCTGCACTGCTGTTGCAGCCTAGAAAGGGGGAGGCGGCATGATTGGAATGCTATGGGGGAAGATCCTCCTGACATTGAGGAATCCTGGTGCTTTAATTGCCTCTACGATCATCTGCATGGCGTTTGCCTATCTTACCGGGCAGTCCGCATTTGTGAAAATAGAGATTCCGATGTATTCTTCGGCAGATGGAAGCAATGAGGAAATCATAGAAGAGTTGAACAATGGAGATACTTTCTCGTTCGTCCTGCAGACTGAAGACGAGGCAAAGAAGAAAGTGGCTGAAGGAAACGCGGAGGCTGCCTTGGAGCTTGGTCAGGATTCCTATGTAATTTACCATGCGGGGGCTTCGCAAAATCTGCAGCTGCTGAATCAGTATATCGGACGCTATTATATGAAATCAGTGCAGGAACAGCAGATTGTCCAGCTTGCTGACGATCCGGAAGCTGCTGAAAAGGTCTTTCAGAAGGCGGAAAAAGAACCGGCCTTTCAGCTTGGCCTATCCTCTTTCAATCAGAAAGATGCTGCTGAATACAGCCAGCCGCTGCAGTCTTTATTCGGCTTTACTTTATTCTTTTCCATTTATACGGTGGCTTTTACTGTTGCCGAGATCCTTCGGGATAAGCAGTCCGGACTGTGGGACCGGTTCATCTTATCACCGACGTCTAAAGCGGAAATGTACATGGCGAATCTGCTTTGGAGCTTTTTAGTTGGGTACATCCAAATAATTTTTGTGTTTCTTGTCTTTAAATTCGGTGCAGGTATCGATTTTAATGGAAGGTTCGGGACGGTGCTGATCGCTGTGATTCCGTATCTGTTTTCCATTGTCGCGCTTTCCATTTTCCTGACGGGGCTCGTAAAAACAATGAGCCAGTTCAACAGCATCATTCCTTTGATCAGCGTCAGCTTTGCTATGCTCGGGGGGGCGTACTGGCCGATTGAAATTGTCAGCTCGGAGCTGCTTATCGGCATTTCGCGCTTCATACCCATTACTTATGGAATGGAGATGATGAAGGGAGCTGTAGTGTCCGGCAACTCAATCCTGGATATGCTTAATCCAGTAGCGATTCTCCTATTGATGGGCGTAATCCTCATGGGGCTTGGGATAAGGCTGATTGAGAAGAGACATGTATGAGGGAAGAGAAGATAGAAGAGGCATGGATTATTCAAATCCATGCCTTTATTTCTAAGAAGGAGTAATCTTTTCAATAACGAGTCTTTTTCCTGTGTTGAGTGTGAATTCGAACCGGTCGCTCTTTTTTTCGTAATAGCAGAAATGGTGCTGGACATTGCAGATACATTCCTGGTTATCAAAAACAATGAAGTTGACTCCGTTTTTCCGCTCGCTGTCATTCAGGAAGTTCAAGTGGTTATAGCAGTAAATGCAGTCGAAGATTGAGAATTGAAGTGAATTCAAGGTGGTGACAAATTGATAAAAGGCATCATCATTCACTTCATCCAGCAATCTTTCGAGAGAGAAGGTGAGGTGTTTTTTCATCCGGATGCTGTCCTGGTTTTTCAGTGAAATCACTTCATCCGCAAGTCCGATTCGCCCATTTTCAAATAAGACACCTTTTTTCCACCGCTTATACCGCAATACTTCTATTTCCTGATGGAGGAATTCATCCAATATTGAGGCTTCTTCTGTTTCTTCATCGAAAAAAACCCACTGCTCGTTGATGCATTCGACTGTGCCAAGCGTGAATGCCCGGGTTTGGAACTCATAGAGTTTGGTTCGCTGCTGTCTGTTCATCTTGTACCTCCATATGATTCCTTCAACATCCTTTTTAGACATAAAGTCAGGAATTTATAACCTTAAGCTCTTCCAAAGAATGAAAATCGCTGACTATCGTACTGGCAGGAGTCCTGGTGAATGTTAAGATCACAGGTAAAAAAATAGCCAATCAGTATACTTGAATAGTTTATATATTTACATTGGATCCTTAAGAATGTTCATGAAGCCCTCAAAGGGCAGAAATAATAATAGGAGTTCATGAAAAAGGAGGCAAGCGTAATGCGGCAAACCTAACTTTCTATTAAAGCGGTTCTGTATCTCTGCCTAAATCAATAAGATGGTCAGATTTTCTGACATTATTATTTTTGAATAATCATCCTTACGGGACAATTAACCATTTCCTAGGCCCTGCATACAATGGCATCATGCAAAAGGATGTTACCTGATTTCCGCTGACGAAAGGATGATGAAGAATGTGTGGGATAACGGGCTGGATTGATTTTAGCAGAGATTTGCGAAAAGAGGCTGCAGCAGTCGGGAAAATGGCGGAAACACTTGCAAAGCGCGGGCCGGATGACACAAACGTATGGACCGGTATCCATGCGGGATTTGGCCATAAACGGCTATCCGTCGTTGATCCTGCCGGCGGCAAACAGCCGATGTCCAGGCAGGCAAAAGGCAGCGTTTATACAATTTGCTATAATGGCGAGCTTTATAATACAGAAGATATCCGAAAAGAACTCCTTATAAAAGGATATTCTTTCAGCACTCATTCTGATACAGAAGTTCTGCTGACAGCTTATATAGAATGGAAAGAAAATTGCCTGGAGCACTTGAATGGGATATTTGCCTTTGCCGTATGGGACGAGGAGGAAAATCGCCTGTTTATTGCAAGAGACCGTCTGGGCGTTAAACCGCTTTTTTATAAAGAAACTGCAAAGGGGATCATTTTCGGCTCTGAGCTTAAAGCGATCCTGGCCCATCCGGAAGTGCGTACTGAGATTGACCGTGAAGGGCTGGCTGAAGTATTCGGCCTCGGGCCGTCCCGTTCCCCTGGCAGCGGAGTCTTTAGAGGAATAAAAGAGCTTAGGCCAGCCCATGCGCTGGCATTATCAAGGGAAGGGCAAAAAATCTGGCGCTATTGGAATGTGAAAAGTGCGGAGCATACGGACAATCTGGAGGAAACAGCTGAAAAGGTGAGGCATTTATTTACAGATGCTGTCACAAGGCAGCTCGTGTCAGATGTGCCGTTATGCACCTTCCTGTCTGGCGGGGTCGATTCGAGTGCCATTACTGCGGTAGCTTCCCGTGCCTATGAAGAAGAGGGAAAAGGGCCGCTGCACACCTATTCCATCGATTATGAAGATAATGATAAACACTTTAAGGCAAATGAATTCCAGCCTAACTCTGACGGAGCTTTTATCAGGAAGATGACCGAAGAATTCCAGACCATCCATCACACGAGCATTATCTCTCAATGCGAACTGGCAGAACATTTGAGGGAAGCTGTCCTTGTCAGGGATCTGCCGGGAATGGCTGATGTCGATTCCTCTCTCCTGTGGTTCTGTAAAAAAATCAAACAGGATTTTACCGTAAGTCTTTCAGGTGAATGCGCTGATGAGATATTCGGTGGCTATCCCTGGTTTCACCGCCAGGATGATTTGAACCGCAGCGGCTTTCCTTGGATGCGTTCGATCCGGGAAAGACAGCAATTGCTGAAGCCGCATTGGAGGGAGAAGCTCCAGCTTGAAGAATATATGCACAGCAAGTACAGGGAAACCGTTGCTGAGACGCCTGTGCTTGAAGGGGAAACCGCTCAGGAGGCAAGAAGGAGGGAGCTTTTCTACCTCAATAAGATCTGGTTCATGACGACGCTGCTGGACCGCAAAGACAGGATGAGCATGGGAGCGAGCCTTGAGGTAAGGGTCCCGTTTGCTGACCACAGGCTGGTCGAATATGCATGGAATATCCCATGGGAGATGAAGATGCTCGGCGGCCGGGAAAAAGGAATCCTGCGCAAGGCTCTTGAAGGGATCCTTCCGGATGAGGTTTTATACCGCAAAAAGAGCCCGTATCCGAAAACCCATAATCCTGAGTATACGAAAGCTGTAAAGGGCATGCTCTCCGAAATACTGGCAGACAGAAGCTCTGCCCTGTATGAATTCTTTGATGCAGAACAGTTGAAGAACATAACCGAAACAGAGGGGAATTCCTTCCAGGAGCCATGGTTCGGCCAGCTGATGACAGGGCCCCAGCTTCTTGCCCATCTTGTCCAGATGGAAATATGGTTTAAAGAATACAACATTAATATTGCTGATTGACCCTGGAGCCTGCTTTTTGCAGGTTCTTTTCTTTGTATCCGAAGAGACCTGATACCTTAAAGATTGCCAGTTTCAAAGTATCTCTGTATAATGTTTGTATAACTATTGTATAATATCGGAATTTAAAAGGAGGCCAGAAGATGGCTAAAAAAATCGTAATCATCGGGGCCGGACCCGGGGGGCTCGCTGCATCCATGCTCCTATCCAGCCGGGGATATGAGGTGGATGTCTATGAGAAGCAGTCATATCTGGGGGGCAGGACAGGGAGCATAAAGAAGAACGGTTTTACTTTTGACATCGGGCCTACTTTTCTCAGTATGCCCCATATTGCTGAAGAGCTTTTCGCAGCCAGCGGCCGAAGACTCTCTGATTATCTGCACCTTAAGGAATTAAAAGAGATGTATGAACTGGTCTTTGAGGATACTGGAATTCATATGACAAGCGACCGGAATGAAATGGTCCGCAGAATAGAAGAAAAGTTTCCAGGGAACGGCAGCGGCTATCTCCGTTTCATGGAAGATACAGAGAGGAAAATGTCAGCATTGATGCCCATCCTGCAATCACGGATGGACAGGTACCGGCATTATTTAAGCTGGAAGGTCATTAAAGCGCTGCCTGAGCTTTCTCTTGGAAAGAGCCTGTATGATGTGCTTTCCCGTTATTTTGACAGTGAAACGCTTCGGCTCGCCTTTACTTTCCAATCTAAATATCTCGGGATGTCTCCCTGGGAATGCCCTGGCGCTTTTTCGATCCTTTCCTTTATGGAGCATGAGTATGGGATCTACCATCCGATCGGAGGCTTGAACCAGCTGCCCGAAGCGATGGCAAAAGTCACCATGGAGCACGGGGGCAGGATCCATCTCGGCAAGGGCGTGAAGAGCCTTTGGATGGAAGGCCGTGACAGCAGGGGCATCATCCTGGAATCAGGTGAGAAGGTACCTGCTGATGAAGTCATCATCAATGCCGATTTTGCCAAAGCGATGAGCACGATCCTGAATGAGGGAAGCCTGAAAAAATATAAAACCCGCAAACTCGAAAAAAAGAAATATTCCTGTTCAACGTTCATGATTTACCTCGGGCTCGATAAGCAGTATGACCTCCCGCACCACACCATCTGCTTTGCCGGGGATTACAAAAGGAATGTAGAAGAAATTACGAAAACACTCAGCTTGTCCGGAGACCCTTCCATCTATATCCAGAATCCATCTGCCACAGATCCGACACTGGCGCCGGAAGGGAAATCAGCACTTTATATCCTTGCACCTGTTCCGAATAACTTCAGCGGCGTTGAATGGGACAGCAGGCAGGAAGAGTTCAGGAATCTTGTTCTGGATATTGTAGAAAGGAAGACCGGCTTTAAAGGCTTAAGGGATCATATCGAATTTGAAAAAATCATCAGTCCTAAAAATTGGGAAGAAGATCTGCATGTCTATAAAGGCGCGACCTTTAATCTTGGGCATCAGCTTTCACAAATGATGGTGCTGAGGCCGCATAACCGATTTGAGGAAGCGGGGAATACATGGCTGGTCGGCGGAGGGACCCACCCTGGCAGCGGGCTGCCGACCATATTGGAGTCGGCGAGGATTACGGCAAAAATGATACTGGAAAAAGACGGGCTGGAATTGCCGGAACAAGATGGCCGCAGCTTGCCGGGACTGGAGGAAGCATTATGAAAACGGCGGTTATCGGCGGAGGGATCGGCGGTATGACATCTGCACTGCTGCTGGCAGACGATGGCCATGAAGTCGTCATCTTAGAAAAGGAAAATAAGCTTGGAGGAAGGCTTGCATTTATGGAGGAAGACGGCTTCCGGATCGATCAGGGGCCAACAATCGTCCTGCTTCCTGATATGATTGAAAGTATCCTGGCAGAAGCAGGGCTTGGGAGGGATCAGTATGAAATGATAAGGCTGGATCCGCTCTATAAAATTACTTTTCCGGACGGAACCGATTATACCAAGCATGCTGACATAGGCGAGCAGGAACGGGAAATAAGCCGGAAATTCCCTGAAAGCCTCGCGGGGTTTCAAAGGTTTATGAAGGATATGGACTATCGTTTCCATACGGGCAGGCCTCAGTTTCTTGAACGCCCTTTTTTGGAGAAGGGAGACTTCTGGAATAAAGAGACACTTTCCTCTTTAGCGAGAATGAACGCCCACAAAAGTGTCGATAAACAGCTTTCATCTTATTTCAAGGATGAAAGACTGAGGATTGCCTATGCTCTCCAGACCTTATATATCGGGGGCAATCCGCTGAGCACCCCTGCCATCTACAGTCTTGTGTCTTATAGTGAGCACAAGCATGGCATTTTTTATGTGAAAGGGGGTTATGCCAGCCTGATTGGAAAGCTTGAAGAACTGCTTAAGAAGAAGGGAATAGAAATCCGCCTTGGGAGCCGTGTTGAAAAGCTGCTCACTGATGGCAGGGAGGCCAAGGGAGCCATCGTCAATGGAGAGGAAGAAAAATACGACTCCTTTATCCTCAACGGAGATTTTCCTGTAGCGGAAAAAGAGCTGCTGGACCGCAGGAAGAATTATAAAGCCTCCTCCGGCTGCCTGCTTCTATATTTCGGGATCGGGAAGGTTTATGAAGAAGCGATGGTCCACCAGTTTTTCATCGGCCGTGATTTCAATAAAAGCATGGAGGAGATCTTCAAACAGCAGCAGCTTCCGGATGATCCCTCTTATTATACATTCTATCCTTCAGCGATCGATGATTCCCTTGCCCCTGAAGGGAAAAGCGTCCTTTATGTACTCATACCCGCTCCATCAGGAGAACATATCGACTGGAGCAGCAAGGATGAGTATGTCGACAGGATCATCAGCCGGATTGAAAAGGATAGCTTCCCCGGTCTGCGGGAACATATAGAATGGATGAAGATCAGGACTCCTGAGGATGCTCTCCGCGAGGGACTGTATGGAGGAGGAAGCTTTGGGATAGCTCCTTCCCTGTTCCAGTCAGGTATCTTCCGCCCTCAGCTGAAGCCTTTCAAGGAAAAGAACATCTATGCGGTCGGTGCGAGCGTCCATCCTGGCGGGGGGATTCCTATTGTCCTCCAGGGAGCAAAAATGCTGGCTGACCATATAAAGCATGAGCATAAGAAGAATTCACAAACGGAAGGAGTGTCGATCGTTGGATAAAGCTGCAGCGGCCTATCAATATTGTGAAGAGGTCATTAAAAAGAATTCAGCCACATTTCACCGGGCTTTTTCTTTCTTGCCGCCTGAGAAAAAAAGGGCTGTCTGGGCCATTTATGCTTTTTGCCGCAGGGTTGATGATATTGTGGATGAAGGATCGTGTCCAGAGGAAGAGGTGGCTGCTTTTGAAAAAGAATTTGCCGTATTCCTCGAAGGCGGGCTGCCCCATCAAGATGTTATGCTGTGGACGGCTCTCAGAGATGTGTTTGTCAGCTTTGACATGGACAGCACTCCTTTCTTTGAAATGATTGAAGGTCAGAAGATGGATTTATACAAATCAAGATATTATACTGTCGATGAACTTCTTCACTATTCCTATCATGTGGCGAGTACGGTCGGCCTGATGCTGCTTCCTGTCCTTGCGCCTGAAAATGCGGGACAGCTGAAGCATGGCGCCATTAAGCTGGGGCAGGCTATGCAGATTACCAATATACTTCGCGATATTGGAGATGACCTCAAAAGAGATCGGGTTTATCTTCCTGCAGCATTGATGGAGAAGCACGGATATAAGGAGGAAGAACTGCAGTCAGGCCAGCTGAATGCCGCTTTTTTCGGTCTGTTCGAGGAGCTGGCGAAAATCGCCGAGCAATATTATGAAGAAGCGCTGGAAACGATCCACTTGTATCCTCCTTCTTCCAGGACACCAGTCAAGGGTGCTGCCGTCCTTTACAGGGCCATCCTTAATAAAATCCGGAAGAACGGATATAACTCATTTGGAGCAAGAAATTATGTGACGAAGGAAGAAAAAGCAAGGCTCCTCGCTACAATATAAGAAAGGCCTGGCTGCCGCCAGGCCTTGCTGTCTCTTTAGCCGGCAGCTTCTTCCTCCTTGCCGGCCCTGCCGATGAACGATTTTTCCATCCATACTTTGGAGCGCCAACGCCAAAGCATAAGGATGCCCCTCAGCCATTCATCTGCAATGAAGGCGATCCATACCCCAATAAGCCCGAGTCCAAAATGGATCCCGGCGATATAAGAAATGGTGACAGACACACCCCACATGGACAGGATGCCCATATAGACAGGGAACTTTACATCGCCAGCCGCCCTTAGCGAGCTGATGACGACCAGATTGAAGGAACGGCCGGGTTCAAGGATGATGGTCAAAAGAATCAGCGTGCTTCCAACTTTGATGATATCCTGATTGTCCGTAAAGATTCCCAGCAATGAGTCTGAGAAAAAGGTGAAAACGACAGCTGCTCCCACTGAAATCGCAATTGCGAGCTTCAAGCTTCTGATGCACCTTTGATAGGCTGATGCAAATTCTCTTGCCCCGATCATGTGCCCGATCATAATCTGGGTTCCCTGGCTGATGGCGAGGCTGAATAGAAAAATGAACATCATCAGATTCTGGGCATAAACCTTTGCCGTCAAAGCTTCTGTCCCAATCATTGCCACAAAATAGGTGATGACCATCTGAGAGGCGTTATAAGACAGCTGTTCGCCAGCAGAAGGGATGCCGATTTGCAGGAGGTTCCGCAGATGTTCCTTCGGGAAGCGGAAAAGGAGCCTGAAGGGCAGTTCTCCTTCCGTACGCTTAATCAGGACCAGGATGGAAGCAGCAAGGCCGATCGTTCTGCTGACTGCAGTAGAAATGGCCACGCCCTCTACGCCCAGTACAGGAATCCCAAAAGGTCCGAAGATGAAAAGGTAATTTCCGATGACATTCAGTATATTCATCCCGATGGTTATATACATAACATCTCTTGTAAATCCGTAGCTTCTGATGACGGCCCCAATGGTCATGATGAGTGCCTGGACAAAGGAAAAGCCGCCGACGATCACAAGATAAACATTTGCTTCATCCATCAGTTCCGAGGGAAGATCCATCAGCTTCAGCATGGGCTTGCCAAAAATAATCAGGACTGCACTGAGCAGTATGCCGAAGCAAAGGTTGGTCCCAAGGGACACCACCGATATTTCACCGGCTTTCCCAAGCTGTTTTGCACCCAGGTTCTGGGCAACCAGGATGGAGGTGCCTGTTGCTACAAATCCAAACATCACGATGATGAGTGACAGAATTTGGTTTGAAACCCCTACAGCAGCAACAGAGTTATCGGAATACTGGGACAGCATAAGCGTATCAGCATTCCCCATCAGCATATGAAGCAGTATTTCAATGAAAATAGGCCAGGTGAGGGCAAATAAAGTTAAGTTCTTTTTCGGTTGTTTCATTTTACATATCTCCTAAACAATGCGGTGTGATTCTTTGAGATAAAAGAGTGCCTCCCCCGGGAAGTCATTATGCGCAAAGAAAGGGCTGGCAGAAGTGCCAGCCTTATAAATGTTGGTTTGAAATTTTATAGCTCAAAGGACAATATGGCAGCCCCGTAGCCTTCCAATACGGCAGACAGGGAATCTGCTTCAGCCGCATATTCTTCCTCTGTCAGCAGATCGGTGATTTTTTTCCCTTTTAAAGGAAAAGGGAGGGAGAATGATGCTTCTTCACTTGAAGCATTCAAGAGGATGACAATCTTCCTGTTACCCGAACTTCTGGCAAATGCAGCAACTGTACTCTCCTCAGGAAGCTCAAGAAATTCCAGAACTCCCTCATTTGCCAGCAGGGGCTCTGATTTGCGCAATTGGATAAGCTTCTTTGTATGTTCGTACATTTCCATACTGTATTCTTCTTCATCCCATGGCATGCATTCCCGGCATCCCGGGTCCATGCCGCCGGAAAGTCCCACTTCATCTCCATAATAAATGCAAGGGGTTCCGATATAGGTCATCATAAATGTGAATATCAGCTTTGCCTTTTCAAGCGAACCCCCGCACTCCGTCAGAACCCTCGGGGTATCATGGCTTCCAGCCAGGTTGAAAGCAGCCTCGTTAACATTATCAGGATACATATGGATAACAGAGACCATATTCTCCGCAAATTGGCGGGGGCTGATTGCTTCTTTAGCAAACAGATTATGAACATTTGTCAGGAATGGGTAATTCATTACAGCATCGAACTGGTCGCCCCTGAGCCAAGGCATGCTATCATGCCAGATTTCCCCGAGGATATAAAGATCCGGTTTGATGCTCTTCACTTCAGCACGGAATTCGCGCCAGAACTGATGATCGATTTCATTGGCAACATCCAGTCGCCAGCCATCGATATCGAATTCCCGGACCCAATAGCGCCCGACCTCCAGGAGGTATTCCTTTGTTTCCGGATTTTGCGTATTGAGCTTTGGCATGGACTCGACAAACGCAAAGGTGGAATAGTTTGGACGTTCTCCGCCTTCCAGCGGAAATTCTCCAGCATGGAACCAATCTTTATATTGGGAATCCCCCTGGTTCTCCAGAAGATCCTGGAAGGGGGGGAATTGATATCCGCTGTGATTAAAGACAGCATCGAGCATAACTTTGATTCCTTTGTCATGG
Source organism: Bacillus infantis NRRL B-14911 (assembly GCF_000473245.1). NCBI lineage: Bacteria > Bacillati > Bacillota > Bacilli > Caryophanales > Bacillaceae > Bacillus > Bacillus infantis. Next base: position 1,328,729 of record NC_022524.1, read on the forward strand.
CAAATCTTCACAAGTTCGCGGAAAGTTTCTTTATCTCCGAACTGGGGATCGATTTCATAATAATCTATTGTATCATATTTATGATTGGAGTATGCCTTGAATATGGGTGTGAAGTAAATCCCGGTAATACCCAGTCCGGCAAGATAATCTATATGGTCAATGATTCCCTGGAAATCACCGCCAAAGAAATTATCAGGTTTGGGCTCCTCGCTTCTCCACGGCTTTGTATCCGGTGGATTTAAAGATTCATCACCATTAGCGAATCTTTCAGGGAAAATCTGGTACCATACCGTATCCTTCACCCATTCCGGAGCCCTGAAAACCTCGCTTGCATGCAGGTACGGGAAGCAGAAGAGGCTGCCGGGATCTTCAGGAAGGGAGTCAAAAAAGCCTTTTTCTGTATAAACGGCCTGCTCGTCTCCTGACTTCAGGCAAAAGCCGTATCTTGTCCTTTTAAACTCTGGCTCGGGCTCAGCCAGCCAGTAATCAAATAATTGGTCTGATCCCGTTTTTTTCATCGGGATCCGGCGGCTTACCCAGCCATCTTCATTCCATTCATATTGGTCTCCGTAAATAAGTTCAGCTTCCTCGATATTGCCTTTCTTGGCTTTCAGCCTGATATGGAGTATGTTTTCGCTATAGGCATACGCAAAGCTGTCAGCAGGCTGGTGAAATATTGACGACCTTTCCAGCATAAATTTTCCCCTCTCTTGTGCAATCGATTGCATCGCAAGTTGACTTTTTTAAAATTTATCAAAGAACAGGCTTTCATTCAAGCTGGAGCTCTTATATCAGATATAAACTTTTTAGCGATAATGTTAAAAAAGGGGGTTGTCAAAATGAAAATAGCAAGTATAATAAAGTTAAAGTTTGTGCAATCGTTTTCACAGGCGGCTGTCCCGAAGGTCTTCAGCGGTTATTTTTTTTGAATGGCCTGATAACGCTTTCAGTTGTCTTTTATGCAGCGATTTGTGCAAACGGTTGTACTAGAAAAATATAATTTCTTTGGAGGGGTCAAAATGAAGAAGGCTTTATCATTATTTATGATGATTGTCCTGGTTTTTGGAGTGCTGGCTGCTTGCGGTCCTAAAGATGAAGAAACAGGCACTGCAGGAGAAAAAACAGAAGGCGGCTCAGACAAACCTGAAAAGCTGATTGTCTGGGAAGATACAGATAAAGGAGTCGCTCTTAAAGATGCGGCAGACAAGTTTGAAGCAGAACACGGCATCAAAATTGAATTCAAAGAATTGAATATAACAAAGATGCAGGAAAACCTTGCCCTGGATGGCAACACAGCCAATGCGCCGGATGTTATCACAATGTCTCATGACGGCACTGGCCCTGCGATGGTAAAAGGGTATATTAAGGAACTTGAAGTAAGCGACGAGATCCTTGACCAATTTACAAGCTCTTCAGTAGAAGCCCTGAAATATGAAGGCAAGCTTTACGGACTTCCGAAAGCTACTGAAACACCGGTTTTCATTTACAACAAAGCATTGCTTCCTGAAGTTCCGGAAAACCTGGAAGATCTCTATACTAAATCTCAGGAAGTAACAAAAGACGGAAACTACGGATTCCTTGCAATCTGGGATGACTTCTATCATGCACACGGCGTATTCTCCGGGTTCGGCGGATATGTATTCGGCGAGAAAGACAGCAAAGTGGACGTGACTGATATCGGCCTGAATAACGATGCTTCTGTAGAAGCAGCAGATTATATCAAAAAGTGGTACGCAGAAGGATTATTCCCTAAAGGAATCATCGGAGAAAAATCAAACGATAATATGAACGGCCTCTTTAAAGAAGGAAAAGCCATTGCAGTCCAAAACGGCCCATGGGCGTTCCAGGATTATAAAGATGCAGGCATCGATTATGGTGTAGCCGCTCTGCCGAAGCTTCCAAATGGCGAGCCTGTCAAGACATTCATGGGTGTTAAAGGATGGTTTGTTACTAACTTCAGCAAAAACCAGGAATGGGCCCAGAAATTCGTTGAGTTCATTACAAACGAAGAAAATGCCAAGAAGCGTTTTGAGCTGACTGGCGAGATCCCGCCATTGAAATCATTGATGGAAGATCCTGAGTTCGTTAAGAATAACGAAGGTGCTGCAGCAGTAATGGCGCAGTCACAGTATGCTGTTCCAATGCCAAGTGTACCGGAAATGGCTGAAGTTTGGGATCCTATGAAAAAAGCGGTAGAAACAATCATTACCGGTAAATCAGAATCCAAAAAAGCGCTTGATAATGCTGTGAAGACTATTGAACAGCAGATCGAAGCGAACCACAGCGGAAACTGATCTATAGCAATAAAGGGAAAAGGCGGTACTCCTTGGTGGAGTACTGCCTCCCATTTTATTAAGCGTCAAAGAGAGCAGGATTTTAATAGATTCCAACAGGCATAGCTTCGGCTCTTTCAGAAGACAATAGTGCCGCAAAAAAAATCAATAAAAAAATCGCCCTTTATGGGAATCAGATAGAAAGGGGCATCCTTTCAATGGAAGAAGCATACCGTTCAAACCATCGGAAAATTGCTGCAGGCCTGTCCATCATCCCGGGACTTGGCCAAATGTATAATAAACAATTTGTCAAAGGCATCGCCTTTTTAATTCTAACACTATCATTCATCGTTGCTTTTAAAGACTTCCTCAATATTGGCCTTTGGGGACTTGTCACTCTCGGAGAAAAGCTGCCGAGGGATAATTCCATCTTCCTCCTGGTATACGGAATCATTTCCGTCATCCTTCTTCTATTCGCGGCAGGATTTATGTTCATCAACATTCGCGATGCCTATAAAAATGGAAAGAAACGGGACTTGGGCAAGCACCTGAGCTCGATAAAAGAGCAATATCATACATTGATAGATTCCGGATTCCCATACTTGATGATCACTCCGGGATTCTTCCTGCTGGTTTTCGTGGTCATCCTGCCGATTGTGTTCGTGCTTTTGCTTTCGTTCACAAACTACAACCTGTATCATCAGTGGCCAGCGAAGCTGATGGACTGGGTGGCATTAGACAACTTCGCCAAACTGGTCACATTGGATATCTGGCGTGATACTTTCGTAAACGTGTTTGCCTGGACGATCATCTGGACGTTCGGTGCGACAACATTCCAGATCGCCCTTGGGGTCTTCCTGGCAGTACTTGTCAACCAGAAGGATCTAAAAGGAAAAGCGATCATCAGGACAATCCTGATCCTGCCATGGGCCGTACCGGCATTTGTATCCATCCTGATTTTTTCCGGCCTGTTCAATGAAACGTTCGGTGCCATCAATAACGTAGTCCTGGATTTCATTGGAATCGGTCCGATCCCTTGGATGACAGAGGCCCTGTGGACAAGGATCGCTCTCATCATGATCCAGACCTGGCTTGGATTCCCGTTCATTTTTGCGATGGTCACAGGTGTGCTGCAGGCGATACCGGATGAGCTTTATGAAGCGGCAACAGTCGATGGAGCGACGATTTGGCAGAAGTTCAAGAATATTACGTTCCCGCTGATCATGCTGTCCATCGCACCAATCCTGATTACGCAATATACCTTTAACTTTAATAACTTCAATATTATCTATCTATTCAATATGGGCGGCCCTGCTATCTCAGATCAAAATGCAGGCGGCACCGATATCCTGATTTCGTGGATCTATAATCTGACTGTCACGAAGTCTGAGTACGGAATGGCTGCAGCCATCACGATGATTCTATCTGCGATAGTCATTTCCGTGGCATTATGGCAGTTCAGAAGGACAAAAGCTTTCAAAGAGGAGGATATGATGTGATATGACTACAAAAAAAGAGAAATTCATCAGGCTGTCACTGACCTATCTTGTCATTCTTTTTATGGCGGTCATCATCATTTATCCGATTCTGTGGGCCATTGGAGCATCACTGACGCCGGGAACAAGCTTGACCAATTCATCACTCATCCCGAAAAACGCGACATTTGCCCATTATAAGACAATATTCAACCCGGAAGAGAGCAATTATCTGATCTGGTATTGGAACACGTTGAAAATCTGCGTGATCACCATGCTGGCATCTGTCATTACCATCAGCTTGATGGCTTACTCTTTTTCACGGTACCGCTTTGTCGGCAGGAAAAATGGACTTACCACGTTCCTGATTCTTCAGATGGTGCCTAACTTTGCAGCATTGATTGCGATCTTCGTCCTTGCACAGGTAACAAACCTGCTGGATACCCATATCGGGCTCATCCTCATTTATGTAGGCGGGGCCATTCCAATGAACACTTGGCTGATGAAAGGATATCTCGACAGCATCCCTAAAGAGCTGGATGAAAGTGCAAGGATGGATGGAGCAGGCCACTTCAGGATTTTCTGGCAGATCATCATGCCGCTTGCGAAACCGATTGTTGCAGTCGTTGCGCTCTTTACGTTTATTGCTCCGTTTACGGACTTCATCCTGGCAAAGGTCATGCTAAGAACACCTGAAAAATATACACTTGCCGTTGGATTGTATGAGCTTGTATCAAGACAGTATGGAGCCGAATTCACAACGTTCGCTGCCGGATCTGTCCTGATTGCAATCCCGATTTCAATTTTATTCTTATCCTTCCAGAAATATTTCGTTTCAGGTTTGACTGCCGGGGGCACAAAAGGCTAATCTTAAAGGGTTAGTGACTTTAGGGCTGGGCTGCTTAAAGGGGTGTTTCCTTATGGCAGCTCAGCTTGATATTTAAGGAGGAGCGGAGATGAAAAAAGGAGTCATGGCTCTCATCTTAATTCCGTTTCTTCTTTTTTGCGCCCTACCGGTAGGAGCAGTTGAAAAAGAAGAGCGTAAATGGCAGGATGAAACAATTTATTTTCTAATGGTCGACCGTTTTAACAACGGCGATTTCAGCAATGACCTGGAAACAAACGCAAGTGACCCGAAAGCCTATCACGGAGGGGACTTCCAGGGTATCATTGACCAGCTAGATTATCTGAAGGATATGGGCTTTACAGCCATCTGGCTGACGCCGATTTTCGAAAATGAAGCAGGCGGCTATCATGGCTACTGGATCAATGATTTTTACAAAACGGAAGAAAACTTCGGATCTATCGAGACGTTTAAAAAGCTTGTAAAAGAAGCCCATAAGCGTGATATGAAAATCATCCTTGATTTTGTTGTCAATCATGTCGGACCCAATCATCCCTGGGTGAATGATCCGGACAAGCAGGACTGGTTCCATGAACAAAAGGAAATAACCAACTGGGAGAATCAGGATGAGCTTGAAAATGGTTGGATCTATAATCTTCCTGACCTCGCACAGGAGAATCCGGAGGCCAGGCAATATCTCCTGGATGCAGCCAAATGGTGGATAGAGGAAACCGATATTGACGGATACCGCCTTGATACGGTCAAACATGTGCCAGTTGATTTCTGGGAGGATTTCGCGAAAGAAGTAAAAAGCGCCAAGGAGGATTTCTATCTTCTCGGCGAAGTATGGACCGATGACCCTGCTTATATTGCACAGTATGAGAAAGCAGGGATCGACGGATTTGTCGATTATCCGCTGAACGGGCATCTGCGCACGGCATTTGAAAAGCCCGGGCAGCCCTTTGACTGGCTGTTTGCCAGCTGGGAGAGGAATCAGGCCCAATACGATCAACCTTATTTAATGGGAACGTTCATGGACAATCATGACACCGTTCGTTTCACGCGCGATGCAGTAACCAACAATGAGCATCCGGGACCGAGATGGCGTCTGGCCCTCACATATTTGTATACGTCACCGGGGATTCCCATTGTTTATTATGGAAGTGAAATAGCACTTGATGGCGGGGAAGATCCCGATAACCGCCGCCAAATGGATTTCCGGACAGACCAGGAGCTTGTGGAATACATCTCGAATATCGGGACATTAAGGCAGCAGCTACCATCCCTTACGAGGGGCACAATGGAGCCTTTGTACAATAAGGATGGCATGGCAGTGTACAAGCGGACCTATGAGGATGAAACCACTGTCGTGGCCATCAATAATACCGTCAAAACGCAGACCGTCTCCCTTGATTCCGGCCTGCTTGAAGGCGATAAGCAGCTGAAAGGCCTTTTGGGCGGGGATCTTGTAAGGTCTGATGAGGGAAAATATAAGCTGATCGTTGACCGGGAAGAAGCCGAAATCTATGCGCTGTCAGAGAAGACAGGTTTGAATATCCCTTATCTGGCAGTGATGGGACTGGTCTATGCAGCCTTCATCGTCTTTATTATCCTTCTTTGGAGAAGGTCGAAAAAGAGGAAGCCTGTTTCCTGACCCCAGCCGGCACTGCCGGCAGCTTCCCAATCCCGGTCATATCAGAAGGGATTTGAAGGAGGAGTCGGCTACATGAATGATACAAGTTTTGCCATACATCCAGGAAAGAGCAGAAAGATAGAAAACAGTGATTACCAGGAAGCAGGAGATGTCCTTGCTATAGAAGAGTGCAGGAATGGCCTGAAGGCCCGGACAGAAACAGGGGAACTCAGGATTGTATTCTACGCAAATGAAATCGTCCGCATCACTATGAATTTTTTTGGCGAAGCGGATGCGGGAACGAGCCCTGCCGTCATTGGGGGGCTGCAGGAAGTTAAGCTCGAGCATTATGAATCAGGAGACCAGGCAGAGGTGAAAACCTCTTGTCTGACTGTCAAGCTGACCAAATCCCCTCTTCGAATTACCGTGGCAGATGCAGAAGGCAGGGTTTTAGCCGGAGAAAATCAAAAAGGGATGGGCTATAAGCATTCTAAAGAGGTCATCTGCTTCAAGAATATGGAGGAGAGCGATCAATTTTACGGATTTGGAGAGAAAACGGGCTTTCTTAATAAAAGAGGGGAAAAGCTGGTTATGTGGAATAGTGACGTATATGCCCCGCATAATCCGGAAACAGATCCGCTCTACCAGTCAATCCCTTTCTTTCTTACCTTGAGGGAAGGGCAAGCCCATGGCATATTCTTCGATAATACTTTCCGGGCAGAGTTTGATATGCGCGGAGATGAGTTTTATTCCTTTTCAGCCGATGGAGGCCAGCTTGATTATTATTTGATGGCTGGACCTTCGCCGAAGGATGTTATTCGTCAATACACATCGCTGACAGGCAGAATGCCCCTGCCGGCCAAGTGGGCAATCGGCTACCACCAATCGCGGTACAGCTATGAAAGCCAGCAGGAAGTGATGGAGCTGGCGGCAGCTTTTAAGGAGAAAGGGATTCCGCTGGATAGCATCCATCTGGATATTCATTATATGGATGAATACAGGGTTTTCACATTTGACCGTGATAAATTCCCTGATCCTGAAAAAATGATCAGTGATCTGAAGGAAATGGGCATACACATCGTTCCGATTGTTGATCCGGGCGTAAAGGAAGATCCGGAATATATGGTCTATAAACAGGGCATCCAGGAAGATCTTTTCTGCAAATATCTGGAGGGCAATGTATATTACGGAGACGTCTGGCCCGGAAATAGTGTATTCCCTGATTTCACAAGCAAAAAAGTGCGCGACTGGTGGGGAAGCCTCCATTCGTACTATACAGAGCTTGGGATTGAAGGCATCTGGAATGACATGAATGAACCGGCGGTATTTAATGAAAGTAAAACAATGGATTTGAAAGTCATGCATGATAACGATGGAAATCCCCGAACACATAAGGAGCTTCATAATCTCTACGGCCTTCTGATGGGGAAATCGACATATGAAGGCATGAAGAGAAATTTGAAGGGGAAGCGGCCATTTCTGCTTACACGTGCAGGATATTCGGGTGTCCAGCGGTATGCGGCCGTATGGACAGGGGATAACCGGAGCTTCTGGGAACATCTGCAGATGTCGCTGCCAATGGTTATGAACCTTGGCGTCTCCGGCATTCCTTTCTCTGGCCCGGATGTAGGCGGTTTTGCCCATGATTCCAATGGGGAGCTTCTCGCGAGATGGACACAGGCAGGCGCATTCACCCCGTTTTTCAGGAATCACAGTGTACTAGGATCAGCAAGGCAGGAACCATGGGCATTCGGGGAGAAATATGAAGCTATCATTAGAAAATATATTGAGCTCCGCTATACATGGATGCCCCATCTTTATTCTTTATTTGCCGAGGCTCATAAAGAGGGCACTCCTGTTATGAGGCCATTATTCCTGGAATTCCCGGAGGATGAGCATACCTGGAATCTATCTGATCAATTCATGATCGGCGACAATGTCATCATTGCCCCGATCATGCAGCCGGGCACCTTCCACAGGGCCGTCTATCTGCCTGAAGGCATGTGGACAGACTATTGGACTGGCAGCACCTATGAGGGGAAAAAGCACCATTTGATTAAAGCTCCTTTGGAAACGCTGCCGATTTTTATCAAAAAAGGAACGATGGCTGCCCATGGGGAAGCAGGTGCAGCAGGTCCCCTGACACTTCATCTTTATTATGAAGAAGGGTCAGAATGCTCTTATACCCTTTATGAAGATGACGGGGAAACTTTCGCTTATGAAGAAGGGGAATATAGGGAGATTTGCTTTAAAGTGAAGTGTGAGGAAGGGACGGTCTATCTGAACTCTGCAATCGCAGGCACTTATGAGCCTGTCTGGAGCACTGTTCAGCTTGCTGTGCACAGCAGAGAAAATGTCCGGTTAAAGATAGGAAGCAGCACGCTGCTCCCTGAAAAAATTGAGGAAGGCCGCCATTATTTTATACTTTCATAAATAGAAATAGCAGCGGTTTACTCTTATGGATAAGGGGGGAAGGGAATGGCAGTTACCATAAAAGACGTGGCAAAACTGGCGAATGTGGCCCCTTCTACAGTTTCCCGCGTGATTGCGAATAGCCCGCGGATCAGTGAAAAAACGAAGCAAAAGGTCAGGAAAGCGATGGATAAATTGGGATATCATCCGAATTTCATCGCCAGGAGCCTTGCCAGCCAGTCCACACAGGCAATTGGACTAATTATGCCAAGCTCCACTGACGTCGTATTCCAGAATCCTTTTTTCCCGACTGTTCTGAGGGGCATAAGCGAAGGTGCCCATGAAAAGCATTATGCCCTTCATATGACGACAGGCAAAACAGATGAAGAAATTTATAACGGAGTTGTCCAGATGGTGCAGGGCGGCAGGGTGGATGGGGTCGTCCTTCTGTATTCGAAAATTGAAGATAAGGTCCTGTCATTTTTACAGGATGGAGATTATCCGTTCACCGTCATCGGAAAACCGTTCCGTGATGTAGAGGAAATCACACATGTTGACAACGACAATTTCAGGGCTGCGAAAGAAGCAACCGACTATTTAATTGAGCTGGGGCATACTCATATAGCCTTTGTCGGCGGGGATTTGAATCTGGTTGTCACCGTTGAGCGCCTGCTGGGCTATGAAAAGGCTCTAAGAGCTGCGGACATTGAGCTGGACAACGATTACGTCATCCATGAAGAATTTCTTAAGGAAGGCGGCCAGGAGGCAGTAAGGGAGCTTCTATCGCTTGAAAAGCCCCCGACAGCCCTGGTGGTAGCTGACGATCTTATGGCGCTCGGTGTGCTTAATACATTGGATGAAATGGGGATATCCGTGCCAGATGATATTTCTATCATCAGCTTCAATAATGTCCTTCTGTCAGAAATGTCCCGGCCGCCGCTGACCTCAGTCGACATCAATATTTTCGACCTTGGATACCAGGCTGCCAAAAGCCTGATCCAGATGGTGGAGGATCCAAAAGAGCCGACCAAAAGGATTATCATTCCGCATCAGATTATTAAAAGGCATTCCTGCAGTGTTACTGCAAGATAAGGTTAAAAGCTGTCTCCCGGCAAATTGCCGCGGGGCAGCTTTTTTGGTTCAGAAGACGGTGATGCTATTGGTGATTGGTGTTAGGATTTCGATAAAAAAATGCATATTTCGATAATAAAATTTTGATTTCGATAATATAATCATTTTTCCGATAATAAAAGGCCAGCCGGAAGTTGTGCTTCCGGCTGGCATGATTGATCTGCAATTGTTTTTATAAAGGTGCAGCGCCCTCCGCTTTTCTACTTGTCCAGCTCCAGGCGCTAGCCCCTCGAGTCATAAGCCACTTTAGGATTGAAGGCAAAGAACGCAAAGAACGCCTTCTATCCTAAAGCGTCTTATGCTTGAGGCCCACAGGATGTGGGTCATGCAGACGTTGCCACAGGACGTGGCGTTCTTAGTCTGCGTTCCTTAGTGAGCAAGCGCCTTCCGCTTTTCTAACCATTAACAACCTTCCCGCCATTAATATGAAGCATTTGGCCGGATACGTAGGAGGAGTCGTCGCTTGCGAGGTATACAAAGCCTGGTGCCAGTTCGTACGGCTGGCCGGCTCTGCCGAGCGGTGTGTCAGTTCCGAATTTGGCGACATCTTCCTCTGTGAAGGTGGAAGGAATGAGCGGCGTCCAGATCGGACCTGGTGCAACTGCGTTGACTCTGATCCCTGAATCAGCCAGGTTTGTGGACAGGGAGCGGGTGAATGTAACGATCGCTCCTTTTGTGGAAGAATAGTCTATCAGCTTAGGATGTCCTGCATACGCTGTGATGGAAGCCGTATTGATGATAGAGCTTCCTTTGTCAAGATGCGGCAGTACAGCCTTTGTCAGGTGGAACATAGAGAAAATATTTGTCCTGAATGTCTTTTCAAGCTGTTCTGTGCTAATATCCAGCAGACTTGTCTGCGGATGCTGCTCACCCGCATTATTGACAAGGATATTTACCTTCCCGAACTCATCCAGCGTCTTGGAGACCACTTCCTTTGCAAAGCTTTCATCTCCAAGGTCGCCGGCAAGGAGAAGGCATTTGCGGCCGGCTGCTTCGACTTCCTGTTTGGTTTCCTTTGCATCTTCAGTTTCTTCCAGATAAACAACAGCCACATCAGCACCTTCTTTTGCAAAATAAATAGCAACAGATTTGCCGATCCCGCTGTCTCCTCCAGTGACAATAGCCACTTTGCCCTCAAGTTTTCCTGAACCTTTATAATTCGGATCAATATAAGAAGGCTCTGGGGTCATTTTATCCTCAACCCCCGGCTGCTGGTTCTGGTGCTGAGGGATGAATCCGTTCTGATTATCTTTCTGTTCGTTCGCCATTGTGAAAAACCTCCAATTTTTTAATAGATATTAGGTGTATTCCATGCTAGTATGTGATAAAAACATGGAAAAAATTTCTTGTGTTTAAAAGGGGAGGATTTTTTTATGGTAACAGTCAGGCGGGCCAGGCAGGAGGATGCTGAAAAGCTGCTTCTCCATACACGGCAAATTTTGCATGAATCAGAGAATATGCTGACGGTGCCCGAGGAATTTCAGGCAACCGTTGAAGAAGAGAGGCAATGGATCATTGATCATGGACGGCCTGGGAATCTGCTTATGACTGCCTGGAGCGGAGAAGAGCTTGCCGGAGTTTTGAACTTTACCCGGAAAACACGCAAAAAAATCAGCCACATCGGAATGTTCGGAATATCCATTAAAGAAAAATATTGCAATCAAGGCATCGGAAAGCAGCTGATCGGCACCTGCCTGGAATGGGCTAAAGAGGAGCCGGGCATTGAAAAAGTATGCCTGGAAGTGTTCTCACATAATGAACGGGGCATTCATTTATATAAAAAAATGGGATTCCAGGAGGAAGGCAGAAGGATCAGGCATGTGAAGAACTTTGATGGCTCTTATTCTGATGAGCTTTTGATGTATGTGTTTGTAAAATAAAATTAAAATCCCCGGCATGCCTCTGGCATCCGGGGATTTTAACTAAACAAGCGCCTTCCGCTCTGCTCGTCTTAAGCTTGATGCCCACAGGATGTGGGTCATGCGGACGTTGCCACAGGACGTGGCGTTCTTAGTACGCGTTCCTTTATCGAGCAAGGCTTTTCCGCTTTTCTATCTGTAATTTATAAACTGCACATCGACTGTCAGGTCGGCTTCTCTTACAGCAGCTATTACCTGCTGAAGGTCGTCCCTGTTTTTTCCTGTTACCCGGACCTGGTCGTCCTGCACCTGGCTCTTTACTTTCAGGCCGCTGTTTTTGATGAGGGTGTTGATTTTCTTTGCATTATCTTTATCGATCCCCTGCATAAGCTTAGCGCGCTGCCTCACTGTGCCCCCGGAAGCGGCTTCGACTTTTCCATAATCCAGATTTTTGATGGGAATTCCGCGTTTAATCATTTTGCTGAGCAGTACATCCTTCAGCTGGTCAAGCTTATATTCATCGTCCGAAATCAGGACAAGCTCTTCCTTATCAAGGGTAATATCACTTTTACTGCCCTTAAAGTCATACCGGGTCTTGACTTCTTTCATTGCAATACTGATTGCATTTGTCACTTCAGATAAATCTACTTTGGATACAATATCAAATGAGCTTTCTTTTGACATGGTTAGACCTCCGTTAATCCTTATATTTAACCGGCTGTATTGAAGCCTTTGGCCGGATATTTCCTAAAGCCGGCCGCTCCTTCTTCGAAACCGTTTTACCTTATTCGTTTATTATAGTAAAATATAGCAGTTCAAACAACTTTCAGATTGTCAGCAGACAATAAAGCCATTGAGGAGGAAATTACATGCCTTTGGCAGACTATATCGGACAAGTCACAACTTTAACCGTATCAAGAAAATCATCTTTCGGTTATTTTCTGACAGACGGTGATGAAGATGTATTATTGCATATAAATGAAGCGGCAAAAGAGTATGAGGTGGATGAAAAGGTCGAAGTGTTCCTTTATACAGATTCAAGGGAACGCATCTCGGCAACGGATACTCTTCCGGAGATCCGGGTGGGAGTGTATGGCTGGGCAAAGGTCAGTGATGTAAGGGAGGATCTCGGCGTATTTATCGATATCGGGATCCAAAAAGAAATGCTTCTCGGCCAGGAAGATTTGCCTCTGCACCTGTCAGTCTGGCCGCAGAAGGGCGATCTTCTCTATATCACCCTCCGTGTTAATAGAAATAACCGGGTGTATGTGAAGCATGCGAAGGACCCCATTATCGAGGAGATTTCCATTAAAGCTACGCGGAAAGACTTTAATAAGAACGTCCACGGCCATATCTACAGGACCGCTAAAGTAGGCAGCTGGGCTTATACGGCAGAAGGATTCAAGGGGTTTATCCATGAGTCCCAGAGGAAGACAGAGCCTCGCCTTGGCGAGAAAATCGAGGGGCGGATCATTGACGTAAAGGAAGATGGAACAGTCAATATTTCCCTTCTGCCCCGTAAAGAGGAGGCGCTTGACGCTGATTCACAGAAAGTCCTTTCTTATTTGGAAGAGCGGAATGGATCCATGCCTTATGGAGACAAAAGTATGGCAGACGAAATCCAGGACCGCTTCCAAATGAGCAAATCATCCTTTAAGCGTGCTCTTGGAAGACTGATGAAGGAAGGGAAGGTCTATCAGGAGGACGGCTGGACATATATAAAGCAGCAATCATAGAAAAAAGCAAGCGCTGGGCGCTTGCTTTTTTCTGTTTCGGGAAAGTCATCCATAAAGAGCCCTGGCTGCTTAGAGATGATCAGTTTTTTTCGAGTACTGATGCTTCCCGGCTTTTCTGTTTTTTTCGCGCATCATATTTTTCTCATGCCTCAGGGCATTATTGTCCTGTGCTTTTTTATCATTGTCTGAAGTGTGCGGCATAGAAAAAACCTCCTTTATTCCGGCTTGATCGCCGTCGGTTTAGTGTCTGCCGCAATCAGAAGGAGTATGTAGATTTATGATGCTATTTCATTTAAAAAGAAGAGTGCAATAGTGCCGGCCCCTGTGTGGGATCCTATGGCTGCCCCAATGTCAGAGATCAATACCTCCTTGGCTCCGAGCTCCTCGATCAGCATCTCTTTTACTTCTTCAGCTGTTTCAAGATTGTCTGCATGGCTGATGGCAATCGTCTGTCCTGAGAAGCCTTTGCCCCGCTCTTTGGCAACCTCGATCATTCGGCGGAGCAGCTTCTTTTTTCCACGGATCTTTTCAATAGGAACAAGCTTCCCGTCTTCTACATGAAGGAGAGGCTTGATATTCAGCAGGCCTCCGAGAAAAGCGGAAGCCTTGGAAACACGCCCGCCTTTTGCGAGATAATCCAGATCTTCGACAGTGAAAAGGTGTTCCATATGGCGGCTCCGGAAAAGGATATCCTTTTCGATTTCTTCCAGTGATGCCCCTTCGGCAGAAAGCCTTGCCGCCTCTTTTACGATCAATCCCGCTCCAAGAGATGCGCATTTTGTGTCTATTATGGACAAGCTAAGGTCAGGATAATCTTCTTTTACCTGATCCCGCACCATGGCTGCTGTCTGGTATGTACCGGAAAGCTGGGAGGAAAATGCGATGTAGATGCCTTCCCGGCCGCTCCTCGCAAGCTCCCTGAATTCCTTTTCAAAATCTACTGGAGAAACCTGGGAGGTTTTCGGGGTTTGGCCGCTTCTGATGCTATCATAAACTTTTTTTGGTTCAATTGTGATCAAGTCTTTGTATTCCTGCCCATCCAGAAGAACCTGCAGAGGAAAGAGCAGGACATCATTGTCCTTGAAAAAATGCAATGGTAAATCACTTGCACTGTCAGCCATGATTTTTACTGACATATAGGTCACCTGCTTTCAGCACGTTAATATGCTTTTAGTTTATAGAATCAAGGGAAAAAATACAATGAAATGTGTTGAAAAAACACAATATAGGGTAAAGAAACACCAAGTGTTTTAAGGGGGTTCTGTATGATTTTATTAGAAACCAAGAAATTTGTTGTGGTGCTTATAGGCGCCATCCTTAATGCGATTGCGATGAATTTTTTCCTGATCCCGGCCAATGTTTATGCCAGCGGGTTCACAGGTGTCGCGCAGCTGCTTTCCAGCATTCTGGGCGGCTTTGCTTCAACAGGTATTTTATTGTTCGTCCTGAATATACCTGTAACAATCCTTGCATGGAAAAAGGTGGGCAGGTCTTTCACGGTGTACAGCTTTTTAAGCGTTTTCCTTATGTCCCTATTCCTGGAGCTCATTCCTGTGATCCATGTATCAGAGGATATTCTTCTGAATGCAGTATTTGGAGGCGTCATTGCTGCTGTTGGCGTAGGGATGACACTTAAATGGGGGGCATCCACTGGAGGAATGGACATCGTCGCGATGCTCCTGTCAAGAATGAAAGACCGTCCTGTCGGTACATATTTCTTTACTTTAAATGCCATCATCATCATTACTGCAGGTTTTCTTTACGGCTGGGAAAAAGCTTTATATACGCTTGTGACGCTTTATGCATCTACAAGGGTGATCGATGCCATCCATACAAGGCATGAAAAGCTGACTGCCATGATTGTTACGAAAAAATCGGCCGAGCTGAAGCAGGCCATCCACGATAAGCTTGTGCGCGGCATTACGACCATTCCCGCAAAAGGGGCTTTTACGAATGAAAATAAAGAAATGATGATCATCGTCATCACCCGCTATGAGCTTTTTGACCTTGAAAGGATCATAAAGGATGTCGATCCTTATGCATTCACCAATATTGTTGAAACAGCAGGGATTTTCGGCTTTTTCAGGAAAGATTGATAAAAAGGAGGTATTGTCATGTTAAGAATTGCAGCAGTCTTGTTCATGATCTTTGCTTCACTCCCGATGAATGGATCAGGCGCAAATGCGGAAGGCGGTCCTGAGGTTTCCTTGAGCCTGAATCCCGGCCCGGAATCGGCTGAAATTAAGGTGGGGCTTATCAACAGCTCTGATCAGGCACAGGTTTTTGAGTTCCCAACCTCACAAAGATATGATCTGATCATTCGCGATAAGAGCGGTGAAATCGTGTATGATGCTTCGGCAGGAAAGTCCTTTTTGCAGGCCATACAGTACTTGAAGCTGAATCCCGGGGAATTTGTATCCTGGACCGAATCCTGGGACTATGAAACTGCATCTGGAAGGGTTGGGGAAGGATCCTATTCAGCCGAGTTGTCCATCCCGCTCAAACGGAAAGGTGAAACCCATGCATCAGTGGTGCTGAGGGATAAAGCCCAGCTCGATGTCCCGGAGGAGAACCCTGCATTCAGGAAAGTGGAGGTAAGCGGGGAGAATGGTGTTTATGAGGTGAGAGGGGAAGCAGCTGCTGAAACTGGCAGGTTTTACTATACAGCCGAAGACGGCCATCAGGTGCTTGCTGGGGAGGCAGCAGGCCCTTCTGATTCAAAATTTCCCGATTGGTCGCCTTTCCATTTCAAAATTAACATACCGGAAAAATCCTTGCCCGAAAATGGCACAGTCATCCTCAGCTTGTACGAAAAGGATAAAGAAGGCAGGGTCATCCATACCTATGCTGCAGTCCTGGAAAATTTCCGATAATTAATAAGAGCATGCCCGCACTGCGGGCATGCTCTTATTCGTCAGCGGCCTGCAAGCTGGTCCAGCTGGTCCTGCAGCTCGCGAAGCTGCTCCTGTTCAGCTCTTGTGGAGTTCGCATAAGCTGAATGGAGTGCGTTTTTGGCTTTCGCAATCGTCTGCTGCTGTTCAGCCGGCCCTGCCTGTGAGGCCATCTGGACAAATCTCTGCGCTTCCTGATAAAGCCTGTTTCCCATCGCTAAATTCCTCCAAGAGAAGATTCCTGTACATTCGCCATCTTCCTCGCTTCGGCTTCAGCATATGTGGTGTGATAGGGTATGCGGGAATCATGCTTGCTTACTGTATCTGCACCTTGCTGTACAAAGCGTTTCGATTTGTTGCGTTTGCCCATTCGGATCCCCTCCTAAGGAAATATGAAACAGCTCTGCTGCCTCTTTGTTATTATGCGCCAGGGCATGTTTATTTAAAGGAGGGAACAAGAGGAAAAGCCCTGCCGGTCAGCGGCAGGGCCCATGTTAAATTATTTTAAGGCGTTCA
This sequence comes from Bacillus infantis NRRL B-14911, assembly GCF_000473245.1. Taxonomy (NCBI): domain Bacteria; kingdom Bacillati; phylum Bacillota; class Bacilli; order Caryophanales; family Bacillaceae; genus Bacillus; species Bacillus infantis. The sequence continues at coordinate 1,345,499 of NC_022524.1, forward strand.
GGCCCAGCAGATCATTGAGATACACGCCGATTCCATCCTGCTCATTGGTCAGCGTCATTTCATTTGCGACATTTTTCACCACATCGATTGCATTGCCCATGGCAATTCCGCGTCCGGCATATTCAAGCATCTCCAGGTCATTATCTTCGTCCCCGAATGCAATGATTCTTTCAGGCGGGATCTGGAAGTAGTCGGAGGCCTTCTTCAGCCCGACGGCTTTGTTCAAACCGGATTTTACGATCTCGATGACATGCCATGGAGCAGCCCACCGCCTGTGATCAATAACCTCGGCATGGACCTCTGATAAATGGCTCCGGATGGTTTTGACTTGTTCCTCATCGGTATGGATCAGCATACTGGTCGGTGAATCTGTGAGGAATCTCCTTAAATCTCCCGTGGTTATTTCAGGGTCTCCCATGCCAAAAACGTCGAGCAGTTTCTCATCATGGTAGTGGAAGTATACCTCATCAATCACTTCTGCAATGATATTGTGAAATGAAAAGCCGCTGCAGGCTTCGACAATTTCCTTTGCCACTTTTATATCCATTGGGGTATGGTATACCCCCCAGTTCCTGTCCTTAGGGTGGTGGATAAAGGCGCCGTTAAAGTTAACAATAGGAGTATCCAGCCCCATTTCATGATAATACATCTGGCTTGATCTGAAAGGCCTCCCGGTTGCAATCATGACAATATGCCCTGCCTCCCGGGCTTTTTGGATCACATGCTTTGTTTTTGCGGAAATGGTTTTATCGTCTTTTAATAAGGTTCCATCTAAGTCCAATGCAATTAAATGTTTTTCTGCCATAAAGTCTCCTTCTCATTTCTGTATTAGGATAATCTCAGTGTAAAGCTTTAGGCAAATAAATGTCAGCATGCTACACTAAAGATATAGAAAGAATTTACATAAGGAAATTCCGGGGAAGCTGTTTTTTCCGGGAAGTCCGGGAGTCTGCCATGCCCAGCCGATTCCTGTATGTGTATTTACCACTATCGTACCAATTTAATATTTATTTTGTAAAAAAAATCGCATTTTTAAAGAAAAAATGATCTTTTTTATGTGAACGCGGGAGGAACACCATGATTATTATTGAAAATAGAAAAGTGGAAGGCATTCCTGTGCTGCATCTCGCAGACAAAGAGAAGTTCGGTGAAAAACTGCCATTCATTGTATTTGTACATGGTTTTACAAGTGCGAAAGAGCATAATCTCCATTATGCCTATCTGCTCGCGGAGAAAGGCTTTCGGGTTGTCCTTCCGGAGGCTCTCTACCATGGGGAAAGAAGCACAGGCCTGACCGGAAATGATCTGAACGTGAAATTCTGGGAAATTGTGCTCACTGAGATAGAAGAGCTGAATGTAATTAAAAATGCGTTTGCATCAGAGGGCCTGATTGATGAAGAAAAAATAGGACTTGCCGGAACCTCGATGGGCGGCATTGTTACCATGGGCGCCCTGACGCGGTATGACTGGATTAAAACGGCAGTAAGCCTGATGGGCATGCCTTATTATGAGAAGTTTGCCCTTTGGCAGATCGACGAGCTGAAGAAGCACGGAATTGATCTTCCTTTTAAAGAAGAAGAACTGGCCGGACTGCTGCAAAAACTGAAAGAGCTGGATATCAGCCAGCAGCCTGAAAAACTTGCAGGGAGGCCGATATTGTTTTGGCACGGAAAGAAAGACCAGGTTGTCCCTTATCACTATACTTATCATTTTTATGAATCGATTAGAACAAACTATGAAGAGATGCCCGAAAAGCTTGTCTTTCTGACAGACGAAAACGCCGGGCATAAAGTATCAAGAGAAGGGCTGCTCAAAACGGTTGAGTGGTTTGAAACGTATTTAGGGGATGGACCTTCCGGCCTGGAGTCATAAGTTTTTTCAAGAGCGCGGCTTTTTGTTATCATAGAATCAGCTTAATAATAACTGCTAAGGAGTGATTAGCATGGATCAGGAATTAAAAGACAGCATCATGGGGGCCCTTGAGCTTGTAGTCGACCCTGAACTTGGTGTAGATATAGTCAATCTTGGACTGGTATATGATGTGAAAATGGAAGACGAAGGAACGGCTGTAGTCGATATGACGCTCACTTCCATGGGCTGTCCGCTTGCCGGAACGATTGTTGACCAGGTAAAGGCTGCTCTTTCAGATATACCTGAAGTGAAAAATACAGAAGTGAACATTGTCTGGAGCCCGCCATGGACAAAGGATAAAATGTCCCGCTATGCTAAGATAGCCCTGGGCGTACAATAATATGAAAAACAAGGTTATACTGGTCAGCTCCGATCAATTGGGCAAAGGAGATGCAGAGCTTGGCTCCGGTGTGCTTGAAACCTTTTTTACCCTATTGAAGCAGCAGAAGGAGCTTCCTGCGGCAATCTTTTTCATGAATAGCGGCGTATATGCCCTGACAGGGGAATCATTTGTTTCGGTTCATGCAAAAGAGCTGGAGGAAAAAGGAGTCGGCATCTTTGCATGCAAGACATGCGTGGATCACTATGGTGTCGGGGACAAGCTGTATGCCGGGAAAATCAGCGGCATGGCCCATTTTGTCGAGCTTGCCGCCAGTCATGAAGTTCTGACAATTTCTTAAATAGACAGCGGAGAAAACAGCAGGATATCCTGCTGTTTTTTAGCACTTTCAAAAATGAATACATAAGGAGTGGAAAAGGCATGGTCGAAAGGAGAAAGCCTATCCCTGTAAGGGAAGCTATTGATAAAATCCTGCAGATGGATTTTTCCGGGGAAACTGAATGGGTCCCAATCAATCAAAGCTATGGCCGTTATCTTGCGGAAGATTTAAAGGCAGCGAATGATGTGCCTCATTTTGACCGTTCCCCGTATGATGGATTTGCCGTCAGGGCAGCTGATACAGCAGGTGCCTCAGCTGACAGCCCTGTGGAATTTGAGGTTGTGGACCATATTGGGGCCGGCTATGTGGCAAAGGTGCAAGTGGGAGCATACCAGGCTGCGAGAATCATGACAGGTGCTCAAATGCCCGCAGAATGTGATGCAGTGGTTATGCTGGAGCTTGCCAGGACAGAGGAGGGGGACGGAAAGAATTTTATGAGCATAAAAAGGTCCTTTAAATCAGGAGATAATGTTTCTTTTCAGGGGGAGGATGCGAAAGAAGGAGACATCCTGCTCAGAAAAGGAAAAAAAATCAATCCGGGTGTGATCGCCATGCTGGCCACCTTCGGCTGCAGCAAAGTGCCTGTCGCCAAAAAGCCTGCTATCGGGCTGTTTGCAACAGGCACTGAGCTGCTTGATGTGGATGAGGCGCTTGAACCGGGCCGAATCAGAAACAGCAATTCCCATATGGTGATGGCGCAGATTGAGCGCTCGGGCGCCGCCTGCGAGTATTATGGGAAGCTCCCGGACGATTTTGATACGTGCTTTACAGCCATAGAGGCAGCGCTTGAAAAAACCGATATCCTCGTCACTACAGGCGGTGTGTCGGTAGGGGATTATGATTATCTGCCGGCTATATACCAAAAGCTTGGCGCTGAAGTGCTTTTTAACAAGGTGGCCATGCGCCCTGGAAGTGTCACAACTGTAGCCCGCCTTGGCGGAAAGCTGTTATTTGGGCTGTCAGGCAATCCATCTGCCTGCTATGTGGGTTTCGAGCTGTTCGTAAGGCCGGTGATCCGGGGAATGCTGTATACGGATAAAATTCATTTACGGATGGTGCAGGCTGCTCTTGGGGAAGACTTCCCAAAACCGAATCCATTTACACGGTTTGTGCGGAGCAGGCTTGAATACGAGAATGGCCGGCTCATCTCAGTGCCAAGCGGCGTGGATAAATCGAATATTGTCATGAGCCTGGCGGGGGCAGATGCTCTTATGGTGCTTCCCGGCGGTACAAGGGGATACCAAAGGGGCGATGAAGTACATGTGCTGCTGCTCGAGGATGACCAGGGAAGCAGCCAGCCATGGTAAAGCCCGTTGTTTTTCAGATTGTGGGTTTCAAGAACAGCGGGAAGACAACGCTTGTCCAGGCAGTAATAAGAAAGCTGCAAAAGAGAGGGTTTGCAGCCGTGACAATCAAGCATCATGGGCATGGGGGGAAACCGGATGTTCTTGAGGATAAAGATACCTCTTTGCATATGAGAGCTGGTGCGCTGGCCAGCCTCGCGGAAGGGGAGGGCAGCATCCTGATCCAGGCTGACAGGCTGGACTGGCCCCTGGAGCGGCTTATTCAGCTGATGTCTGCTTTCGGGCCTGACATCATCCTTATCGAAGGATATAAAAAGGAGTGCTATCCGAAAGCTGTAATTGTCCGGAACCTGGAAGAGGCGGAAGACTTGTCCCGTCTTGACAATATCCATGCTGCCGTAACTCCCCTTTTGCCTGAAGATATGCATCCCTATTTCGGGAAGAATCTTGTCTGGTCATCTTCGGAAGCAGCAGATAAATTGGCTGCTTATGTTATCAGTCTTTCTCAATAGATTTGTTGAACAGCCACCCTTCGGGGCGGCTTTTTTTTATTTGAATCAGGCATGATATGAATTTTCATTCATGATTTTGAATATTTAATTAAAAATTAACATATTTATGGTTGATTTTGTTTTGCTAAATTTCTATAATAAGAGAAACATTATACATATTTATAAATATATTTGATTAAATATACAAAGGTGAGGGAGGGAGCCCATGAAGGCATCCATTATCGGTACAACAGGATACGGCGGGGCAGAGCTTCTCCGCATTTTACAGCACCATCCTTATTTCCGGATTCAATCCATACACTCTACCAGGGGGGAAGCACCTGTTTCCAATGAATATCCGCATCTGCTTGAGATAAACAGGCAAACTTTAGAGGGAATTGAAATAGAGAAGATTTCAGAGCAATCTGACGTGGTCTTTCTGGCAGCTCCTTCAGGTGCATCTGGCCAGCTTGCCGGCCAGTTTGCAGGAAGGGATATTAAAGTCATCGATCTGTCCGGGGATTTAAGGCTGCCGGGGGATCAGTATAAATCCTGGTACAAGAAAGATCCACCGGACGTTTCGGTGATTGAAGAATCTGTATACGGTCTGAGCGAGTGGAATAGAGAAAAGATCGAGGGGGCGGATATCATAGCCAATCCCGGATGCTATCCAACAGCAGCTTTGCTGGGCCTTGCTCCAGCACTCTTAGGGGGGCTTATAAAGCCGCAGGGAATTATCATCGATGCAAAATCAGGTATATCGGGTGCCGGCCGTTCTCCTTCAAAAGGGACCATGTTTGCGGAAATGAGCGAAAACTTCAAGATCTACAAAGTGAATGAGCATCAGCATACACCTGAAATTGAACAGCAGCTCAAGCTGTGGAATAAAGATACTTCCCCAATCACTTTCAGCACACACTTGATTCCTGCCGTACGTGGAATCATGGCAACCATGTATGGTGAACTGGAGGAAGGCATTACAGCAGAAGAAGCAGCAAGCGCATACCGGGAAGCTTATGAAGCTGCGCCATTTATAAGGGTAAGGCAGCAGGGAAATTACCCTGCCACCAAGGAGGTCACAGGCAGCAATTATTGTGATATCGGACTTAGCGCAGATAAGCGGACAGGAAGGCTTACCATAGTAGCAGTCATTGATAACCTGATGAAAGGGGCTGCCGGCCAGGCTGTCCAGAATGCCAATCTGATGTTCGGATTTCCGGAAAATGCGGGGCTTGAATTCATACCAGTATTTCCATGATGGCAAACGTCCGTTAAGAACTGGTCGATTATAGCATTATGGACTGTTCAATTACTGGTGCCAAATGCTTAGTGTTTTTTAAAAGAAAATTCTTAGGAGGCAAATCATGCAAGCATTGTCACAAGAAAGTGCTGTGAGGGAGATTTCCGATGGCAGCATTATCAGCCCAAAGGGGTATAAATCTGCAGGTGTACACGCAGGGCTAAGGTACAGTAAAAAGGATGTTGGTGCCATTATCAGCACAGTCCCGGCAAACAGTGCGGCTGTTTATACAACAAGCCTTTTCCAGGCAGCCCCTTTGAAGGTAACCCAGGAAAGCCTGGCCGCCGGAGGAGTGCTGCAGGCGGTGATCGTGAACAGTGCCTGTGCAAATGCCTGTACAGGGCAGCAGGGATATAAGGATGCGCTTGAGATGAGGAAGCTGGCAGCCGGGAAATTCGGCCTTGAGGAATGTTCGGTAGCGGTTGCTTCCACTGGTGTGATAGGCGAGTATTTGCAAATGGAGAAAATCCATGCGGGAATAGCGGCGCTTGAGCCAAAAAATGGAGCAGAAAGTGCAGAAGACTTCCAGACTGCCATATTAACGACCGATACAGTCATGAAAAGCTGTGCTTATGAAGCAGACATTGACGGTGTTCCGATCCGGATGGGCGGAGCAGCCAAAGGCTCAGGCATGATTCATCCTAATATGGCTACAATGCTTGGTTTTGTTACAACCGATGCCTGCATCTCTCAATCAGTCCTGCAGAAAGCATTAAAGGAAGTCACAAACAGTACCTTCAACCAGATTACGGTTGATGGTGATACCTCTACAAATGATATGGTCCTGGTTATGGCCAACGGACTTGCCGGGAATCAGCCTCTGTCTCCGGAGCACCCTGAATGGGATGTATTCCTTGGCCTCCTCGGGTCCTGCTGTGAGAATCTTGCAAAGCAGATCGCAAAGGACGGTGAAGGGGCGACGAAGCTGATTGAGGCAGAAGTTGCCGGTGCTGTTTCCGATCAGGAGGGGGCCGCAGCAGCAAAGCAGATCGTAGGATCTAATCTTGTTAAGACTGCTGTATATGGAGCAGATGCAAACTGGGGCAGAATCATCGGCGCCCTCGGACAGAGCAATATCAGCCTGGATCCTGAAAATGTGGATATCTGGATTGGTCCGATATGCATGCTGAAAAACAGTGAACCGCAAGCATTTTCGGAAGAAGAGGCAAATGCCTATCTCCAGAAGGAAAATATAAAGATTTCGGTAGACCTGCATAATGGAAAAGGCCGGGGAAAAGCATGGGGCTGTGATTTATCCTATGACTACGTCAAAATCAATGCGAGCTATCGCACTTAAGGGGGCACGGATGAGTCTAATTGTCATTAAATGCGGAGGCAGTATCTTAGAAAAGCTGACAAGCGATTTTTTTGACAGCCTTAAGAAACTGAATATCCAGGGTTATCAGATGATCTTTGTTCATGGAGGCGGTCCTGAGATCAATGATATGCTGAGGCTTAAAGGAATAGAGTCCCAATTTGTACAGGGGCTGAGAAAAACGGATGAAAGAACCCTTGAAACAGCTGAAATGGTCCTTGCCGGCCAATCCAACAGGAAATTGGCCGATCTGCTTCAGCAGAATGGGTTCAATGCTCTTGGAATGAATGGTCCGGACGGTATCTTCCAAGCAGAATATGTTGATAAGGAAAACCTGGGCTTTGTCGGCAGGATTGATCATGTTTCGGCTGAAGTGCTGCAGCTTCTCCTGCAAAACGGGTATCTTCCAGTTCTCACACCATTAGCTAAAACAAAGGAAGGCCAGAAGCTCAATGTCAATGCAGATTACGCAGCGGCTGCCGTGGCCCTGGCCCTGAATGCAGAGCAATGCCTGTTTGTGACTGATGTAGAAGGCATCAAGGCAGAAGGGGCTTTAATAGATAGGCTGGATGATGAAAAGGCTTCAGCATATATACAGGATGGAACCATCTCAGGCGGGATGATCCCGAAGGTGGAATCGGCCCTGGCTGCTATCCGGCAGGGAGTGAAAAGCGTCCGGATCATTTCAGGAGTAAAGCCGTTTTATACAGGCGGTGCATGGGGCGGAACACAAATTAATTGCAAAGAGAGGACAATGGCATGAGCAATCTTTTTCCTGTATACCAGCGCTGGGATATCGAACCAGCAGAAGCAAGCGGATGCACCATCATCGACAAGGCCGGAAAAGAATATCTCGATTTCACGTCAGGTATCGGCGTCTGCAATCTTGGGCATCGTCCAGTGGCGGTAGAAGCAGCTGTCAAGGAACAGCTGGGAAACTTCTGGCATGTTTCCAATCTTTTTGAACAATCAGGCCAGGAGAAAGCAGCCTCACTTTTATGTGAATATGCCGGGATGGACAGGGCGTATTTTGCCAACAGCGGGGCCGAGGCAAATGAAGCGGCCATCAAACTGGCCCGGAAGGCAACCGGGAAAACGAAAATCATTACCTTTCTCAACTCCTTCCATGGCAGGACATTTGCGGCCATGTCAGCTACTGGCCAGGAGAAGATCAAACACGGCTATGGGCCGATGCTTGAAACATTTGTGTATGTTCCTTTCAATGATATAGATGCAGTGAAAAAGTCAGCAGATGAAGAAACAGCGGCAGTCATGCTTGAAATGGTGCAGGGAGAGGGCGGCATCCATATTGCAGATAAAGCGTTTGTAAGGGAGCTTGCTGCATTTTGCAAAGAAAAGGGCATCCTCCTGATCATCGATGAGATCCAGACAGGGATTGGCAGGACGGCTAAGCCATTTGCGTATATGCACTTTGATATTCAGCCGGATATGATAACATCGGCAAAAGGGCTGGGCAGCGGATTGCCGATAGGCGCCATGCTTGGAAAAGAACATCTGGCAGAGTCATTTGGCCCGGGGAGCCACGGATCTACTTTCGGCGGGAACCCGATAGCGATAGCTGCAGCTTCCGCGACTCTGGAGGCCGTCATGGATGAAGGATTCAAGTCAAGCCTCAAAGAACTGAGCGGCAGCTTCAAGAATGTTTTGCAGGAGACGCTCTCAGATATTCCGGGAGTGAAGGATATCCGCATCCTCGGAATGATGGCAGGGATCGAACTCTTGGTTGAAGCTCAGCCTGTTCTTCAGATGCTGAGAGAAAAAGGTCTGATCGCCCTACCGGCTGGAACACATGTCATCAGGCTTCTTCCTCCTTTAACATGCACATTGGAACAGATAGAGCAAGCTGCAGGCATTATTGCAGATACACTGCGGACTACTGCATCAGTCCATTCATAAGAGAAGCAAGAAATATATCATACAGCTGAAAAAGCTGTTTTATTTTGAAGGTTATGTATAAAAATTAATAAAAAATAATATTTATGCGTTAGCAGAGGTGTTTGCACAATGAAGGGCTACTTACATTTAAACAGCGGAGAAACATATGAAGGTGAGTGGATTTCTGAGTCCCCGCCGGAGCATACAGAGGGGGAAATTGTCTTTTTCACCGGCATGACCGGCTATCAGGAGGTTTTGACGGACCCGTCCTACAAAGACCAGATTATTGTGTTCACCTATCCGCAAATAGGAAACTACGGAGTAAATGAAACAGATTTTGAGAGCAGAAAGCCGCATGCTGCAGGGGTCATTATCTATGGAACCCCGGAAGGTGCGCATCATTACCAGTCTAAATACAGCCTTAAAGCGTATTTGAAGAAATGGGGAATACCGCTCCTGGGACATATCGATACAAGAGCAGTCGTAAAAAAAATCAGAAATGCAGGCACAATGCCGGCTGTTATGTCGCTTCAAAAAGAAAAAACCTGCTGTTCACATGAAAAAAGCTCCTTAAAAGTAAGAGCTGTCTCGCAAACCGTGCATACTCCTGCCGGTGCCGGAAGCATCCATATCGTCCTGATCGATTATGGAAATAAGAAATCGATTGCTGAATCACTGCTTAAACGCGGATGCCGCATCACAACCGTGCCTTTTAACACCAGCTTTGAGGAAATCAATGGTCTGCAGCCGGATGCAATCCTGCTTTCAAATGGACCTGGTGATCCAAAGCAGCTGAAAGATATGCTGCCTGAAATCAAGAAGCTGATATTCAGCTTTCCAGTCCTGGGAATCTGCCTGGGCCATCAGCTTGCAGCTTTGGCACTTGGTGCAGACACTAAGAAGCTGGCATTTGGCCATCGGGGGGCCAACCATCCAATAGCGGATTCCCGCACAGGAAGAGTCATGATGTCATCCCAGAACCATAGTTATGTTGTGGATGAGAAAAGCCTGAAGGGAACCGGCTTGAAGACAAGATTTCATAATCTCCATGACCGGTCAGTTGAAGGTCTTGTTCATCAATCACTTCCGCTCAGTACAGTCCAATTCCATCCGGAAGCCCATCCCGGGCCGCAGGATGCAGAATATATATTTGATGAGTTTATTGAAATAATCAATGCAGCACATGGGAGAGTTACAGCTTATGCCTAAAGACCAGACGATCACTTCAATACTAGTAATAGGATCTGGCCCGATTGTCATCGGCCAGGCCGCAGAGTTTGACTATGCAGGGACACAGGCCTGCATGGCACTGAAAGAGGAAGGCTATAAAGTCATACTCGTCAATAATAACCCTGCGACAATCATGACAGACCACAGTTATGCGGACACGATTTATTTTGAGCCGCTCACCGTTGATTCACTTGAAAAAATTATCATGAAAGAACGCCCGGATGGCCTGCTGGCTTCGCTGGGGGGCCAGACAGGCCTGAATCTGGCAATGGCACTGAGCGAAACAGGAGTGCTGGAAAAATATAAAGTCAAAATGCTCGGCAGCCCGATTGCCAGCATAAAAAAGGGCGAGGACAGGGAGGAATTCCGTCAGCTGATGAAAGAACTGGATGAACCTGTACCGGACAGTGAAATTGTCAGGGAAGCAAAGGAAGCAAAGCGGTTTGCCGAAGCTTCTGGCTTCCCGATTATTGTCCGCCCTGCCTATACGCTCGGCGGCTCAGGCGGCGGGATCGCACATTCGATGGAAGAATTCATGCTTCTCGTCGAGGGAGGGCTCCTCGAAAGCCCGATTTCCCAATGCCTTGTGGAAAAAAGCATTGCAGGCTATAAAGAGATTGAGTATGAAGTGATGCGCGACAAAGATAATACATGCATCACCATCTGCAATATGGAAAACATCGACCCAGTAGGCGTCCATACCGGGGATTCGATTGTTATCGCACCTTCCCAGACGCTGACTGATGAAGAATATCAGATGCTGCGCTCTGCGTCTATCAAGATCATCTCCGCACTCGGAATCATCGGAGGATGCAATATTCAATTTGCCCTGGATCCCGAAAGCAAGAAATATTATTTGATAGAAGTGAACCCGAGGGTCAGCAGATCGTCTGCGCTTGCTTCAAAAGCGACAGGATACCCAATTGCAAGGATGGCTGCCAAACTGGCTGTCGGGTACAGCCTGTCCGAGCTGCTCAACCCGGTTACTGGCGATACGTATGCAAGCTTTGAACCAGCCCTTGATTATGTGGTCGTAAAATTCCCGAGATGGCCATTCGATAAGTTCTCAGAAGCGGACCGCAGGCTTGGCACTCAAATGAAGGCAACGGGGGAAGTGATGGGGATTGACCGCAATATCGAAAGGGCGCTGCTAAAAGCAGTACAGTCGCTTGAAGGCGGCAATCTGGATTTGAAAAACTACGGGCTGGGCGGCTTGACAGATGATAGCCTCATCACCAGAATGAAGGGCCAGACTGATGAAAGGTTCTTTATCGTAATGGAGCTCCTGCGCAGAGGGCATCATATCCATTCCATCCATGCGCTTACAAAAATCGATCTCTTTTATCTTCAATGCTTTGCCGGCCTTGCCAGCCTTGAAAAGGAAATTGCATCCTGTTCTCTTGAAACGGTTTGTAAAGAACAGATGCAGGTGTTCAAGGAGAAAGGATTCAGCGATGAGTATCTTGCATCCATATGGAAGGAAGATGCTCTGTCAGTCAGGAAGAAGAGAAAGCAATTGGGAATACTGCCTTCATACAAAATGGTGGATACCTGTGCAGCTGAATTTGAAGCACAGTCCAATTATTATTATTCAAGCTATTATGGGGAAAACGAGCAGCTGCCAAGCGAAAACAAGAAGGTGCTGATCATCGGAAGCGGACCTATCCGCATCGGGCAGGGAATCGAGTTCGATTATTGCTCTGTACACGGGGTATTTGCCCTGAAGGCAGAAGGCATTGAAACAGTGATGATCAATAATAACCCTGAAACGGTCAGTACAGACTTTGCAACAGCCGACCGCCTTTATTTTGAACCGCTGACACCGGAGGCAGTCCTTAATGTTGCCGATTCAGAAGGCATTAAAGATGTCATCGTCCAGCTGGGGGGACAGACTGCGCTTAACCTGGCCGATAAGCTGGAAAAGGCAGGGCTCAACCTGCTTGGGACGCGTTCGGCAGTCATTGATGACCTCGAAGACCGCGACCTGTTCTACCGCCTCCTCGATAGGCTGGAGATTCCGAGGATCAAGGGAGAGACTGCTGCAGGGGACACAGAGCTGAGAGAAGCAGCAGAAAGAATCGGCTACCCAGTCCTGATCAGGCCTTCTTTTGTCATCGGCGGAAAAGGAATGCACATAATCAGGAGCAGCAGCGAGCTGTCGAGCTTCTTGGAAAAGCAGGAAATCACCTACCCTGTGCTTTGTGATCAATTTTTGCATGCTGCTGAAGCAGAGCTGGATCTTGCAGCTGATGGAGACAACATCCTTGTCCCGGTCATCATGGAACATATCGAAAAAACAGGGGTCCATTCCGGGGACAGCCTCTCCGTACTGCCGGCACAGTCCGTTTCCGGGACAGCTAAGAAAAAAATGTTCGAGTATGGGAAAAAAATTGTTAAGGATCTGGCCTATAAAGGTTTGATGAACATCCAGTATATTGTTGACGGAGAGGAAGTATACCTGCTTGAAGTAAACCCGAGGGCTAGCAGGACTGTGCCGGTTGTCAGCAAGGTGGCAAATGTCCCTCTTGTACAAATTGCGACAAAAATATTGCTTGGGAAATATAAACTGCCCGAATCAGAAGGGCCGGTGTACGATAATCTGCCGTTTGTCTGTGTGAAATATCCGGTATTTTCAAATTATGCCCTTAAAGGGCTTGATCCAAAAACATCACCGGAAATGAGGTCGACAGGAGAAGGAATTGCTTTGGCCACTTCATTGAATGAAGCTGTGAAAAAAGCATTTCATAAAGAAATAAAGCCTGCAGCAGCAGCTGTCATCATGACGGGAAGAGGCGAAACAGATCGTATGGAAGGTCTTGAAGAGACATTGGACCTTTTAGGAATAACTCTTCAGACGGCAGGTGGAGACCGGGATATGGATGCAAACATCCTTGCTGTCTTCAGCAGGGGAGAAGCACAGGAAGATTTTGTGCTGAGAGAATTTGCTGTCAAGAACCGCCTCCCTGTCTTTACACAGCCGGAAACGCTCAATGCCTTCCTGGAATCTCTCCAGGTCAAAGAATGGGAAGTATGCCCTCTTCAGGAATGGCATAATCAAATCATTAAGGATGTGACACATGTATGATAACCGCACAAGCAGCTGATAAAAGCCTCGATATCCAGGGGAAGGATTTCTTGACCCTGGCTGATTTCTCTAAAAATACAATTCTGGGTCTTGTCCAGAAGGCCAGGAAGATGAAGAATGCCTCCCTGCTGGGCAAGGATTCCAAGTCTTTGAATGGAAAGATATTGGGAATGATTTTTGAAAAGCCATCAACAAGAACGAGGGTGTCTTTTGAGGCTGGTATGATCCAGCTCGGAGGGAGTGCCCTTTATCTGAACAGCAATGATCTGCAGATTGGGCGAGGGGAAACCGTTGCAGATACAGCAAAAGTTCTTTCCCAGTATGTTGATGCGATTATGATCAGGACCTTTTCCCATGGGATGGTTGAGGAGCTTGCACTGCATGCAGATATTCCGGTTATCAACGGGCTGACGGATCTTTACCATCCCTGCCAGGCGCTGGCCGACTTGCTGACCATCTATGAAGTGAAAGGAAGGCTTGAAGGATTAAAGCTTGTTTATGCAGGTGATGGGAATAATGTAGCCCACTCCCTGATGATTGCAGCAGCCAAGGTAGGCATGAATCTGACAATTGCAGCACCACCAGGATATGAACCCCAGGAAAAGGTGCTGGCGCTGGCAAAGCAGTTTGGCAAAGAAACCGGCGCGGAAATTGAAGTAGTGAATAGTGCCATTGAAGCAGCTGCAGGTGCTGACATCCTTTATACTGATGTTTGGACCAGTATGGGCCAGGAACAGGAAAATGCCGAGCGTCTTGAGATATTCAAGTCTTACCAGGTAAATGCCCAGCTTGCAGCAGCTGCAAAACAAGATTATACCTTCCTCCATTGTCTCCCGGCGCACAGAGGTGAGGAAGTTGCTGCAGATATAATCGATGGCAGCCATTCTGCTGTATTCCAGCAGGCGGGGAACCGTCTCCACGCCCAGAAGGCGCTGCTCTCAGAGCTCTTATAAATACTTAAAACCCAGAGACCGCGGACTCTGGGTTTTTTTTGTGGCAAAGGTATCATTTTTTAGGGCAGTCAGTTTGACTTATGATAGAAAATAGACGATTGGCCCAACAATGAAGCAGTAGATGGCAAAATAAATAAGGTTCCCTTTAGCCATGATATTCATGAACCACTTCAGTGAAAAATAGGATGCCACCAAAGAAGCGATGAAGGCAATGGCGTAGGGGAGGGCCAGTGATCCTAAGTTTGGGTCGCCGAGCAGGTCCTTAAGGCCAAGGATCATTCCTCCGGCACTGACTGGAATATACAGCAAGAAAGAAAATCTAAGCGCAGTTTCCTGCTTCATGCCAAGGCCCATGGAAGCTACGATGGTCGCCCCGGACCGGCTGATGCCGGGAATGAGTGCAACCGCCTGAGCAAGGCCGACAATGACGGCATCCTTGACCGTGAGCCCTGCATCATTCTTCCTTCCTTTCATATTGCGGATCAGCCACAAAGCAAGACCAGTTACTACCAGGGTGATTCCCACGGTTTTAATATTGGCGAGATGCTCATCGATGTAATCCTCAAACAGGATGCCGATTACGCCGGCAGGAATGGTGCCGATGATCAGATAAATGATAAAGCGAAAATCAGCTTCTGCCCTTTTATCCTTTGTTGTTATGTACACAAGGCCGTTTTTGGCAAGCCTGATGATATCTTCCCTGTATATAATGAGAACCGCAATCAAAGAAGCAGCGTTAACAAGCAGGGCAAAGCTCATGCCTTCTATTTTTAAATCCATAAAGTGCTCGGCAATTTCCAAATGTCCGCTGGAGGAGATGGGGATAGGCTCAGTGAATCCCTGGAATAATCCTAAAAGCAGATACTTGACTAAAGTGAAAAAATCCAATTGTTTATCCTCCAATTTTCTTTTTTATCCTTATTCATTTAACTATAACCAGCCGGACGTGTAAAGCGATATCAGGGCGTGGGAATTGTTTCTTCCTTTAACACGGTTGTGGATGGATATAATAATAATGATTTTGACTATAAGGAGGAGTTGCACGATGGGGCAGAACCGCCAATTCCGTCCGGGCCAGAAGGCTCCCAATAACGGGATCTATATCGAAATCGGTGAAACCGGGAGCAATGTCAATAACCCGAAGCAGCTGAAAATGAAAGCGGGAGACACATTTCCGGAAGCTTCCAATCATAACCGGATCTGGACATACCAGCGAAAGCCTTAAGAAGCGGGGGGATCATTCCCCTCGTTTTTTTTCATATGTTCCCAAAACTGCCCGGCCGTATGCTTTGCTGGTGCATAACCTGTAAAAGCTTGTTTTTAACGAGAGTGAAAAGGCAATAGATAAGAGGGCATCTAAATTCTTTACATACATGTACAAAAGTCTATAATATAAATAAAGGTCAACAAAGGTCAAAGGAGGTTTTTTAATGGATCTTAACAAAATGACGGAAAGGATGCAGCAGGGGTTCTTGAATGCCCAGTCAAAGGCAGCGATCATGCAGCATCAGGAAGTAGACGAAGCCCATCTGTTCCTGAGCCTCATGGAACAGGAAGACAGCCTTGTCAGCACGATCCTTGAGAGAGCCGGGGCTTCTGCTAAAAGCTTCAGCAGCGGTCTTGAGGATAGCCTGGCAAGAAAACCCCAGGTATCAGGCGGAGGAGCAGAACAAGGTAAACTGTATATAACTGCCGCCCTGCAGAGGCTTCTCGCTGAGGCGGAGAAAATGATGCAGGAGCTTGAAGATCTTTATCTTTCAGCAGAGCATCTGATGCTTGCTGCTGTGCGCGGAAAAACCCAGGCTGGCAAGCTCCTGGCCGGTATTGGTGCTGGCTTTGAAGAATTAAATACGGCCATTATGGCTATCAGGGGGAATCAAAAAGTGACCTCGCAAAACCCGGAAGCTTCTTATGAAGCGTTGAAGAAATATGGCAGAGATCTTGTTGCGGAAGTAAAGGCAGGAAAAGTGGATCCTGTAATCGGCAGAGACAGTGAAATCAGGAATGTTATCCGCATCCTTTCCAGGAAGACGAAAAATAATCCCGTTCTTATCGGCGAGCCGGGCGTTGGCAAAACAGCCATTGTTGAAGGTCTGGCCCAGCGGATTGTGCGCAGGGATGTGCCGGAGGGGCTGAAGGATAAAACGATATTCTCACTCGATATGAGTTCCCTTGTTGCAGGGGCCAAATTCAGGGGCGAGTTTGAAGAAAGGCTGAAAGCGGTATTGAATGAAGTGAAAAAAAGTGAGGGCAGGATTCTCCTCTTCATTGATGAACTCCACACGATTGTAGGGGCGGGGAAGACCGAAGGGGCAATGGATGCAGGGAATATGCTGAAGCCGATGCTTGCACGAGGAGAACTGCACTGCATTGGTGCCACTACACTTAACGAGCATAGAAAATATATTGAAAAAGATCCGGCGCTTGAGCGCAGGTTCCAGCAGGTGCTGGTAAGCGAACCGGATGTAGAGGATTCCATCTCCATCCTGCGGGGGCTTAAGGAGAGATTTGAAATCCACCATGGCGTCAACATACATGACCGTGCCCTGGTCGCTGCAGCAGCTCTTTCTGACAGATATATCACAGACCGCTTCCTGCCGGACAAAGCGATTGACCTTGTTGATGAGGCATGCGCCATGATCCGGACAGAAATCGATTCTATGCCTGCTGAGCTTGACGAAGTGTCACGCCGCGTCATGCAGCTTGAAATAGAAGAAGCGGCTCTCGAAAAAGAAAGTGATGACAGCAGCCGCGAACGCCTTGAAGCCCTCCAGAAAGAACTGGCAGGACTGAAAGAAAAGGCATACTCCATGAAAACGAAATGGGAGCTTGAAAAAGAAGCTATCCAAAAGGTTCAGGAAAAAAGAGAGCAATTGGAGAAATACCGCCTGGATCTTCAGGAGGCTGAGAATAATTATGATCTCAACAAAGCGGCGGAATTGCGGCACGGATCTATCCCTGCTCTCGAGAAAGAACTGAAGAAGCTGGAATCCGAGGAAGGGGAAAGGCAGGGAGAGCGTCTCCTCCGCGAAGAGGTAACAGAAGATGAAATTGCCGGCATTGTGGCGAGATGGACCGGAATCCCTGTCACAAAGCTTGTAGAGGGTGAAAGGGAAAAGCTCCTCAAGCTTGAGGATACTCTCCATCAGCGCGTCATCGGCCAGGAGGAAGCGGTCAGCCTTGTAGCTGATGCCGTTCTCCGGGCAAGAGCCGGCATCCAGGACCCGAACAGGCCGATCGGCTCTTTTATCTTTCTGGGGCCAACCGGAGTAGGAAAGACTGAGCTGGCCAAGGCACTCGCTCACTCCCTTTTTGACAATGAAGAACAGCTGATCCGGATCGATATGTCCGAATATATGGAAAAACATGCGGTTTCAAGACTAATCGGCGCACCTCCCGGGTATGTAGGATATGAGGAAGGTGGACAGCTTACAGAAGCAGTAAGGAGAAAGCCGTACTCAGTCATTCTTCTTGATGAAATTGAAAAGGCCCACCCTGAAGTTTTCAATGTTCTCCTGCAGATGCTGGATGATGGACGGGTAACGGACTCTCAGGGCCGGACGGTTGATTTCAAGAATACAGTCATTATTATGACTTCCAATATCGGCTCTGCTTATCTGCTCGAACAGGCAGGCGAAGAAATCCCGGAGGAGACAAGGGATAGGGTCATGACCGAATTGCGAAGCCGGTTCCGTCCTGAATTTCTTAACAGAGTCGATGAAATGATCCTGTTCAAGCCCCTGTCGCTGGGAGACATTAAAGGGATTGTCGGCAAGCTGATGCTGGACCTTCAGAGGAGGCTTGAAGACCAGCACATTAAAATAAGTATAAAGGATGAAGCAAAAGAATATATTGCACAAAATGGATTTGATCCGGTGTATGGGGCGCGCCCGCTTAAACGATTCATCCAAAGGAATATCGAAACCAGGCTTGCAAAGGAAATCATTTCCGGAAGGATCCGGGATAACAGCTCTGTCGAAATAGGAATTGAAGATGGGGGCATCAGACTTAATGCTTTAAGGAAGTCCTGAAGGACCGCAGCCAAAAAAAGTCATCCTGCTTCATGCAGGATGACCTGGTTTTGGCGGCTGATTAATGCAAGCCTTGTTTGCCTGCAGATTCCTCAGGGATAATGGCGGACAGAACAAGAATAAGGATAGTGGCACCTGCAGCGAGGATGGCACCGGTTACAAAATCAAATGTTGAGCCAATCATGGAACTGACTACATATGTCAGCATTTCTACAAGCAGGAAAGTCCAGAAAAGAGTCCAAAAGTATTTCACTGTTTTCACCTCATTATGTAATCTTATATCATATTACCACAACCTGAAAAAATAATAAACGCCTTTTAGCCATGACTGTCCGCGGGCCGGGGGCTGTTTCCTCTTTTTCACTGATGGTAGGCATATTCCCTTGCATTTATCCATGCTTTTCATACATTAATTATGATCACATATGTAAAAGGAGTTTTTATAATGGAACACCGAAACTTCAAACTCGATACCGAATGGAATATGATCCACTATCCTGAGCGGCCAAAAGGTTTCGGTATCATGATCATTGGGGATGAGAGGCATTTCGTTGACGAAAAGAGCAGCTTCTGGACGCAGAATGAAGGAAAGGCAGCGATTCTCCGCCTGCTGAGAAGAGCAGGATATACAGTGTTCTATTCCAATCTGTACGGGAGGAATTGGGGCAGCGATAAAGCGGTAGAAATGGCGAGGAATTTATATGAGCATGTCCTGAGGACAGAAATCATCAATGAAAAAATCCACATTATCGCAGAAGGAATGGGAGCGCTGGCTGCTTTGAAGCTCATGAAGGAAATGGAAGGGAAGATCCGCTCTGTCATCCTCCTGAACCCTGTCCTTTCACTCAAGGACCATCTGGAGCAGGAAAAGGAACATAAATTCTTTTATAAAAAGCTTCTTAAGGAGCTTGCCATATCACATGAGTCTGACTCGCCCCGGGCTCTGGCAGAACGAAGCATGCCGGCAGAGGAAATAATGGACCGCACGCCGATCCCGGTGAAAATCATCCATGTACTGTCAGGAGGCAGGGCATATAAACAGTCAAGCCTGCTGAATGAACTTTCTGTCAAGTGGAAGGATGAGAAGGCGCCCATATCAATCTGCTATATGCTCCCAGATAAAAAGCAGCAGCTTGGCAGCCAGATGGCCAAATTTTTAAAATCATATGAGAAGATTTTATAGGAGCCTATTATCCAATAGGCTTTTTTTTACATGATGCTGTGTGAGTGTACCTTGTTTAACAAAGCCTTCATGATAAGAGAAAGCAATTTTTTAACTTCGATTTCAGTCTGGCAGCAGCGCCAATCCCCTTTGAGATTACAAGCCAAGGAGAAATATTTCCAGTTCCCCGGCATAGGATACTAAAAGTAGGTGTATCAGGGAGGAAGTGCAATGAATCGGGCAATTGTTGTAGGCGCATACGAATTTTTGGGTTTCCATTTGGCGATGAAGCTGCTTGACCGCGGGCTTGAAGTGACAGGGATTGTTCCAGGCTCCAGGGGGGATGACAGGTATACAGCAGATAAAGAATTGCTGGTTGGACGCAATGCCAATTTTACTGTGTTCAGCGAAGCAGACTGGAAGGCAAATGGCTCCATTGAGGAACCTCATCTCATCTTCCTTTCGCTTTATGACTTTTATTTCAGGGAAGAAACGGAGCTTTCCTTATGGGAAGGGATGTTTGGACATTTAGAGGCATCAATAGAAGAAACACGCTCCAAGCCTGTTATCCTGATGCCCGTCCAGTATTATGAAGCCGGGAACGAGGGGAACTGCCATTCTGGAGCCCTGAAAATATATCTTCCTACCCTGTTCGGGCTATGGCAGCCTTCTGCTTTTGCTTTTCAGAGGGCAATCGAGGGGCTGGAAAATAAGGATAACACCATGCTTGAACATAAAGGGGATGCAATACATGCAGCGGAAGCCGCTGAAGGAATTATTGAAGCAGCCGCAACAGAAGAAACCGGGTCTCTTTTGTTATGGAGCGGGGAAAAAGGCCGCTGGGGAAAATGTGCCAAGCATCTTGGCATGAAGGAGCCCGCCGATTGCAGTCCCGCAATTGCTCCTGAAGCAGACAGGAAAATCATCAAAGAACAAATACCTTATCATATTGTGCTGGATAAGCAGCAGGAGTATGTGAAAAGAAGCGCGGATTCTTCCAGCCGGCTAAGCGGGCCGGGCAGCCCCAAAGTTTTCTAATGGAGGAAAAATATTTTCATTCCGCTGAATTAAGGGTAAAATGAAAAAAGACGAGGAAATTATGGGTCTTATGACTCTTTCATCCGGTGCCGGAACAGCCGGTGCCGTCCTTAAATACTGAAGCTGCACTACTGCCTTTTTGCTGGCCTGTTCTAATGGCCAGCGGCACCATTTAGAGAGCCTTTATCAGTGCACTTGGAAAGGCGGTCAGATATACATGCTCCGTTTTGTGAAATTCATAAGCCCGATTCTGCTGCTCCTTCTGGTGCTGTCGTCATGCGGACAAGCTTCTCCCCGCGGAGAGCTGAAGAAAGCAGGGCTGCTGGTGCCCGATACGATCAATGACCAGGTCTGGGGCACGAAAGGCTATAAAGGGATGCTGAAAATCCAGTCCAAATTCGATGTGGATGTATTCTATAAAGAAGGAATGAACTCTCTTCCCGTTGTTGAGCGTGCTGTAAGGGAGTACGCCCAGAAGGGGGTAAACCTTATTTTTGGCCACGGAAACGAGTACGCCTTATATTTCAATGAAATTTCGGATGAATACCCTGACATCCATTTTGTCAGCTTTAATGGCGATGCCAATAATGAGAACACCACCAGCTTGAATTTTGAAGGGTATGCTATGGGTTATTTTGCAGGGATGCTTGCGGCAGAAATGTCAGAAACCAATAAAGTTGGAGTGATGGCAGCCTTTGAATGGCAGCCTGAGGTCGAGGGTTTTTATGAGGGAGCCATCTACCAGAATGAAGATACAGAGGTGGAGATACGCTATGTCGGAGAATGGGATAATGAACAGAGGGCCCTGGAGCTTCTGGATGTCATGGCCAGGAATCATTCTGATGTGATTTACCCTGCCGGCGACGGCTTTAATGTGCCTGTGATCGAAAAAGTAAAAGAACTGGGTCTGTATGCGATCGGCTATATATCCGACCAGTCAGACCTCGGGGAATCGACCGTCCTTACGAGTACGATCCAGCATGTAGATGCACTTTATGAGCTGGTAGCTGAAAGGATGAATAATGGGGAGCTTAAATCGGGGAATCTGTCATTTGATTTTGATGATGGTGTGATTTCGCTTGGAAAATACAGCCCGGATGTTGACCCAAATTATCGGGATGAGCTAAACTCATCTATTGAAAGGTATAAAGAGACAGGCAAATTGCCTGGCCAAAGTTGAGGAAAAGGAGGGAATGTCCTTATGCAATCCAATGATAAAACGATGGAGTTTATGCAAATAGCCATGAAATATATGCCTGAAGCCCAGCAGGAGCTGGAAAAGGCAGGTATTGAGCTGTCGCTCGAGATGATCCAGCCATTTATGACACTTTTCACAAAAGTTATGAATGAGGCATACGAGCTAGGCAGGCAGGATGCCCAAAGCGGGGAATAAAACGGATATCAATACATAAAACAAGCTGCCCATAATCAGGCAGCTTGTTTTTTATTCAAATTAATGGAAAACTCTTCTTATCCTTTTTTCAGGAGCTGCTGGAATAGAGGTGTCACCTTTTTAAAAAGCGGCTTCAGCTGTCCGGCTGAAGTCATCAGAGTATCAATATTGTCCATCAGCTGTCCAAGGTCTACACCATCGAGAATCTTTTCAATCTGGCCAGGCTCCCGCGCATCTTCCCGGCCGTTTGCCGGCTTGCGCTCCGGGCCGCCTAGTATCCAATCCCCCATTGGTCTCACTGATGGGCCTTTGCTCTCTGAAGCCTCATTTGCCATATCATCCTGTACCCTTTGCCTCGGGCCGAACATGAACCTGGAGAATCCGTCCAGCTCCGAATGCTGCTTTTCTTCCCTGCTGTCCGTGTCCATCGTGCATTCCCCTTCCCCTGAATATCTTTATAATAACGTATGCCGCGGGATTTCCTGTGTTAGGGCAGAAGCCGTGGCGCAAGAGAAATTTTCGAGTAAAAAGGTTGCTTCTTCTTTATTATTTTTGCTAAAATTAGTACCAAGTCATAATAATTGATAATAATATGAGTATAAATACGGCTGATTCGCCGGCTGGCTTTTAAATTGTGAGAAGGAGTGGGTTTCCATGAATGCAGGCATACTTGGAATCGGAAAGTTCGTTCCGGAAAAGATACTGACAAATTTTGATTTGGAAAAAATGGTTGATACAAACGATGAGTGGATCAGAACAAGGACAGGGATAGAACAGAGGCGGATAGCGGGTGACGATATGGATACTTCCGACTTAGCCTATAATGCTGCGGTTGCCGCCCTTAAAAATTCAGGGGTCTCTGCAGAAAGCCTTGATATGATTCTGGTGGCAACAGTAACTCCGGACCAGCCGTTCCCGACTGTTGCATGTATGCTGCAGGAGAGGCTTGGCGCTGTCAAGGCTGCTGCTATGGATATCAGTGCTGCGTGTGCAGGTTTTATGTATGGTATGATAACTGCAAAGCAGTTCATTGAAACCGGTGCGTATAAACATATCCTTGTCATAGGCGTGGAAAAGCTGTCAAAGATAACCAACTGGGAAGACCGGAACACAGCGGTTCTTTTCGGCGACGGGGCAGGCGCTGCAGTGATAGGACCGGTATCGGATGATAAGGGAATCCTGTCCTTTGAGCTTGGGGCGGACGGCACTGGCGGAAAGCACTTGTATCAGAATGAGAATGACCACATTTACATGAACGGCCGGGAAGTTTTCAAATTCGCCGTCAGGCAAATGGGGGAAAGCAGCCTGAATGTCCTGGAAAAAGCGGGGCTGTCCAAGGAAGATGTGGATTTCCTTATCCCTCACCAGGCGAATATAAGAATCATGGAAGCTGCACGCCAGCGCCTTGAGCTGCCGGAAGAGAAAATGTCCAAAACTGTCCATAAGTATGGAAATACATCAGCAGCCTCCATTCCGATCTCGATAGTCGATGAACTGGAAGCCGGAAAAATCAAGGACGGAGATCTCCTTGTCATGGTCGGTTTCGGGGGCGGACTTACATGGGGCGCCATTGCTATGCGCTGGGGCAGATAACAGAATGCCAGCCTGAAAGCCGGGCCGGCCGGAAGTGTATGAAGAAAAAGTATCCTTGGCAAAGAAGGAGATGTGTAAATAATGGAAAATAGAAGAGTTGTCGTGACAGGAATCGGAGCAGTAACTCCAGTCGGTAATGATGCAGAAACTGCATGGAAGAATATAATAGAGGGAAATTCAGGTGTAGGGCCTCTGACAAGGCTCAACAGCGATGAGTATCCTGCAAAGGTTGCAGCTGAAATCAAAGGGTTTGACCCCCATGAGTTCATTGATAAAAGAGAAGCAAGGAAAATGGACCGCTTTACTCATTATGCAGTAGCTTCTGCGCTGATGGCGGTAAAGGATGCCGATTTAACGATCAATGATGAGAATGCGCCAAGGATTGGCGTCTGGATCGGTTCGGGGATCGGCGGTATGGAAACATTCGAAAATCAGTTTGAAACCTTCCTAAACAGAGGATACAGAAGGGTAAGCCCGTTCTTTGTCCCTATGATGATCCCGGATATGGCGACAGGGCAGGTATCCATCACCCTCGGGGCGAAAGGCTTTAATTCCTGTACGGTCACAGCCTGTGCGACAGGGACCAATTCCATTGGAGATGCCTTCAAGGTCATCCAGAGGGGTGACGCGGACGCCATGGTAACAGGGGGGGCTGAAGCTCCGATCACACGTATGTCTGTTGCCGGCTTCTGTGCCAATACCGCATTGTCGACTAATCCGGATCCTAAAACCGCGAGCCGCCCTTTTGATAAAAATAGAGATGGCTTTGTCATCGGCGAGGGCGCTGGGATTGTTGTTCTGGAAGAGCTTGAGCATGCAAAGGCAAGGGGCGCCAAAATTTATGCAGAAATCGTCGGTTATGGCTCTACTGGCGATGCCTATCATATTACGGCTCCAGCTCCTGCCGGAGAGGGCGGAGCACGGGCGATGAAAATGGCGATTGATGATGCCGGTCTCTCCCCGCAGGATATTGACTATATCAATGCACATGGCACAAGCACAGACTATAACGACAAATTTGAAACGCTTGCCATCAAGGAAGTTTTCGGGGACCATGCCTACAAACTGGCCGTCAGCTCAACCAAGTCAATGACAGGCCACCTTCTTGGGGCAGCAGGCGGGGTAGAGGCAATCTTCACGCTTCTCGCTATGAAGGATGCTATTCTCCCTCCAACCATCAATTATGAAACGCCTGACCCGGAATGCGACCTGGATTATGTGCCAAACGAATCCAGAAAGAAAGATATCAGGGCTGCAATGAGCAACTCGCTGGGCTTTGGCGGCCATAATGCCACCATCGTTTTCAAACAGTATACAGAATAAAACATAGAAACAAAAAAGGCAGCACACGCCGGTTCCGGCCTGTGCTGCCTTTTTGCATTTCTGTAAGTCTTCAGGGAAACATTCCTGCCGTCAGCCAATAGAATATAAAGATTATCTTACAGGGAGGCGCAGGGCGATTGGGGATCATGGAAACAGATAAATGGCTTGAACAGGATTTCTGGGAGCCCGAGAAAATTTGCAGCCGGCTTCTGGATAAATTTGGGGAAAAGGAGCCGGAGCCTATTTATGGTTATCTAACACGGTTTGGGATGTACAGGCCGGATCGGGTGAATTTCAGAGTGTACGAAGAATTGGCCGGCCAAGGCACTTGGAAATCAGCAGGCGGGCTTTTTAAGAAATACCGGAAAAAGTGGAACGGGCCGGATATACCTGTTTATATCTTTCCGGTGAACAGGAGCGGGAGCAGGGCCAGGCGTTCAGGAACGGTAAAATCAGGGGTCTCATTTCCCGATAAGATGTTTCTTTTCTTTGAACATGCCCAGGATGATAAGGAGCTGGAATCCCTTTTTATCCATGAGTACCATCACGTCTGCCGGATCAGGGAGCAAAAGAAAAAACTCCAGGACTACACCCTTATGGACTCCATGGTGCTGGAAGGAATGGCGGAATATGCGGTTGAAATGAATTGCGGCAAAGAATATGTGGCAGCATGGTGCACCCGCTATACGGAAAAAGAGCTTGGAAACTGGTGGGAGAAATATATTAAAGAAAACTTGAAAAAAACCAAAAAGGATCATGTTCATGATCAGATCCTTTTCGGAAAAGGCAGATACCCGGACCTGCTCGGATATGCTGCAGGATACTGGATTGTGAAACAATATTTCGAAAAGAATAACTTTTCTACAAAAGTTTCTTTTAATTTAAAACCCGAAACTTTAGGAGACCAAATTATAATTTTTTAGTATATTAAAGCGCTTTAAAGCCCTAAACTAAGGGCTTTCTGTTTTTTCTGAAATAATGAAAGTTAATAAATTTTAAAAAAATCTTGCAATTGTAATAAATCTGTAATAGTATTTTAATCAAATACAATGAATTAACAGACAATTCAAAAAGGTAAGAGGTGTCCCATGAGCTTTAAATCACACTCCAATTCAGATGCACCTTTGCTAGAGGTGAATAATTTAGAGACTGCTTTTTCTATCGATGGAAAATACTACAATGCAGTCGATAATGTGTCTTTCAAAGTCAAGCCGCGCCAGGTAGTAGGCATCGTAGGGGAATCCGGCTGCGGTAAATCGGTCATGAGCCTTTCCGTCATGAAGCTGCTTCCGAAGGGGATCGGCAAAATCAAATCAGGAGAGGTCGTCTTCGATGGGGTTCACCTCGAAGACATGGGTGAACGCCAGATCAATAAAATACGGGGCAAGGATATCGCAATGATCTTCCAAGAGCCGATGACCTCGCTCAACCCGGTGTTTTCAATAGGGTTCCAGCTGCAGGAAGTGCTCTTCAACCATATGAAATTATCAAAAAAAGAAGCCAGGCAAAAAAGCATCGCACTCCTGAAGAGCGTTGGCATCTCCCGTCCGGAAAAAATAGTTGATGAGTATCCTCACCAGCTGTCCGGAGGAATGAGGCAGAGGGTTATGATCGCCATGGCGATTGCCTGCCAGCCGAAGCTTCTGATTGCAGATGAGCCGACCACTGCCCTGGATGTAACCGTACAAGCCCAGATCCTTGAGCTCCTGAAAGAAATACAGGAAGTAAATGATATGTCCATCATCCTGATCACGCATGATCTCGGGGTAGTGGCAGAAATGTGCGATGACGTCTTTGTCATGTACGCAGGAAGAATTGTAGAGCGCACAGATGTCGACACACTCTTCCATAACCCGAAGCATCCATATACAGAGCTGCTGATGGGCGCCATCCCGAAAATGGATGAAGAAGTCGAATCGCTAAGCACCATAAAGGGGATTGTCCCATCACTGAAAAACATGCCTAAAACGGGATGCAAGTTTGCAGCCAGGTGCCCAAAGGCAATGCCGGAATGTACTGCCGTCACCCCGCTGCTGGCTGAAAATGAAGATGGGCATGAGGTAGCATGCCTGCTCTATGAAACTAGCAGGCCGAAAGAAGGAGTGACATTATAATGACGACAGCAACAACATCCCCGGCACTGAAAAAAGACAAAAGCGCCAATGAAACGCTGCTTGAAGTCAAGAATCTGAAAACCTACTATCCTATCAAGGGCGGAATCCTGAGAAGGACAGTAGCTGCCGTTAAAGCAGTAGACGATGTATCTTTTGAAATCAAAAAAGGCGAGACTCTCGGCCTTGTCGGCGAGTCCGGCTGCGGGAAGTCCACTACAGGAAGGACAATCCTGAGGCTTCTGGAGCCTACTGAAGGGGAAATCATTTTCGACGGCCAGGATATTACAAATCTCCGCGGAACAACTCTCAGGAAGATTCGCAAGGATTTCCAGATGGTCTTCCAGGATCCATATGCTTCCCTGAACCCGATGATGATGGTAGGCCATCTTATATCCGAGCCGATCCGCAACTATACAAAACGTTCAGAAAAGGACCTGAAGCCTGAGGTCATGGAACTTCTGGCAAGGGTAGGCCTTCCGGAAGATGCCTATTATAAATATCCGCACGAATTCTCCGGCGGCCAGAGGCAGCGGATCGGAATCGCGCGGGCCCTGGCACTGAAGCCTAAGCTCATCATCGCAGATGAACCGGTCTCCGCCCTGGATGTATCAGTCCAGTCCCAGGTGCTGAACCTTTTGAAAGAGCTTCAGGAAGAGTTTGACCTTACTTTCCTCTTCATTGCCCACGACCTTAGCGTCGTGAAGCATATGAGCGACCGGATTGGCGTCATGTACCTCGGCGGCCTTGTTGAAGTAGCAGATAAGTCCAGTTTATATGCAGAGCCGCTGCACCCGTATACACAGGCTCTGATCTCGGCTATCCCTGAGGCTGATCCGCGCAAAAAGAAAGACCGGATCATCCTTGAAGGCGATGTCCCAAGCCCGATCGACCCGCCTTCCGGCTGCACATTCCATCCGCGCTGTGCACACGCAATGCCGGAGTGCTCGAAGATCAAGCCTCAATTAAAGGAGGTGAAGCCTGGACATAGGGTTGCATGTCACTTATATAACTAAAGCTTGGCCATTTTGAAAAAAAAGAACCGATAATTATGGGGGGAAAACGATGAAGAAATCAGCATTTTGGCTATTTTCAGTCCTGCTGGTAATGTCCATGTTCCTTGCTGCCTGCTCCGGAAATGAGAATACTTCAGGCGAAGATACAGGGAAAAAAGACGACGGCAAAGATGCAGAAACAACTGAAGTAGAAGGCGGAAAAGTAACATTTGGTTATACTCAGGCGTTTAAAGGCGTTTTATCTTATGCCTATTATGAAGGGGAAGACGATGCAAATGCCCTTCAGTTCATGCACGAAGGAATGGTTGCTTACAATGATGAGCTGCAGCCGATCCCTAACCTTGCTGAATGGACTTTCAATGAAGACAACACTGTTGTAACTTTCAAGTTGAAAGACGGCGTAAAATGGCATGACGGCGAACCATTGACTGCTGAAGATATGGAATATGCCTGGTACCTGATCGCAGATCCTACATATGAGGGAGCACGTTTCGCAAACGTGGCGATGATTAAGGGTGCACAGGAATACAAAGATGGAAAAGCTGACACGATTGAAGGTATCAAGGTTATTGATGACCTGACAGTAGAAGTTACAGTTACAGAACCTTCTGTCAACCTGATTGACAACATCTGGTCTATTCCAGAACCAAAGCATTATTATGGAGATATTTCTTCTAAAGAACTTCCTGACTCTGACCAAGTCCGTAAAAACCCGATTGGTGTCGGGCCGTTTAAAGTAACGAACATCGTTCCTGGCGAAATGATTGAATATGAGCGTAATGATGATTATTGGAGAGGCCCTGCCAAGCTTGACGGCGTTGTCTACAAAATCATTGATCCATCCCTTGCTGCCGGCCTGATCGAAAACGGCGAAGTGGATGTTATCCAGGCTCCTTCTGACCAGTGGGGACAAATTAAAGAACTTGGCAATATCAACCCTGTAACAATCGATGCTATGTCTTACAGCTATATCGGTATCGACCAGGGACGCTATGATGCAAAATCAGGAAAAGTTGTAATGGATAACCCTAAATTCTCTGACAAGCGCGTGCGCCAGGCATTGGTTTATGCACTGGACCGCCAAGCTTATATCGATGCTTTCACAAACGGTTTAGGTAAACCGCTTAACGTTCCATTCCCGTCCGTTTCATGGGCTAAGATCGACGATTCAGAAATCAACACTTATGACTATGATCCAGAAAAGGCAAAGAGCCTGTTGGATGAAGCCGGCTATAAAGATGTGGACGGCGACGGATTCCGTGAAGATCCAGACGGAAAGCCTTTCTCTATCAACTTCGATGCGATGGCAAGTGCTGAAACTTCTGAAGCGCGTGCTCAGTTCATTCTTCAATCTTGGGGTGAAGTTGGAGTCAAGGCTCAGCTTAACGGCGGTTCCCTGAAAGACTTCAACCTGTTCTATGACACTATCGAAGCAGATGATCCATCTGTTGAAACTTTCCATGGTGCATGGGGACTTTCATATGATCCAGATCCATCCGGCATTTGGCTGTCAACTGACAAGTGGAATATGTGGCGCTGGTTGAATGAAGAATCCGATGCGCTTATCAAGAAGGGTGTTCAATTCCCTGAAGATAAAAACCAGGATGTTATCGAATACCGTAAAGAAGTATACAACGAGTGGCAGAAACTTGTTAACGAAGAGCTTCCTGTAATCTTCTTCGACCAAAGGGAAGATGCATGGGCAATCAACAAACGTGTTGGCGGAGTCAAAGTAACTCCAGGCGGCACAGATGAGTTCTACAACTGGCACATTGTTGAGTAATAAGAAATAAGGTTTAGATAAGGGGAATGGAGTATGCTGCAATACACAATCCGAAGACTTATAGGTATGATCCCAATAATTTTCCTTATCTCCATTGTGGTGTTTACCCTGGCAAAGCTTAT
This sequence comes from Bacillus infantis NRRL B-14911, assembly GCF_000473245.1. Classification (NCBI taxonomy): domain Bacteria; kingdom Bacillati; phylum Bacillota; class Bacilli; order Caryophanales; family Bacillaceae; genus Bacillus; species Bacillus infantis. Next base: position 1,375,275 of record NC_022524.1, read on the forward strand.
GCCAGGGGACGCCCTCTCTGGAAAAATCGACCCGCTAAATTCCGATCCGGAATATATCGAGGAAATGCGTGAAAAGATGGGCTTGAATGACCCAATCCATACACAGTATTTCCGCTGGATAGGCGGAGTGGTTCAAGGGGATTTTGGGGATTCATTCATCCATAAGCGCGATGTAATGGAATTGATCGGCGACAGGCTGCCGAACACAGTTTTCTTAGGTTTTACTTCACTCATGATTACGTATATTCTAGCTTTTATGATGGGCAGGTTCTCAGGCAGATTTGCCTACAGTCCAGGAGATTATCTAATATCAGGAATAAACTATTTGGCCTTGGCCATTCCAAGCTTTGTTGCAGCCCTAGTGGCGATTTACGTTTTCTCTTTCCAGCTGGGATGGGTCCCGGCGACTGGAAGTATCGGTTCAGGCGTTGAACCAGGATCTTTTGAATATTATTTGAGTAAAATCAAGCATACAATTCTTCCTGCGCTTGTATTGGGCACCATGGCTACGGCTGGATATACCCAGTTCCTGCGCAATGATATGATCGAAAGCTCTCGCAAAGATTATGTTCGTACAGCCAGAGCAAAGGGTACGAAAGAATCCGCGATTTATAATAAGCATATCCTCAGAAATTCGGTCATTCCGATTATTACACTGCTGGGCTTTGACATTGCAGGTCTTTTCGGGGGAGCTATTATTACCGAAACCATTTTTACATATCCGGGAATCGGATACCTGTTTGTAGAATCAGTAAACTCACGTGATTATTCCGTTATGATGGCCATCACCATGATGCTGACCATCCTGACGCTTATTGGAAATTTAGTGGCAGATATACTATATGGAATAGTAGATCCGCGCATACGTTTAAGTTAGGTAGGTGAGAGTTATGGAACCAACAATTTCGCAGCAAAGTACAACGGCTATTGAGGAGCCTGTAAAGCCTCCCAAGAGCCAGTCGCCATGGGCTCTCGCCCGCAGGAAATTTTTAAAGAATAAACTTGCCATGATCAGTCTCTGCTATCTTGTGCTCATCGTCTTAGTATCAATATTTGCCGAGCCGCTGTCCATGCCGATTGAGGAAACGGCTAAGCTGAATTTGACTGAAATCAGCAAAGAGCCTTCAGCAGAACACTATTTTGGCACAGATAAGTCTGGGAGAGATGTATTTGCCAGGACCCTCCATGGCGGAAAAACGTCATTGACTCTTGCTTTCTCCATCACCATTTCGGTAGTGGTGATTGGAACGATCGTAGGAGCCACAGCCGGATTCTTCGGAGGCTGGGTTGACAATGTGCTTATGCGCTTCACCGACTTTATGATGAACTTTCCGTTCCTGCTTTTCGTCATCGTGCTAAAGTCTATTTTCATAGAATCAAGTACAGCTACACTCATCTTCGTCATTAGTGTGCTGAGCTGGACCGGAATAGCCCGTCTGGTGCGAAGCAAGGTAATGGTAGAGAAAGAAAACGAGTATATCATGAGTTCCATCTCTATCGGCTGTTCGTCAGTTACAACGATCTTCAAGCATCTATTGCCGAATGTAATGTCTACCATTATTGTACAGGCTACATTGACACTTGCTGCCATGATCGTGGCGGAAACTGGCTTAAGCTTCCTCGGCTTCGGTGTACCGATGAACATTCCGAGCTGGGGCAATATGCTTCAGGATGCAAGAAGTCCGGATGTATTGACCAGCAAGTGGTGGATATGGATACCGCCCGCAACGGTTCTGACACTGACAATACTATCAATCAACTTCGTTGGCGAGGGTCTGAAGGACGCATTTAACCCTAAGTCAAATAGATAATGCGGCTGGCATCAGCCGGAACCATAAAGGGCGAGACACTTCAGGTGCTCACCCTTTTTTAATGAAATCCGCAATTAAAGATCCTTTTGGGGGTCTTTTTTGTTTTTGTCGTATGATTTAACGCTTTCTATCATATATATGTAAAAAAACAAGAGAGCAGGAGTATATATGGGACAAGCCAGAAGGGATCCAGCCCAATGATCTTCAGGCTGTTTATTTTTATTACTGGTTTTGGACTGGCTGTAGCAGGCGGGATCAGCTCGGTGGCTTATTTAAATCTCTTAATTGCCGGGCATGAATTGAGTGACTATTTTTCATACATTCTTAAAAGGCCTGAGTGCGGCCTGCTCCCGGCCGGCATTGTCATTATTACAGTGGCCATATACTTTCCGCAGGGAACTGAGGAGTAAACTGTTGCACGTGGAGGAATAAATTAACTATTTCCTGTTCATACTGAGTGACAAATAGTTACTTGAAGTGAGGGGTTATAAGATGTTGTATCTTCATGATGTATGGGTGAACTGGTTTGAAGGAGAAGAAAACGGATATAATGTATGCCACTTTCATGAATGGAGAAAAGATGACAGTGTGGAATTGCTTGATCAGGTCCCATTGTTAAAGGTAGAGCCGCTCCTTTTCAACTACATAGAAAACGACTTATCAGAACTGCCGCAACAGCTGCTGAACGACATCTACCAAAAAGCATATTTGCGAAAAAACCACGAACGGACACAGCTTGATTACTGTTTTGTCGTCTCCGACGGTTCAGGCATATTGGCAGTCGATACGATCAGCTATAATATACCCATCCGCAAAAGCCGGCTGATTCCAAGGCAGGAGCAGCTTGCTTACGAAATGCTTGATAATCAGGAAACCATCCAATATGCATTTAACGACCAATCCTGTTTAAAGGATTTTCACATCCTTTCGCCAGCCCCGGAAATGATGAACGGCCTTACCAGAAAAGAAAGGCAGCTGAAGCAGCTGCTCTTTATGGCTCTTGATCAGCTTCATTCATCTGGGAATACAGCTGAAATCCGCTATTGGTATACAGAGTGGAATCCAGAGAAATATACTATAATCCAGCAGCTGGAATTCGAACAGGCCTGGAAGTCACTGTATGAGGAAACGAAGCTGGGATGGTCAGGAAAACATGAAGCTTTTTGCGAAAATATCATTAAAGGGCAGCCATTTTTTGAGAAACTGTGGGAAATGGAGCATGGCTCGAAAGTGAATTAATATGCATAATTCTATACTGAAGGAAAAAGGAGTATCTTTTTCCTAAAGACCAAATAAAGTTTGAAAACCCTGTTGATTGGAGTGCAAGGCACGTAGACTCCTGCGGGAAATAGCGGAAGAGTTGAGACCCCGCAACCGCTTGCGGTGAGGAGGCTCAACTCCGCCCCGCGGAAAGCGAAGTGTCTGGAACGGAAATCAACAGCCCCATTTAAAGACCTGATTTATGGGGAGAGGGATTACAAAACCATGCCCTCTTTGGTTTAATGAAAAAAGGAGCTGATCACAGCTCCTTTTTTTCATTATCGGCGTTTTCTGCCGAGCCCCATGGCGTTTTCCATTTTGGCCAGCATTTTATTGGCAGTGAATTGAGCCTTTTCGGCTCCTCTATCCAGGATTTCATCCAGCTCGCTTGATTCCATGAGCTGAGTGTATTTTTCCTGGATTGGCACGATTGTATCGACAACCACTTTTGCAAGATCGCCTTTGAAGTCTCCGTAGCCTTTTCCTTCGTATTGCGCCTCGATCTCGTCTATAGTCCTGCCGGAAAGGATGGAGTAGATAGATAAGAGATTGGAAACTCCAGGCTTATTTTCTTTATCAAACTTTACAATTCCTTCAGAGTCCGTAACTGCGCTTTTAATTTTTTTCTCAATCTGCTTCGGATCATCAAGCAAAGAGATGAAAGACTTTTTGTTAGAATCAGATTTACTCATCTTTTTAGCCGGATCCTGGAGGGACATAACTCTTGCCCCTACTTTTGCGATCCGCACTTCCGGGATTGTAAAGATGTCATTATATTTCTTGTTGAATCTTTCTGCCAAATCCCTTGTAAGCTCCAAATGCTGCTTCTGATCTTCCCCTACAGGAACCAGGTCTGTCTTATATAGAAGAATGTCGGCAGCCATGAGCGGCGGATAGGTCAGCAGGCCGGAAGATACTGCTTCTTTTCCGTGGGACTTATCTTTAAACTGGGTCATCCTCTCAAGCTCCCCGATATAGGAAACGCATTGCATCATCCATCCGGCCTGTGCATGGGCAGGGACTTCAGACTGGATGAAAAGTGTTGCTTTCTCAGGGTCGATCCCGACAGCAAGATAGAGGGCTGCAAGGCTCCTGATATTTTTGCGGAGCTCCATCCGGTCCTGCTGGACAGTGATGGCATGCTGATCGACAATGCAGAAATAGCAGTTATATTCGTTTTGCAATTCCACGAATTGCTTCATGGCACCTATATAATTCCCCAGTGTAAGAGTGCCGCTGGGCTGGATGCCGGAAAAAATGGTTTTCATATATATTCCTCCTTGGATGTATCAGCAGACAAAAAGTGAGCCGAAAAAGTGGCGGAAATTCCGCAAAAGACGTAAAAAGACCATTCGTCCCCCTGAAAAATAGGGACGAATGGTCCGCGGTGCCACCCTAAGTGCCTCGGCTGAGGCCTCTTAACCCCGGCTTGCCTGCAGGCCGGGCTTCCCATAACGCGGGATACGCCGGAAGCTAATAGGCAGCAGGAAGCAGCCTTTCGCAGCCGGAGCTCTAAAGTCCATTCGATTTGCCGGGATGTTTGTTTCCACCAGCCACAAACTCTCTTTAATCCCTGAGCAAATGTACTACTCTTTGTCATTGCTTTATCATCAACAGTATTGGTTTTATACATTAAAATATACCAAAACTGCAGAAAAAATCAAGGTAATTCGAAATAACACACCTGGAATTCGTATAGGAAAACAAGAAAAATATGGGAAAAATCAAGGTCCAAATAACCTTCGGCAAAAGGGGAATTAAGAAAAATTTCAAAAAAATTAAAACTAGCAAACTCTTGATTTAAAAGTATTTTTTCGACAATTTTCTCACTATACCCTCCATTGAAAAATAAAAGCCCCTTGCAAACAAGTTTTAAAATACATATAATAAACGTAACAAATGATTCTTTACGAATCTGTAACATTCTTGCATATAGTTCTGAAAACCTATGGATAAAGAGACTAGTAGTAAGTTTATAGCTTACAGAATTTTGGCTTATCCTTTTGATTTTTCTCTCGAATTGTCAGAATAGAGGATAATCTTTGTCTTTTGAGTTATAAGCTTACTTTTTTTGCTGCGCGGATAATCAGTTTATTTTTACAGTTAATTTACTGACTATTTGAGCAATATATCCAAGGCGGACAGTTGTTTATGGAAGCGTGGACAGATTCCTGCAAAAGGCATTTGTGGAAATTATATAGGGGGGTAACACCGTGAACAAAAGATTATCGATCTTTTTTAGTATGTTGCTTGTTCTAAGCATGTTCCTTGCAGCGTGCAGCGGCGGCGGCGATGATGCCGGCAGCGGAAGCGATGGAGACGGAGGGAAAGACGTACCTCAGGACTTAGCGGTTAACATTAACTCTGAACCGCCTTCACTTCACCCGGGCCTTGCAAAGGATGCAACTTCCGGTACTGTTCTTCGCCAGACTTTCGAAGGTCTGACACGCATCAATCCAGATGGAAAGCCTGAACCGGCAGCAGCTGAGAAAATTGAAGTATCTGAAGATCAGAAAGTTTATACTTACACATTAAGGGATGCTCAATGGACTAATGGCGATCCTGTAACGGCAGAAGACTTTGCATATGCATGGAAGTGGGCTATCGATCCTGCCAACCAGTCTGAGTATGCTTACCAGCTTTACTATATCGCAGGTGCTGAAGCTGCCAACACTGGCGGCGGTTCACTTGATGACGTAGGAATCGAAGTTGTAGATGAAAAAACGCTTAAAGTAACTTTGGCAAATCCTACTCCATTCTTTGATGAATTGACTGCATTCTATACGTACCTGCCGATCAACAGCAAGGTTGCACAAGCAAACCCTGACTGGGCAAACGATGCAGGCGACGATTATACTTCAAATGGTCCTTTCAAGATGACTGAATGGTCACACAGTGACAAGATTGTTCTTGAAAAGAACGATACTTACTGGGATAAAGATACTGTAAAGCTTAACTCGATCGAAATGATCATGGTAAATGATCCAAACACTGAACTGTCAATGCTTGACAACGGCGAGCTTGACTGGGCAGGAGCACCGACTGGAGCACTTCCGACTGATGCTATGCAGGCCCTTAAAGACGAAGACCGCCTTGTAACACAGCCTATCGCTGGTGTTTACAACTACAAATTCAACACAACTGCAGAACCTTTCAACAATGTGAATATCCGTAAGGCATTCACATATGCAATCAACCGTCAGGAGCTTATCGACAACATCCTTCAGGGTGAACAGCTTCCAGCGATGGCTATCGTTCCGCCGTCAATGTTCGCTGAAAATGAAGAAGGCTATTTTGCTGACAATGATGTAGAAAAAGCTAAAGAATTCTTGCAAAAAGGTCTGGAAGAGCTTGGCTACAAGGATGCTTCTGAGCTTCCTGCAGTAACTCTTTCTTATAATACTTCTGAAGCACACCAGAAGATTGCTCAGGCAATCCAGGATATGTGGAAGCAGAACCTTGGCGTAGAAGTAACACTTGATAACTCTGAGTGGGCTGTATACCTTGATAAGGTTCACGCTCTTGACTACCAGGTAGCTCGTATGGGCTGGCTTGGAGACTTCAACGATGCAATCAACTTCCTTGAGCTTTACCGTGATGCTGATGGAGGTAACAACGATACTGGATGGGAAAGCAAAGAATTCCAGGATCTGTTAGCGCAATCTGCAACAGAAGCTGATGCAGAAGCACGTCAGCAGCTGCTTAAAGATGCTGAAGCAATCTTCATGGAAGATATGCCTGTAGCTCCTATCTATTTCTACACAAACAACTGGGTTCAGGATGAAAGCCTTAAAGGCGTAGCTGTTTCCGGACTTGGCGACGTTCAATACAAATGGGCGTACTTTGAATAAGAATAGCTAATACTAATAGCTGTCTAAACGAGAGGTATATGGGGTTTTTCCCCCATATACCTTCGTTTCTGAATGAAGCAGAAATAAAATTGGAGGTGTTTGACAATGGCGAAATATATTGGAAAACGCTTAATCTATATGATTGTCTCGCTGTGGCTTATCATCACAGCAACGTTTTTCTTTATGCGCATTGCACCAGGGAATCCATTTACATCAGAAAAACAACTGCCTCCCGAAATTGAAGCAAACCTGAATGCCCACTACGGGCTCGATCAGCCATGGTATGTTCAATATGGGGAGTATCTATTAAGAATCATAAAATGGGATTTTGGCCCATCTTTTAAGTATAAGAGCCAGACTGTCAATGATTTAATCAGCGAAGGTTTTCCTGTATCTCTTATGCTCGGTATCGAGGCGATTCTGATCGCAGTTTCAATCGGTGTTGTTTTAGGGGTTATTGCAGCCCTCAAGCACAATAAGTGGCAGGACTACACTGCAATGATCGTTGCAGTTATGGGGATCTCGGTTCCTTCCTTCATCATGGCCACATTCCTGCAATATTTCCTTGCGATTAAACTTGGCGTCTTCCCGGTAGCCAGGTGGGAGTCCTTCATGCATACGATATTGCCTGCGTTGGCGCTTGCGGCATCTCCAATGGCGTTTATCGCCCGTCTGACGCGTTCTTCCATGCTGGAAGTGCTCTCTAATGATTATATTAAAACGGCTAAATCTAAAGGTTTGAGCCAGGGTGTTATTACCATTAAACATACAATCCGAAATGCTATGCTTCCTGTCGTTTCCTATATGGGACCTCTTTCAGCAGGTATTATTACAGGCAGCTTCGTAATTGAAAAGATCTTTGGTATTCCGGGACTCGGCTCCCACTTTGTATTAAGCATCGGAAACCGTGATTACACTGTTATTATGGGAGTTACCGTATTCTACAGTATCATTCTGTTAGTGTCTATTCTCCTTGTCGACATTGCGTACGGACTCATTGACCCGCGCATCAAACTTGCAGGCGGGAAGAAAGGAGAGTAAATTATGGGACAGTTATCAAAAGATAAATTCAGAGTTGTTGGCACACAAACAACTGATGCAGAAAAAATCAGTAAACCAAGCCTATCTTTCTGGAAAGATGTTACACTTAGATTCCGAAAAAACAAGCTTGCCATGTTTGGGATTGTGCTTTTGGCCATCCTTGTATTTATGGCGATCTTTGGACCATATATGACACCATATGATTATGCATCAAACGATCTAGGCAATAAAAATCAGTCACCATCTTCCGAGCACTGGTTCGGTACAGATGATCTGGGACGCGATGTATTTGCCCGTACATGGGAAGGTGCACGAATCTCCCTGTTCATCGGTTTGGCAGCTGCATTAATTGATCTCTTCATTGGCGTACTATGGGGCGGCATCGCCGGCTTCAAAGGCGGACGCACAGATGAATATATGATGCGTGCAGCGGATGTCCTTTATGGGATTCCTTACTTGCTGCTTGTTATCCTTCTTATGGTTGTATTAGGCCAGAGTGTCGGCACGATGATCCTTGCCATGACCATTACCGGATGGATCAATATGTCACGTATTGTCCGTGGACAAGTCCTTTCACTTAAGAATCAGGAATATGTCCTTGCTTCAAGAACTTTGGGAGCAAATGTTTCGCGCATCATGTTCAAGCACCTGATCCCGAATACAATGGGCCCTATTCTTGTAACCATGACACTTACAGTGCCATCAGCTATCTTTACTGAGGCATTCCTTAGCTATTTGGGTCTTGGTCTGACACCGCCTGTAGCGAGCTGGGGAACCATGGCAAATGACGGCCTTCCGGCACTTAGATATTATCCTTGGCGCTTGTTCTTCCCGGCAACGTTTATCTGCTTGACCATCTTTGCATTTAACGTAATCGGCGACGGACTTCGTGATGCGCTAGATCCGCGACTACGCAAATAAGGAGTGAGATAAATGGAAAAATTACTCGAAGTAAAAGATTTAAGAGTCTCATTCCAAACTTATGGAGGAGAAGTCCAGGCTGTCCGCGGCGTGTCCTTCGATCTTCATAAAGGTGAGACCCTCGCGATTGTCGGCGAGTCCGGTTCAGGTAAAAGTGTTACCTCCCAGACAATCATGAAATTGATTCCGATGCCGCCAGGCAGAATTGCTGGAGGACAAATTCTCCTTGATGGCGACGATATCGTTCCAAAATCGGAAAAGGAAATGGAAAAGATCCGCGGTAAAGAAATCAGTATGATTTTCCAGGATCCAATGACTTCTCTGAACCCGACAATGAGAATTGGCCGCCAAATCATGGAGGTGCTGATCAAGCACCAGAATATGTCATCTTCTGCTGCTAAGGATAGGGCGACAGAGCTTTTGCGCCTTGTTGGGATTCCAATGCCGGAGAAGCGTGTAAACCAATATCCTCATGAGTTCTCAGGCGGTATGAGACAGCGTGCTATGATTGCCATCGCACTTGCCGCAAGTCCAAAGCTTTTGATCGCGGACGAGCCTACAACAGCGCTTGATGTAACAATTCAGGCTCAGATTCTGGATCTAATGAAGGATCTTCAGAGCAAAATGGATACTTCCATTATCTTTATTACTCATGACCTTGGTGTAGTTGCCAATGTAGCAGACCGTGTTGCTGTTATGTATGCCGGCCAGATTGTAGAAATGGGAACAGTTGATGAAATATTCTATGATCCGCGCCATCCTTATACATGGGGGCTTCTGGCTTCCATGCCTAGCCTTGATAATGATGGAAAGACTGAACTTGCAGCAATTCCAGGTACTCCTCCTGATTTAACTAACCCTCCAGTGGGAGACGCATTTGCAGCGAGGAACCAGTTTGCATTGGCCATAGATTTTGAAGAAGAACCGCCAATGTATCAGATTTCTGAAACGCACTTTGCAAAAACATGGCTGCTCCACCCGGATGCACCGGAAGTAGAACCGCCTGAAGCTGTCAAGCGCAGGATCCGCAAGCTCTCTTCTACATTCGATAAGCCTGTTTTAGTGAAGGAGGGCAAATAAAATGGCTGAAAAGTTAATTGAAATCAAAAATCTAAAGCAGCACTTTAATGTCGGCCGCCCTAATATGGTAAAGGCAGTAGACGGCATTTCATTTGACATCTACAAAGGTGAAACGCTTGGCCTTGTAGGCGAGTCAGGCTGCGGAAAATCGACGACCGGAAGAACGATCATCAGACTGTACGATGCTACAGACGGACAAGTCCTTTTTGAAGGAGAGAACGTCCATGGAAGGAAATCTGCTAAAGAGCTGAAGAAATTCAACCGCAAAATGCAGATGATTTTCCAGGATCCTTACGCTTCCCTGAATCCTAGGATGACTGTAGCTGATATCATTGCTGAAGGCATTGACATCCATGGCCTTGCCACAAGCAAGAAAGAGCGTATGGAAAGAGTGTATGAGCTTCTTGAAACGGTCGGCTTGAACAAAGAGCACGCTAACCGTTACCCGCATGAGTTCTCAGGCGGTCAGCGCCAGCGGATCGGGATTGCCCGCGCTCTTGCCGTACAGCCTGAATTCATCATTGCTGATGAGCCGATTTCAGCTCTCGATGTTTCCATCCAGGCACAGGTAGTAAACCTGATGAAGCAATTGCAGCGCGAAAAAGGGCTGACTTATCTGTTTATTGCCCATGACCTTTCCATGGTTAAATATATCAGTGACAGGATTGGAGTTATGTACTTCGGCAAGCTGGTTGAAATTGCTCCGGCCGATGATCTCTACAATAACCCGCTCCATCCTTATACACAGTCCCTTCTTTCTGCCATTCCGCTTCCGGATCCAGAAACTGAGAGGACCAGAAAGCGTACAAGCTATGATCCTGCTGTCCACAATTATACGGACAGTGATCAAGTGGAGATGCGGGAAATTGCACCAGGACATTATGTTTACTGCTCTGAAAAGGAAGCAGCACAATATAAGGCCCAATACAAAAAATAACAAAAGACGATCTCATTCCGAGATCGTCTTTTGGCTTTTAATTACATCAAATAAAAAGAACAGCAAAAATTTTAGAATTATCGTTGCAGGTGATGTAAATAGCTAAGCTGTAAAAACGACCTATTTCGGAATTTGAAGTATCACTTTAACCCTTTTTCTCATTAACGCATTTTTCTTGTAATAATAATACAACATTTTGACAACAATTACTATTATAAATTTTCTATATATTCATTATTCCTATTAAAATCTTAAAAAATCCTTATTTCAAGTGTAATAGGAAAGAAGAAAGGGAATGAGTACTATGTTATTGCTTTTTACATATGTAAATGGAAGCAGGCTGCCTTTATAATGAAAATACAAGGATAGAAGGGAGACGGAATATGAAGGCTCTGAAAATGACTGCGGCTGCTGCTGCTTTGTCTTCGCTCATCACAATACATGCCAGTGCGGAAGAGAGTGAAAAGCTGACAAACAGCTCCATGCCCGTAAGAGAATACATAGAAATGAAAAAAGAACTGCCAGCAGCCATGGCACGTTTTAAATATGACTCAGGGTATACCTTTGAATACCCTGACGCTGTAAGAGGAGTCTATGTTACCGGGCATTCTGCCGGCGGAGAAAAATTTAATAAGTTAGTAGATTTGATCGGCAAAACTGACTTAAATGCCATGGTTATCGATATAAAGGATGACTGGGGCAATCTGACCTATATTCCTGAAGGGAAATCCCCGTACAGCTCCATCGGCAAACCCTATATAAAAGACCCTGCAACGGTTCTGAAAACAATGGAGGAGAAGAAGATTTATCCTATAGCCCGTGTGGTTGTCTTTAAGGATAGCGTATTGGCCAATAGCAAGCCGGAATGGTCATATAAGGACGGGAATAAGGTCTGGTCAAATGGCAGAGGTGAATCATTCGTAAACCCATTCCTGAAAGAGGTTTGGGATTATAATGTCGGTATAGCCATTGAAGCCGCTAAGATGGGATTCCAGGAAATTCAATTTGATTATGTCCGTTTTCCTGAAGGGTTTGAAAAACGTGAAGAGACTTTAACTTATTCTACTGGAGAGTATAATGGCGCTGATGATAATGTTCAAAAAAGGGTTCAGGCTGTCACTGACTTTGTAGCTTATGCGAGGGAAAAGCTTAAGCCTTATGATGTACAAGTTTCTGTTGATATCTTTGGCTACAGCGCAACACTGCCGGAAGCACCAGGAATCGGCCAGAATTTCTCTAAGATTTCCTCCAATGTTGATGTCATTTCATCAATGATTTATCCGAGTCATTGGACGTCCTATTTCGGGATCAGCAAGCCAGATCTGGAGCCATATAATCTTGTGGCAGAATATTCTAAGCTTGAGAAGAAGAAGCTTGCAGAGCTGGAAGAGGCGCCTGTATCAAGGCCATGGCTCCAGGACTTTACGGCATCGTGGCTGGGGGCAGGGAATTACAAGGCATACGGAAAGCAAGAGGTAGAAGCTCAGATTAAAGCCCTTAAAGACCAGGGGATCAATGAATATCTCCTTTGGAATGCAGGCAATTCCTACACAGAAGGCGTTGACTATACACCAGGGGAATAAAAAAGGAAAAGCCGGGCAATTGACCCGGCTTCATCTCTGTTCAATTGAGCGGCCATTTTCAGGCCAAGACCGCATGCTAATGGCTGTTATATCCTAATGAGCGTTAATAGCAGGATGTTATTTGACACAGAAGCTGTATGCGGTATCATAGTATATGGCAGGATCAGTTTTACTTTCTGCCGCCTACATTTTTCCACCCAGTCTGCACCTTTGCGGATTGATCCACAAATTCGGATTTTCGTTTACCGCCGAACAGCTTCTCGCCGATTCCATTCGCTGCAACTCCAATTATAGCAGTAATCCCAATCACGAGCAGGGCAACAATCGATAAATCCGCAGCAAATTCAATCATATAAACCTCCATCTTTCTTTTCACAGCAGCGCTGCGAATAATTTGTAATGCCAAATGCCAGTGTCCTTTCTATTTATTGTAAAAGAACAGCAGTTATTAGAAAAGGTCTATTGTATAAATACTTTACATTTTGGCAAATTATTAGTGTATTTTACATGTGAGATTCAGAGCGGGGCGATTAAGCTCTGCAGCAGCCGGGGAAGTGTAGAGAAAGATGGATGCTTATCGGACTGGACTATTAAATAAAAGGAGCCAAAATATGCATTGGTATGAAAAATTGAATCAATATTTCCCTATCGAAGAAATGAAATCCCGCGAGCATATGGAGACGCTGCTCAAGGAACGCTCTGAAATCTACCATAAGGACGAAGGAAAGAACCATGTTTTGATGTATGTTGAACTGGATAACTTCGTGTTCATCGACTACCTGTTTGTTTCAAAGGCAGCCAGGGGACAGGGTCTTGGCCATAAACTCCTTGATAAGCTTAAGAAAAAGGGAAAACCGATCATCCTTGAAGTAGAGCCGGTCGATTATGAAGACACCGACACAGAAAAAAGGCTCAAGTTTTACAAGCGGGAAGGCTTTGAGCATGCCCAATCGATCGGATATAGAAGGCGTTCCCTGGCAACAAAGGAAATCAACAGTATGGAAATCCTTTATTGGGCCCCTGGAAATGAATCGGAAGAACTGATCTACGAGAGCATGAAGAAGACATATGAGTTGATTCATACGTATAAAGATGCTCATTTCTACGGAGAATCCTACCAGCCGGTAGAGGAAGTACTGACATTTGAAGAAGACAAAAGTTCTGGAGATGTACTCAAAGGGCTCTAGGAAAAGTGCTGCTATTTTTGATAGCAGCATTTTCATTTTCATAAATTAATTGAGAATTTAAAATAAGGTTTACTGCCTGGACAGTATGGGTATAAAACATATAAAGGTCAAATGCGGCACCGGGCCATTATAAGTATTACATAAATATGGCCATCAAGCGGGGAAAGATGGAATCTATTAAAATTTTTGAAACTTTTATCTTTCTCATACGTCTTATATAGTAGAATGCTTAAGAAAAATGAACTGTAGAACCTTTGCATAAGTCTTTTAGCATATTTCTAAAAAGGGATACCAAATGCATCTTTAATGGTGTATAATAATTAATATAAATTACTAATTTAAAGTAATTTTAATTAAGGGTTCATATTTTCTGAGTATAATTCTTGTAAAAGATCTTTATATATGTCTAATTTAAGGAGTGTGAATTTGTAAAATGGTCACATTATACACTTCACCAAGTTGCACATCTTGCAGGAAAGCGAAATCATGGCTTGAGGAGCATGAAATAGGCTATAAAGAGCGGAATATTTTTTCCGAACCCCTTTCAATTGATGAAATCAAGGAAATCCTCCGTATGACGGAAGATGGTACGGATGAAATTATCTCTACGAGATCAAAGACGTTCCAAAAACTTGACGTGAACCTGGAAACCATGCCGCTTCAAGAGCTGTTTGAGTTAATTAAGGATAATCCCGGTCTGCTGCGCCGTCCAATCATTATTGACGAAAAGCGTCTTCAGGTTGGCTATAACGAAGATGAAATCAGACGCTTCCTTCCGCGCAAAGTACGCACGTATCAGCTGCGGGAAGCACAGCGTATGGTTAACTGATGAATCAGCTCTTTATCTCTTTGAGATAAGGGGCTTTTTATTTTGTTCCTTTCCTTGACTGATTAATTATATGGGCCATATTGGCTTTCCGGCAAGCCAGTTGTTTGTACACAATTAAAATTTTTGGTAAGATTAAATGTACTAAAATGAAGCATATAGGCATACAATGGTTTTTTGAAACCTGCTTCATTTTAATTCCCTTTATCCCCTTTTTGTCATAAAATAGGAGTATAAGGCAACAATACTGTTACCTTCCTAGAAAGATTAGAGCCAACTATATTGGGTAAAGGATATAAACAACATCTTATGGGGGTATTTAGTCCCTTCAACAATCGCCGGAAGGGAGAGTTCTGAATGGAAATTGAACGGATTAATGATAATACTGTCAAGTTTTACATTTCTTATATTGATATAGAAGAGAGAGGCTTTGACCGGGATGAAATCTGGTACAACCGCGAGCGGAGCGAGGAACTCTTTTGGGAAATGATGGACGAAGTGCATCAGGAAGAAGAGTTCATGGTGGAAGGGCCTTTATGGATTCAGGTACAAGCTTTGGATAAAGGGCTCGAGGTGCTGGTCACCAAGGCGCAGCTTTCCAAAGACGGCCAGAAATTTGAACTTCCCGTTCCTGAGGATAAGCTGAAAGATCTGCCTGTTGAAGAGAGGATCGAGGATTTGCTGGATCAGCATTTCACAAAGCATGAAGATGAAGAAGACTCTTCTTATGAAGATAATCTTGAGTTTCTTCTGAAATTTGATGATTTTGAAGATATCATTTCCCTTTCCAAAACTTCCAGCCTGGATTCCTTGGAAACAAAGCTTTATTCATTTGAAAATAAATACTATCTGTATGTTGAATTTCCTGATGAGGAAGATCTTGATGAAGAGCAGATTGATAATGCTTTGAGCATCCTGCTTGAATTCGGGCGTGAAACCCAGACGACGATCCACCGGATTGAAGAATACGGTAAGCTTATAATAGATGGAGATGTCTTCGGGGAGCTCAGGAAATATTTTGATTAAACAATGCCGATTTCTGAATGAAATCGGTGTTTTCTTTGTATATAGAAGGCAGCATGATTTTGCCGGTTGGGACAGGTGACAGCCATAATGAAAAACGCCGTAAGGATTACCATATTCAGCGGATTCCTGATCTTACTCCTTTTTGCCATTAATAAATTTTTTCCGGTCAATGGCGGCTTTCTGGGCTACTTCAGCCTGTTGGTAACTTTATCCGTCATATTTATCGGGTTCATCATTTTCCTTGAAAACCGCCACCCCTCACAGACTTTGACCTGGCTCGTGGTTTTAGGCGGTTTCCCCCTGCTCGGATTTATTTTCTACCTCCTTTTCGGGCGGAACTACCGGAAGGAAAAGATGTTCCGGAAAAAATATTTCTTGGACAAAGAAGCTTTCAGGAAAGTCCAGGAAAACCATGGGAGAAATTATGCTGAAAAAGTACGGCAGATGGGGGAGCATCAAAGAAAGCTTTTCCGTTTGGCCCATGAAATTGGGAACAGCCCCATTTCCTTTGCTACCAGCACAAGAATCCTTACAAATGGAGAAGAAACCTTCAATCAGATCCTTGAATCTCTCCGGAATGCCACCCATCATATCCATATGGAATATTATATTGTCCGCCATGATCAAATCGGGATGGAGATTAAAGAGATACTCATGCAAAAGGCGGGGGAAGGGGTCAGGGTTAAATTTTTGTACGATGCGGTGGGCTCCTGGAAAATGTCTAAGAAGTATATTCGCGACCTCAGGTCATCCGGGGTGGAGACGGTTGCATTCGGTCCAGTAAAAATGCCGCTCCTGAACAGCAAATTCAACTTCCGGAATCACCGTAAAATCATTGTCATTGACGGCAATACAGGTTTTATGGGCGGCCTTAACATCGGTGATGAGTATCTGGGGCGCAATCCGCATTTCGGTTTCTGGCGTGATACCCACCTGATGCTGCAGGGGGAAGCGGTCCGTACACTGCAGCTCATTTTTCTGCAGGATTGGTATTATATGACCAATGACAGCTTTTTGACAGCTGAATATCTTACTCCGGTTCCCGAAGAGAACAATCATGGCGGAGTACAGCTGATTGCCGGGGGCCCGGATAATGAATGGAGTGTCATTAAGAATATTTTCTTCTCGATGATTACTTCTGCGAAAGAGTCCGTCTGGATTGCTTCTCCTTACTTCATCCCTGATGAAGACATATTCACCGCCATCAAAGTGGCTGCCCTGAGCGGGGTGGATGTCCGCCTGCTGGTGCCGCATCGACCGGATAAGCGTATTGTTTTCCATGCATCTAGGTCTTATTTTCCTGAATTGCTTGATGCAGGCGTCAAGATTTATGAGTATCAAAAAGGCTTTATGCACAGCAAGATTGTGATTGTAGACAATGAGCTGGCTTCTATCGGAACATCGAATATGGATATGAGAAGCTTTCACCTGAATTTTGAAGTCAATGCTTTCCTTTTTAAAACTCACAGTTCACAAAAGCTTGCTTCTGAATATCTGCTTGATCTTAATGATTCTCAGGAAATTACAGGTGCTCTGTTCGGAAAGCGGCATATTGGGTACAGGCTGCTTGAATCAACTGCACGCCTGCTGTCACCACTGCTTTAGGATCTATGACCATAACATATGAGGAGAATGCCGCAGCAGCTGCTGCGGCATTTTTCTATGAAGGGGTAATCTCTGGCAGGATATCGATTTCAAACAGCGAATTATATAGTAATGTAAAAAGAAAGGAGGAGAATTATGCTGACAGCAATCCGTAAATCAGGCAAGTTTATCAACTCTGCTGACTTCACGGATAGGGAAACACTGCGGAAGCTCAAGGTAAAGGAGGGCAGCTTCCTCTGTCCAGTATGCAGGGAAAAGGTAATGCTTAAGGTTGGAACCAGGAAGATACCCCACTTTGCCCATTATAAGGAACATTCCTGTGAAGCATCCTTTGAAAATGAGTCAGAGTACCATATGAAGGGAAAGCTGGATATTTACCGGTGGCTGATAGCCAATAATGTGCATGCCAGGCTGGAAACTTATATAAAAAGCATCAAACAGCGCCCTGATATATGCTTTGTATATGCCGGGAAGAAATTTGCCGTTGAATTCCAGTGCTCCCCTATTCCAGAATCGCTGTTCGCCAGCAGGACTAGTGCTTACAAAGAGGCAGGCTTCACGCCCATCTGGATACTCGGAGGAAAAGAGATCAGGCGGACCTCAGCCCGAAAAGCAAGCTTCTCTGAATTCCATTATTCTTTTGTCAATCGTTCATCAGATGCTCCATATCATTTGCTTTCTTACTGCCCCGATGTACAGAGCTTTATTTTCCTCTCCAACATCTGCCCGCTTACCACCCGTAATGTCCTGACAGACTTCTCTGTCATACCGCTGCATCAAATGAAATTTCCAAATCTAATAACTGCCCCGCGGATTGTCCGTTTTCCACCGGCAGACTGGCAGAAGGAAATCTGCAAGCTCCAGCAAACCTATTCGCTGACCCCCAATACATTCAAACATCCCTTCTACATGGCCATATATCAAGCAGGCTTACATCTCTCCCTGCTCCCGCCGCATATCGGCATTCCTGTCCTTCATTCTCTCTGGATTTCAACACCTCCGCTAGTCTGGCAGGCGTATCTGCATACTGACTGTTTCATAGGCCTGAAACCTGGAGAGAAGGTGACTGAGAATGAAATCCTGCAGTCTCTGAAGCGGCGCATACGTGCTGGAGACGTGAAAGTCAGGGAGCTCCCTCTTTCTGAAGGAGAATACAGACTGGCTGTTACAGAATATTTCTGCCATTTATCAGCATCCGGAGTCTTTCAGTTTGAAGGAGAGGGGAGATACAGGCTGGCTCACGAATGGACTATCCCTAAGACAATGGATGAAGCCGGAATACTAAGAATGCGCTTTTATACAGGAATGGCGAGATCTGAAGACACTCCCTTCCCATATGAAATGGGGAATAATGAAAACAGCATCACTGACATACAATAAGGAGAGATTTATAATAAAGAAGGAATTTCCCTTTAAAGGTAGAAATAACTAGTGAACCGAATTTTTATTCGGACCACGAAATAACTGAAATGGAGGATATAGACATGGCAAATGAAACTGCGGTAAAGAAATTGCCTTCAAGAAGTGAAATAAAGCCGGAAGATACATGGAGGCTTGAAGATATTTTTTCAACAGACGATGCCTGGGAAAAAGAATTCCAGGAAGTGAAGCAGCTGCTTCCTGATGCGGGCGGGTTCCAGGGCAAGTTGGGGGACAGCGCAGACAAGCTGTATGAAGCGCTTCAATACCAGGATCACCTCCTTGAAAGGCTGGGCAGGCTCTACTCATATGCCCATATGAGATATGACCAGGATACGACCAATTCCTTTTACCAGGGACTGGATGACCGCATTAAAAATCTGTATTCCCAGGCAGCGAGCAGCCTTGCTTATATTGTGCCAGAGATTCTGGCAATCGATGAAGAGAAGATCAGCAGCTTCCTTGATGAAAAAGAAGAGCTAAGACTCTATAAGCATTCTTTGGAGGAAATCAACCTTCAAAGGCCGCACGTATTATCTGCAGAAGCAGAAGCACTGCTGGCACAGGCTTCAGAAGTCCTTGATGCACCAGGGAACACATTTGGCATGCTGAATAATGCCGATCTTGAATTTCCATCCATTAAAGATGAAAACGGGGAAGAAGTCGAGGTTACCCATGGCCGCTATATCCGTTTCCTGGAGAGTGACGATCAGCGTGTCCGCAGGGATGCCTTTAAAGCGGTATATGATACTTATGGTAAATTCAAGAATACTTTTTCAAGCACCTTGAGCAGCAATGTCAAAAAAGATAATTTCTATGCGCGTGTCAGGAATTATGATTCTGCGCGCCATGCTGCACTTTCGGATAATAATATCCCTGAAAGTGTCTATGAAAATCTGGTCAATACGGTCAATGACAACCTCCATCTTCTCCACCGCTACATTAAGCTGAGAAAAGAGGTCCTGGGCCTTGAAAAGCTTCATATGTATGATCTCTTCACACCTCTTGTCAAAGATGTGAAGATGGAAATTCCTTATGATGAAGCAAAGGATTATGTACTAAAAGGACTGGAGCCGCTGGGAGAGGAATATCTTTCAGTATTAAAGGAAGGGTTTGAAAACCGCTGGGTCGATGTCCATGAGAATAAAGGAAAAAGAAGCGGGGCTTACTCTTCAGGTGCATATGGCACAAATCCATATATTCTGATGAACTGGCAGGACAATGTGAACAATCTGTTCACCCTTGCGCATGAATTCGGGCATTCTGTCCACAGCTACTACACAAGAAAAACGCAGCCATATCCTTACGGAAATTATTCAATCTTTGTGGCAGAGGTAGCTTCCACATGCAATGAAGCCCTCCTTAACGACTATCTGCTGAAAACGATTGATGATGACCAAAAAAGGCTTTATCTGCTGAATCATTATTTAGAAGGGTTCCGGGGCACGGTGTTCCGCCAGACCATGTTCGCTGAATTTGAACATCAGATCCACCAGAAAGCCCAAAATAATGAGGCATTAACAGCAGAGGCGCTGACACAGGATTATTATGAGCTTAATAAAAAGTATTTCGGCGAAGAAGATATCATCATCGACGAGGAAATCGGGCTGGAATGGTCCCGGATCCCTCATTTCTATTACAATTACTATGTTTATCAATATGCTACAGGCTTCAGCGCCGCAACTGCACTAAGCAAGCAGATCCTCGAAGAAGGTGAGCCGGCAGTCGAAAGGTATATCAACTTCCTGAAAGCAGGAAGCTCGGATTACCCGATCGAAGTGCTGAAAAAAGCGGGTGTTGACATGACAAGCCCTGCTCCGATTGCAGATGCCTGCAAGGTATTCGAGGAGAAGCTGAACGAGATGGAAGAACTCTTGAACAGGGTTAAGCAGTAAAACAGAAAAGGGGATGGACTTATTCCCTTTGTGAAGTCCACACAATGTGAGAAACCACTCAAAAAGCATGTTAAATCGTATATGATTTAGCGTGCTTTTTTTAGTGGTAAAATTAATGTTTTGATATTTCTGTTTGCAAGTTAGGACTGTAATATGAAATGAAGAAATGCTGCCGGTGAAGCATTTTGATGGGCTGAAGTATATTGGAGAAGTGCGGCAGTGAAGACTTAAGGTGAGTAATGCGCTGAATCTGGAGATTTGGCGCTTATTTGCGGACTGGAGATAGTTTGATTGGGAGGAGGGGGGCGTATATTTGCGAGTTTGTGAGGATATTTGCGGGATTTTTAATATATTTGCGAGTTTTGGGATATATTTGCGACTCTGCTGAGTTTATTTGCGGGTTTCCGTTCTTATTTGCGAGCAGGGATGGGAGGGACTGGCGGAGTTGAGCGGGCATCGGGCAGGAAGGAAGCTGCTGCAGGACGATATTAGCAACTTTTCCTGTTTATTAGCAACTTTCCTGGTTTACTAGCAACTTTCACCATATATTAGCAAGTTTTCAATTATATTAGCAACTTCCGCCATATATTAGCAACTCTGCAAACCTTCACCTCGGCATCCCTTTAAAACTGCTCCAAACTTGCTGGTCACACCTGAACAGTCACCTCCGCACTTCCGCTTAAAAACCTTTAAACCGCCTCCTTTCATTTATATACAGCACCAGGATTAGTAGGGCCACGAATAAGAGAGGGGAGGTGATGATGAGGGGCAGCATTTTCATGAGGCCCAATATATTCAGAATGAAAGCAGCAGTGACTGCCAGTATGATCAGAAATAAGATGACTTTGCTTTTAAGCATACTTAACCTCCTGGTTATGGTTTCAGGTTTCAGGGCTTGTATATGTATATGCAAAAAGCGGGGGATAATTTCGTGACAATTTTGTGAAGAGATGAACAATCTATTGTTCATTCTGCAGCCAGTATGATATGATGTATTTGTGACATAGTTCACAAACGATCAAACCCCTTTTCTATTATTGAAACATACACTCCCATCCTGAAATATAAGAAAAGCCCTGCATCTGCAGGGCTTTTCTTATATCCTGTGTTATTCTCCGCAATATCTCCAAAAAGTCCCGTATTTTGCAGGGAGCTGTTCGACCAGCTGCTTCAATTGGAGTTTTTTCATTTCTTTTTCTACTTGTGAAACCGTCATATTGTATACAACTGCAATTTCCTTGGTTGCTACCAGCTTGAAGTATCTTAGGAATGCTTCAAGGGATGGCGGCTCAGAAGGTTCAGGCTTCATCTGCAGCATTTCTTCAATGATCTGCACATACACCTCATAAGGGTAATAGCCTGTGACTTTAATTCCTTCTTCTTCAATATTTTCATTGAAAAATACAAGAGTAGGTATTTCCTGTACATCCATTTCTGAAGTGATTTTCAGGTCACATTGAAAAGCTTTAGCAGCGCTGTCTGAGTGGATATCGGCAACAAATTCGACAACGTCAAGCCCGACATTCTGTGCACAGGATTTGAGGACATCGAAGTTTGAAATGTTCTGCTTTTCAAGGAAAAGCACCTCCTGCAGCTTCCGCAGAAATCGGATCCCTGCTTTTCTTCCCTGCAGCTCGGCTGCCTTTATCGCGATGGAAGCCAGATGCGGGGACGAGACAGGGTTTTCAAACCAGACATTGCCATCACATGACATCCCTGAACGGCTTGCGGTTTTTTCCCAATAGTCCGCAAGGCTTTCCAGCCTCTGCTTCCTTCCCATGTTGAGGGAGGCAAGCCTGCCGCTAAGGACATGCTTAAAGGAAAAGTAGCTTCCATACTCTATCATCAGTTTCTTAATAATCGGTTCCAGCGCCCAGCACTCGGGACAGAGAGGATCGACGAACATGTAAATCTCAATCCGCTTTTTCTCGATGCCCTGGCAATGAGGAGATGCATGGATGAATTGAGAAGTTTCTTTTTCCCTCACTTGCTCTCACCTTTCATCATATCTTTTTCTGGTGTATTGATCATATGCTGTGCCGTTAATGCGAGCCTGGAGAAGAAATGCTGCCTGAAGTCGCCTTCCAATCCTGTTGCATCCATAGCCTGTTCCATGCATGACAGCCATGCCTTTGCCCTTGTTTCCGTAATTTCGAAGGGGAGGTGGCGGGCTCTTAGCATAGGGTGCCCATGTTCGGATGTATATAAAGCAGGTCCTCCAAGATATTGTGTCAGGAACTGTTTTTGCTTTCTGGCCGTTTCAGTCAGGTCATCAGGGAAGATAGGAGCGAGATCAGGGTGCTGTCCAACCAGGCTGTAAAAAACATCAACAAGCCGGTGAAGTTTTTCTTCGCCAATAGCATCGAACGGTACAGTCATTTTCTCGGCCATTATAAAAACTCCTTTTCGAGTTTAATGAGTAAGTTTCCAAAAGATTAGTTATAGCAGAAACATTATCTTTTAATATTCCTGTGCTTTCTTTATTTTAACAACGCCCTTTTTATATCTCAAACAAATAGCTTGAAGACAAGCAGCACAAAGTGGCGGCATTCATTACTTTAACCAATATCACGGAATTTTTCCAGCGTGAACCATTGTCAGCTCAATATGAAGGTTTTTCCCGCAAAAAAAAAGCCTTCCGCATAGCCTGGGCTGCAGAAGGCTTTCTCGCAAGGTTCTTATGCTAAAAAGCTGCCGGTCACTTTTTTTACATAGTTCAAAGTTTCTTTAAAAGGAGGGATGCCTCCGAATTTATCGACATTTCCCGGGCCTGCATTGTATGCTGCAAGCGCCTTTTCAATGTTGCCCCCATATCTGTCCATCATTTCTCGCAAATACTTGCTGCCGCCAAATATATTGTCGCGGGGATCAAATATATTTTTGACGCCAAGGCCTTTGGCTGTTTCCGGCATGAGCTGCATCAGCCCGGAAGCCCCGGCAGCACTGACAGCACCGGGATTGAAGTTGGATTCCTGTTTGATGACAGAGTGGATAAGCTTGGCAGGAAGCTTGTACAGCTCTGCTGCCTCATTGATGATATCTGAAAAAAGTTCCCCATTTCCGCCGGAAAGCTTTGTAAAGCTTACTGGAGGAAGTGCCGCAGCCATCTTTCCAGACAGGAATGTTTCTCGTCCGGTTTCTGCAGACTCCTGTCCGCCGGGTGCCTCATCTGATGCCATCATTTCATTCATGATGCTGGTAAAGACACTGCCCAAGCCGGAGTCTGAAGGAGTACTGTTGCCGCCGAAATTCTGGAGGGCCTCGAGTTCAAGCATCACTTTCAGTTGGTCAATGTTCATTGCTGTCTCCTTTTATATAACTGCCAAAGCTTTTAATCAATCATTCAGCAGTGTTCATGTTTAATTTTTGACGGTAAAACCTCTTAATTTTATTTTCGGTCTTTCTTTCGGGAATGTTTAGGAGTTTCAGGAAAAGGATAAATTCCTTCTTTCCTTTTTCGCTGTCACTTACCTCATATTCTAATTCATAATCCTCGCAATTTAAATAGGAACTATGGTCGAGAACCATCAGGCCGCCATTATAAGCTTTTTCGGCCCGTTTGGTAGAAAGGGATCCAAAGTATTCAAGTTCAGCAGCAGGAATTTTCATGATTTCAAGCGCCTCTTTTATGAGGCCGTCCGGGATGCTTCCTGTTTGCATGCAGGCATCCGCTTCCATTTGCGAAAGCTCTATATTTGTCTCGAGAAGCCCTTCGTCTGCCGGCTGCTTGAGCGTCATTTCATATGTCCCGTTTTTAAAACGGATTCTTAACGCGCTCATTTTGTCCTTGAGCTTAAAGTCCGGTGTATCAAAATAATGGTTTTCCTGCGAAAAAAAATCTGCCGGTTTAACCTGCAGAAAGGCTGCCGCCTTCTCAAATTCATGCTGCTCCAGCATGTTCTTGTATTCTATTTCAATGTGCTGTGAATGGCTCATATTATGTGTGCTCCCCTGAGTATAGTCAGTTTTATTATCTCTTTCTTTCAGACAGACTTCAATCCTTAGGATATAGAAACAACCTGTGATAAAATAGGGGAGAGTATGGGAGGTTGGAATTCATGAATAAAAAAATAGACATAACCAATGCGGCACTGACAGAAACGAATGAGCTGCTGCTGGAGACAGAACAGGATATTAATGGGCTTAAGGCGAATGGACAGATGCTGGTCGATTCAGATAACCTGGCATTTGTTTATATTGCGGAAAGCAATGATGAATATACATACATAGTCCTATCAGAAGGCATATGGGCCGCCATGAGCCAGGCCCTCGCAGCAGGGGCGGATGCCTATCTGGCAAACGGCCCTGGCAGGCTGCATCTTCCTCAATTCAGGGAGGAACTCGGCTATCTGATCGAGAATATTAAAGGCAACAGCAATTATGGAGATGAAATGGTGGCAAAGGTGGAAGCCGCCTTCTGAAAAGCGCAATAGCCCCCGGCAGAAAGGCTGGTGCAACCCGGCCTTCCTCCGGAAAATAGAGAAAATGGGATGAGGTGAAGATGCGCATGAAGCATTGGGATCAATTTTTAGCACCTTATAAGCAGGCTGTCGAGGAATTGAAGGTAAAACTGAAAGGGATGAGGGGCCAGTTTGAACTTGATTCCTCAAGTTCCCCGATTGAATTTGTGACAGGCAGGGTAAAGCCGATTGCGAGCATATTGGATAAAGCCAATCAAAAGGGGATACCTCTTGATAAATTGGAAACCGAGATGCAGGATATTGCGGGCTTGAGGATGATGTGCCAGTTTGTGGATGACATAAAACTGGTTGTTGAAATGCTCCGCCGCAGGAACGATTTCGAGCTGATAGAGGAAAGGGATTATATTTCCCACAAAAAGGCAAGCGGCTACCGTTCCTATCATGTCGTCATAAGATATCCTGTCCAAACGATCAATGGCGAGAAAAAAATCCTTGTTGAAATCCAGATCAGGACGCTGGCCATGAACTTTTGGGCGACTATAGAACACTCATTGAATTATAAATACCGCGGCCAATTTCCAAAGGATATACAGATGAGGCTGAAAAGGGCTGCTGAGGCTGCTTTCCGCCTGGACGAAGAAATGTCCCTGATCAGAGGAGAAATCCAGGATGCACAGGCGTTCTTCACCCGGAAGAAAGAGCATCAGAAGGAAGGCGGAAGCTGACGGCGGCAAGGCTTCTGTCCTCTACAAGGGCAAAGGTCAAACTGGGATTTTGAAAAGGAGAGAAAAAGCACAATGAAATTTGCCATTACGTCTAAAGGCGACTCCAAATCAAATACACTTATGCATAAAATGAAAACGTATTTACTGGATTTCGATTTAATATATGATGAGGATCAGCCGGATATTGTTGTATCCATAGGCGGGGATGGCACGCTTCTCTATGCTTTCCACCGGTACAGCAGCAGGCTGGAAAAAACGGCTTTCGTCGGCATACATACAGGACATCTTGGCTTTTATGCTGATTGGGTGCCGGAAGAAATCGAAAAGCTGGTGATTGCCATTGCCAAAACGCCGTACCAGGTGATTGAATATCCGCTTCTTGAAGTGATTATCCGCTACCAGCATGGAGGAAGGGAAACGAGATATCTGGCCCTGAATGAGTCGACAGTCAAGAGCATCGAGGGCACATTGGTAATGGACGTGGAAATCAGGGGACAGCATTTCGAGCGCTTCAGGGGAGACGGGCTCTGCCTGTCCACTCCATCAGGAAGTACGGCTTATAATAAAGCGCTTGGAGGGGCCATTCTCCATCCTTCGCTGCCTGCCATCCAGTTTGCGGAAATGGCTTCAATCAATAACAGGGTATTCAGGACGCTGGGTTCACCGCTTGTCCTGCCGGCCCATCATACGTGCATGCTGAAGCCGGTAAATGTACCGGACTTCCAGATTACAATTGACCATCTGACGCTCCTGCACAAGGATGTAAAGTCGATCCAGTTCAGGGTGGCGGATGAGAAGATCAGGTTTGCCCGTTTCCGTCCATTCCCATTCTGGAAAAGGGTGCATGATTCATTTATTACCGACAACTAAGAAGGGAAGGGCCCGTCCATGGATTCGTTCACATTAAATTGGAGAATCGATAAGCAGGACAGCGGACAGTCCATTAAAGATTATCTGAAGCAGCGTGAAATTTCCAAAGCTGCCCTGACTGATATAAAGTTCAGCGGCGGGAAAATCGAAGTGAACGGCAATGAGGAAAATGTGCGCTATATGCTAAAGGAGGGGGACTGCCTTTCCGTCAGGTTTCCTTCTGAAATGCCGAGTCCAGGGATGGAAGCAGAAGACATTCCCTTGGCTATCGTGTATGAAGATCCTTATGTACTGGTTGTCAACAAGCCAGCCGCTATGAGCACGATCCCCTCAAGAGAGCATCCACGCGGAAGCCTTGCGAATGCACTTATCGGCTATTACAGGAAAATCGATCTGGCATCGACGGTCCATATTGTGACAAGGCTTGACCGTGACACTTCAGGGCTGGTCCTGGTTGCCAAGCACCGCCATGTCCATCACTTAATGAGCACACTGCAGAGGGAAGGCAGGGTTAAGAGAACCTATGAAGCCTTTGCAGAAGGAAAGCTATTCCCGGTAGAAGGGTCCATTGAGGCACCGATTGCGCGCAAAAAGGACAGCATCATTGAAAGGGAAGTCAATTTCCTTGAAGGGCAGTATGCCTGCACGCATTATAAAGTAAAAGGAACCGGAGAGTTCACTTATGCGGAGCTGGTGCTTGAAACAGGGAGAACTCACCAGATTCGGGTCCATCTTTCCCATCTCGGCCATCCCCTGCTTGGAGACGGGCTGTATGGCGGGAATAAAAATCAAATCAGCCGCCAAGCCCTTCATTGCCGGGAGCTCCGTTTTTTTCATCCGTTCCTGGAGAGAGAGCTTTGCTTCTCAGCCGGGCTGCCTGATGATATGAAGGCACTGCTGGAATAGAAGACAGCCGCCTTTTTAGGCGGCCGTTTTACTATGCCGGCAGATGTTTAAAGGATGTCCCGGAACTTTTCTGCATTGAAAGGCATGGAGGAGCCGACAGAAACCAATTCCATTTCCGGGTATCTCAAGGCTGTAAGCTTGTTGCCAAAAACGGCACCTGTATCAATATTAAAGGTTGAATTGACGGTTCGCGGTTCCTTCACGGGTGTGTGTCCATACACAATGACCCTCTCTCCTTTATACGCCTTTGCCCAGTCCCTTCTTTCAGGAGTGCCATCTGCATTGTTCTTCCCGGTAATGTCTCCGTATAATACAAAAGTTTTCACCTTTGCATTATTTTTCCCGATATATTCTTCCTTGATCCCCGCATGGGCAATGACGAGCTTTCCCCCGTCAAGCACCTGATAGAGGGGAGCCTTTTCGTACAGTTCCATAAATTTTCTTCTTATTTCTTTTTTTTCCTTATGGGGAAGGGCTTCATATTCAGCAGCAGTGGTTTCAAGGCCGTGGGTAATCTGGACTTTGTTGCCCCGGAAAAAGCGGTAAAGCTTATTGCAATGGTTGCCCGGTGAATAATAGGCTTCCTGCCGCCTGGCAAGCTCCCAGACAATCTCAACCGTTTTCAGCGACTCGGGGCCCCGGTCAGTCAGGTCACCGACAAAAGCAAGCTTTCTCCCATCAGGATGGATGGGGATGCCGGTTTCCCAGGAATAGCCCGTCTTCATAGTGAGTGTTTTGAATTCAGCAAAGCATCCATGTATATCCCCAATGATATCAATTTTCATTCTGTTCCTCCTCAGCCTATCATTTAAGCAGATCTTACTCAGTATATTTGAAATCCTCGAAATATTCCTGTGGGAAGATTTTAATGACGACAAAAAAACAAACATTTGCTAGTATAGTAAAGACTGTTTTAGTATACCCGGAAGGAGGGGTAAATCATGCCCGATATGCAAGAAAGACCCTCGGAGCAATATAACCGCGAGCTGCTGCTCCAGTCTTTACAAAATGAAGATTTAGATGTTTTCAGGGAGGAGTTCCTTGATCTGCACCCTTATGATCAAGCTTCATTTTTTAAGGAGCTGGAGGAAGAAGCCCGTTCAGTCATCTATCAATTCCTGTCCCCGGAAGAGATGGCAGGTCTCTTTGAAAATCTGGAAGTGGATGAGGAAGAATACAAAGATGTACTGGCTGAAATGAATCCAAGCTATGCAGCAGATATGCTGTCAAATATGTATGCTGATGATGCGGTCGATGTCCTGAATGAATTGGACAAAGACCAGGCTGCAAGCTATCTGACCATAATGGACAGTGATGCGGCACAGGAAATCAAAGACCTGCTGCATTATGAAGAATATACGGCAGGAAGCATCATGACGACCGAATTCATTTCGATCTCCGCCAATCAGACGGTCCGTTCTGCTATGTATATCCTGAAAAATGAAGCCCCCCGGGCCGAAACAATCTATTATGTATACGTAGTGGATGAAGACAAAAAGCTGGCAGGGGTCATTTCCCTCCGTGATCTGATTGTGAACGATGACGATACGATGATCGCGGAAATCACCAATGACCGGGTCGTCTCAGTGTCGGTGGGCGAAGATCAGGAGGATGTTGCCCGAAAAATTAAGGATTATAATTTCCTGGCCTTGCCGGTAGTGGATTTTCAGAATCATTTATTGGGAATCATAACAGTTGATGATGTAATGGATGTCATGGAAGAAGAGGCATCAGACGATTATTCCAAGCTAGCAGCGGTTTCTGACATGGATACTCTTGATCGAAGTCCATTTGCTGCTGCCAGAAAGAGGCTGCCATGGCTTATTATCCTGCTGTTTCTGGGGATGATGACTGCCAGTCTGATTGGACGGTTTGAAGAAACGCTGAGCAAGGTGTCCATACTGGCTGTGTTCATACCGCTTATCGCCGGCATGGCTGGTAATACGGGCACACAGGCCCTGGCAGTTGCTGTACGCGGGATTGCAACAGGCGACCTTGAAAGGGAGAACAAATCGAAGCTTATTTTCAGGGAAGCAGGGACAGGGGTCATTACAGGGACGATCTGCGGGATATTGGTCAGTCTCGCTGTATGGCTCTGGCATGGCGATATCTATCTTGGCCTGCTTGTCGGCATTTCCATTTTCTCTACATTGATTGTTGCAACACTCGCAGGGGCGCTCGTACCGTTGATCATGCACCGTATGAAGATCGACCCGGCAGTTGCTTCAGGACCTTTTATTACGACAATAAATGATATTATCAGTATTTTAATTTATTTTGGGATGGCCACATTGTTCATGAGCTATCTGATTTAAATCGGAGGAGGAATAGATATGGAGCATGGAGCATCTGTTGCTTCTCTTGTTATAGTCATTCTTGCAGCGTTTATCACACCTATTGTGCTGCATCGATTGAAGTTAAACTTTATCCCTGTCGTCGTGGCGGAAATCATTGTCGGCCTGATCATAGGAAAAAGCGGGTTTGACCTGGTACATGAAGACATGTGGCTGGAAACCCTCTCGACCCTCGGCTTTATTTTCCTGATGTTTTTAAGCGGGCTTGAAATTGACTTTTCGGCTTTCAAAAAGAGCAAGAAAAAAGCAGTCCTGCCAAATGGAAAGCCTGAGCCAAACACGTTTCTTGTTGCGTCCATTGTGTTTGTCGGGATTTTCGCTGTATCGCTGCTGCTTTCCTATTTGTTTGTCCTGGCAGGATTCATTGATAATGCTTTCCTGATGACCCTGATCATTTCGACCATATCCCTTGGGGTGGTAGTGCCTACATTGAAAGAAGCCCATCTGATGAAAACGGGGATCGGGCAGATCATCCTGCTGATCGCAGTCATTGCCGACTTGGCGACAATGATCCTCCTGGCTGTCTTTGTGTCGCTTAATGATGGCGGTGAAGGCAATACCTGGCTTCTGCTCGTATTATTCGGAGCCGGAGTCATCCTGTTTTTTGTCGGAAAGAAGTTCCAGAAACGCAATTTCATTGAGGCGATGTCAACCGGTACAGTTCAAATTGGCACGAGAGCAGTTTTTACACTCATTCTGCTCTTGGTTGGCCTTTCTGAAACGGTTGGCGCGGAGAATATACTCGGTGCATTCCTGGCAGGTGTGCTTGTGTCCCTGCTTGCACCAAATCAGGAAATGATTCATAAATTGGATTCATTCGGCTATGGCTTCCTGATTCCTATTTTCTTTGTAATGGTCGGTGTTGACCTTAATGTGTGGTCGTTATTCAGCGATCAGAAGATGCTTATGCTTATTCCGCTTCTGCTGATTGCCCTGCTTGCTTCCAAGCTTGTCCCAGTTCTTATTCTCAAGAAATGGTATGACGCAAAAACCGTGATAGCATCAGGGTTCCTGCTGACATCCACGCTGTCTCTTGTCATTGCGGCAGCAACCATCGGAGAAAGGATGGAGATCATCACAGCAGAGATGAGCGGAACGCTGATCCTGGTTGCAATCATTACCTGTGTGCTGACTCCCGTTGTCTTCAAAAAGCTTTTCCCGAAAGAAGCTGCAGAGGAAAAAATGCTCAAGGTCGCCTTTATTGGCGCCAACCAGCTTACACTTCCGGTTTACAGTGAACTGAAATCCTCGCTGTATGAACCAAAGCTGTACCATAAAAAGCAAGAGAAGTCTGATAAGCAGATTGCCGATTCCCTTTTCGAGATAGAAGAGGTTGATGATTTCACAGTGGGTGTCCTAGAGGGTACAGATGTTTTCAATTCGGATATTGTTGTGATTTCTACAGGTGATGAAGAAGCTAATGCCACATTATCCGTCGCTTTCAAGGAACGGGGAGTAGAGCGGGTCATCTGCCGTATCGAAAGCCCTGACCTGGAAGAATCCCTTCGTGAGCAGGAAGTGGAAGTCTTCTCAGTGCTTTTATCGACAAAGGCGCTTTTGCGTGCTCTAATTGAATCTCCTAGCGTGATGAATATCCTGACCAATCAGGAAACATCCCTGTATGAGATCAAGCTGCTGAACAGCCAGTTTGACAGCATGACCTTAAGGAGATTTCCATTTACCGGGGATGTTATTTTTGTCCGCATTTTCCGCGGAATGGATTCAATTGTCCCGCATGGGGATACTGAGCTTCAGATGAATGACAGGCTGATCGTTACAGGTTCTAAAGAGTATGTGGATGAATTGAAGCGTGAGCTTGAGTTCTGCGAATGGTGTTAATCAGCATCATAGAAAGCCGGCCGTTTAAGATGGCCGGCTTTCTTATATTCTTTAACAGCACTTTCCTTTTAGCTGATTATGTAGTAATATTAGTACTAGGTACTAATAACATGTATTAATATAGGAGGCACCGACTATGACTCTGTCTTTAGCAGGAAAAACATATGTTGTAATGGGAGTGGCCAATAAACGCAGCATAGCATGGGGAATTGCCCGTTCGTTGCATGAAGCAGGAGCGCGCCTGATTTTTACATATGCAGGAGAACGCCTTGAAAAGAGCGTAAAAGAGCTGGCAGGCTCACTGGAAAATGCAGATAGCCTTGTCATCCCGTGTGATGTGACAAATGACGAAGAAGTTGCTAAATGCTTCGCAGAAATTAAAGCCCAGGCAGGAACCATCCATGGCGTCGCCCATTGCATCGCCTTTGCCAATAAAGAAGAGCTGCAGGGGGATTTCATGAACACGACCAGGGACGGATTCCTGCTTGCCCATAATATCAGCTCTTATTCTTTGACAGCAGTGGCAAAGGAAGCAAAAGAATTGATGACCGATGGAGGAAGCATTGTCACACTGACCTATCTGGGCGGAGAGCGTGTTATGCAGAATTACAATGTTATGGGAGTTGCCAAGGCGTCGCTCGATGCAAGCGTGAGATATCTTGCATCAGATCTTGGCAAATCAGGTATACGGGTTAATTCTATTTCTGCTGGCCCGATCCGTACCTTGTCTGCAAAAGGTGTCAGCGACTTCAATTCAATCTTGAGGGAAATTGAAGAAAAGGCACCTCTGCGCCGCATCACCACACAAGAAGAAGTCGGAGATACTGCGGTGTTCTTATTCAGCGATATGTCCAGAGGAATCACTGGGGAAAACATCCATGTTGACTCCGGTTTCCATATCATGGGCTAATAAAAAAATTGGCAGGCCATTTCCTTGGCCTGCCTTTTCTATATGTAAATGGGGGGTAAAACCTGAAGCGCAGGATGCAATCCCGCACTGAGGTTCCGTATATTCCAACAATAGCACATGATTGTGAACCATATATTCCCCCCGTGTTAATCCTTTGTAAAGCTGCTCATCTGATGATTTTATTTCTCTGCCGCGATATCTGTGAGTCTAAGATACTTGGTCGCCCTGTAAACGAATTTGCCCATTTTGCATACATATATGAAGGAGAAACAATGCGGAGGTGCACAGGGTGGAGAAAAAAACAAAAGAACCTATGCTTTATATTCATCAGCCACACTTTAAAATGCCCGAAATCAAAATGCAGGAGGTTTATTCTGCAAAAAATGCTAAAAAACAGGCTGCTGCTCGTCAGGCAAGCGATAATCACAAAAAAAGCAAGCCGGCCGTACAAAGGGAAGAGTCGATTTTCGGTCCAGCCAGTCATGAAGCTGATTTGCCTGAAAGAAATGATGATGTCCAGTCTGCAATCAGAGATTATCAGGATGCTCAGCTTGAAAAGAAGGAAGAAGAATCACGGAAGCAGGGGTTCTTTTCCTTTCAGAGAGTAAAGCCATTCAAAGAAATGAATGTCGAAGAAAGGCTCGATTATCTGATCCATTTTCCCAAGCAGCTGCCGCCGGTTCCCTGCCTGATTTTAACGGAAGAAAAGACATACAGAGGGATTGTGCAGAGCATGCCTTCAGAAGATAGGGTAGAAATAAAACTTATGGATCAATCCTTAGAAACGATTTCTGTAAAGTCTATAAAAGAAATCAAGATGATTGGCTTCACAAAGTAATAAGCACGCAAAAAAGCCAGCCTTCGGGCTGGCTTTTTAATGAATAGGAATCATGATTTTCGGGGCTGAGCAAGCGCCTTCCGCATTTCAATTTGTCCAGCTGCAGCGGCTGGAGCCTCTAGTCATAAGCCACGGTAGAATTAAAGACAAAGAACGCCTTTTATTCTACCGCGTCATATGCTTGAGGCCCACAGGATGTGGGTCATGCAGACGTTGCCACAGGACGTGGCGTTCTTAGTCTGCGCTCCTTAATGGGCAAGCCGCCTCCGCATTTCAATACAAAAACAAAGCGGTCCGCCGGTCAAAGCCGGCGAACGCCAAGTGTTTGACTTGCCTGACTTATGCAAAGAAGGTTCTAACTCAGATGGGCCATTCAGAATGGCCAAGGTGCTAGTCACAGATGTCTAGGTTGACATCGGCGATGCACTGCACAGCACAGAAGCATTTGAGGTCGACTGTGATGCAGTCATTCGTCTTGACAAAGCGGTCTACCTGGCAGACCTTTTTGAGGTCGATGCAGCAGTCTTCTGTGAGATCTACTGTATCATAGCCATCATGTGTTCTTTTTTGCGGTTCTAGGACGCGGAGCACTGCGCAGCAGTTATCAAAAACATCTTCTACACGGAAGAAGATAGATACGCAAGAGCAGTCGCTGCCTCTGAAGAAAGCATGGAATGGTGACCCGTCAGCTGTTTTCAGGACAAAAACGCGTGTATCGGCATTTTGCCTTTTTGACGGAGAAACCAGTGTCCCAAGCGGCTCCAGGAAACAATTTGTCGGGCACTCGCATACATCTTCGGCATTATCTTGAATATCTTTTATCGCACGAACCACTTCGCAGACACAGCTTTTTGAGCCATAAACATCGTCTTTTTTTCCACAACCCATTATCTTTTCCTCCTTTATTTCTTGTGATACTACACTAATAACATATTGCCGGAAGGGCTTATGGGTTACGGACAAACGCCTTGTTTCTGAAAATTAGGCAGTTTTTTTTCTGCTGTGCATAAAGTATAGTACTGCATCAGCTGTAGGAAAAAACTCAGAAGAGGGGTACATGATGTTCATATCACTATGGGAATTCACTGTGCTGGCCTTTGCCGCCTTCCGGCTGACAAGGCTGATTGTATTTGATTCGATTACCGAATTCTTCAGGCAGATTTTTTTGGAAGAGGTTGTGGAAAAAGGAGAAATGTATTATGTGACGAGGCCGGGATTGATCAGAGGCTTTATCGGCGAGCTTATCAGCTGTTATTGGTGCACAGGCGTATGGGCCTCTGCATTGCTTTACCTCTCCTATCTTTATTTCCCCATGGCAGCGGCCCCTGTCATCTTTATCCTTGCCATCGCCGGTGCTGCTGCAGTTATTGAATCGGTCATTCAGCGGCTTATCTGATATCTTTGAACTATGGCACTGTGCCGGCACAGGCGCTGGTTTGCATGCATAAACTGGCACTGTGTACTGAAATTTAAATAATGGAGGCATCCTTATGTTAAATGCTGATAAACCGGTTCAGGGGACAGTGTCCCGGCCTGTCAAAAAGAAAAAAAAGAAGAAGGGCTGCAATTGCGGCAAAAAGAAGGGGAACAGCTGAATAAGAAGGCAATAAGGTGCCTATTCAAAAGCCGCATTAGCGGCTTTTTAATTTTTTTTCAACTTTGATTACTGTCCAGCCTCATTTGTTTTTCTTATTTGTCATTTTTTACAAGTAGGTTTTATTCATAAATTGCTGTTGCCGCGAGGAAAATATAAGAGCGAATAAATCCACTTTACATAGGA
Source organism: Bacillus infantis NRRL B-14911 (assembly GCF_000473245.1). Lineage (NCBI taxonomy): Bacteria > Bacillati > Bacillota > Bacilli > Caryophanales > Bacillaceae > Bacillus > Bacillus infantis. The sequence continues at coordinate 1,410,360 of NC_022524.1, forward strand.
AGGATTGCATATGAACAGAAAACAGATGTTTAGAAGGTCAATGGTCATCCTGGCCGCCATTCTGTATGTGAGCGGCTGCAGCAACGAGCAAAAGACCGCGGAAAGCCGTCTGGCACTAATAAAAACGACGAACCCGCAGCCTTTGCTTCTTGATGAAAAGAAAGAGGAGCGGAAGGATTTGGCGCCAAGGGTTAAAAAGGAAATCGAAGCAATCGAAGAGGTTTATGATGTTGCGGTGGTTGTAGGCGAAGAGGAAGTTCTTGTGGCCTATAAGGTGAAGCATCTTAAGCGCTTCCGCATGAAAAAAATTGAAAAGACGATCAATAAGCGACTGGAAGAAAAGTTTCCTAAAGAAGACTTCATTGTATCCAGCGACTATAAAATCTTCCTTGAGGCTGTGGAATTGAAGGAACAGATGGAGGACCCGGCTTTCCCGCGCAAAAAGGCCAAGGATAAGCTTGAAAAAATCATCAATATGAAAAAAGAGCTCACATAGAAAGGGGCGAAAATAGTGGCAAAGAGCAAGACACCCGAGCAGAAGAAATATGAACAGCTTGAACAAAAGCATGAAACAAAGCGCCCGGTCCTGAAGAACTGCCTGAAGGCGTTTTGGGTGGGCGGGGTAATCTGTGTGATTGGCCAGGCCATTACTTATTTTTATATATATTTCTTTGATTTTACAGAGCAGACAGCAGGAAACCCAACAGTCGCCACTATGATTTTCATATCCATGCTGCTGACAGGCTTTGGAGTATACGACCATATCGGCCAATATGCCGGAGCAGGTTCCGCTGTACCGGTTACAGGCTTTGGAAATGCAGTTATTTCTGCTGCCATAGAGCACCGGACTGAAGGGTTTGTGCTTGGGGTGGGAGGAAATATGTTTAAGCTCGCCGGGTCAGTTATCTTATTTGGGGTTTTTTCCGCTTTTGTAGTAGCTTTGGTTAAAACACTATTAGTCATGTGGGGGGTGCTGTGAATGCTGAAAGGTAAACAATCCTGGATTTTTCAGAACCGGCCTGTCATTCTTTCCACTGGCGTCTCTGGGGGGCCTTTTGAAGCAAAGGGCAACCTTGCCAGGGACTTTGATATCCTTCACGATGACCTCTGGATGGGGGAAGACTCCTACGAAAAGGCGCACAGAGTCCTGATGGAAGAGGCAGCAAAGACAGCCATGCAAAAGGGTTCTGTAGAGAAAGATGATGTACAGTTTTTTATTGCCGGGGACCTGATTAACCAGATTACGCCAAGCAGCCTTGCAGCAAGAACGATCCAGCTTCCGTATTTTGGAGTATTCGGAGCATGCTCGACTTCAATGGAAGGTCTGGCATTATCTGCTTTTATCATCAATTATGGAGGAGCAAAGAAGATCATTACAGGCGCTTCAAGCCATAACTCTGCCGTAGAAAAGCAGTTCCGCTATCCAACCGAATATGGGGGGCAGAAGCCTCCTACTGCCCAATGGACCGTGACGGGCGGTGGCGCTGCTCTTGTGGGCGAAAATACAGGGCAAAAAGATATGCCGGCTGCTGTTTCTGCCACAATTGGAAAGGTCATCGATATGGGACTGTCCGATCCTTTTAATATGGGAGGGGCCATGGCACCTGCAGCTGCTGACACGATTTCAGCCCACTTCAGGGATATGGAAATTGATCCATCCTATTACGACTTGATCGTCACTGGAGATCTTGGAAAGATTGGGAGGGAGACAGTCCTTGAGCTATTGCAGAATGACGGGCTTAACATTGATGAGAACAGGTTTGCGGACTGCGGCCTTTTAATCTACAAAGATGATCAGCCAGTACAGTCAGGAGGAAGCGGGGCGGGCTGTTCAGCTTCCGTGCTTTACGGTCATCTGCTGAACAGGATGAAGCAGGGGGAATTGAAAAGGATCCTTGTGGTGGCAACAGGCGCTCTCTTGTCCCCGCTGACCTTCCAGCAGAAGGAAAGCATTCCCTGCATTGCCCATGCCGTAGCGATTGAAATGACTCAGTAAATAAGGAACCGGAGTTCAGAAAGGAGATTTGTAGATGCTAGCAATGTTTTTTTGGGCTTTTGTTGTAGGAGGGGTCATTTGTGTGATCGGACAGCTTTTCCTGGATATAGGCAAGCTGACTCCGGGCCATACATTAAGTTTGTTTGTCGTTATTGGCGCGGTATTGGACGGGCTTGGGCTTTATGAGCCTTTTGCTGATTTTGCCGGTGCAGGCGCAACCATTCCTATTACCAGCTTTGGCAACTCACTGGTCCACGGCGCCCTTCAGGAAGCAGAGCAGCACGGCCTTGTGGGTGTCCTGACGGGAATGTTTGAAGTGACAAGCTCTGGTATATCTGCTGCTATTGTATTTGGGTTTATCGGCGCTTTGCTGTTTAAGCCTAAAGGATAAGCCGGAATTCGGGGATATTGGATAGCATGGTGCTATGGATCACCATTAGGGTTAATAAGAGGAGGCTGGCATGGTGCCGGACTTTGGAGCAGCAATCATAAGATCGGTTTTAATCATCATCGCGCTATTTTTTATCACTAAAGTGCTCGGAAAAAAACAGCTCTCTTCTTTATCTTTTTATGAGTATATTGTGGGCATAACAATCGGCGATATTGCTGGGAGCATCTCGATGGATCCAAGGCTCCGCCTGGCATCCAGCCTCCCGGCGCTCCTGATTTGGTCCGCAACCCCCTTGATTGTATCCCTTTTATCCCTGCGTTTTCCTAAATTCCGGGCAGCTGTGGAAGGAAAAGCAACCGTATTCATTGAAAATGGCAGATTGCTGAAGGGAAAGGTGAAAAAGGAAAAGTATACGATGGATGAACTTCTGGAGCAGCTGAGGCTGAAAAGTATTTTCGAGCCTGAAGATGTCGAGTTTGCCCAGCTTGAAACAAATGGGCAGATCAGTGTTCTTTTAAAAAAAGTCAAACAGCCTGTCGTATATGAAGATTTGGAATGCTTTCGGCCCGCTGTGGATGAGCCGAAGGCAACTGGTAATGCCGGACAGGAAGTGTCTGCAGCAAACATACTGGCTTGCATGGCAAAGTGGCAGGAACAGTTTGAGCAGTTGTCTGCAGAAGCACCCCAATTCTCTGAAGCCTGCAGACAGTTTTCTGCAGAGATTGAAACTTTCCGCAAACAGATTCAGCCAGTTTTGAAAGTCCAAAAAGAAAATTGAGAGCAATACTGGGAGCTTGCCCACACAACTTTTGTCAATTCTCATATGTTATAAGTGAGTAAAGACAAAGTGAGGTGACTTTGATGGGCTACGGATATGGCGGATGCGGCTACGGCGGCGGCGGTGGCGGCGGCTATTACGGAGGATCAACTTTCGTACTAATCGTTGTATTGTTCATTTTGTTGATTGTTGTTGGAGCTAGCTTCTATAACTAAAAGTGAAGAAGAAGAGCTGCCTAAGGGCAGTTCTTTTTTTTGTATGTATAAAGACAGAATTTTTAGAACAATAGTTGAATAATTTTCTGAAAAGAGTATACTATTTTACATACCGACCGGTTAGTAAGTTAAGGAAGGAGCTTTTTAAGAATGGATTTTTCTTATTCAGGCAGAGTGAAGGATTTGCAGGATAAGCTTACAGAATTCATGGAAAGGCATGTATATCCTGCTGAATATTTGTATGAAAAGCAGCTTAATGAGCAGGATTCCCGCTGGAGCGGGGTTCCGCAAATTATGGAAGAGCTGAAGGAGAAGGCGAAGGCGGAGGGTCTGTGGAATCTGTTCCTGCCTGACAGTGAATATGGAGCTGGCCTGTCAAATCTGGAATATGCCCCGCTGTGCGAAATCATGGGCAGATCCCTGATTGGTCCGGAGGTTTTTAACTGCAGCGCCCCTGATACAGGGAATATGGAGGTGCTGGTCCGATATGGGAGCGATGAACAAAAAAAACGGTGGCTTGATCCTCTTTTGGCAGGCGAGATCAGGTCTTGCTTTTCCATGACCGAACCCGGGACTGCTTCATCGGATGCAACAAATATTGAGGCAAGCATCGAGCGGGATGGAGATGGATATGTCATAAACGGCAGAAAGTGGTGGTCTTCCGGTGCAGGAGATCCAAGGTGCCGTGTGGCTATTGTGATGGGAAAGACAGATAAAAGGGCAGCACGGCATGAGCAGCAGTCTATGATACTTGTGCCCCTTGATGCACCGGGAGTCTCGATTGAACGCATGCTCCCTGTATTCGGCTATGACCATGCACCGCACGGGCATGCAGAGATTACATACAAAAACGTCAGAGTCCCAAAGGAAAATATCATCTGGGGGGAAGGGAAAGGTTTTGCGATTGCCCAGGGCAGACTCGGCCCGGGAAGGATCCATCATTGCATGAGGCTGATCGGGGCGGCTGAGCGAGCACTTGAAATTATGTGCAGGAGGGTCCAGACAAGGACTGCATTCGGAAAGCCGCTGTCAAGCCAGGGAGTGATAGGCGAATGGATTGCAGACTCCCGGATTGAGATTGAGCAGGCCAGGCTGCTGACGCTTAAAGCTGCTTATATGATGGATACAGTCGGTAACAAAGAAGCAAAAGCAGAAATTGCCATGATAAAAGTCACTGCTCCCTCTATGGCACTCCGGGTTTTGGACAGAAGCATCCAGGCTATGGGAGGAGCGGGCGTTTCCGATGATTACCCGCTGGCTGCACAGTGGGCAAATGCCAGGACACTGAGGCTGGCTGACGGTCCTGATGAAGTGCACAGGGCACAGATCGCAAAATTGGAATTGCGGAAGCATCAATAACTAAATGGAGGTTTTTATATGAATGTGATGGGACTTTTTGATCTTAAAGGGAAAACGGCGATTGTCACAGGCGGGGGAAGAGGCCTTGGGGCCCAGATTGCTGAAGGGCTGGCAGAAGCAGGCGCCAATATCGTCATCTGTTCGCGTAAGCTTGAGGCCTGCAGGGAAACCGCTGCCCATCTCGAAAGCCTTGGTGTTAGAACCCTGGCGCTGCAGTGTGATATCTCCAATCCGGACGAGGTTCAGCAGATAGTGGACAGAACAGTGGAGGAGTTTGGCACGATTGATATCCTTGTCAATAATTCTGGTGCAACCTGGGGGGCGCCTGCTGCAGAAATGCCTCTGGAAGCATGGAAGAAAGTGATCGATGTTAATGTAACCGGGACCTTCCTGATGAGCCAGGCGGCAGGGAGGGTGATGATAGAGCAGAAGAGCGGCAAAATCATCAATATTGCTTCAGTTGCAGGCCTGGGAGGGACAGACCCGCGTGTCATGGATACGCTGGGCTATAACACGAGCAAAGGTGCAGTCATTACCATGACAAAAGATTTGGCAGTTAAATGGGGAAAATACAATATTAATGTAAACAGCATTGCCCCTGGTTTTTTTCCTACAAAAATGTCACAGGCCATTATTGAACATGGAAAAGATCCTATCCTTGATGCAACACCCCTCAAGCGCTTCGGTACTGACCAGGATCTGAAGGGGGCAGCACTTTTCCTTGCATCGGAAGCATCAAGCTTTGTAACAGGTAATGTCCTGGTGGTAGATGGAGGCACTCACGCCATGTAGCAGATAGACGTGTCTGCTGACTGTGAAAAACATTGTAAGCCTTTTCATTACTCTTTGGTATTTCGCTATTAAACTACGCTTTTAATACAGGAGGTATTAAGATGAGCACAAAGAACTGGCTTGTCCATTATCCCGATTCAGCTTCAAGAGAAGTGGAGGTTCCTGACATAACCCTCCCGACAATGCTTGATGATACGGCAGAACAATATCCGGAGCATATCGCATTATCTTTTTACGGAAAGAAGATCACCTACCGGGAACTTCGGCAGCATGTCAGACTGTTCGCGGCTTCCCTGCAGGCGGGCGGTTTTGAGAAAGGAGGAAGGGTCGCCGTCATGCTCCCGAACTGTCCGCAATATGTCATCTCCTATTACGGCATCCTTGCCGCCGGCGGGATCGTCACCCAAGTGAACCCGATGAGTGTGGAAAGGGAAATCGAATATATTTTAAATGATTCGGGTGCAGAAAGAATGATTGCCCTTGATGCATTTTATCCGAAGGTCAGCAGTGTACGCAGCAATACGCCACTTAAAGAAATCATAGCAGTAAGCCTCCAGCCGTCCGCCGTGGATTTTGGCGAAGACAGCACCTTTGAGAGCTTCCTGCAGCGGGGCAATGGAAACTTTGCACCGGTTATGATGGAGCCGGAGCATGATACAGCCGTACTTCAGTATACAGGGGGGACGACTGGCCGTTCCAAAGGAGCCATGCTGACCCACAGAAATATTATCGCCAATGTGGTGCAGTCTTACGAGTTTTTCAAGCAGACTATTGATATCGGTGAAGAACGCTATCTGACTGTCATCCCGCTGTTCCACGTGTTTGGCATGACCTCCTGCATGAATCTTTCGATTTATACTGCTTCAGAATCCATCATGCTGCCAAGGTTCGAACTCGATGAGGTGCTGGAAACGATAAAAAATGAGCAGCCGACAGTCTTCCCGGGTGTTCCGACGATGTACGGAGCTATTACAAATCACCCCAGGGCAGAGGAATACGGCATCGACAGCATTGAGGTCTGCAACAGCGGCAGCGCCCCGATGCCTGTCGAGGTGCTGAAGGAGTTTGAAAGAAAGACGGGTGCTGTCATCCTGGAGGGCTACGGGCTTTCTGAAGCCTCTCCTACCACACACTGCAACCCGGTATTTGCAGCCCGCAAAGCGGGGAGTGTAGGGATCGGTTTTCCTTCAACTGACTATAAAATAGTGGATTTGGCATCAGGAAGCCAGGAAGTCCCTGCCGGTGAGCTTGGAGAAGTGATCATAAAGGGGCCGCAGGTGATGAAGGGCTATTGGAATATGCCTGAGGAGACGGCACTTGCGCTGCGGGACGGCTGGCTTTATACAGGGGACATTGCAAGGGTTGATGAAGAAGGATACCTATACATCGTCGACAGGAAAAAAGATATGATCATCGCGAGCGGCTATAACATCTATCCGCGCGATATAGAAGAAGTGCTCTATGAGCACCCTGCCGTCCAGGAGGCGGTGGTGATCGGCGTTCCTGACGCGTACAGGGGAGAAAATGTGAAAGCAGTCATCGTCCTAAAATCGGGCAAACTGGCGGACGAAAAGGAAATCATGGAATTTTGCCGCGCCAATATGGCTGCGTATAAGGTGCCGGGCATCATTGAATTCAGGGATGCACTCCCGAAAACAAGTGTTGGAAAAATACTCCGCAGAGCATTGCGGGAGGAAGCGGGAACAGGCCGGCGTTAAGACAGGTTGTTTACATGGCACTCCTATGCTGAAAAAAGGCTTTCCGATGGGCATTCTTAGAAAGAGACATCCAATTCATGGTATAATTCCTGGCGATATTCAAAGATTGAGAGGACATCATTATGAAGGAAAAAATAACAGAACAAAGCATCCGCTTATTTGACAAAAAAGGGTTCAGCGAGACATCAATCCAGGATATAGTCGATTCAATCGGAGTGACCAAAGGAACCTTCTATTATTATTTTTCAAGCAAGGAAGAACTGCTGATGGATATACACCTCCGTTATATAGATGATCTTCTGTCACAGCAGGAAAAAATCCTCAAAAACAGCAATGCCGATTGTAAAGGTAAATTGTATGATGTTGTCGCCATGCTGATCGGAAGCATCGAAAATCAGGGGGCAAGCGCCAAAGTGTTTTTCAGGGAAATCAGGAATCTGAGTGAAGAGAGGCTGGGCCAGATTATCCCGAAGAGGGACCGGTTCAGGACCAATATTGAAGCGCTGATATCAGAAGGCATCAGGAACGGGGAGTTCAGGGAGGATCTTAATGCCTCAATCATTACATTCGGCATTCTGGGTGCCGCTAACTGGAGCTACCAGTGGTTCAGCCCGAACGGAAGCGTCCCGGATTATGAAGTGGCGCGCATATTCACGGATATGGTTTTGAACGGAATCACCAATTAAATCAGGAAAGGAAACTGACTCTTTCCTGCTAGCTGGAGGGGTATACCTGATAGTGATATTAAAAGGGGGAAATGCTGATGGCTTTGACAGTGAAAAATATTACCGTGGTTGGTGCAGGACAGATGGGCCACCAAATCGCCATGCTCTGTGCATTGGGAGGATTTGAAACCACCCTGCATGACATGCAGGAAAAAGCATTGGATCAGGCTCAGGAAAAGCTCCGCGGAATTATGGATAAATGGGCAGCCAAAGGGAAACTGCCATCAGAACAGATAGAGGCTGCATTCAGCAGGCTCCGCTGCACATCTGATTTTGGGGAAGCTGTAAAGTCTGCCGATTTTATCATTGAGGCGGTCGTTGAAAAGCTCGAGGTCAAGAGAGAAGTATTTTCAATGCTTGAGGAAATGGCGCCGCCGCATGCCATATTTGCGACGAACAGCTCAACCATTGTCAACAGCCTGCTGGCCAATGCGGCAGACAGGCCGGAAAAGACAGTCAATATGCATTTCTTCTTTCCGCCGCTGGTTATGGATTGCGTAGAGGTTGTCATGAGCAGCCGGACTTCTGAAGAAACGGCTGAGACAGCGATGGAAGTCTGCAACGCCATCAACCGTACTGCTGTCCTCCTGAAAAAAGAGATTTCCGGGTTTGTCGCCAACCGTATTCTTGGGGCCCTGCAGCGTGAAGCGGTCCAATTATATGAACAGGGCATTGCAGACTACAAGGATATTGACATCATCTGCAGAAAGGCGCTTAACCATCCGATCGGCCCCTTTGAGCTGATGGACTTGTCAGGAATTGATGTCGGCTATTATGTGATGGAGCAGCGGTATGCAGAAACGGGTGATCCGCTGGATAAGCCTGCTGCCTGTATTGAAGAAAAAGTAAAGGAAGGCCACCTGGGCAGAAAGACAGGAAAAGGCTGGTATGAGTATGGGAAAGAGGGAGCGGTGCGCTGATGGGAAATTATGTGCATATTCATCTTGAAAACAAAACTGCTGTACTGACAATCATGAATCCGCCGCTTAATGTGCTGAGCAAAAAGGTATTTCAGGAGCTGGGCGAAGCCTTTGAATCTCTTAGAACCAATGACGGGGTGGTGGCTGTCCTTCTCACTGGATCTGGAGACAAAGCATTTGTTGCAGGTGCTGACATTAAAGAATTTCCGGAGATGATGAGCAATCCCCGCATGATTGATGAGGTAATGTCTACGCATGAAGTGCTGAACAGCATAGATCAATTCCCGAAGCCTGTCATCGCTGTCCTGAATGGCCTTACGTTCGGCGGAGGATGCGAGCTAGCCCTTGCATGTGATATCAGGATCGCGGAGGAGCATGCTCAAATCGGCCTTCCGGAAATAAAGCTGGGCCTTTTTCCCGGCGGCGGAGGAACCCAGAGGCTGCCCCGGCTGATTGGTGAAGCAAAGGCCAAAGAACTGATGTATACTGGTGAGCCTGTTTCAGCGGAAGAGGCTGCAAGGATCGGCCTTGTCAATAAGGTCGCAGCTTCGGGGGAGGGCATGCAAAGTGCAAGAGAGCTTGCAGCCAAGATAGCCGGCCATTCACTGCAGGCGCTTTCCAGAATCAAGCAGGCAGTGGATGGAGGTCTCGACAGGACTTTAGAAGAAGGCGTAAAGCTTGAAGCCCGCCTGTTTGAAGAGGTGTTCCGCACGGAGGATATAAAAGAAGGAGTCAAGGCTTTCATCGAAAAAAGAAAAGCGGAGTTCAAGCACCGCTAAGGGAGGATGCCCCATGCAGGAAACGCAGGTCAAAGTCCGTTTTTGTGAAACTGATGCCCTTGGCCATGTGAATAACACAAGTTACTTCGTTTACTTGGAGGAAGCCAGGATAGAGTTCTTCGAATCGCTTGGCTACAGCATGGATACCAGGAAGTGGAGCTTCATCCTTGCTTCCACTAAATGCGATTTTCTGAATCAGGGCTATTTCAATCAAAAACTGGCCATCACAACTTATGTTTCTAAAATAGGGAATAAGAGCTTTCAGCTGGAGCATGAAATCCTTTGTGCGAAAACAAAAGAGCCTATAGCCAAAGGAAATGCTGTCATCGTATATTTTGACTTTGAAGCACAGCAGAGCAGCTCCTTGCCGGAGGACCTGAGGGAAGGGCTCAAAGGATATTTACACGAGAAGAATAATTTGAAAATTTAAAAAGGAGGCGCTGTACATGCCTGCCGGCAAAGACACAATAATGGTAAGAAAAGGAGAAGAGCTGGATTTGGACAGCCTTGTCAGATTCCTGGAGAGCAATGTGGACTTATTCCCGGGCGGGCCTCTTGAAGTCCTTCAATTTTCAGCCGGCCATTCCAATTTAACCTACCAGCTGAGGTCGGGGGATTGGGAAGCAGTCCTGAGACGTCCGCCCCTTGGCCCTGTGGCTGCCAAAGCCCATGATATGGAACGTGAATTCATCATACTGAAGGAATTGAACAGCATGTTCTCTCCAGCACCCAAGCCACTCATCTATACGGGGGACGACAGCATCATCGGAAGTCCATTCTTCCTGATGGAAAGAAAGAATGGGATTGTATTGGATACAGAGTTTCCCGGGCATATCACCCCTTCCGTGGAGCTTTGCCAGCATCTGTCACAAACCATGGTCGAAAAGCTGTCCGAGCTGCATTCTCTTCCTTACCGGGATACAGGCCTTGAAAAAATCAGCCGTCCTGAAGGGTTCATGGAGAGACAGGTCCACGGATGGATCAGCCGTTTCGAGAAAGCGAAGACCGAGGAAATTAAAGAGGCAGCGGCGCTCATCAAATGGCTGTCGGCAAACATCCCTTCCGAGAGCGGCCATAGCATCATCCATTATGACTATAAGCTGAACAACAGCATGTTTGATCATAAACTGGAAGCTATGACAGGACTGTTCGACTGGGAAATGTCTACGGTTGGGGACCCGCTTGCGGACCTGGGGGCTGCCATGAGCTATTGGATTCAGGAGGACGACCCAGATCTGCTGAAATATGGCCTGGGCAAACCGCCAGTAACTGCCTTGAAGGGCTTTTATTCCAGGAAGGAATTTATGGAAGCGTATGCAAAGCGAAGCGGAAGGGATATAAGCGGCATGAACTTCTACCTGACCTTCGCTTACTTTAAGCTTGCTGTCATCTGCCAGCAAATCTATTACCGCTATAAAAAAGGGCAGACAGCCGATAAGCGATTTTCCCAGTTTGACAGGTTTGTCAGAAGCCTTATCCAGCACAGCTCAAGTATTGCCTATGAAAAGGCATAACAGAAATGCAAGTCAGTATTTTACCGGGAGGCATCTATGGGCAAGATTCATCTGCTGCTGAAAAAAGAAGAAATCAATGAACAGAAACTGCGGGAAGGCAGCAAAATAGCTGTTGTGCTGGATATCCTGCTTGCAACCACAAGCATCACTTCGGCATTAAAGGACGGAGCAGCCCATGTCATCCCGGCAGAAAGCTGTGAAATAGCGAAAGTCCGATTTGACGAGGATGATTCCGGCGGGATGCTTCTTGCCGGGGAATCTGACGCACAACCTGTCGCAGGCTTTGTTTATCCAAGTCCGAAGGTTCTTAGGCGGCAGGTGAGCGGAAAGACGCTGATCCTTGCAACTACCAACGGGACAGTTGCCCTTGCAAAGGCAGATGCAGCAAAAAAGGTATATGCTTCGTCTCTATTAAATAACTTTGCAGTGGCGGAAGCGATCAGTGAAGAAGATGGGGATCCCACCATTGTCATCATCTGTGCAGGAAATTCAGGGGAATTCAGCCTTGAGGATTTCTATGGAGCAGGACATTTGATTGACTGCCTCCAAAAAACAGGCAGGAAGTCTTATGAGCTGACGGATGCAGCTCTGGCGGCATTGCTCTTCTTTCAGACAAAGCGGGACAATGCCGAGGAAGTCTTGGGAAATTCATATGTCGGCGGCCTTCTGGCCCGCCATGGCCTCAGTGATGAACTTACCTTTGCAGCCGGCTTAGACAGTATTCATATTGTCCCAGTTTATAAGAATGGACTCATCTCGGCAGCAAAGGCGTGCAAATAGGAAGGCATTTTTTAAAAAAAAGGAGGAGTGAGCAGCATGGCAAAAACAAAGAGCATGGGCTCCGGGTTTCTGTTATCGGAGATAGATGAAGGCCAATTGTTTACACCAGAAGATTTTACTGAAGAACACAAAATGATCGGCACTTCAGCAAGGCAGTTCATTGAGCAGGAAGTGGCCCCTTTAAAGGAAGAAATCGAGAGCCAGGATTTCGGGCTGGTGAAGGAGCTGCTGAAGAAAGCCGGGGATCTCGGACTGCTGGCACACAGCATTCCTGAACAGTACGGCGGGCTTGGATTGGATAAGATCACTAAAGGTATTGTAGGTGAAAATATCGGAGCCTCAAGCGGCTATGGTGTGGCCCATTCCAACCATACGTGCATTGCCACCCTGCCGATCACCTATTTTGGAACCGAAGAGCAAAAAAATAAATATCTGCCTAAGATGGCGTCCGGAGAATATATCGGCGCCTATTGCCTGACAGAGCCGAATGCAGGATCTGACGCCCTTTCCTCCCAGACTGTGGCGCGCCTCAATGAAGCGGGGACGCATTATATTCTGAACGGGACGAAGCTTTATATCACTAATGCGGCTTTTTCAGATACCTTCATCGTTTATGCAAAGGTTGATGGAAAGGATTTTACTGCCTTTATCTTAGAAAAGGATTTTCCGGGCCTGGTTCTGGGGCCTGAAGAAAACAAAATGGGCATCAAAGGTTCATCAACCAGGTCTGTCATCTTGGAAGATTGCGAGGTGCCTGCTGAAAATATGCTCGGGGAGCAGGGGAAAGGCCATGTAATCGCCCTGAACGTCCTTAATTTGGGCCGCTTCAATCTAGGGTCGGCCTGCATGGGAGCTGCCAAATACAGTCTGAAGAAAGCAGCACAATATACACAGGAGCGGAGGCAGTTTGGACGAAAGATCGCTGACTTCCATGCGACAAAAGAAAAAGTGGGAAAAATGGCAGCGAGGATCTATGCCTCTGAATCTATGCAATACAGGACAGCAGGACTGCTTGAAGAGGCGCTGGGCGATGTATGGGACAGCCCTGATTCCCGCCTTGCAGGGAAGAGGATGAGCGAGTATGCCTCAGAATGTGCTGTCTGTAAGGTATTTGGATCGGAAACCCTTGATTATGCAGCAGACGAAACATTGCAGCTTTATGGGGGCGCCGGATTCATAAAAGAATATGGCATCGAACAAATATACAGGGACTCCAGAATTAACCGGATCTTTGAAGGCACAAATGAAATCAACCGGCTGCTCATTCCGGCAGGCTTGTTTAAGAAAGCTGCAAAGGGAGAAGTGGATTTCAGGGAGCTGACCGAAGAAGCGGCATCCGCCATCCTGCAGCCTGCATCTCTTAATGGAGTCCTGGCTATGGAGCGGGAGGCAGTCTCCCTGATGAGACATGCGTTTCTGCTTGCAGCAGGCCTGGCCCTGCAGGTTCACGGCCAGCAGATTTCGGAGGAACAGGAAACGCTGATGAAGCTTTCTGATATGGCGATATCCTTATATGCGGCCGAGTCGGCAGTCTACAGGACATATAAAAGCATCAATAAAGCCGGGGAAGAAGCATCCTTACAAAAAATTGACCTGGCCAGATCTTATCTGGAAGAGGCATTGTGGGAATGTGAGAAAGCCTTCAGGACCCTTTCTTCGGAACTGGCATTACGGGAAGATGTAAAAAAACTGGCCTCCGCTGTTGAAAAAGGATTCAGAAGAATAGAGCTGAATGGGGGAGGCTTCAGCCGGAACCGGAGAATTGCTGAAAGAATTTATCAAGCAACCCGCTATGTATGCTAGAAGCAGCAGAAAACTTGAGGAGTTTTGCAATGGGGACCGGCTGTGCATGCCGATTGAGGTTTTCTCATGTCCAAACCTTATATAACCGATTGGGGGAGAGAATATGGATAATCAGCACCTGCTTTCTGAAAAAAAAGCCAGTGTTCTGCTATTAACGCTGAACAGACCGGACAGCCTGAATGCTTTCAGCAGTGAAATGATTACCGGCCTGACTAAAGCATTCCGCCAGGCTGATCAGGATGAGGATATTAAAGCAATTGTCTTATCCGGCGCAGGCAGATCTTTCTCTGCAGGCGGAGACGTAAAAACAATGGGGCAGGCAGGTCCGGCAGAAATCTATGAACATATCGGGAAACTCAATGAGTGCATTTTAAGCATAAAAGCCGCCAGCAAGCCTGTCATTGCTGCTGTTCATGGATTCGCAGCAGGAGCTGGCTTCAATCTCGCACTCGCATGTGATTTGATCATTGCTGCAGATGACAGCCGCTTTGCGATGAGTTTTTCACAAGTGGGGCTTATTTCAGATGGAGGGGGATCATTTTTCCTGCCGCGGCTGATCGGGCCTCATCTTGCAAAGGAGTTTTTCTTTACGGCTGAAGCGATACCTGCGGACAGGCTGCTGCAGATGGGGATTGTCAGCAGAATTGTACCTGGCACGGAGCTGAGAGAAGAAGCGTTGGCTGTGGCAGAAAAGCTGGCATCAGGACCTGTCAAAGCATATGGGATGATGAAGAAGCTGATTGATGGCGCCCATGCCTCTACACTTGAGGGGGTATTGGAACAAGAACGCCTTATCCAGACGATGATGGCCGGAACAGAAGATCATTTAGAGGGAATTGCAGCATTCAAAGAAAAACGGAAGCCGCAATTCCAGGGAAAGTGAGGGGAACTTATATGAAGGCAATTCAGTTAAAGGAATATGGAGGACCTGATGTCCTGAAGCTTGTTGAAATGGACGTTCCAGAGCCAAGAGGACATGAGGTGCTGATTCAAATCCGCTCGATTGGCGTTAACTATGCCGATACAGCAAGGAGAGAGGGCCAGTATGTAGTAAAAACCCCCCTCCCCTTCATTCCTGGTGCGGAAGTGGCTGGAGTGGTTAAGGCAGTTGGAGAAAAGGCGGATATAGTGCCGGGCACCAGGGTAGTGGCACTGATAGAATCCGGCGGATATTCGGAATTTGCCATTGCCGACAGCAGGGGGCTCATTCCCATTCCGGAAGGACTTGACTTCCATGAGGCAGCGGCACTGCCCCTCCAGGGACTGAGCGCCTATCACATTTTAAAGACAATGGGGAGGCTTCAAAAAGGAGAAAATGTTCTTGTCCATGCAGCTGCTGGAGGTGTGGGAACACTGGCAGTCCAGCTTGCCAGGATATTTGGCGCTGGAAAGATTATCGCGACAGCCAGCTCAGAGCAAAAACTCAGACTGGCCGGGGATATGGGGGCTGACGTTCTGGTGGACTATACAGAAAGCGGATGGGAGGAGAAAGTAAGGGAAGCAACAGAGGGCAAGGGGGCCGATCTGGCACTTGAAATGGCCGGGGGAGAGGTTTTCGCTAAAACCATGAAGTGTCTCGCACCGTTTGGAAGGGTTGTCGTCTATGGCGTGGCAAGCGGAGAGCAATACAGAATGTACCCATCCTCACTGATGGCACGGAACCAGTCTGTGATTGGATTCTTCCTCCCGCAAATCATGAAAATGCCGGAGCTTCTTCATACAAGCATGAAGGAACTGCTCGGCTACCTGGCAGAAGGTAAATTGAAGCTGACGGTCGGCGGAATTTATCCCCTGGAGGAAGCTCCATTTGTTCATGAACAGATGCAGGGGAGGAAAACGAGCGGCAAACTGATTTTAACGCCTTAAAACCTGCTGAAGGCAAATTTTTAGGCTTTTCTTTTTATTCATTTCACCTTTTCAGCCCTCCTTCATACTATATAAAGTAGTTTAAGAAGGAGGCTTGAATTCAGCATGGATAATGGATTCTTTAAAAATATCGAGAAGAAAACAGGCGTTAATATGAAAGATATTCTGGAGCTGGCGAATTCTTTGCAGAATGCAAATTTCAAGGATGAAAAAACTGTCCGCAGCGTAATCCGCAGGGTATCCCAAATTGCCAACAAGCCGGTTCCAAAAGCAACAGAAGATAAAATTGTACAATCCATCGTCGCGGACGGCAAACAGCTGGATTTCAATACAATCAGCCAGATGATCAATAAAAAATAATCTGCAGAAAAGGACTTGGAGCGAGCCAAGTCCTTCTTTGCCTTCTTATGCCATTTTAGCTCCTTACCGGTGCAAGAAACCTGGAAGTCCTCGCCTTTTTGCCCCGCCTTTTCTGCGGGACAGATATGAACAGCTCCTCCTGTGCCCGTGTAACCGCTACATATAATAGCCTTCTTTCCTCTTCCATCGGGTCAGGGTCCCCATTCCTGTAAGCTTCAAGGGCGAAGTCATGGGGGATGCTCCCGTCAACAGCCCCGATAATATAAACAGTCTTATATTCAAGGCCTTTTGAGCGGTGAATCGTACTGAGTGTTATGCTATTGTCCCTTATATTGCCGGGCTTTTTCATTTCTTTATTCATGGCGCGCATATGCTCGGCATGCTCAAGAAATTCTGCTAGGCTCTCAAAATTGTTGGCAGCAACCTTTAAATCGCGAATATCATCTGAGCCTTTTTCCATACTGGAGCCTTCCAGCCCGCGTTTTTTAAGAAAGTCATTGAATCCGAGTTCTTTTTCTATCATATCAATGGCAGCTGCAGGACTCTTCGACTTGATGGAACGAATCGATGGGACAGCCCTTGCCAGCTTTTTCTCCTGAAAAGCAAATCCTGTTTTCACATCAGCAAGGCACTCGAGAAGAGTCCTGTCGGTCAGTATGCTTTCTGCTTTCAAGTCCTGCAGTACAGATTGCTTCAGGAAGAGCGCAGGGAGGATATTTTTGATGGATTCCTGGCTATCCTCATCAAGAGCCAATTTTAAGAAAGCCAGGAGGGTCCTCACTAAATAACGATCGTAAAATGATTCAGCATCCTGGTCAATCCTGAATGGCAGGCTGGAATTGGCCAGCCTTTCAAAAATGGCCCTCATCCCTGCGTGGGTCCTGAATAATAACGCAAATTCCCCTGGACTTCCGCCCTGGGAAATCTTCTCCTGGATATCGGTCACGATCATCGTCGCTTCTTCTTCCTCATCAAGCGGGAAAAAGAGGAGAGGCTTCCTTGCTTTTGAATACTGGGCTTTCATCTTTTTGTCGCGCCGCTGCTTGTTTTTGACAATGATGCTGTTGGCCGCAGACACGATTTCATGTGCGGAACGGTAGTTCTGATCAAGCACAACGATGCTGGCAGCCGGGAAATCTTTATCAAATTCGAGCAGATACCGAGGGTCGCTTCCCCGGAACGCATAAATAGACTGATCATCATCTCCGACTGCACAAACATTATTACTTTTTGCGGAAAGCATCTTAATCAGCTCATACTGGACTTTATTGATATCCTGGAATTCATCAATAAGGAAATAGTGAAAGCGGTTTTGATAAGACTCCAGAATATGGGGATGCTCCTGGAAAAGACGGTAACAGCCAAGAAGCATATCATCAAAATCGAAGAGCCTGTGAATCTCTTTATATTCTTCATAGAGCCTGTATAATTCTGTAACCGTTTTGTCCCAATCAGTTGCAGGTTTTGTGTCCTGTGGAAGAATAAGAGAGTTCTTCCAGAAACCGATTTTCTGCAGAGCCAGATCGAAAGCAAAGTCCTTTTCATCGATTTTCAGCTCTTTTGCAGCCCCTTTTAAAATCTGCTCCCGCTGCCATTCTTTTTTTAGCAGCTTTTGAGAGTTCCATCCTTCTCTGTCATGAAAGGAGAGGATGCGGTAAAAAATACTGTGGAAGGTGCCGGCAAGGAGCTGCTGTGCCTGGGCAGACTTTATGCCTGGATAGTCAATCAGCCTTCTTTTCATTTCAGCAGCAGCTTTAGCTGTGAAAGTAACCAGCATGATGGATTTTGGGTCTATTCTCAGCTCTTGGAGCATATAAGCAGTACGGGTGGTTAAAACCCTCGTCTTTCCGCTGCCTGCCCCGGCCAGAACAAGCAGGGGTCCGTCGATATGAGATACAGCAGCAGATTGTGCAGCATCCAGTTGGAATCCATTGTCTGCGAGATCCTTCAGGTATCCGCTGGCAGCTTTGTTTTTAAGAGGCATAGACTGGAAAGGGGCACCTGTTTTTACAAATGAAGCTTCCTGGAACACAGGAGGAGGCATTGTCTCAGCAGTGATCGTCCTCGATTTAGGCAGCCTGAACCCGCCGGCGGAGATTTCCGCTTCAACCGGCTCTTTTTTCACCTCGTTCAATGTCTCCTCTGCATCCTGGCATTCAGCATTGGAGTGAAGATGGTAGAAGTGGGGGGAAGCCTGTATCCCCAAGTACATCCTCACCCGCTCTCCGCAGGCAGGACAGAAAAGATTGCCCTTCTTTCCTTCATCATAGATTTTTTGGAATTCTTCGCGGCTGTAGTTATCTATATTAATAGTCTGTTGCCGGTAAACAGCAGTTTTCATGAAAAGTCATCCCCGTTTTTCTAGTTCATCTATTATGTATTGAATACCCATAAACCTGGGTTTCCACCTGGAAAAAATAAATATTTTATACCCGTAAACATGCCGAAGCCGGCGAAGTCTATCATAACAAAACAAGTGATTTAAAAAAAGGAGTTTCCTCAGTTTATCACGCGGGCCAAGGGGTATAGGAAGGAAAATATACATTTTCGGCAAAGTCTGGAAAAGACCTTGAAATGGAGGAATGGACAATGGGGTATATCGTGCCTTTCAATCATTATCAATACAATCAGTATGCTGTGAGGGACTTGGATAAAAAGCAGGATCCGTTCCGGCTTTATCCAGTTTCAAGGGTGAACAGAGTGGAAAATGACACACAATGGTTCCAGCCGGAGCAGCTGTTTCAATTTTCGCGTCCTGCTGAGACCCGATACTCGGAGGAAAAGCCGGCGAGGAAGGTAAATGAACGGACTGTTGAAAGAGTGTACGGGGACATGACAGGTAAAGGGACACTATTCAGCGAATCAATTTAAGGGACGTAAAGAAAGGGAGAGCCTAGAAGGTCTGCACATGCAGGGGCTCTCCCTTTTTCCATTCAGCGTAAAGCACATCTTTGACCGTTTTAGCTCCCCATCCCTTCAGTTCGGTTTGAAGCCTGCTTTCATCCCAATGGATCATATGCAGATTATCGGTGACAATTTCACCGTCAAGCACCAGGGTGACTGGAAGTTCTTCCGGCTGCAGCTGGATTTTGAAATCCTTGGCTGCAGGGGAGCTGTATTCCGGTTTCTTAAGCACGCTTACTGTCCCATCTGTTTCAAGTATCGCATACTCGCATTCGCGTATTGAAAAAATATCCTTGGACCTCAATAGATGCTGCAGCTGATTGATGTCAAGGTGATTCTTCTTTAAAGAGTCGTATACAATCTTCCCCTTTTTAATGACGATCGATGGTTCTCCCTCTAAAAAACGGCGCATTCTTTTATATCTCTGTGTCAAATACTCAGTGAAATAAATCAATACTCCCCATAAGAAGACGGCAAACAGGATTTGCCCCAGGCCGATCTCCTTATCAAATAATGCATTTCCCACCAGTTCTCCCAAAACAAGGGCTGAAACAAAGTCAAAGGTTGTGATTTGGGTGATCTGTGTTTTGCCCAGGAACTTAGTGATTAAAAAAAGGGCGGCAAAACCCACAACCAGCTCTGCGAAAATATGCAGATATTCCATGGCTATAACTCCTTTTCGTCCTTATTATTTTCATAGTATGTACGGACATGGAGGAAATTATTGACTGGGAAGAGTATTTTTCAATAGGAAAGGCGCCCTGAAATAAGGGCGCCCGGGTTTTTATAAGTACTTTTTCATTGTGCGGTGAGGGATGCCAGCATCCATAAATTCCTCAGAGACCACTTCATAGCCCAGTTTGCTGTAAAAAGGGATGGCCTGTGTCTGGGCATTCAGCTTAACAGCAGGAAGTTCCTGCTCTCTGGCAAGCTCTTCGATTTTATCCATGACAGCCTTGCCAGCCCCAATTTTGCGGGAATCTTTGAGGACGCAGATCCTTTCAGCCTTCCCGACCCCATCTACGACTCTGTACCTTCCGGCTGCTGCCGGGAGGTGGCTGTCATCGTAGAGAATGATATGGACGGCTTCCTTTTCGAACTCATCATACTCTTCTTCTTCTGGGACCTGCTGTTCGTCTATAAAGACGATTCGCCTGATATTATATACATCTTCAATCTCTTGCTGTTCAACTGCTTTTTTTACGATCACGATTTAAAATTCCTTTCCAAAACGAAATGTTTCATATACTGTCCAAGAACCGTTTTCCAGCTGATAGAGCAGATGGAAGCGGTCGATTGTTTCCTCATAGTTGACACGCTCCATGCGGAGTGAGCCGAAGACATCGGAATGCTCGTCATCCGAGAGCTTTTGCCCGACTGTAATATGGGGAACAAATGCATATTCCTGATTTTCGCCCCCGGGAAATATTTGATTGATTTCCGTGTGGAGTGCATCCAGGTAATCATCTGGTTCAACCTTAAGGTAAATCACGTTGTTGACCGGTTGAAAAGAGCTGAACTTATTGACCTTCATATTAAAAGGCCTAGCATTCTCAGCTGCTTTATGAAGCTTTTCGGAAAGCGATTCAGCCTGCTCATCAGTTGCCTCAAAAGCACCTTTCAGTGTCAAGTGCGGCGGAATGAGAGCATAATGCGGATCATAGCGCTTCCGATAGGAATTGGCCAGATCTTGAAGTTTCTTTGCAGGAAATATAACTATTCCATATTTCATCCTGAATACCTCCATTGATAAAAATGATAAGCACATATATAAGATTTGTTTATCTATTATAACAAATTTTCCGACTTCAATGATATAACAGGTGCTTTTTTAAGGCCGATTGTTTTTGAAAATCAATAAAATGTCTTAGGATTGAAGGCTGAGGACGCCTTTTTTGCTAATGCGTCTTGTGCTTGAGGGCGTTGCCGCAGGACGCGGCGTACTTAGTCCGCGTTCCTCGATAGAACAGTCGCCTCCGCTTTTCTTAAAGCATGTGCTTCAAAGCTCTTTTAAAGTCCGGCTGCCAGTATTTCCAGGTATGATTGCCTTCGAATTCGTCGTAGAAATATTGAAAACCTCTCTCAGATAATATGGATGAGAGACTTCTATTTGGTGTAAGGAAGTCTTCTATTTCTCCTTTAGTCGTTTTTACTTCTGTCTCTTGCGTGCCGACTACATGATAGATATTCAGCAGGCCGGGGGTTGGAAAGCTCCGGGCAGCTTTAAGGATGCTTTCGTCCACATAAGGAGATTGAAGGATTGTTTTCCCGAATGTATGCGGATATTCCAGCGAAGCCAGGAGCGAGACTGAAGCGCCAAGTGAGTCTCCGGCCAAAATGCGGCCCTGCCCCATTTGATAAGTAGGGAATTCTGCATCAAGGTAAGGCACGAGCTCATGTGCCAGGAATCGTATGTACGCCCTGTGTTTATCTCCCTCCGGATGATATTTGCTTCTGCGGTCATGCACATTTTTATAAGGGATGCCCACAATGATAACGTTTTCTATTTCTCTTTTGTGAAGGAGCTCGTCCGCTGCCCGTCCTGCCCGTCCCATTTGGAAATAATCCTTTCCATCCTGGGCAATGAGAAGGGAATATTTATAAAGAGGAGAATAAGAGGGAGGAAGATAGATAAGTATATCCAGCTCTTCTCCCAGCTCCCTGCTCTGAAAAGAGATTTCTTTTATCGTTCCTTTTTGAATTTCCATTCCAGACCTCCATTAACAGCTTTGTAAGCCTTTTAAAAGGAATTCTAACATAAGAATTTAAGAATTGCCCAATCTGTGCACCTTATTGGTTCAGCCTATTGCAGTAATATGTTATTATTGGATAATAAATCCAATCTTAATCCATGAATATTAATAACTCTTCAACATTGAAGGCAAAGACAGTTTTCCTTGCCGGCATAACCGCCCCGCTATTGGTTTTAGGACCGACCAGGGGATGGTAATTGACAATTGTGCAAAAGTTTATGTTAAAATAAACTTGAGAAATTCTAAATAAAAACAGAGGGGGAAATTCTATGAAAAGAAAAAGTTTTCTACTTTCAGCAGCATTGCTGCTGGCGCTTTCTATGATTCTTGCTGCCTGCGGCGGCAATTCAGATGAAGGCGGTTCAGACAATGGAGGGGAAGGCGGATCAGAAAAGCCTAAATTCCTCAGCATCGTTACCGGTGGAACCGGCGGTACATACTTCCCGCTTGGAGGCGCATTTGCGGATATCATTTCCGATGAAACCGGCATCCAGGCCAATGCTGAAACATCAGGCGCTTCTGCCGAGAACATGAATACGCTTAAGGATGGAAATGCTGAAATTGCTTTTTCACAAACTGATATTGCCTCATATGCAAAAGATGGAAAGCTGATGTTTGAAGGTTCTGCTGTTGACAATGTCAGCGCTATCGGAACGCTTTATCCTGAAACGATTCAAATCGTCACTACAGCTAAATCCGGCATCAAATCTGTTGAGGATTTGAAAGGCAAGAAGGTTTCTGTCGGTGCTCCAGGTTCAGGCACGAACCCGAATGCAGAACAGATCCTTGAAGTGCATGGGATGACATTTGATGACATCGACAAGCAGGATCTTTCTTTTGACGAGTCTACTGCAGGTATCCAGGATGGAACTATCGATGCGGCTTTCGTAACTGCCGGAACTCCTACTGGTGCTGTTGAAGGTCTTTCAGCAACTGAAGAAGTTGTCATTGTTCCTATCGAACAAGACAAAATTGATGCTCTGATTGAGAAGTACCCTTATTATATCCAGGATGAAGTCCCATCTGGAACTTACGGACTCTCTGATGCAGTAGCAACTGTTGCTGTACAGGCGATGCTTGTCGTGGCAAATGACCTGTCTGAAGATACGGTTTACGACATTACTAAGGCTATCTTTGAAAACACAGACAAGATCACACACGCAAAAGGCAAATTGATTACAGCTGAAAGTGCTCTTAATGGGGTAGGCATCGATGTGCACCCGGGAGCTCAGAAGTATTTTGACGAAAAAGGCGTAAAAGCCGAATAGTCTGCTGATTTTTCTAAATGGCTTCACCCTGGCCGGCGCCGCAAACCTGAACAGGTTACCGCGCCGGTCAATTCTCTTTAAGAGGACCTGAAGTTTAAGTCAGCCTTAGCCCAATGAGAGATGGGCCAGGTGAAGGTGTTGGCCTTCATCCCATTTTCTAACAGGGGGTCCTGATGAAAAAACGAACTAGATTGAAGAGAGCATTATTGCTGCTTCCCCTCTTAATTGCTGCCATTGCAATTATTATCTTTATCCCTTACAAAAAAGCACTTGTAATTCAATACCAAAATACAGGCAAAGTGCTTGCCTATATCCCTTTCACCGAGGAAGAAATTTTTAAAATAAAATATACCCATTCAATCCATCTTTCAGATGTGGTAGAGAGCTATAAACCAACAAAGGATTTGAAGATCCGGCAATACGAGCTTATGTATGAAGATTTTGCGATCGGCATGCCTGACAACGCTTCCGCAGGTGAGGTATTTGAACAAAAGGACGGGAAATACTATATCCGGAATATGAATAGAGTATTCCCTCATTTTGATATGCGGACAGGCAAGGTCAGGGCAAATCATAGAATTATATATAACGGAACCGAGTATCCTATGGCAGGTTTTATCGAGCCGGGAACATGGGTAAGATTTACAATTGATAAAATAAACATTTACCAGCAGTTGGAAGGAGTGAATATCCTTGAGCAATAAAGGAGAAACACTGACTCAGGAACAGCAGCAGGAGCTGCTCGAAAAATATGATCCCGAAGCGGGGACGCGAAAGCTGAAGGGAGTGCTGGGATGGATTGTCTTTTTAGGCTTGCTGTCCTTCTCCCTATTTCAGCTTTACACTGGAATATTCGGTGTATTGACAGCGCAGCTACAGCGTTCCATCCACTTGGGATTTGCACTTGCGCTTATTTTTCTTCTTTTCCCGGCGAGGAAAAAGGACAGGGGGAAAAAGCATAAGGTAGCTTGGTATGATTTAATCCTTGCCATTGCTGCGGTTGCAGTAGGGGCATACTGGCCGCTTATGATTGATGAAATCGTTATGAGGGTCGGCCGTTTGACTGATCTTGATTTTTATATTGGACTTACAGCAATCATCCTTGTCCTTGAGGCAACCAGGAGGGCAGTCGGGCTTCCTATAACCATCATTGCTGCCCTTTTTCTTGCGTATGCCTTATACGGTCCTTATATGCCCGGATTCCTTGCGCACAGAGGCTTGGATCTCCAAAGGCTGGTGCAGACGATGTTCTTTACAACCGAAGGGATATTGGGTACGCCCCTCGGAGTTTCTGCCACCTTCATTTTCCTGTTCCTGCTGTTCGGGTCGTTCCTGGTAAAAACGGGTGTGGGGCAATATTTCAATGATCTGGCTGTCAGCATTGCCGGAAAAAGGACAGGCGGGCCTGCGAAGGTAGCGATCTTCTCCAGTGCACTTCAGGGTACGATCAGCGGGAGCTCAGTTGCCAATGTGGTAACTTCAGGTTCTTTTACAATCCCGATGATGAAAAAGCTTGGATACAAGAAGGAATTTGCCGGAGCGGTTGAGGCAGCAGCTTCTACAGGCGGACAGCTGATGCCGCCAATCATGGGGGCTGCGGCCTTCCTGATGGTCGAATTCATTGGCGGAGGCATCACCTACTGGGATATTGCCAAAGCAGCAGCGATTCCTGCCCTTCTTTATTTCACGGGGATATGGATCATGACCCACTTTGAAGCGAAAAGAATAGGGCTCAGGGGCCTGAAGAAAGAAGAAATGCCAAACCGCAAAAAAGTGCTGAGCAAAATCTATCTGCTGCTGCCTATCCTGGCAGTGGTCGTCCTGCTTATGAGCGGTATGAGTGTAATTAGGGCCGCTCTCTGGTCTATCCTCATTACAATAGCAGTCAGCGCTATCAAAAAAGAAACCAGGATTAATTTTAAAGATGCTATTGACGCGCTCGTTGACGGTGCAAGAACTGCCCTTGGTGTAGCCGCTGCAACCGCAGCTGCCGGCATTATCGTCGGTGTGGTAACCAAGACAGGGCTGGGGCTGAAGCTGGCAAATGGACTGCTTGATCTGGCCGGCGGTGCTTTAATACCGACGCTTATGCTCACGATGCTGGCTGCCATCGTCCTCGGGATGGGTTCACCGACGACAGCAAACTACGTCATTACATCAACCATCGCGGCACCTGCCATCATTTTGCTTGGTGTGCCTGATTTATCAGCCCACCTGTTTGTCTTTTATTTTGGCATCATTGCCGATATTACACCGCCAGTTGCACTTGCAGCCTTCGCAGCCGCTGGTGTATCCGGAGGGGAGCCGATCAAGACCGGGGTCAATTCGGCGAAGCTGGCGATCGCGGCCTTTATCATTCCGTATATGTTCGTTCTTTCGCCTGAATTGTTAATGATTGATACAACATGGTATTATCTGGTCTGGGTAGTCTTTACTGCTCTTGCGGGAATGATGGCTATCGGGTCAGGTGTTATCGGCTACTGGTTCAGAAGGCTGTGGTGGTTTGAACGCATAATCGGCATTGTTGGTGGTTTATGCCTCATCTATCCAGAAACTTTAACAGATATAATCGGCCTTGTTTCATTTGCAGCTCTTATCATCCTTCAGTTCGTTATTAAAAGGGATGATTCACTAAAGCCGCAGACTGCAGGCTGAATTACAAAGGGAGTCCAATCGGGCTCCTTTTTTGAATGATTAAAATTGTGATAATATGGATGTGGAGGAAGATTTTTGAATATTAACATAGCTTGATTGCAAATCGAGTGGGGCGGAGGCGAAATATAGGTGGCCAAAGCAGAAGAGCTAATCCCAATACAAATATTGAAATTAGCTGATTTTACGGTATGTCTGCTCTTTTTCCGGCATGAGCGAAAGAATGTTTTCGAGCTTGAAGATTCTCATTTGCCTTCTTGTGAAGCAATAGGCAAGAACGGTAGTCCCATTTATATCCTTTACTAAAATCTTCCTTTGTGTCAGCTTGTTCTTGGCGGAAAGATAGATTACCTGTATAGCCATATTTTTTTCCATTGATCTGTATAAAATGCCTTTCATTTAGTTTTCCTCCCATTAAGCCTTCTTAGGGCTTTCATTTCTTGTATTTTTATTATATGCGAACAAATGTTCTTTTTCAAGTATGAGGCTTAACTTTTTTTCATTTTTTTACATTTTAGAGTCACATGATATATCGGTGCTTGCTTTAAAGAAAATCGACTAGGGGATTACTATGAATAAGCATATGATTGAATTAATTGAGGCAGAGAAAAACATAAAAGGGAAGATGATTCTCACTAATATTAATTTAAAGCTGGATGAGGGTGAACGGGCAGCTATAATCGGGCACAATGGCTCTGGGAAAAGCACCTTATTGAAACTGATGGCAGGTTTTTTTGAACCTACTGCCGGAAGCGTAAAAAGGAGGACCAAGAAGATCGGGTTTGTTCCTGAACATTTCCCTGATCAAAATCGGTTCAGGATGAGAGAGTTTCTTTTGTCTGCAGGAAGAATGGGAGGCCGAACGAAGTCAGAGCTTGAGGAAGAGATTGAATATTATGCTGAGTTATTCAATGCAGAAGGGTTTCTGGAAACTCCCTTGAAGAATTGTTCTAAGGGAACGATGCAGAAGGCTGGGATTATCCAGGCCCTTCTGCTGCAGCCGGATGTTCTCCTCCTGGATGAGCCATTGACCGGTCTGGACGAGGAAGCCCAGCAGGCATTCCTCAGGTACCTTCCAGGCCTTAAAGGAAAAATGGCCATTGCTTTTACTGCTCATGAAAACTTCCTTGTCAGAGAGGCGGCGGACAGGGTGATTGAATTGGAAAATGGTTCTGTTGTATCTGATGTTAATAATGTTGCAGAAGCCGTAAAATACATAAAAGCCCTAGTCCCGCATATTTCAATCCTAAAAGAGTTGCCAGCTGTTCAGTATAGCCAATTGGACCATAACCTGTTTATTATTAAAGAAGCAGCTTCGGCATCAGACGTCCTTCTAAAAAGCCTTCTTGATTCTGGCTGTTCAATTGTTGAAGTGATAGAAAGGGGGGGAGCGCTTTGATGGCTTTCCTTCAGTATCAGCTCAGAAGTGTAATCAGATCTTACAGATTCCTGCCTCCGTATACTGTTTACCTGGTCTGGATTTTCGTATTGTACACCTACGAAGGGGCACCCGTCCTTAGCAGCTACGCGGTCTCATCGATTGCTTTATATTTGTGTACAGCCTGGCTGGGCATGCTTTTCTTTTCCTTGGATCAGGAACAGGAAAAGTTTATCCTTATGTCACACCTGGGCAGCAAAAAGAAATACCTTGCTGGCAAGGCAGCTGCTGTGTTTGTCTCCTCCCTGCCGCTCATGATATTTGCTATCTACTTTCCTGTGATCACAGGAAGCTTTAGATTGGAAATGGAGATTTCTTTTTACCTGCTGGCTTTCTATGCCCATATTATGCTGGCGATTCTGGGCCTGCTTGTATCAATGCTTTTCTCTGGCGGACTGAACGCGGATAAAAGGTATGCCTGGCTGGCCGCTGTTCTCATACTTACAGCTTCATTAGCAGCAGAATCAGCTGCAGATGAGTGGAAGGGAGCTTCCTGGTTCCTGTGGCTGCTGCCCCCTGTCATGAGGGCGCTGAGTTATCTAAGCCAGGGGGACATTGCGGCTAAACTGGCACCATTGCTTAAAGACAGTCTGATTATAGTGGCTTACTGTTTGGCAGCAGCTGCTGCGGGGGTTCGTTTATTTTTAAAAAAGGAAGCGTGAATGGACATCGATTGAGGATTCATATTTAACAAATTGGTTAAGGGGAACTGTCACATGCCTCTTTAGGCAATGGAGACGTTCTCCAAACCGCAAAATAAAAAATATATTAAAACGAAAAAATATCTGAAATAGTATTGACTTTGCCCCGAAAATGAATATAATTAAATATGTAGTTAAGACACGATCTGATAGTTCAGCGGGAGAATACTTCCTTGACAGGGAAGGGGTCGGGGGTTCGAATCCCTCTCAGATCATACTGAAGGATGCGTGGCAGTATAATGCCACGCATCTTTTTTTGATGATATTTAGTATAGAAGCAAAAAAGGGCTGCCGAGATTTATCGGCAGCCCTTTTTGTTTACTGTTTTTTCATGATCTCACTAACAATTTCAAATGACCGCAAGCGGGCTTTGTGATCATAAATTTGGGCGTTGACCATGAATTCATTAGCCTGAGTTTTGTCCAGGAATTCCTGCAGCTTCTTCTGCACCGTTTCTGCATCGCCAATAATGGATGAGCCAAGCTGCTGCTGCAGCAGAGCCTTTTCGTATTCACTCCATAGTTCATCCATGTTGTCGACAGGCGGCTTCAGGGCACCTGGTGTATTGCGGATCAAATTAAGGAACTGCTGCTGCATGCTAGTGGCGAGCCTTTCAGCTTCTTCCTGTGTATCAGCGGCAATCACATTGACCCCTACCATTGCATAAGGCTCAGATAGTTCATCTGATGGCGTAAAATGGCTTCGGTAAAGCTGAAGGGCAGGCAGGGTATTATCAGGAGAGAAGTGGCTGGCAAACGCAAAAGGCAGTCCCAGCTGGGCAGAGAGCCTGGCGCTGAAGCCGCTTGAGCCCAAAAGCCAGATCGGTATATTCAAGCCTTCGCCTGGAATGGCTCTTACTCTTTTCCTTTCAGCCGGCGACTCTGCTTCAAAATACTCCCGGAGTTCTTCAAGCTGTTCAGGGAAATCCTGTCCATCGTTTCCGCGGTCCCTGCGCAATGCATGTGCTGTTAGCTGGTCAGTGCCCGGCGCACGCCCGAGACCAAGGTCAATTCTGCCCGGATAAAGAGATTCCAATGTACCGAACTGCTCTGCTATGACAAGCGGTGCATGGTTCGGAAGCATAATTCCGCCGGAACCAACCCTGATGCTAGAGGTTCCCCCGGCGACATGTCCGATCACAACAGAAGTAGCAGAGCTGGCGATCCCTGCCATATTATGATGCTCTGCAAGCCAATAGCGCGTATAGCCCCATTTTTCGGCATGCTGTGCGAGGTCCAGAGTATTCTTCAATGAAACCGCTGCTGTACTGCCTTCATTGATAGGTGAAAGATCAAGTACAGAATATTTAATATCGCTTAACTTTTTATTCTCAGACATATTGTCACTTCTTTCTTCTGGAATGGCGGCTGCTGCAGTTCATCAGCTCATGTCTATTTTATCAGCAGTAATTAGTCTCTCAAAATATTATGATTTAAACCGGAAAAATCCCGCTGGCCAGGCTTATATCCCATTGGGTATTTGCGGGGAGGACTGCCTGAAAAAGTGATTGGTAAAGGGGATTTCTTGCGGGAGGAAGCTGCAAAGGTTATTCTTAATGAAAATATAATTGTAAAGGATGATGACAGTGAAGCGGGTGCTGCCGCCAGGGCAATTTGAAACTGAAAAATGGCCTGTTCTCCACCAGGGCGATGTTTATGAATTTGATGAAGCTTCTTGGGATTTCAGGCTCTTTGGAGAGGTAGAAGAGGAGGTTTCCCTGTCATATGCTGAAATGATGATGCTGCCAAAAACGGTGTCCAGCATTGATATGCATTGTGTGACTACCTGGTCCAAGTTTGGGACCAGGTTTGAAGGCATCGCTTTAAGGGAACTGCTGCAGCTGGTCAATATCAAGGAAGATGTCAAATATATAAAGATATACGGGTATTATAACGGGGACCGTTTTGGCTACTCTGCAAACCTGCCTCTGGGGGACCTTCTAGGCAATGACGCCCTGTTTGTATACAGATGGAAGGATGAAAACCATGAATGGCAGGAAATATCCCCTAAGCATGGCTACCCGCTGAGATTCATACCTCCAGCCTCTTTCTATTTGTGGAAAGGCTCAAAATGGGTATCCGGCATCCGTTTTATGAAAGACGATGAAGAAGGCTTCTGGGAGGAGCTTGGCTACTCCATGACCGCCGATCCGTTTAAGGAGGAAAGATACAGATGAAGGGACTTTTTGGTCCTTTCTAATAACTATTGAAGCTTGAATAGATAAAAAATTTAGAAAAATCCATAAAAATAATTGTCAAAGCAGTCTCTGTTATATTACAATTTCCATAAGGGCGTGTGCATTATAATGAATATTTATGTTCCCGCATAAATGCCTCATATAATATCCCCGCGCCGCAGGAGGGCAATATGTATCAGGACAGCACAGTGTATATTATTGGAGACAGCAAGACATCCTCCAATAATCCGATCATGCAGAAATACAATGGTTTTTTCATTGCACTCGTCATTGACAGGGACACACATAAGATTGAAGATGCAGAATGCTCTTCAACAATTGGGCTGACTTCCCTGTTTGTTAAGTCATTGTTTGCAGGGAAATCCATGCTGGAGGAAGAAGGCATCCTTTCTGAAATAGAAGCGCGGTATTTTGGTTCTTCCCAGAAAGCGCTGATGGTTGCTTTTAAGAATGCCAGCATAAAGTACAAGCAAATAGCCGGAATAAATTTAAATGTATAGCTGCTTTTTCTGCTGAACCCAGATAAAATCCAGCTGTTAGAGACTCTCTCTGGCAGCTGGATTTTTTTAATAGCCTAAGTTCTATTCATAACGCTATTGAAATATAGTAATTTATCCGCTATAATAGTAAGAAAATTCAAAATATTTGAAAGTGTGGAGAGTCTATGAAAATATATCTATCGGTTGATATGGAAGGCATAACCGGGCTGTCTGATTATACCCATGTTGATTCTTCCAGGCATAATTACGAAAGAAGCCGCATCATTATGACAGACGAAGCAAATTTTATTGTTTCAGAAGCTTTTGACCGCGGTGCTACTGAGGTGCTGGTGAATGACAGCCATTCCAAAATGAATAATCTTCTTGTTGAGAGGATGCACCCGGAAACCCAGCTGATCACAGGGGATGTTAAGCCTTTCAGCATGGTCCAGGGTTTAAATTCTGAATTCTCAGGTGCTATATTCGCTGGCTATCATGCACGGGCATCCATGGAAGGTGTAATGTCTCACACCATGATATTCGGTGTCCGGAATATATACATAAATGACACAGCAGTCGGGGAGCTGGGATTCAACGCATATGTGGCAGGCCATTTTGGAGTACCGGTGATCATGGTTGCAGGCGATGACAGGGCGGCCAAAGAAGCCGAAGAGCTTATTCCGAATGTAACGACAGCCGTTGTAAAACAGACCATTTCCCGTTCGGCTGTAAAAACCCTCACACCGGCTAAGGCCGGAATGCTTTTGAAAGAAAAAACCGCCGCTGCTATCGAAAACAGGGAAAAGGTTAAACCGCTTGTCCCGCCGGATGCCCCTCTCCTGAGGATTGAATTTGCAAACTACGGCCAGGCAGAATGGGCAGGGCTTATGCCTGGTACGGAAATAGAAAAAGGAACGACAACTGTCCGGTTCCAGGCAAAAAATATTCTGGAAGCATACCAGGCTATGCTGGTCATGACCGAGCTGGCCATGAGAACGGCATTTTGTTAGGAAGTGGCCGGGATGAATAGTTATATACTCAAAAGACTTTTATCGATGCTTGTTACACTATGGCTGATCATCACGCTTACCTTTTTCCTGATGCACAGCATCCCTGGTTCTCCTTTCAACGAAGAAAGGGCGACGAGCGAAGCTGTCCAGAAGAACCTGGAGGCCTATTATCATCTGGATGAACCGCTTCCTGTCCAATATGCAACTTACCTGAAGTCGCTTATAACGCTGGATTTCGGACCTTCTATCAAAAAGTCGTCACAGACAGTCAATGACATGCTGAGCAGGGGCTTTCCGGTGTCATTTGAACTTGGGATGTGGACTTTGCTCCTGGCAGTCTTTTCGGGGATCGTGCTTGGCATCATCGCAGCACTCAGGCATAACGGATTCATTGACTATCTGGCGATGACCATCGCTGTGCTTGGCATATCAGTTCCCAACTTTGTTCTGGCAACGCTGCTGATCCAGCAGGTTGCTGTCAATTGGGACCTGCTTCCCGCAGCTACATGGACCAGCTGGAGGCATATGATTCTCCCGACACTGGCTCTCGCAACCGGCCCGATGGCAATCATTGCAAGGCTGACAAGGGCAAGCATGCTCGAAGTGCTGACCCAGGATTATATCAGGACGGCCAAGGCAAAGGGACTTACACCGGTAAAAATCGTATTCAAACATGCACTGAGAAACGCATTGCTTCCTGTTGTCACGGTGCTTGGCACCATGGCGGCTAGCATTTTGACCGGCACCTTTGTCATCGAGAAGATCTTTGCCATACCGGGGATGGGCAAGTATTTTATTGAAAGCATCGGAAACCGGGACTATCCCGTCATCATGGGAACAACCGTTTTTTATAGCGCCGTACTTATCTTCATGCTGTTTCTGGTGGATTTCGCCTATGGCGTACTCGATCCCCGCATTAAGCTGAGTAAAAGGGAGGGACGATAATGGAATTGCGAAAACAGCAGGAGCGCAGCGTTTCCCCGGAAATTCCTGATGAGTGGTTTACGCCCCGTTCGAAAGAAGAGGGGGAAGCTGAGGCAGTAGTGAGGCCAAGCCTTTCCTACTGGCAGGATTCGTGGAGGCGGCTGTCGCGCAACAAGCTGGCAATGGCCGGACTCGTATTTCTCATCTTTCTGCTCTTTATGGCTATTTTTGGACCGGTCATTTCACCCCATTCGGTCGAAAGCTCTAAGCTGACCGAACAGAATCTCCCTCCATCCTCCAGCCACTGGTTCGGCACAGATGAATTGGGGCGGGATGTGTTCACAAGAACCTGGTATGGCGCCAGGGTCTCACTGTTCGTAGCGGTGATTGCGGCCCTGCTGGATTTTATGATCGGAGTCATCTATGGAGGCATTGCCGGCTATAAAGGAGGCATGGCAGACAACCTGATGATGCGGATCATTGAAGTCCTGTACGGCCTGCCATATCTGCTGGTTGTTATTCTTCTTGCAGTCGTAATGGGCCCTGGCCTGACGACCATCATTGTCGCCTTGTCAGTTACAGGCTGGATTGGAATGGCCCGGATTGTCAGGGGACAGGTCATGCAAATCAAAAATTATGAATTTATACTGGCATCCAAAACCTTTGGAACAAAGACATCGAGGATCATCAGAAAGAATCTCCTGCCTAATACAATGGGCCCGATCATCGTCCAGCTCACGCTGACCGTGCCGTCGGCCATATTTGCAGAAGCTTTCCTGAGCTTTCTTGGCCTGGGAATCCAGGCACCGTTTGCCAGCTGGGGAGTAATGGCCAATGACGGGCTGTCAACTATCCTTTCCGGCCATTGGTGGAGGCTGTTCTTTCCTGCCTTTTTCATCTCCATGACGATGTTTGCTTTTAATGTTCTCGGGGACGGCCTGCAGGATGCACTGGATCCAAAGCTGAGGAGGTAGAGCCATGATGGAAAAAGTATTGGAAATCAAAAATTTGCATGTTTCCTTTTCCACCTATGGCGGAGAGGTAAAAGCAGTCCGCGGGGTGGAATTTGATTTATACAAAGGGGAAACCCTGGCTATAGTCGGCGAATCCGGAAGCGGCAAAAGCGTCACTTCCCAGAGCATCATGAAGCTGATACCTTCCCCGCCCGGAAGAATCGCAGAGGGGTCGATCCTGTTCAATGGCCGGGACCTGACCCGGCTGAAAGAGTCAGAGATGCGCAAGATCCGGGGGGCGGACATATCCATGATCTTTCAGGATCCCATGACAGCTCTTAATCCGACCATTACAGTTGGGGAACAGATTATAGAAGGAATCCGGCAGCATCAGTCCGTTTCCAAAGACCAGGCTAAGAAAAAGGCTTTGGAGATGCTTAAACTGGTGGGGATACCCAGTCCTGAGTCAAGGCTCAGGCAATACCCGCACCAATTCAGCGGCGGCATGAGGCAGAGAATAGTCATTGCGATGGCCCTTGTCTGCGAGCCGGAAATATTGATTGCGGATGAGCCGACGACCGCCCTGGATGTAACCATTCAGGCACAGATACTTGATTTGTTCAAGGAAATCCAGCAAAAGACAGGTGTATCCATTATATTGATCACCCATGACCTTGGCGTGGTTGCGCAGGTAGCTGACCGTGTCGCAGTTATGTATGCCGGGAAGATCGTTGAGGCAGGCACAAGAAGGGAGATTTTCTATAGTCCTCAGCATCCTTATACAGTAGGGCTGCTGAACTCGGTGCCGCGCCTTGATTCTGAAGAAGGGGAGCTTGTGCCGATACCTGGATCCCCCCCTGATTTGTTCGCACCGCCGCAGGGCTGTCCTTTTGCAGCAAGATGTGATTATGCAATGGAAGTTTGTG
The DNA here is from genome assembly GCF_000473245.1 of Bacillus infantis NRRL B-14911. Classification (NCBI taxonomy): domain Bacteria; kingdom Bacillati; phylum Bacillota; class Bacilli; order Caryophanales; family Bacillaceae; genus Bacillus; species Bacillus infantis. The sequence goes on from NC_022524.1 coordinate 1,444,561, forward strand.
AAAAAGTCTATCCGTTTGAAAGCCGTTTAAGCAGTGAGCATCATGTGGACTGCTGGCTGCAGGATGAGCGCGCTAAAAAAATGCTGGTCCGTGTAAGATAGCACCGCCGGCGTTCCGGCTTGCCCGGAACGCCGGCGGAATTATCCAGATGCAGGTTTTCAAGAAACTGCATTGATAGATGAAAATAGAATGAGGGGGAGAAAAATGAAAAAATTTTTCATGTTGTTTCTGGCAATGTCGCTTGTATTCGTCATGGCAGCCTGTACAGCCAATTCGGATACAGGAAGCGAACCTTCAGATGAGGGCAAAGATAGTGGGGATAGCGGAAGTGAAAAGGTGCTTTACTTAAATAATGGTGTAGAACCAACATCCTTTGACCCTCCAATCGGTTTTGATGCCGTTTCCTGGAACTCGCTGAATAATATCATGGAAGGCCTGACAAGGCTCGGCAAGGAGCATGAAGCAGAACCTGCCGCGGCAGAGAAGTGGGATGTTTCTGAAGATGGCAAGACATACACATTCCATATACGTGATAATGCAAAATGGTCTAACGGGGATGATGTCACAGCAGGGGATTTTGTTTTTGCCTGGAAACGCCTGCTTGATCCGAATACAGGTTCGCCGGCAGCTTTCCTCGGCTATTTCATTGAAGGCGGCGAAGCCTTTAATACTGGTGAAGGATCGGCTGATGAAGTGAACGTAAAAGCTGTCGATGATAAAACATTCGAAGTGACTTTGACTAGCCCGCAGGCTTACTTTTTAAGCATCATCGCCAATCCGGCATTTTTCCCGGTCAACGAAAAAACAGCGACTGAAAATCCGGAATGGTTTGCAGAAGCTGACACCTTTGTAGGAAATGGCCCGTTCAAGCTGACAGAATGGGAGCATGACACAAATATGGTCATGGAGAAAAATGAAGAGTATTGGGATGCGGAAAATGTCAAACTGGATAAAGTGCACTGGGCGATGGTGAATGACACGAATACCGAATACCAGATGTATCAAAAAGGGGAGCTGGACACTTCAGATGTACCGGCAGACCTTAGCGAGCAGCTCTTTGAAGAAGGCAAGGTCCAGGTTGAAGATCAGGCCGGCCAATATTTCTACCGCTTTAATGTGAATAAGGAGCCATTCCAGAATGTGAACATCAGAAAAGCTTTTGCAATGGCGGTGGATCAGGAGCAAATCGTTGAATTTGTAACCAAGAATCAGGAGCAGCCTGCTTATGGATTTGTTCCTCCAGGCTTTAAGGATCCGTCCGGGAATGATTTCCGCGAAGTGAACGGGGACCTGGTCAAAACTGATGCCGCACAGGCAAAAGAGCTGCTGAAGAAGGGAATGGAAGAGGAAGGCTACAGCGAGCTTCCTGAAGTGACTCTGACATACAGCACGAATGATGTGCATAAAAAAATTGCAGAAGCCCTACAGCAGATGCTTAAAGAAAATCTTGGGGTCGATGTAAAGCTTGCAAATATGGAAGCAAACGTGTTCGCGACTGAACAGAAGGCGCTGAACCTGCAGCTTTCCAGAAGCTCTTTCCTGGCTGATTATGCTGACCCGATCAACTTCCTTGAGAACTTCCAGACCGGCCACTCGATGAACCGGACCGGCTGGAGCAATGCCGATTTCGATAAGCTGATTCAATCCGCAAAAAATGAAGCTGATGAAGCGAAACGCTATGACATGATGTACGAAGCAGAAAAAATCCTTTATAATGAGTCGCCTATTTTCTCACTGCATTTCTATAACCAGGTATATCTCCAAAATGAAGCTGTATCAGGTATCGTCCGCCACCCAGTCGGATATCTGGAATTAAAATGGGCTGACAAAGAATAGCATTGAAAAGGGGTGTTCTGCTGAACATCCCTTTTTAACTGGCAAACGGCAGCGCATATGGAAAGGGGCATATGATATGAAAATAAAGCCGGGACATTTGAAAAAAGGGGATGCTGTCGGTGTAGTTTCACCGGCCAGCCCGCCTGACCTCAAAAGCCTTGATAGGGGCATTAATTTTCTTAAAGAGCTGGGATTGGAAGTCAGAGAAGGGAAATCTGTCAGGAAACTAAATGGCTACCTGGCTGGCACAGACAAAGAGAGGCTCGAGGATCTGCATGATATGTTCGAAGACAAAGAGATTAAAGCGGTCTTTTGTGCAGGCGGGGGATATGGAACTGCCAGAATTGCAGGTGACCTGGATTATGGCCTTATTAAGGCAAATCCCAAAATATTCTGGGGCTACAGTGATATCACCTTCCTTCACACGAGCGTAAGGCAGAAAACCGGGCTTATTACCTTTCACGGTCCGATGCTTGCTTCCGATATCGGGAAGGAGGACGTCCACCCATTGTCCAAACAATATTTCAGCCAGCTTTTCAAGCCTGCAGATTCCTTATACACTGAAGAGATTTCACCTTTGACAGCAGTAGTGGAAGGAAGAGCAGAAGGTCCCCTGACTGGAGGCAATCTATGCTTGATCGCAAGTACGCTTGGAACTTCTTTTGAGATTGATATGAAAGGGAAGCTGCTGCTGATCGAGGATATCAATGAAGAACCGCGCTCAGTCGACCGGATGCTGAATCAGCTGCTGATGGCAGGCAAATTATCTGAAGCAGCAGGCATTGTCGTGGGGGACTTTAACAAATGTGAACCGCAGCGCGAGCTCAGCTTATCTCTTGATGAAGTTATTGATTACTATCTGATTAAAGCGGGCAGGCCGGCCATGAAAGGATTTAAGATCGGACATTGCTCGCCTCACTTCTCTGTTCCGCTCGGAGCGGATGCGGTGCTGGATACAGCGGAAAAACAATTGTATGTCGAAAGCGGCGTACGCTAAAGAGGTGCAAGGATGAATATTGAGCGAATTGAGACCTTCAGGGTTGCCATCCCATTGATCAAGCCGTTTAAGACTGCCTTAAGGACTGTGACTACAGCGGAATCTGTGGTCATTAAAATCACATGCGACAACGGCATTGAAGGCTGGGGAGAAGCTCCTCCTACAGTCGTCATCACCGGGGACAGCCTCATGAGCATCGAATCGGCCATCCACCATGTGTTCAAGCCATATCTTGTCGGTAAAAGCCTTCTGAACTATGAAACTATTTTCCAGGCAATAAAGACATTGATGGTCGGGAATTCAAGTGCAAAAGCTGCGGTGGATATGGCTCTATATGACTGCCTTTCCAAGCATTGCAGGCTGCCGCTGTATCAATTCCTTGGCGGTGCGAAAAATGAAATCGAGACTGACTATACAGTGAGTGTGAATAATCCCGAAGAAATGGGCGATGATGCTGCTTCCTATATAGATCAGGGATTCAATGTACTGAAGGTTAAGGTCGGAAAAGATGATATCATGACAGACATCAGCCGAATAAAGGAAATCAGAAGGCGTGTCGGCAACAAGGTGAAAATCAGGCTTGATGCGAATCAGGGATGGCAGGCAAAGGATGCAGTCAGGGCCATCAGGAAAATGGAAGACAGCCTACTCGACATTGAGCTGGTCGAACAGCCGGTTCCCGCAGACGATATCGAAGGGCTTAAACAAGTGACCGATTCCGTTGAAACTCTCATCATGGCAGATGAAAGTGTGTTCAGCCCGAAGCAGGCGCTCCAGGTGCTATGTACAAGGAGTGCTGATCTGATCAATATCAAATTAATGAAGGCAGGGGGAATTTTCCAGGCGCAGGCCATCAACCAGCTGGCTGAAACCTGCGGTGTCGAATGCATGGTGGGAAGCATGATTGAAACAAAAATAGGCATCAGTGCCGCTGCCCATTTTGCTGCAAGCAAAAAAAATATCACACGGTTTGATTTTGATGCCCCCCTTATGCTGGCCAAAGATATGGTAGAAGGCGGCATCAGCTACAGCGGAAGGAAAATCACTTTCCCTGATGCTGCAGGGCTTGGCATCAGGCAAGTGTATTCAGAAGGAGGAATTTCAAGTGGGAATTCAGCATAAATGGCTGGTAAATGTACCGGTGGCGACAGTTTGGACCTCACCTGAATCTGCCAGGGAAATAGATGGAAAAGCAATTTCCAGCTGGCCGGATATAGAGGGATGGCTGGCTGGCCTGACATATGAAACTAGCCTCGCGCTTTGCAATGAAAACAGAATCCAGACCCAGGCACTGTTTGGCCAGGAGGTTATCCTGCTGGAAGAAGAGGGACCTTGGGCGAGCGTCATAATCCTTAGCCAGCCTTCAGAAAAAAATGAAAGAGGCTATCCTGGCTGGATGCCAAAAAGCCAGCTGATGAAACTGAATGAATGGAATATCAAAAAAGGCCCTGTTGCATCTATCAGTTCGAAAAAAGCTGTTTTGTATTCAGAGGAAGAGAAGCCTTTAATGGAACTTAGCTTTGAAACTGTCCTTCCTGCTGTTGAGAAATCTGATGAGTGGCTTAAAGTTAGAATCCCTGAGGGGTACGGACTTCTTCGGCAGGAGGATGTTTTCCTTCATCCTTCTTTGGAAGCAAGGAGGAAGGGGAATGGAGCGGGAATCGTTTCCGAAGGTGAGCGCTTCCTTGGCTTGCCTTACCTTTGGGGAGGGATGAGCAGCTGGGGTTATGACTGCTCTGGATTCAGCTATAATATGTGCAGGGCAAACGGCTATATCATCCCAAGGGATGCCCATGATCAGGCACAAAGTGGCAAGAAAGTGGACCTTGCTGAGATCCAGCCGGGCGACCTGCTGTTTTTTGCTTACCAGGAAGGCAGGGGCAGCATCCATCATGTGGGAATCTTCTATGGAAACGGAAAATTGCTCCATTCGCCGAATACAGGCAAAACGATCGAAATTATCCCGCTTAAAGACACCATCTATGAAAAGGAACTATGCGCAGCACGCCGTTATTGGCAGGAGGGGGAAGATTGACGATGCCGGACAGCATACTTGAGGTAAAGAATCTCAAAAAACATTTTACGCTTGGAAAAGGAGAGGTGTTAAAAGCAGTTGACGGCATTTCCTTTGATATAAAAAAGGGAGAAACCCTCGGAATTGTCGGTGAATCAGGATGCGGAAAATCGACTGCCGGCAGGACGATTATCGGGCTTTACGATAGTACAGATGGGGAAGTCATCTTCAATGGAAAAAATGTCCACAGCATGACAAACAGGGAGCGCTTCTCTTTCCACAAGCAGATGCAGATGATTTTCCAGGATCCCTATGCTTCACTCAATCCCAGATCAACAGTAAGTGAAATCATTGCCGAGCCGATGGAAGTCCATGGCTTATTCCGGAATAAACAGGAGCGGATGGAAAAAATCTATCAGCTTCTGGAGGATGTCGGACTTAATAGAGAGCATGCCGGGCGGTATCCGCATGAATTCAGCGGGGGACAGAGACAGAGGATCGGCATTGCGAGGGCCCTCGCCCTGGAGCCTGAATTCATTATAGCTGATGAACCGATATCAGCACTGGACGTTTCGGTCCAGGCCCAGGTGGTGAACCTGCTCAAAAAGCTTCAGAAGGAAAAAGGGCTGACATACTTATTCATCGCCCATGACCTGTCAATGGTCAAGCAGATAAGCGACCGGATCGGCGTCATGTACCTGGGGCATATGATGGAGCTCACAACCAGTAAGGAATTGTACCGTAATCCGCTTCATCCATATACACGGGCTTTGCTTTCAGCCATTCCGATCCCTGACCCGGATGTTGAGGATCAAAGGGAAAGAATCATCCTCCAAGGCGAGCTGCCAAGCCCGATCGACCCTCCAAGCGGCTGTGTGTTCCGGACCAGATGCCCTCACAGCATGGATATTTGTGCAGAAAAGACGCCTGTCTGGCAGGAAGCGGAGAAATCAAGATTTGTTGCCTGCCATTTATACGATCCCAATCTGACCGGAAATCATGACAGCTCTCAGGCAGCAGCATCTAAATGACCGGGCTGCTCTCTGAAAATATCAATCAACTTGAAAAGAGGCTGGCTGATATCCTCAGACAATGTCCGGGTAATGCCAGTCTGGCAGTAGAGTACGGTGAGAGGGCAATCTATATGAACAGCGGGCGGAAATATCCTGCAGCCAGCCTCATCAAAATCCCGATCATGATGGAAGCTTTCTTTCAGGCAGAGGAGGGCGTCCTGGATCTCAGTGAGCAGGTGTGTATTGGCGGGATTGAAAAGGCCGGAGGGGCCGGTATCATTCAATCTCTTTCAGTAACAGCTTCCCTAAGCATTCTGGACTGTATAACCTTGATGATTATAGTCTCAGACAATACAGCTGCCAATCTGCTGATAAAATTGCTGGGCAAGAAAAATATTAATGATAGAATGCATGGACTGGGTCTTCAAACAACTGTACTGGGCAGAAAAATGATGGACTTTGAAGCCGCAGCAAAAGGTATTGACAATTTTACCACTGCCGCGGATATGGTTAAATGCCTGAGAGCAATAAAAGATGGTGAATTATTTTCCGAAAAGAACCGCAGCAAGATGCTAGATATAATGGAAGCGCAGCAATTCAGAGAAAAGCTGCCGGCCCTTGCATGCAAGGAGCTGAAGATTGCCAATAAAACCGGGGAGCTGCCTGGAATAGAGCATGATTGCGCCATCTTTGCTTCAGGCCGGGATGTTTTATATGCTGCCGTCCTGATCGAAGGTCTCTCAAGCCCGGAAGAAGGAAACCATGCAATCAGGCTGATTGGGAGCCGGTTATCTGAGTTTCTTTGCCTTCCGGAAACAGAAATGAGGTGAATTTATGAAAGAGTTTAAGAATTATAATGAGTTCTGGCCTTTTTACCTTTCGCAGCACAGCAAAAAATCCACTAGGACATGGCATTTCATCGGCACTACTTTTGTATATATCTGTATTGCTCTTGCCATCATTTATTTAAATGTCTGGTTTATCATTCTGGCGCCGGTCATTGCTTATGGGTTTGCCTGGTTCTCCCATTTCTTTATTGAAGGAAATAAGCCGGCAACTTTTGGACATCCACTCTGGTCGCTTCGGGCTGACTTCCAAATGTATTTCTATATTTTAACTGGACGTCTTTCAAGGGAAATCGACAATCTGCCTGAACAATATTCAGCAGAAAAATAGACTGTCAGAAAAGCATCCTCAGCCGCTGGGATGCTTCTTTCATTCTCAGTACTCCGCATACTGGTTTTTGACACTATAAGGGGAGGGATAGTAATATAATCATAGGTATATAGTAATTTTTTCCTGATAATAATAGACTAGGACAGGTGGACATCATTGTGAATAGCTACATTATTTCTGCGGCCGCCATGGTGCTGCTGGCTTTTATCTTTTTTTCTTCCGTTTTCCTGGGAAGCAGATATATCTATCAAAAACAAAAGTACTCCCAGACATTGCTTCTTCCGCTATCCAGCTCCTTTTATGTATGGCTGCAACTGATGACCTTATTAAGCATTTACGGATTTATCGAACCTGCAGATGCATTCACACTGAATAGCCTGGCGATTTTTCTGTGCCAGTTCGCTGTTTATATGGTTCTTTTTCAATTTGCTGGAGTTAAAGATGACCGGGAAATGTCGCTCAAGAATCTGGTGCTGTGTGTTTTCTTTGTTGGATTGACAATTGGCATAGATGTTTATTTTGTCAGAAAAATAAATCCTTCATTAGTTGTCAGCACTGAGCATATTCTCATTGCCAGCTTATTCTTCATTATTTCATTGTTCCTATGCTTCCGGTTTGTGCAGCAGATTTATATTGATAAAGTATTCAATAAGCAAAAAGTGCCTTTCTGGTTTCTCTCCTTTGGGGCGCTGCTGCTAGCTTATACATTTGTAGGGAGCACCATTGAGATTATCAGGAGTTTGAACAGCAGCGGGGATAACAGCTTATTTTTTACAGAAGTGCTCTCCATCCTGCTGCTCCTCGGTGTGACGACAGTTTACGGGGAGAAGCAGTATAACCGGAAAGAACAGGAATTGGTTGAAAGCAATAAACACCTTAATCACCTTGCCTACCACGATACATTGACGGGGCTTCCGAACAGGAGAAAGGTCATGCAGTCGATTGAGGAGTGGATGGCAGAGGATATCCAGTTTGCGGTTGTTTTTATCGATCTGGATCATTTCAAGCATGTCAATGATCTTCTCGGCCATAATATCGGTGATGATCTGCTCAAAAAAATTGCATCCAGGCTGAAAGAGAATTCGGGCAGCGAGGATATTGTGGGCAGGCTTGGCGGTGATGAGTTCATCATTTTGAAGCCAGTTAAGGAAAATCTGCAGCTGGATGATTTTTCAGCAGATCTGATTGAAAAGGTTGTAGAGCCTGTCCAGATTCTTGAACACGAGATCGTGATTACAACAAGCATCGGGATAGCCTTATATCCAACGCATGGGAAAGATGTTAATGACATCATGAAAAAGGCGGATATAGCTATGTACAATTCCAAAGATAAAGGGAGAAATACATATTTTATCTTTACGCTTGAGCTGGATGAGAGCATCATCCGCAAGATGACGTTAAAAGAAGATTTAAAGCATGCACTGGTGCGGGATGAATTGGAGGTACACTTTCAGCCGAAGATCAGAGTATCCGATCAATCAGTGAATGGATTTGAAGCGCTTCTGAGATGGAAGCATCCTTCAATCGGCTTTATTCCCCCGGCTGAATTTATCCCGATAGCTGAGGAATCAGGCTCCATATCCGAGATAGGGAGCTGGGTCCTGCGGCAGGCGTGCAGAGAAATTTCCGCTATTAACGAAAAATATGGCAGGCAATATATCATTTCTGTGAATTTCTCGATCAAGCAGCTCCTGCAAAAAGATATTGTGGAAACTGTCTCGGGCATCTTAAACGAAACCGGCCTGGATCCGAAGTTTCTTGAGCTTGAAATAACAGAAAGGGTGGCCATGAATGATGCCTATTCGGCAGGGGATGCTTTTATGCAGCTGCTTGACCTTGGGCTGATGCTGAGCGTCGATGATTTCGGGACAGGATATAATTCGCTGAGCAACCTCCAGGAGCTGCAGATCCAGCGGCTTAAAATAGACAAAACCTTTATTCAGCAGATGGAAAGTGATGAACATAATAAAGCTTTGGTCGCTTCCATTGTATCGATGGGCAAGCATCTTGGCATGCAAATCACTGCCGAGGGCGTTGAAACCCCGGAGCAGCTGTCATTCCTGATGGAAATCGGATGTGATGAGGCGCAGGGCTTCTACTTCTCCAGGCCAAAGCCGATTGAGCAGATTATGAATACAATCAATGCCGGCAGCAAAGCAATAGCCGGAAAGGAGCAGTAATGAATATTCTATGGGACTTTGACGGTACACTTTTTGATACATATCCCGCTTATACACGGATTCTGAAGGATGTGCTGGGAGAAGAGGCAGAACATGAAGAGATCCTGTCTCAATTAAAGATTTCTTTTACCCATGCCTTTACCCATTACAACCTGAAGGAAGAGCAGATTTCCTATATAAGAAAGATGGCAAGAAGTCTGAAGCCGCAGGATCTTCAGCCATTTCCAGGAGTGAAGGATGTGCTGAAAAGGGCCGGGTGCAATGTCATCATGACACATAAAGAGAGGGAGGATGTGCTGGCCATCCTGGAGCATCACAATATGTCCTCTTTATTTGCCGATCTTGTCGCCGGAGATGATGGATATCCCAGGAAGCCGCATAAAGCTTCTTATGAATATCTGCATGGCAAAAACAGCATTGATCTTGCCATCGGTGACAGGGAACTCGATATTCTTCCGGCGAAGGAGCTGGGCATCAGGACCTGCCTTTTCCAGAATACTACACCTGGCGCGGATTATTATTTGCCGCGTTATGAAGATTTTGAGACTGTTATTGGATGGGAAGCATTTAAATGAAAACAGAAAGCAGGCAGCATAGCTGCCTGCTTTCTATTTCATTAGATTATAATTCTAGAGCTTCAAAAGAGCTGTCTTTGCTGTTCATTACCCTGACGTCTGTCGGCTGTATTTCAAGGACGATATAATTCGGGTCATTCGGACCGTCGAACCATGGCTTTAAATGATCATTCCAGACCTTTTCCTTGAGCTCTTCAGAAGCATTTACAGAGGCCCTTCCTTCGATCTCGAGATAAGCATCTCCCAGCCCTTCGCCATCATATCCGATAAGTATATGCACATTCGGATTTTCTTCAATTTCTTCCGTTTTATCGGTCTCTTTGCTTGTTGCAGTATAAAGCTTCAGCTCATCATTGAAAAATGTCATATAGCGTGTATGCGGCTTATTGCTTTTTACAGTCGCAAGCGTTCCTATTTTATTATCTTCCAAGATTTTAAGCACTTTTTCTTTCACATCATTATTAGTCATAAGAATCCCCTCCTATTTTATCTTTATCAATCGTTTCGAAGTCTGCATTATACTTTTCTTCACTTGAGGAATTATCTTTCGTGTTCCTCCCCATCTTCTCCTCGTGCTGCTCCTGCTTTAAGTCCTCAAGAGGAATGGTATCAACATTCTGCTCTTCCTTGAATTTATCGTAGATGCTTTCTTTGTCGGTTTTAAATTGTTCAGGGTTGTCCATATCCTGCTGTTCGTATTTTCCGTCTTTTTCGCCTGCCATGCGAAATCACCTCTTATACGAGATTATTTTTGGTTCTTTTCTGTTTTGGAGCCTTCTCTTTGCGGTTCGATATCTTTGTTGTGTTCTTTCTTCTTTTCCTGTTCAATTGAGTCATTGTCCTGGTGTTTATTTGTTTCAGCCATGAATATAACCTCCTTGATGATTGTGTAATAGTACATTACCCTTTTTCAGAAGTGAAAAACCGGGAGGAGAATTTCAATGTGCAGCTGACGGAAGGGGGAGGGGTGCAAAATGATATATTTCCTCAGAACGAACAGGCTGATTTTTTTTCAGTAGCAATAAAAAATGCCCGCTGCATATGCAGCGGGCATTTTCACTATATACGTCCCAGAAGAGATTCGAACTCCCGACCTACAGTTTAGGAAACTGTTGCTCTATCCTGCTGAGCTACTGGGACAACGTTATTTATTATATAACCTTTTTCTCTGTTGGTCAATAATGATCGAAAAAAAATCCTGTTTTTTTTTGAAAGGCTTTTTCTGCATGAATTTTCCTTGCAGTGGGACAATAGTGGATATTTCTTAAGTAGGTTGGTGAAGAGATGTTCAAGGGCGGCAATAAAAGGGAAGAGCTCCTCCGTTTTTTAAAGGAGAAGGCTGGCCATGCATCAGATACAGCCGTTCAGGAGCTAAAAGGGGCGAGTTTTTCTGTCTATTTATTTTATATAAAAAGTATATGCGATACTGACAAAATCCAGGAGCAGCTTGTAAAGCCTTTTTTCCAGCTGCAGGATGAAACAGGATATAAAAAATATATTTGTTCACTGTCCGGTATCAGTGAGCTTGAGGACAGAGGGCAGGCTCTGAAGGATTTGATGAGGGGCTCGGCGATCCTCTTATTCAGGGAAACTTTTTATGTTCTGCAGCTAAAGAAATATATAAGCCAGGGAGTCAAGGATGCAACAGTCGAAACAACCATCCAGGGACCACAGACTGCATTGAGCGAAGACCTGGGTACAAATCTAAATATCATCCGCCACCGCTATCATAAGACAAGCCTGACGGTGGAAGAAAATGAAATAGGTTCTGTTTCCGGGCTGGGCCTTCTGCTTCTCTATGACAAGGAAAAGATTGAGGCAGACATCCTGCAGGGGGTAAAAGATAAAATAGAAAGCATCAAAGCTTCACAGAAAATCGTCCAGTCAGCAGGGGAAATCCATAGAATGCTGACGCCGCGGGAAAAAACGCTCTTTCCTGTGTTCATGATCACTGAGAGGACTGATCGCATAGCCCTTAATCTTGCACAGGGAAAGATAGTCATCCTTATTGAAGGATCTCCTTTCGGCCTGATTCTGCCGGCCGTTTTTTTCGACTTTATGAGCTCTATGGAAGACCTGTATCAGCCTTATTGGGTTTCTAGATTTCTGATCACCCTGCGGTATCTGGGCCTGTTTATAAGTCTGCTGCTCCCTGGACTTTACGTGGCCATTACTTCTTATAACCCTGAAGTCTTCCAGGTCCAGCTTGCACTGGGAATTGCGGGGAGCCGGTCATCAGTCCCTTATCCCTCCTATCTGGAGGTGCTGTTCATGCTGATTATGATGGAGCTGCTGACAGAAGCATCCATCAGGCTCCCTAAATCGATCGGCTCGACAGCAACGACGGTTGGAGGATTGATTCTGGGACAGGCTGCAACGGAGGCAGGGCTGGTGTCCAACATCATGATTATCATCGTCTCAGCTGTGGCCATTTCCAATTTTGTGATTCCAATCAATGAAATGAGCTTCTCGATGAGGGTCATGAAATATGTCATCCTTCTTTTGGCTGCCATGACCGGCATGATTGGCCTGGTGATTGGCCTGATGGGCCTGCTTCTATTCCTCGTACGATTGGACAGCTTCGGAAAGCCGTATCTGAAAATGTTTTTTGGCGAAGGCAGCAAACAGTAGAAGCGAGGAGGTCCGAATGACTAGCCGTTATTTTTATTATCTGATTTTGTTAAATATGCTTGCCAATATCATCGTTTTTGTTCCAAAGATGCTGATTGAGGAACGTACTGGCGGAGCGGTGATGTCCATGGCGGTTGCTTTGCCTCTTGGCGTGATCGGAGCTTATTTCTTTTCAAGGGCAATGGGCAGATTTGAAGGAAAAAGTCTGCCGCAGATTCTAAAGAACTCTTTCATCCCCGGCTGGGCAGGGAAGCCGCTTATCCTATATCTGGCCGTCATTTGGCTGGCATCTGGCCTGATCACACTTTACGCTTTTACGGACATTACAGAAAGATTTATCAATCCTGACATGGAGAAATGGCAGATAGCGCTTTTCTTTCTGCTATTTGTTGTATGGGCGGCTTCTTCTAAGCCAGAAAAGGTGCTGTACCTCCTGGAAATCATCCTCATTCTGAACGGGCCGCTTGCTGTGCTGCTTCTTGTTAAAATTTATCTCAGCGGATCGCTGAGCTGGCTGGACATTAAAGAGGGAGCGACACACCTGTGGCAAATGCCGACCTGGAAGTCAGTATCTGCTGCAACATATGTCTTTTCCGGATACGCAAATTTAGTCATCTTCAATGTAGTCATGAAGGGGAAGGTAAAGCCGCGCTTCTTTCTGCTGACCCTGCCTGCAGGAGCAGCAGTGCTAGCAACCACGTACTTCGTTCCAATTGGCACTTTTGGGTTTGAAGGAGTGGGCGATCTGGAATATCCCTGGCTGTCGAGTGCTGATGCAGTCAGAATGGAGCTAGCCTTTGTTGAAAGGGCATTCTACATTTTCATCCTGATCTACATAGGAATCTCGCTGATGAATGTTGTGGTTCACTGGCATGTAGCCCAGGCACTGGTTAAAAGTGTCTTCCTGCTTAAAATGCATAAGAATAAAACTAAACTGGGTGCACTTTCAACAAATTTTCCGCTGATGCTGTTTGCTGCATTGTTTTTTATTGGCGTTTTTCTTGTCAATGAAGAGAATATGTCTGTCTTTACAATATGGTGGATGAACATCCGCATGCCGAGCGAGTACATTATGGTTGTCCTGTTTATATTGCTCTCCAGGAGGAAAAACAAATGAAGAAATGGCTGCTGCCGGCTGTTTTCGTTCTCTTAGTGTTTGTTGGAGGCTGCGGATTCAAGGATATAGATAATCGGTTTTTTGTTGTGACAATGGGAATAGATAAGTCCGAGGAAGGAGGGGATCTGATCAAAGTATCATTGAAGCTTGCCATCCCCACGGCAGACACAAGGTCGGATGACAGCCGCTTTGTGGTTGTAACAGAAACTTCTGAAACGATATCAGAGGCGATAAGAATCATCAAATCAAGAGTCGATAAGGAACTTGACTTTGGGCATCTGAAGGTGATCCTGCTTGGTGACCAATTGACAGATGCCAGCATCAAAAGGGAAATGGATTGGTTCTACAGAAGAAGGGACATTCAGAAAATAGCCTGGATAGCGATTGGCAAGCCGACTGCTGAAGAGGTGATGAAAATTAAGCCCCCTTCTGAAAGGCTGGCATCCAATACACTTTTTCTCTCCTTTGATCTGCAGGGTTCTGAGTCTCCTTATACCATTTCCAAGTATTTGTTCCAGTTTTACAGGGAAAGCAAGAGCAAGGGGATCAGCCCGGTGCTCCCGGTGGTCAAAGTGAAAAACGGCCTCCTTGAAATCAACCAGGCTGATATATTTATGAATCATAAACGTGTACTAAGGCTTTCAAAGAACGAGACAAAAACTTTTAATGCCCTCAAGCACGAATTTGAAAAACAGCAGATTACTGTTAAAGAGAAGGATAAATTTTTCGTGGTTTCCATCGACAATTATAAATCTGATATAAAGATTGCTGAATCTGGAAATGAAGCTGCCGTGGAAGTAGGCATTTCAGTTAAAGGTACGATCGAAGAGTCAAGAAGCGATCTATCGGAGAAGGAGCTTGAGGTTTATAATCAGCTTCTTGAGAAGGAGATTGAACGGATAGTGAAAGACTTGCTGAAAAAGTTTCAGGAGAAGTCTCTAGATCCTATGGGGTTTGGGCTTGCTTACAGAGCCAGCCATGTTGAGAAGGATGAGTGGGAAAGATGGAATGAAATTTATCCTGATATCGACATTAAAGTAAAAGCAGATTCGAAAATCATGGGTACGGGGATCATTGAATAGTTTGGCATGTTCGGGCGCAAGTAAAGGGGCTATGGCAGGAGTCTTTTCTTAAAAATTTGGTAAATTTTATAAGGCGAGGATAAGAAATGGTTAAGAGAGGTAAAAAACCTGCAAATCCTATTTTATTTCTTTTTTAATTTTGTAAGATAAGCTTGTAACCGGTTCATTAAAAAAGAGGAGGAATAAAAGATGAAAAAATGGTTTTTGATGCTGTTTGCTGCTCTATCACTATCAATGGCAGTTACAGGATGCAGCGGTACAGAAGATGAAGATACTGATACAGACACAGAGCAGAATGAAGATGCAGATACAGAAACCGAAGAAGGCACTGAGGAAGAATCTGAATAAGGCAAACAGGCTGCCCCGCGGAGGCAGCTTTTATTTTTTGAAGGTGAATCCCATGAAAGACTTTTGGAGACGATATTCTATTATGCAGGCAATATAAAAGGAGTGGTCTCATGGGAAACAAGCCGGCAATCTCATCTTCTGAATTAGGTACTTTATGGATGACATATCAGCAAAAGTCAATGATAATTCATATGCTGCCGTATTTTATTAAAAATGCCGGGGATCCGGAAGGAAAGGAACTGCTGCAGTCTTTATTGGTTCAGGTAACCCCTTATAAAGAAAGGATTGAGCGTTTTTTTGAAGAAGATGGTGCAGTCGTCCCTAAAGGTTTTACCTCTCAGGATGTCAATCCCGATGCCCCGGTTCTGTATCAGCCTTATTTTGATATTCATTTTTTGAGGCTGATGAAGGAAATCAGCATGGGGCTGCATACGCTCCATCTCAGCATGGCGTACAGAGAGGATATCATCACCTTATACAGAAACCTTTCACAGATTACACAGGAATTTTATCAGCACTTTACGCAGTTCCTGCTCAAGAAGGGTCTGCTGCCGCGTCCGCCTTCCGTTACAATGCCCAAGGATGTCGAAATGGCCGAGGGAACTGGGTATATGAAGGGAAACGACCTTTTTGGCAACAAAAGATCCCTGAACACAGTTGAAGTCGCGCATCTATATCATGCCATTGAGAGCAATGTGACCGGGATGCAAATGATCACTGGATTTGCACAGACTGCAAAGAAGCAGGAAGTGAGGGAGTACTTCAATAAAGGAAAAGACCTCTCCCAGAAAATCATTGTTGAATTTGGGCAGAAGCTGACAGATAGCGATATACAGGTCCCATCCACTTCGGCAGGGTATCCGACCTCTTCGACTGAAGGCCCTTTCACTGATAAGCTCATGCTGTATTGCACCAGCCTTTTGTGCAGCTTCGGACTTGGAAGCAATGCGATAGGAACTGCCTTTAGTCTCCGAAATGACCTGCCTTTGAAAATGGCAGCCCTGGCCAAGGATATCTATACATATGGACATGATGGAGGAAGAATCATGGCCAAGAATGGATGGATGGAGGAGCCGCCGCAGATGGAAGACCGCAATACATTGATCTGAATGAAAACGGCCCCTGCAAAGGGCTGTTTTTTTATTTTGTAAAATTTTAATGGATACGGTTTCATATAGGTTCGTACAGGGGTATAGAAGCTTGGGATTTAATGAAAAAACTGGAAGGGTGAGGTTCAGGCAGGGGTCAAAGAAGGGTCTTAAAAATCATTATCACTTCAAAAACATGACGGGAAAAGGTGAAAGAATGCAGACTGGGGATTTATTGATCATTGGAGGCAACGAAGAGAAGTGCAATGAAGTTGAGATTCTGAAGAAATTTGTGGAGATTTCGGCTGCAAGGACAGGCCCGATCGGGGTCCTGCCTACTGCATCCCGGATCCCTGATGAAGTGAGCCGTGAATATATAGAGGTTCTGAACAGGCTTGGAGCTGGTGAAGTGATCTGCCTTGACATCTCTTCACGGGCTGACGCGGATTCGGAGGAAATTGCCCGGAGGATAGAGAGCCTTGCAGCTGTTTTTATCACTGGCGGCGACCAGGGCAGGCTGGCAGAACTGATTCTTGGTTCAAAGGTATACGAAGCATTACATAACAGCTGGAAAAAGGGGATGCCCATTGCCGGGACGAGTGCAGGCGCCTCCATTATGGGGAAAGTTATGATCGTGTCGTCCCAGACAAAAGCGGCAGATGATGTCCTGCAGGTAGAATTGGGAGAAGGCTTCGGTTTTCTCCAAAACCTGGTCATCGATCAGCACTTCTCCCAAAGGGCCCGGTTTGGCAGGCTTTTGGGAGCCATTGCGGAAAACACAGATTTGATGGGGATAGGCATTGATGAAAATACGGCCATCCTCGTCAGAAATGGACAGTTTGAAGTCTTCGGCGAGCATCAGGTGTTCGTCTTTGATGGAAAGGAAGGGGAGTTCGTCAATTCCGCTGTTTCAAGCAACGGAAGCGAGGAACTGACGCTGTCTGATTTTAAGCTGCACACTTTGACCGGCGGATACAGATTTGATTTGGGCAATAGAAAATTACTTCTTAATGGGGAAGAGGGACAAAGATGAACGTAAAGCGCATACGATATTTGCAGGGTCCTAATTATTTCAGCTATAAACCGATGATGTGGGTGGAAATCGATCTCGAAGAGCTGGAGTTCCAGCCCACCAATAAGCTTCCCTTTTTCGCTGACATTCTGCTGGAGGCCATTCCGTCACTCGGGGAGCATACCTGCTCAAGGGGATACAAAGGCGCTTTTGCAGAGCGCCTCCGCGAGGGGACATGGATGGGCCATGTACTGGAGCATATAGCCCTTGAGCTTCAGTTCCTGGCAGGCATCGAAGTGAAGTATGGAAAAACAATCACAAGCGGGAAAAAGGGCATCTATTTTATTGCCTTTGAATACAAAGAGCGGAATCAGGTTTGTACGCCTTTCAGTCAGCAAAAGAGATTGCTGAAAAAATCCTCAGGGGCGAGGAAGGCTTTTCGGTAAAACACTATGTTGAGAAGATCGCCGACTTATTTTACAAGAATAAGCTTGGCCCGAGCACAGAGTCGATTTATCTGGCCGCTGCAGCACGTAAAATTCCTGTTGAACGTGTGGGGAAAAACAGCTTCCTAAGGCTTGGGACAGGCTCTAAACAAAAATATGTACAGGCAACCATTACGAGCCAGACCTCTTATTTGGCTGTCGAGGCCTCCTGTGATAAGGAAATGACCAAGGAAATGCTTCGTGGAACCGGCATTCCTGTACCAGAAGGGGAAGTGGCCGAAACATTGGAAGGGATAACTGAAGCTGCAGTGAGGGTCGGCTTCCCGCTTGTAATCAAGCCCCTTCATGGAAGGCAGGGGCAGGGTGTGGCAACAGGCATCAGCAGCTGGGATGAGCTGAATGCTGTGCAGAAATGCCTCAATGAGGAAGACAAGCCGTATATTGTTGAAAGGCATTATGAAGGAAGCGACTACCGCCTCTTTGTAGTTGACAACCAATTGCGGGCTGCAAGTTTAAGAGTGCCTCCTTTTATCATCGGAAACGGCAAAGATACGATTCAGCAGCTGATCGATAAAGAGAATGAAAATCCGCTGAGAGGAAACGGCCATGAAAAGCCTATGACCAAAATTCCAATGGCTGAGGCGCTGGACTGCTTCCTTGAAAAAATGGATTTGAATAAGAGCTATGTACTTGAAAAAGGAAGGGTTCTGCCGGTAGCAGGAAATGCAAACCTTTCCACCGGAGGACAGGCGATCGATGTTACCGATGAAGTACATCCATCCGTCAGGAAAATGGCTGAAGCGGCTGCAGCTTCGATTGGCCTTGATGTCGCCGGAGTCGATATCATTTCACAGGATATCGCAAAGCCATTGGATCCGCGTGATACCTGTGTACTGGAGGTCAATGCTGCCCCTGGGATCCGGATGCATCTTTACCCTGGAAAAGGAAAGAGCAGAAACGCCGGTGCTGACATTGTTGACTATTTGTTTTCCAGCAGGGAAGAAGCAGCGATCCCGGTAATCGCTGTAACAGGAACGAACGGGAAAACCACAACCTCAAGGCTCGTCAAGCATTTCATCGAAAAGGAAGGTACGACTGTCGGCCTTACCAGCTCAGATGGCGTCTATGTCGGTGAACAGTGCATCGATACAGGGGACTGCTCAGGGCCGATTTCGGCAAGGAAGATATTAAGCCATCCTAAAGTCGATATAGCGGTGCTTGAGTCTGCCAGGGGAGGAATCCTTAGAGAAGGGCTTGCCTTCCGCCATTGTGATATAGGCATTGTCACCAATGTTTCTGAAGATCACCTCGGACTTGATGGGATTGAGGATTTCGCCCAGCTGGTAAAATTAAAGAGGCTTATACCGGAAGTAGTCATTGAAGGGGGCTATTGCATCTTGAATGCCGATGATCCGGAGACTTTAAAAATGGCGTCTTACACGAAAGGGAAAGTCATTTATACATCACTGAATGAAGAGAGCGAGGGTTCCCAAAGGGCTCTGGAGAAGGGCGAGCCTCTTTGGTATCTGGACAGCATGGGACAGATTGTATACGCGGAAGCAGGCATCAAAGCGGAATTCCTGCCTGCTGCTGATGTACCTGTTACAATCAATGGCAGGGCGAAGCACAATATAGCCAATCTGCTTCAGGCACTGGCTGCGGCGGCTGCGCAAGGAGTAAGTCTTGAAACACTCAAGGAAAAGGCTTTATCGTTTACACCTGACTCCAGGAATTCCCGTGGAAGGTTCAATGCTTTCCTTGTTCAAGGGCGGGAAATCATCATTGATTATGCCCATAATGCTGCAGGGCTGTCTGCTGTTTTTGGTACGGCCGCAGATACAAAAAACAAAAGGCTGATTACCATCCTTTCAGCCCCGGGAGACCGGTCGGATTCCGATATTGCCAGGATGGCAGAAATTTCAGCGGGATATTCAGATTTAATCATCATAAAGGAAGATAAAGACCTGAGAGGAAGACTGCCCCTTGAAACTGCCTCTCTTTTGAAAGCAGCTGCTTCCACGGTTATTGACAGCCAGTCAGTGTTCGTACACCCTGATGAACTGGAAGCTTACCAGAAAGCCTGGTCATTGTCCCAGGAGGGAGATACACTCCTGTTTTTATATGAAGACTTTGAGGTGGCGTCCTCTTTTATTGAAGATCTTAAGAAACATGAACAAGCCCTGCAGGGGGATTGACAGGACAGAGTGGCCTGCCATCTTAAAGATGGCAGGCTTTTCTGCGGAAAGAGGCCAAAACTCAGGGCATTTTAAAGAGCACTCTGCCATAAGGTATAGGGAAGCCGTACTTGGAAAGGAGTTTTCTATGATACAGCTGCCCGTATTTCCAGGCCTGTCCGCCGATATGCTGCCAGAAACCCAAAGGGCTATATGGCAAGCTTTAGATAGAAGCCCGGAGACATTTTATTATTCAAATGCCGGTGAGCTATTGTTTGAGCTGGAAACGAGGGAAAAGATCCTGTACTACTCGAGGAAGCTGAGTGAAAGCGGCGCTGTATTTGCCGCCTTTCAAGACTCATTCTTCAATCCGGCATATTGGATAAAAACAAGGGCGGGATATGCCTTAAGGCCGGACGTCCGCCCTTCTGAAGCGGTCAACGATGTTTTTTCCAATGGCAGCAAATATGCTTTTGAATGTTCAACGGCCATCGTGCTTATCTTATACAAGGCAGTGCTTGAGTCTATTTCTGTCCGCTACTTCAATCAGCTGTTCCAAAATCTGCTCGTATGGGATTGGAATTATGACAGAGATCTGGGCATTGTTACAAAAATAGGATCAAACTTTATTCCAGGCGACATTGTCTATTTTTATAATCCCGATTTCCGGCATCCGGTCTGGACGGGGGAGAATGCGGTCTATCTGGGCAATGATGCTTATTTTGGGCATGGAATTGGCATCAAGTCAGAGCAGGAAATGGTTGCTGCCCTCAATACACTCAGGAAACCAAATGCCACCAGATCAGCATTCCTTATCTCCCAGCATAGCAGGATCAATTTCAGTTATTTATTTCAATTTGCTAAAAGGATCCAGGGGTTTTAGGCAGGGAGTTTGCCTTAAAATCAGGCATCGAGTGCACTTCAGTCAATCAAGGAGCTCGATAAAATCTGTTACGATGCCGTCAGCAGGAAGCTTCAATGCTTTTCCTGCTTCTTTTTCTGTTCTGATGGTCCAGATAATGGCCTTCATCCCTTTTTGATGTATCCGGTCCAGAAGCTGTCTGCTTGCGATAGTATGCTTTGGATTTATATAGCAGGCATACTTTGCAATCTGTTCAAGCTCCCTTGCGGTCATCCTTTTCGTTTTGTAATTCAGGAGAATCCCGACCGGGATGGAAGGGAGCAGGCTACGAATCTTTTTCATTGAGCTCCTGTCAAAAGATTGGATGATAATGCGGGATCCAGGGCCCTTGTCCAGCTCCCGGCTCTTTAGCTCTTCTGCAATCTGTTCTTCTATACCCGGGTAAAGGGCCGGCTTCTTCAGTTCAATCAGGAGCCCGGCTTTACCGGCATATTTGTCCAGCATTTCAGTGAATGACGGGATGATTTCCCCCGCATATTCCGTTGAATGCCAGCTGCCCGCATCCAGGCTTCTCAGCTCTTTCCATGTCAGGGAAGAAACTTTTCCCTTGCCGTCTGTTGTCCGGTCGACAGTCGAATCATGAATAACCGCAAGTCTACCGTCCTTGGTCCGCTGGACATCAAATTCAAGAAAATCTGCTCCCATTTGAAGCGCATAGTCAAATGATGAGAAGGTATTTTCCGGCCTGGATCCTGCCGCTCCACGGTGTCCGATTTTGAGCTTTGCTGGCAGGCTGCCATGTGCCTCCTGTACTTTTCGATGGACTTTCAGCCTGGCTAAAAGCAGTGTTAATCCATTCCGGTAGCTGCCCAAGCTTTTCATCTCCTTTTACTGGGGAATTGTAACCTCCTGTTTTCTTTTACCCTGACAATCTATCATAATGAACTGCTCCTGTTTCGGCAAATGAAAACTTAATCCCAATCTTCATATATGATCCTGCCGCCAGTCAAATCTATTTCGTTTCGTTCACCTTTATAGTAAAGCTTTCCATTTTCTTTGATCAGCAGTTTTTCATAAGTGTAAATATTCTTGCCTGCAGGCAGTTCAATGACTACCTTTTGACCCAGATCTTTTTTCGGTGATTCTATCTTAATAAGACTGGTAGAATAGTAGAAAATCAGAAGAACTGCTGCAGCCGTCAACAGGATGAGGAAAGGAATCTTCCATCTGATTGTCCGCCTGCCGGTATATCGGTCTGATCTCATGGTATCTGCAACCTCCGCTAAAATATAATGCTTGCCAAGCGAGTAAATTGATTCTAAGTAAAGCCTTTACTAGCGTATGCAGCAGCGGCAGGGCCGATGACAAAAAGAGGCTGTCTGCCAGGCGGCCGCCTGATGTGGGATCTTAGGCCGGATTGACTACTCTGCCTCAGTTTGAACCAGGCACAGCTATAGGGAATGGAATCAATTTTGGTAGATTAGTCTATTTCTGTTTTAGCTGATAGTATGATATGGTAGGTACGGAGCAGGATTACATAATTTTTAAATGGATCCAATCAGATTAGCCGGAGGAAGAATTATGATTTGGGAAACCGTAGATGGAATTAATATATGGAAACTGAGCAGGTATTTCAAGAAGCTTTCTGCTTCTAAGCTGACGCTGGAAGAAAAAGTTCTGAATGATGTTCTGGTCGTTACACTGCCGCTGAAAAAATCAGATGAACCCACTGCCGCTGAAATCAGGAGACAGATTGAAGAGGCTGTCCTGCACTCAGATGGATTTGAAACATTGAAAGTGGCACTCCTGGAAAACTGCAGGCCATCATACAAAGAAATGATGACGAAATATGGGGTCAGAAGATGGCTGGAAATTCCTGTTGAAGAAAATGTTATATATCAATTTTCATTTGAAAATATAAAAGAAACCAGCCAGCATAGTCCTGCCAGCTAACTAAAGGCAACGGAGCTTATGAGCTTGCTGCATGATAGCATGGGAAACCATGCTTTTTTTTATGGGTAATTTTGAGAAAATTGAAACTTTTGCCATGCCCATTCGTAAATAATACAGAAGCTTCCAGTTGGATAGTCAGAGGGGGAGGAAAAGCAAATCATCTATAATTGTGCTAAGTTTTTAGGCCGTTGTATGTTGTGTGCGAGAAGCGGGAGGGAGGTTTGATATTGATATGGAGATCTTCGGGTTGCCGATCCAGACTCTATACTTGTACATTTTGTGTTTTTCAGGCGGAATAATAGTTTTATATATTTTGTTCGGAGATGTTTTGGAGGGAGCCGGTGATATCAGCCCTTTCCTGGACCCCATACTGATTTTTGCTTTTATGACGATTTTTTCGGCAGCCGGCTTCCTGATGGAATATACAACCGGGATGGACAGCATCTTCATCATAGCCATCTCGGCGGCAATCGCTTTCGTTTTGGATGCCGTTTTATATCTTTTTGTGCTGATCCCTTTATCCCAAGCGGAAGAATCACTTGTCTATACAGATGAATCCTTAAGAGGCAGGGTTGGGAAGGTCATTATCCCGATACCTGATGACGGTTTCGGTGAAGTGCTGATTGAAAGTGTCAGCGGGAGGATTGCCAAGTCAGCCCAGAGTTTTAAAGGAGGGCCGATTGAAGAAGGCCAGGAAGTACTCATTATAGAAGTTAATGAAAATGTCCTTCAGGTTGTCAGGCTTGAAGGATTATAAACAGGAGGGAACAGAATGGCAATGATTTGGGTGGTAGTTGGTGTTGCAGCTTTTCTTTTAATTGCTCTGCTCGGTGTATTTGTTACTAAGTATAAGACGGCAGGACCTGACGAGGCTCTGATCGTGACAGGCAGCTATCTTGGAAACAAGCGGGTCCACGTGGATGAGTCCGGCAATAAAATTAAGATCATCAGGGGAGGAGGGACCTTCGTCCTTCCGGTATTTCAGCAGGCAGAGCCATTGAGCCTGCTTTCAAGCAAGCTTGAGGTATCAACGCCAGAGGTATACACCGAACAAGGTGTTCCAGTGATGGCCGATGGCACTGCCATCATTAAAATAGGCGGCTCCATCAGCGAGATCGCCACTGCAGCAGAACAGTTCCTTGGAAAATCAAAGGAAGACAGGGAGAACGAGGCAAAGGAAGTGCTCGAAGGACACCTGCGTTCCATCCTTGGTTCAATGACTGTCGAAGAAATTTACAAAAACAGAGATAAATTCTCCCAGGAGGTCCAAAGAGTAGCCTCCCAGGATCTGGCTAAGATGGGCCTTGTGATCGTTTCGTTGACGATCAAAGATGTAAGGGACAAAAACGGCTATCTGGATTCTTTGGGCAAGCCAAGAATTGCTCAGGTCAAAAGGGATGCGGATATTGCAACAGCCGAAGCCGATAAAGAAACGAGGATCAAAAAGGCAGAAGCTGATAAAGACGCCAAAAAGGCAGAGCTGGAGAGGGCAACCGAGATAGCTGAGGCCGAAAAGGAAAATAAGATGAAAATGGCAGATTACCGCAGGGATCAGGATATCGCCAAGGCACGTGCCGACCAGGCTTATGATCTGGAAACAGCCAGGGCCAAACAGGAAGTTACTGAGCATGAAATGCAGATCAGGATCATTGAAAGGCAGAAACAGATCGAGCTGGAGGAAAAAGAAATCCTGAGGCGTGAAAAGCAATACGATTCCGAGGTTAAAAAGAAGGCAGATGCAGACCGTTATGCTGTGGAGCAGGCTGCAGAAGCAGAGAAGCGTAAACAGATTACAGCAGCTGATGCCAATCAGTACCGCATTGAATCGCAAGCAAAGGCAGAAGCCGAGCGGGTCAGGGTTGACGGCCTTGCCAAGGCGGATGCCTTAAGGGCCCAAGGGGAATCTGAAGCCGAAATTATCCGCCTGAAAGGACTTGCAGAAGGAGAGGCAAAGCGGAAAATTGCTGAGGCGTTTGAGCAATTCGGAGAGGCTGCAGTTCTCGATATGGTCCTCAAAATGCTTCCTGAATATGCCAAACAGGTTGCGAGCCCGTTATCCAATATTGATAAAATCACGGTCGTCGATACAGGCGGCGATGGCAAAAGCAGCGGGGCCAACAGGGTTGCTGGCTATGCAACAAATCTAATGAGCACCATGCAGGAAACGCTGAAAGCTTCTTCAGGCATCGATGTGAAAGAACTGCTCGAAAACCTCTCAGGCAAGCATAATGTACGCCAGAGCCTGGATGAACTCACATATGAGCTGAAGGAGGCGGCCCAGAAGAAAGAAGGGGAAAAAGGGACCATCAGCACACCATAAGGTTTCAGGCGCAGGAAGAGCGATTCCTGCGCCTTTCATTTTAATTTTTTTCAATTGCCGGCTTTGGTGACTAATGCCGCCAGTTTTTTTATTGGCTGTTTCTGCCTCCCTGTTTGTTTGCCTCTGAGGAAATGACCTAAAAATTGTGCGTTAGTCTATTCGCACAATAGCTCATTGCTGAATAGGATATATTGAATCAACTAAAGGAGGTTTTACAAATGTCAGACGGATGCGGATACGGCGGAGGTTTTGCCCTGCTGGTAGTATTGTTCATTTTATTGATTATCATCGGTGCTTCTTGGGGTTATGGCGGAGGCGGCTACGGCTACTAAACGGTACTGACAAAGAATAAAAGGAGGAGATCTTCCAATGGCATACGGATACGGATACGGCGGCTATGGCGGCTGCGGCTACGGAGGCGGCGGCTACGGCGGCGGGTTTGCGCTGATTGTTGTACTATTCATCCTTCTGATCATCGTTGGTGCAGCCTGCTTTAAATGGTAATAAAGTGAAAGGGGGGGACAGGGCATCCTGTCTCTCCTTTTGTATACCGGGTTCTGTACAAGTCCCCTCCACATACATTTAAGTGTTTTATCCCCCTGCCTAAAGGGAATGTAAACAAAAACAGTAAATGGAGGAGAGAATGATGGAGCATCAGACTGAGGACAGGGCATACACGCTCGATGAGATTCACGGCCTTCTGGAAAGCGGGCTTCAGCGGGAGCTTAACCCAAAGGAAAACGGCATTGTATCAAAGTGGATTGCTTCTTTTGATAAAGAGGATAGGATCGTTGTACTGAATATGTTCAAAGAGCTGCTGAATAAGCATAAACGGATAGATTGAGCGGGGAGCCTTCATTTGAGAAGGCTTTTTTCTATGTACAGAGAAGAAATCCTTCCGGGCCAGAAATGGAGGGAACTTGGCGGAAATGCCACATGCAAATGATTTAATGACAAATCTTGATTGGCTGTTAAAGAACCTCTATAATCGGAGTATAAACGAATTTCCTATAAGTGGAATCAATGCCCGTATTCCCCTATCTGTTTCAGAGGCTTTGACGGACTCTGCTATTATCAATTTTTTCCCTTGAAGTCCTGTCATCGTTATTGAATATCCAGCGTTCGGCCACAGTGGAGGCCGGCTCATTTCGGCATTAATCAGGAGGAATCAATAAAAATATATGTCTATGAAACAATCAATTAACACTGCCGGAAAAAAATCTTTGGGAAAAGAATTTTATATTGTAGGAATTGGCGCGTCTGCCGGGGGACTGGATGCCATTGAACAGTTCTTTTCGAAAGTACCTGCCGATTCCGGTATGGCGTATATAGTTGTTCAGCATTTATCCTCCAAATATAAAAGCTTTATGCCGGAACTTTTGGCAAAGAAGACCAAAATGAAAATATTGCGGATCAAGGAAGGGATGCAGATCCAGCCTGACACCATCTATCTGAATCCCCCGGATTCCTATACGTCCATTGAAGACGGTACATTCAAGGTGAGCGGATACGAAAAAGACAAACAGCTGCATTTTCCGATAGATGCCTTTCTGATATCCCTCGCTGCGAGCAAAAAGGACAAGGCGGTTTCCATAATCTTTTCAGGAAAAGGAAATGATGGAACGGCTGGAGTTAAAGCGATTAAAGATAATGGCGGAACGGTTATAGTCCAGGATGGACAGTCAGCTAAATTCAATGATATGCCGGAAAGTGCAATTCTTTCAGGCTATGCAGATTATATTGAGGCCCCTTCCAACATGCCCTCTATTCTTAGTTCCTTCAATGAAAGTGTCCTGCCCCGCTACAGCCAGGAAACCTTAGAAGAAATTTTTGGCCTGATAAAAAAGAAAACTGGATTGGACTTCGCATGCTATAAGAAAAACAGCATTATAAGAAGAATTGAACGGCGGATCCTGCAGCTTGAATCCAAGCATCAAAGCGTTGAACAATATCTGGATTATCTGCAGGCAAACAGCGGAGAGGTTGAACATCTTCAAAAAGACCTGCTGATCGGCGTTACCCACTTTTTCAGGGATGAGGAAGCTTTCAAGATCATTGAGGATGTGATCGTGCCGGAAGCCGTCCACCGGAAGGCGGCTGCAAAGGAAGAGCTCAGAATCTGGATTGCCGGCTGTTCCACAGGTCAGGAAGCATACTCCTACGCAATTTTGTTCGACCGCTATGTGCAGAGGATGGGCTTAGACCTTAACATTAGGGTCTTTGCAACAGATATAAATAAAGATGCAATAGAGTTTGCCAGACGGGGGATTTATCCCGGCCATCAGACAGAAGGCATACCAAAGGAACTGCTGAAGAATTATTTTGTGAAAAAAGGAGACAGCTGGGAAATCATCAAGCGCATCCGCAGCCATGTCGTCTTTGCTCCACATAATTTGATAAAAGACTCTCCTTTTGTCAACATGGATTTAATCAGCTGCAGGAACGTCATGATTTACTTTCAGCCGGACCTGCAGCGAAAACTGCTGTCGCTCTTTAATTTTGCTTTAACAGAAAAGGGCACACTCGTTCTCGGACACAGCGAAACAACCGGGAAAATGTCCCATTTCTTCCGTCCTGTCAACAGCAAATGGAATATCTATAAAAATGCGATTTCTGAGAACTGGGTGGTGCAGTCAGAAGGGAGAGTTTCAAAAATGCCGGTTTCGGCAGATCAAGCTGAAAATAGGAGCATTGCGGCAGATTCACTCTCTGCACGCAGGAGGGCGGCTATCCATCAAACCCTTATGGATAATTATGTGCTTCCGTGCATCGTCCTGAATGAAGTCAATGAGGTAATATTCACGTCCCGCCGGGCGAATAAGTATCTGAATTTCCTGAATGAATCCGCGAGCAAAAGCATTTACAAAATGGTCCCTGTCCACCTGTCTGTCATGATTGGGACTGCCCTGAAGAAGTTAGATGGTGAGCGGAGTGAGGTACGATATAAAAACGTCCATTTTGACGTAGATGGCGAGAACCGGTATTTTGATCTGATCGTAAAGAAATTTGCAGCCAACGAATCGCTGGTCATCATCCTTTTTGATGAAGACCAGAATACGAAGGAAAAGAAAACGATGCCACTTTACTTCGATCCGCACAGCACGGTGGCCGAGAGGATAGCAGACCTGGAGCAGGAGCTGTACTATACTCAGCAGACACTCCAGACAACCATTGAGGAGCTTGAGACATCCAATGAAGAACTACAGTCTGCAAATGAAGAGCTTATTGCAGCCAATGAAGAAATGCAGAGCGCCAATGAAGAGATGCATTCGATCAATGAAGAGCTTGTGAATGTAAACAATGAGTATGAACAAAAGATCAAAGAAGTGACCGCCCTTGCCGATGATATGGATAATCTGCTCATCAGCACAAATATAGCAGCGGTATTTCTGGATGCTGAACTGAATATCCGCCTTTTTACACCGGAAGCCAAAAAGGTCATCAATGTCATTGATATGGATGTCGGCAGGCCGTTTTTCCACATCTCGCATAATTTTGAACAGGCATCACTTGTGGAGGATGCTGAAAAAGTCGTCAAATCATTTAGTAAAATTGAGAAAGAGCTCATGTCCAAGGATCATAAATGGTATCTGATGCAGGCATTTCCGTATCGTACAAGTGAGAATGTGATGGACGGGGTTGTCTTTACCTTCAATGATATTACCGAAATAAAACGATTCAACCAGAAGCTCAAACTGACCTCCAATGCCCTTGATCAGAGTCCATCCAGGATCTTGATCATTGATAAATCTGGCAATATTGAATACCATAATAGAGAATTTGCCGAGCATGAGGGAAAGCCTGACAGCTTTGTGGGAAGGAATATTAAAGACCTTTACAGAGATCAAATGGATACAGCTGATTTTGAAGAAATTGAAAATGCCATCATTGCGAAGGAAGTGTGGAAAGGCAGCATGTCCTATCCGCTTGATGGCGGAATCGCCAGGTGGGAGAACGTCTGCTTTTTGCCAATCGAGGACCAGTCCGGAGATGTCAGCAGCTATCTTGGCATCATAGAAGATATTACAGTCCATAAGGCATCCGAGGCTATGCTGCAGAAATCAGAAATGCTGTCTGCAGTAGGGCAGCTTGCTGCAGGAATTGTCCATGAGATCCGCAATCCGCTGACTTCCCTGAAAGGATTTCTGCAGCTGATGATGCAGACTGGCAGCTATAACAAGGAATACACTGAAGTCATGATGTCTGAATTCGGCAGGCTGGAAGCCATCATTGACGAGTTCCTTGTCCTTGCAAAGCCTAAAGCAGCTGTTTATGACCTGGTCAATGTTTCCAAAGTCATCCAGGATGTTTGTGTCCTTCTTGATACACAGGCCATTATGCAGAATATAAGCATCACAGCAGTCCATCAGGATGCACTGCCAAAGATCAGGGGAAATGAAAAAGAGCTGAAGCAAGTTTTCATCAATATGGTGAAAAACGCGATTGAAGCAATGGAAAACGGAGGGACAATCCTGATTGAGACGGGGATGGAAGGAAAAAATCTGCTCGTCAAAATATCCGATCAGGGAAAAGGGATACCCGAGAAGCAGCTTAATAAAATGGGAGAGCCGTTTTACACTACAAAAGAAAAAGGGACAGGCCTGGGAGTCATGGTCAGCTTCAGGATCATTGAGAACCACAAAGGCACTCTCAATTATGCAAGTATTGAAGGGAAAGGGACGACAGCAGAAATCCGTATTCCCTGCATTCAATAAAGGCAGGCTCTCAGTCTATTAAAGAGTCTGCCGCTGACATCATATTCAATAGATTTTTCTGGATCCGCTCCAAATACTCCGCTTTTCCATGTTCAATGGCAAGGGGCTGAAGAATGTTTATCAGATCGATTGATTCAGAAGCTGAATGGCTTATGCTTTTCAGCTTCTTTTTATGTTCGATTGCCATTAGTTTTTCATGCGCATTGCTGCTTACTTCAAAAAGGAGGGGATTATGCAGGCCTCGCGGCTTCAATTCTGCCGGCTGCAGGGATGAAAGCCTGTTTCGGAGCATGGCCAGATGATGCTGAACCTCCAAAAGATTTGAAGAAATGGGGGCACAGCATACATAGATAAGCTTCTTTTCAGGGATGCGTGAATAATAGATATTAAAAAGTTCAACTGCATTTCCAGAGGTGCGCAGATTAATTTCAATCATTTCTCCGCTTTTTTTCTCAGGCATGCTGAATACTTTTTCAAGGCTGTCCTGGTCAGCAAGCTGGATAAAGCTGATGCAATAGGGAAATCTGTCCTCGGCTGCTTCAGAAGCGAACACAATTTTCAAGTCAATATCCAATATGAAAAAAGGGATAGGCAGCAAGTTTAAATCCGTTTTCATGTATAATGCCTCCTTTTTGGTAAAATGACAGCCTGCAGGACCTGCAGGCTGATAACTGTATTATATAGCAATCTCTTTAGATTGGCTTAAAATCCAGGGCTCAAGATCTTCCAATTTCTTAATTAGAACGGTTTCTTTGCTGCAGAAGGGTGTAAAATCATAGCGGTTGATCAGTCTGCTGCCTACCAGAATCTTTGGACGGAACGACAGCTGTTCAAGCTCTTCTATATATTTCTTCAATAAAGGAAGATGGTGGGTCAGTGACAATGAGATGCCGATAACATCCGGCTTCCATTTTTCCGCACTGTTCAAGGCATATTCCAATGGCAGGCTGGCACCTAGATTTTTTACCTCCCAGCCATTTTCTTTGAATATGGAAGCTGTCATCTTTAGTCCGAGATAATGCTGTTCGCCCTCCGGACAAAAGAGGAGGGCTTTTCTTCCCTGTGCTGCTTTCTGGCCTTTTTCAAAAGAGTACTTGGTTAGAATGTAATCACATATTCCAGTCGCAAGATGTTCATCCGCCACAGTAATGAGGTCCTTTTGCCATAGCTCTCCAATATAATGCATACTCTCGCTCAGCAAACTTTCAAATATATAGCAGGATTGATAGTCTTTATAATCATATTCCTGGATAATGGCCCAGCTTCCGTAAATATCGCCTTTCAACAGGTAACTGGCAAGCTCCTTGGCTGCTGCTGAATACAATGATATCAACTCCTGATAAAATAATTGTGACCGATGTCCCAAAAACAATCTCTTATTAATAGTATACTATATAAGAGAATAGAAATCGCGTTCATGGCAAAATTATAGAGGAGGGCCCAAGATGGAAAAACATGATAAAGATAGAATCGTCAAAAAGCTTTTTGAGCGCTTCTATGAAGAGTTTCCATCCCTTGAGAAGTTCGGGGAATCAGGAAAGAGGAGGACAGAAGAAGATATAAATTATCACTTTCAATATTTGGAAACTGCCTATAAGCTGGAAAGCATCCAAATTTTCACTGATTACAGCAAGTGGCTCCAGGATATACTCACTTCCAGGGGACTCGATTCTTTTTATCTGGTACTGAATTTTAAATGGCTGATTGAAGAGATGAATGAGACAGATGCTAAGGAGAAAAACTTTTACATTCAAGCTCTTGAAGAAGGCATAAAGGTCCTTGAAGCTTTGGAAGCAGGGGGAAGCCAGGCCTAGAGGCAAAATGAACAACAAGAAAGCCCGCCGGTTTCCCGGCGGGCTTCTTCTGTGCCTGATTATTTAGCGTTGATGTTCAGCTTGCCTCCAGCTGTCTCTCTTGTTTCATTTCCATAATCGTCCGTCACCTTGACTTCAATTTCTGCGCCAGGGGCTTTGACGTTCTTCGTTGCTGTATAGTAGCCCACATAATGGCCCTCCGACGTTTCCATCATCGGAAGCTCCAGAGCATTTGTCAGCTGTCCGCCGGTATTTGTCAGCGGCATTCTGATGGAGAATACAGCTTTCAGGCCTGGTTCACTGTCAAATTCAATTTTGACGCTTTCGCCGGATTTCAGATCTTTATTTTCTTCCGGCAGCAGGTTCTCAATGACAGGCGCGGTGTATTTAGCAAACACTGTCACTTTTTTGTTTATCTTGTTTTTTGCCTTGTCCTGAGCAGTGACAGTGATGATATTTTCACCTTCGTTTAAAAGGATCCTTAATGAATAGGCTCCGTCCTGGACTGAAGCTTTTTTTCCATTGACTTTTACCCAATCAAGGTTCGCATCTGCAACAGTACCTTCGACAGTAACTGTTTCCTTATTTGTTTTTAAGCCGTCAGCAGGGGAAGTAATTGTCAGTTCCGGTTTTTCCGTATCCACAATGACTTTTACAGGGGCGGAAGAGTCAGTTGTCCCGCTGTCAGTGGCGGCTTTGGCAGTCAGGATATTTTCTCCCTCGTTCAATTCCGCTTCTACAGTAAATTTCCCGGAGTCGTCTGCTGTTGTTTCCGCAGCCTTTTCACCGTTAATGTACAGGTGGACCGCTGTGGATGGGGCAGAATTTCCTTCAATCACTGTCTGTTTTTGCTTTGTGATGGTCCCGTCGGCAGGCGATGTGATAACTGGGGCATTCACTTCGTAGTCCACTGCAGCCCGTATCATATAGTTGCCTTCTTCTGCCGGAACTGGTGACCAGGCACCGCCGACCAGCTGCCAGCTCCTCCCTGCATTTGGACCGTCTTCATCAGTAGCAAGGCCCGGGGTATTTGGATTTGGAGCTGATTGGATATAGACCATGTAAAAATCGCCATTGACCATGATGCCTTTGTCTCTTAAATCAACACGGGTCCATTCACCGTTTCTTAAGGCAGATGCTTCAAATGGCCCGGCAAGTTTTTTCCCCGGGGCACCGTCAGGACCGCTTGCGTCAAAGACTGCAACCTGGAATTCCGTTCCTCCTGGCACCGGCCATTCTGTGTCCCAGAAGCGGAATATTCCGCCGGTGACCATTGCGCTGTTCTGGCCATTTTCAAGTGACATTTTCACAGCCCAGCCGTTACCGGCATCATAAAATGCTCTTGCATTTTCTGCTGATCCGTCGTCATAGCCGATCTCACCAGGATAGCCAATGAATGGCTTCAGCTGGATATTTTGTTCGGCACTTGAACTGCCTTCGATTGTTATTTCGGCTTCTTCGCTATAGTAGGATGGAGCAACAACCTTTAAGGTGTATGTCCCTTCATAGGCTGTTAGCGTATATTGTCCATTCTCATCCGCGTAGACTGGTTCAACAGCTGCATCTTCCATAAGCATAACCATGGCTCCCGGTACAGGCTCGCCGGTCAATTCGTTAGTAACCGAACCTGTAACAGTTCCTTCCGGAATTTCTTCCAGTACAAAGTTTGCTGATGCCTCTCCGTCTTCAGGGATATTGACGCTTTGTGATTCTGACCGGAACCCGTAAGCCTCTGCCTGCACCGTATAAGTGCCGGATGCGTGGGTCATTTCATAGGAGCCATCCTGCGGATCTGTAAAGACTGAACGCCCTGTCTCCAATACGGTGACTTCCGCATTTACAGGAAGTAATGCAGGGGATGGGGCAGAACCATTTTCCTGCTCTTTTTTCCCTTGCTCTTTTTCAGGAACAATTTTGGCAGGGTCGATTTGCTTTTTAGCAGACACTGCCGGCCCGGATGGCCCGGCTGGACCGGTTTTTCCAAGCTGGGCTTTCTTGGATGGTGCGTTAGGTGTATCTGACAGGGACACATCGTCCAAATACCAGCCTTGTTTTTGGACTGAGCTGTCAGTTGTAACATTGAAGGCAATATAGATGCGCTGGCCGGCATATTCGCTCAGATCGACTTCGCCGTCAATCCATCCGGCTGTATTGCCGTTCACCCTCAGCTTTTGGGTCCAATTCTCCATATCTGTTGAAACAAAAACATGGCCATAATCATAGCGGTTCTCCAGCTCGTGCCATTGTTTGAATTGCAGATAGGCATTGCCTTCGCCCAGGTCAACGGGCGGCATGAGAAGCGTCATATTAGCTGAGTTGGCATAATTTCCTCCAAGAGCGGTCGCATAGACTTTCTCACCTGATGCGGCATTTCCCGGGCCGGATGCCGGCGCTCCCCATTCCCAGCTGTCATTTGTTCCATATGAAGTCCAGCCTGCAGGCTGGGACTCAAAATCCTGGCTGTATCCCGTGCTGATCCCCGGGATGACATTAACTTCAAATGTAGCAGACTCGGCGCTGTTTCCGCCGAAGTCTACGGCTTTCCACTGATAGGAAAGAGAGGGTTCCTGGATATCCTCCCCAGGGATGACAGCCTCATAGGTTCCATCAGTATAGCTGCCGGATACTCTTTCGGCTCTAACTGCTGCCGTACTTCCGTCAGGCTTCACATATTCAAGCACGGCATTTGTAACACTGATATTATCTGAAACATCAGCCTGAACAGCAAGGTCCATACCGGCATATGTTTCAGTCTGTGCGTCATGTGAAATGGATGGCGCTTCTTCGTCATCTCCTTCTTTGGAAACCTGGCCCTTTAATTTGCCCAGGCCGGAAACGACGGAAGAGACGGCATCGAACACATTGACAAGTCCATGGCCATAGCCGTTATTCGGTACATTCGGGAATGTGGAGTCTGTAAGCGGTACAGCAGTTGCTGACAGGATTTCTTCAATTTCATCTACTGTCAGGCTTGAATCTGCCTGCCTCAGCAAAGCTGCAGCCGCAGCTACGTGAGGGCCAGCCATGGAAGTTCCGTTCCAGCCTCCTTCATAACCTGAACCCGGAACTGACGAACGGATATTTACCCCTGGTGCTGCAATGTCAGGCTTTATTTCTTCATATGGCGAAGGCCCTTGAAGAGAGAAAGAGCCCAGCCGGTTATTGATGTCTGTTGCCCCGGTAGTATAAGACTCTGGATAATTGCCTGGAGAGGCGACTGAACCAGGTCCGCCTGGATTGGTCAGAGTTGTATTTCCTGCTGAAAATTCCGGGAAGATTTCGGCTGCGCGCCATGACTGGACCATCGGACGGTACCATTCATCAAGTCCGGGTCCGCCGCCCCAGCTGTTATTTACAACATCCGGAGCCTGTTCAGGGTGTGGAGTGCCATTGGCATCTTTAGGAGCAAGGATCCATTCCCCAGCCTCCAGAAGGTCGACATCTGAGCCCCCGCTTGGACTGAAAGCTTTTACAGAAATAAATTTGGCTCCTGGTGCAACTCCAATCTGGTTTGCACCGCCAGGATCAGAACCGACCATGGTGCCGGTAACGTGAGTGCCATGGCCATCGTCGTCATATGGGGAGGATTGTCCTCCTACTGCATCAAACCAGTTGTAAGTATGTGAAGGCTGATCAGGGTTTGAAGGATCATAGCCGCGGTATTTTTCCTTGAGCGCGGGATGGTTCCACTGGACGCCTGTATCAATTGAGGCGACAACAGTCCCGGACCCGTCTATGCCCATGTCCCAGGCGGCTGGGGCACCGACCCTGTCTATGTTCCATTCAATGGAGCTGGTTTTATTGTCTGCTGTTTGTTCCATCTGGATGGAAGGCTTAGAGGCTTCTTTTACAGGCTTATGAAGCTGTCTGGTCTCATTAGGAAGGATTTTGTCTACTTCTGGAAAGCTTGCAAGCTTTTCCATGACATCTTTAGTGGCTGTGACGGCAATGCTGTTCACAATATAGAAGGATTTGCTATCTTTCGCTTTGCCGGCTTTTTCCTGCTGCTCAATATATTTGAGTACTCCGGCCTGTGTTTCGGCTGCGACGGCTCTTAAAGAGGAAACTACTGCAGATCTTTTCATGAATTTTGCCTTGGAGGAAGTTGCTTTATCAGCTGAAGCTTTTTTAGCTGCTTCTTGAGCGGCTTTTTTTGTGTCCGCCTGCTCTTTCATTTTTATAAGGAAGGTGACCTTGTCTTTTCCATCAAATTGATCAAGGAGCCTGCCCGAGATTTTGTTTTTTGAAGACCCGGGGGAAGCTTTCTTCATCGAAACATGCGGAGACTTGCCGGCATCCGCCTGTGCTTGATAAGGACTAAGCAGCGGAATGATCAAAAGTGCCGTGAGCAAGAGATAAAGCCAGCGAAAATGCTTCTTGTTCTTCATGAACTATTCCTCCTCTTTTCTATTCATTTTTCATTACAGCAGCTTACAGCCCTCCTTTCTATAAATTTTCCAGTTATGGCATTTCCTGCTGTGACACTTACTGTATCGGAAATAAAAGAATCAAGTTGTCGAAATATGATGGAAAAAGTACTCTTCTCCATGAAATCATTCAATCATCCCAGCAGTTAAAACGCGCATGGACGATTCATAGGCCTTTTTCAATCCATTCTGCTGTATAAAAGCAGGGAATTATATCCATATGTTGCTAAAAAGAGAGGCTGATGCTGAAAAAATAAGAGAATAAGATTATATAAGTCAGGTTTGCCAAGAAAAATTGAAAGAAGCTCCAGCTAAATAGATTGCGGGATTTTAAAAGAGGAAGGGAGGAATATAGAAGAAATTGTAGAAAAAATAAGAAAAGCTGCCTGCAGCCTTGGAGACATTTTACGTAACCATACAGAATCTGAAAAAGTTGCAGACATATTGCATCATTTTATAAAAAAGTTTGAAAATGATGCTTTGTCTCTACTTTTCCTGTCCAGGGCAGGAGGAAAGATGCAGGTACGGCCTATCCTCCAATAAAAAATAAAAAATATGAATGGAAGCTGTTTCCTTTTCTGCTGTCAATCGTCTAACTATGTGCAAGAGGGGGCGCCTACAATGAATAAAGTTTCTGCAGAAACGTTTGAGAACATCTATTACGAATACAGCGACAAAATCTACGGATATATCTTCATGTATGTAAACAATAAAGAAATAGCAGAAGATCTGACTCAGGATACGTTTATAAAAGCTTATAAGCATTTCCACCAATTCAATGGCGAATCCCATATCTTCACCTGGCTTGTGAGGATTTCAAGAAATGTAGCCATTGATTATATCCGGAAGAGGAACCGCTTCAAGTTCTTTTCCATTGAAAAATATCAATTTGATTCAGGTCATGACACACCAGTGGAAATTATGGTAAAAGGGGAAAAAACAGCCAGGCTCTATGCTGCCATCCATGCACTGAAGCTGAGCTACCAGGAAGTCCTTATCCTCCGGAAAATCAAGGAGTTTTCAATCAAGGAAACAGCACAGGTCCTGGGATGGAATGAGAACAAAGTGAAAATAACCACATCCAGGGCAATGGCTGCCCTGAAAAAAGAGATGGAAAAAAGGGGGGATACCCTTGAAGGAGTTATTTGAAGATACGATATCATTTGAAAAGCTTGATGATATTCCCCGTTCCAAAATGCAAAAGGACCGTTCCTTCAAAAAGATTATGGAAGCTGCAGAACCCGGGAGGCTTGGGAAAAAACAGGTCAGGCAGTTCCCTTGGGTGAAGGGACCTCTTTTGACTGCAGCAGCGTTTTTTGTTGCGGCTGTCTATTTTTACTCCCAATTCAGCATTCCGGATCAGGACAGCACTTTCGCTGAACTGAAGGAGCTGCCGATAGCGGATGTCATTACAGCAGAAACAGATTCAGAATACAGCTACATTACCAACGGCGTCAATATAGAGCTTAATGAATCCAGCTATGCCGAAAACCCTTTCATGAAAGCAATGATCAGGTCCATGCTGCATGAATCGGCCCCAACCAATTATACTCCGGCAGAAAAGCCTTCATATGACGCTCTTATAAGGTTTAAAGGAGGCGACACGCTTCAGCTGAAACTCTGGAATGTCAATGAGGTCATTTACTTCCGGGAGGAAAGCAGTAAAGAATTCTTTAAGGCTCCTGAAAAGTTATCCAGAAGCATTTTCAAAACCCTGAAAAAGGAAGGGTTCAGCTGGAAGAAAGCCGGATGATGAAAAAGCAGTATAGATTGGGAATTGAAGAGGCCGGCAGAAAGAGGCCAATTTAAATAACAATAGGAAAAGGCACATGGGATGGAAATGCCCATGCGCCTTTTTTGTTTGTGCATGCAGAATATTCATACTGCAAAATAGCAGGACTGGTACGTGAATCCAAATTTAGAAAAAAATATTTAGACAATTTTCGATATTTTTTTGACAAGCAGGTTTAGAAGCAGAAGAAGCGGGTAGTTTTACAGTAAATTCCTTCTCGGAGTTCAGCACCGTTATGGATCCTTTGCGCAAAGGCAGCTGGGTGTTATTTAGGGAGAAAAAAATTAGACAAATATTAGGGGGATACATATGAAAAAGGGGATAGCCTTATTAATTTCTGTCTTTCTGCTTCTTGGCGTTCTGGCCGGATGCTCAGGCGGAGAGTCTGCCCAGGCGGAAAAAACGAAAGATGGAAAAGTAGTCATTGATTTCTGGACATTCTGGGGATCAGAAACAAGAAGGCCAATCATTGAAAAAATCATAGACGATTACAATGGGTCACAGGATAAGGTTTTTGTTAAGCATACATATTTGCCTTGGGGAGATATTTGGACAAAGAACCTTGCTTCAGTAGCTGCCGGGAACCCGGCAGATGTCATCATCAATGATATCAATACAGTCGGGCAGCGGGCGGAAGCCAAACAGGTTGAAGATTTAAGCAAATATATGGATGAAGGCTTCAAGGATCAGTTTTATCCTCATCTTTGGGACACAGTCCTTTATGAAGACAAGCCTTATGCAGTTCCATTCAATACTGATACCAGACTTCTATTCTATAACAAAACAGCGTTCAAAGAAGCCGGCCTTGATCCAAATAAGCCGCCTTCTACATGGGCAGAGCTTGAAGAATATGCCGAAAAGCTTGATGTGAAAAACGGCAAAACCTATGACAGGGTCGGATTCTATCCGCTTTGGGGAAGCATTGGGGCAGGCAGCTGGATGATCAGTGCTGATGGAGGAAAGAACTTCATCGACAATGGTGAGCTGAAAATCAATACGCCTAAGAAAGTAGAAGCACTGGAATGGGTTCTCAAATGGCAGGACCGCCTTGGCGAGTCAAATGTTCAGGCGCTGAAGGCCGAATTTGGAAGTGAACAGTCCAATCCTTTCATTGCCGGAAAAGTGGCCATGTGGGTGGATGTAGGAACTTTTTATACTCAGATCAGGGACTATGGGCAGGATATGGATTTTGGAGTAGCTCCAATCCCGGCTTATGAAGAAGGAGCTGAAAACTGGAGTGATGGAGGCGGTTTTGTTGCCGAGGTGCCAAAAGGCTCCAGCAATCCGGAAGAAGCAATGGACTTCATTAAGTATCTGACCGGACCTGAAGCTCAGAAATACTGGGCTATGGAGAACTTTGACAATGTTGCCAGCATTGAAGGTGCAGACGCTGCAGCAGAAGAGCTTGAAGGAAAAGATAAAGAGGTCTATGAAGCGACCATAAAAAATCTTGAAGATACTCAGCTTTTCCCAATCCCGGTTGAATATCCTGATTATTTGAGCAGGGTAAATCCACAGATCGACA
The DNA here is from genome assembly GCF_000473245.1 of Bacillus infantis NRRL B-14911. Classification (NCBI taxonomy): domain Bacteria; kingdom Bacillati; phylum Bacillota; class Bacilli; order Caryophanales; family Bacillaceae; genus Bacillus; species Bacillus infantis. The sequence continues at coordinate 1,483,658 of NC_022524.1, forward strand.
ATGCCCTGCTTGGGAAGCAGTCGCCTGAAGAGGCACTGGAGAAAGCGGAAAAAGACGTTGAAAAACTAAAAAGATAATACATTCTGGAAGAAGAGAAGGGATCTCCTTCTCTTCTTCGAATGCAATCATTTCTGGGAAAGGGTGAAGGGGTATGAAATCGTATGACTCTACAATTGCTCAAAACGAAGCGAACAGCATGGGCAAAGAGAAGGCTAAGTCTGAGCCGAAGCGGCTTTCGCGAAAAGCGAAAGATAATTTATTTGGCTATTTATTCATTAGTCCCTGGATCATCGGCTTTCTGGGACTGACTCTCGGACCGCTCTTATTTTCATTATTTGCAAGTTTTACAGATTATAATATAACGTCAAGAATGAACTTCATCGGGCTGGATAATTTTAAAAGGATGTTTACGATTGATGATCTTTTCAAAACATCGCTCTGGAATACAATCTATTATGTATTATTTTCCGTACCATTGACCACGGCTGGCGCTATCCTTCTGGCTGTGCTGCTGAATCAGAGAGTAAAAGGGATGAAATTTTTCAGGACAGTCTATTATCTGCCTGCCATTCTTTCTGGTGTCGCTGTCTATTTTTTATGGATGCAGCTATTAAGTCCTTCGACAGGCCTTGTCAACACTTTCCTTGCCTGGTTTGACATAGAAGGCCCGGCATGGCTGTTTGATCCTGAATGGACAAAGCCTGCCCTGCTGCTAATGAAGATGTGGAGCGTCGGCGGAGGCATGCTCCTGTATCTTGCCAGCCTGCAGGGAGTTTCGGCCCAGATGTATGAAGCAGCAGACCTGGATGGGGCAAGTTCATTCCAGAAATTTTTCCATATCACTCTGCCGATGATTTCACCGATCATCTTCTTTGATGTCATTACAAGCACTATTGGATCTTTTCAAATTTTCCAGGAAGCGTATGTGATGACCGAGAACGGAGACGGAGGTCCGGGGAATTCCCTGCTGTTCTACAACCTTCATATGTGGAACAATGCGTTTGAAATTTTTGATATGGGCTACGCCTCAGCGATGGCTTGGCTGCTGTTCCTGATTGTCATGGTACTGACAGTCATCAATCTGACACTCGGAAAAAAATGGGTTCACTATGAAGGAGGAGACAACAAATGAAGCAGGCAGCTGCTGAAGCACCGAGGTTCTATGAGACAAAAAAATTCAGGCAGCGGACAAAGCATCTCTTTGTTGCTTTCCTGCTTCTGGCTGGAAGCATACTGATACTATCGCCGCTGTGGTGGATGATTTCAACTTCCCTGAAATCACCGCAGGAAATCGCCCAATACCCGCCAACCTTCATTCCGACCGAATTCCATTTCTCGAATTATCTGGAGGCATGGCAGACAGCGCCATTTACAAGATGGGCGTTTAACACCTTATTTATTGCCCTTGCCGGCATGATTGGGAGCGTGCTTGTTAATTCTCTCGTTGCCTATGCATTCGCAAAAATTCGTTTCAAAGGCAGAAATGCTCTTTTCGTCATCGTATTATCTACCATGCTGATACCGGGTTTTGTCACTATGGTTCCGCAATACATCCTGTTTTCTAAGCTGGGATGGATCAACACTTATCTTCCCTTGATCGTTCCTGCCTTCCTGGGAAGTGCATTTTTCATCTTCCTGTTAAGGCAGTTCATGATGGGCATCCCGAATGAATTGATTGAAGCGGCGGTTCTTGACGGTGCGAGCCATCTGCAGATCTGGTGGAATATCATGCTCCCGCTTACCAAACCCGCACTTATTACAGTCGCGCTGTTCTCCTTTAATGGAGCATGGAATGACCTGCTGGGCCCGCTGCTGTATATAAATGATGAAAGCCTGTATACTCTGCAGATTGGACTGCAGACATTCAAAGGAACAGTATCCACCCAGTGGCACTACCTGATGGCCATGTCAGTAACCGTTCTTCTGCCGGTCGTCCTGCTGTTCTTTTTCTTCCAAAAACACTTCATCGAAGGCTCAAATATAGCATCGGGGAGTAAGGGGTAAGAAAAGCAGAGGCTCTATAGCTGGATGAGCTCTACAAATAGAAAAGCAGAAACGGTTTGCCCCCAAAAGGTCCTCAGACTAATAACGCCACGTTCGGTGGAAAGGTCTGGATGACCAGCATCCTATGTCTCAGGCTGTAAAATAGCCGAATAGATGCTCAAAAAGAAAGAAGCCATGCCGTGGATATTAGCAGTTCAGATAATGTGGAACAAATCTTAAATCACAGGCCTAATAAGATACGTTTTCGTAACGTAAATAACAGGGGAATTAACAAACCGAAAAAGCTTGGGATATCCCAAGCTTTTTCTATTTAATATGTTATTCTAATTTAATTTATGCACCAAACGCTGAATAGTAGAAAAACCGAGGATTTCCCGTTATACTTTTGCATGCTTAAACAGTGAAACTAGGTTCCATGCTATTTGAAAATTATAGAGGGACAAATTCCCCTTATTTTGCATATAGTACTAAAAATAGCTTTAATAGAGGGATAAATTCCTCTTATTTGACTTGAAGGACGTGAAAACAGGTAGTTTTACTTTGCATAGAGGGAGAAACTTCCCTTATTTTCTCCAAAAACACTATTAATCTGAATTTAACAGTAAATACTCCCCTTATATTTCTGTCACCGGTTACTGACTCTTCATCTTCCCAACTTTCTTATCTGCTGGCATATATAGCCACTGCTACTTAACGCGGATGGCAAGCCTTCTTTCTTTATAATCAATTAAGCCGGTGCCGGACAGGTGGTTTTCCAGACGCCTTTTACACAAACCTTATCCTTGGGCACATAGCAATCAATGATTGTTTTGCCGGCGCACAGCAGCCTGCCGACTGAATATTGTGAGCCCGATGAACAGTAGCTGCCGACCAAATTGGCACATGGAAGAGAAACGCTCCCATTGGTATAGCTTGTACATTGCCAGCAAAGATAGTTGCTTCCGTTCACACCTTCTTCACCTGCAGGATTCCCGCTTTGCAGCCCCGCTGAACTGACCATGCTTTCTGCTTTTTCCTCCGTCTGCACGGCAAGTTCTGCGTATAAATCTGTCTCAGACACATCAATTGCAGTGGTGGTGCCGGTGGAGAGTTCTTCAAGATAGATAGCTTGATCTTTGAGAATGCTGCTATAGTCGATAATATAAGCCTGCATATCATCATTGATGCTGTCATAAGCAAACGTAAGGATGGAGGAGAAACTGACAGTGGCTGCACCGCCTGCGGCAAGTGAAGCTTCTTCCTTATATTTAATCTCATACTGGACAATCCAGCCATACTGCTGGTCTTTTTCGTCTTTAAGCGGATTCAGGATATAAGGATCGTTTGAGAGAAAGTCATCTTTAAAGTCCTTATACTCTTCTGTCTTCTTTACGAGCTTAAGAAATTGTTCTTCAGAGGGAATCAGGCTGGCAGTTTCCGGCTGGGCAAAAGCAGAGGTGGAAAAAGAAAACAGGATGATAAGCAGAATCAGACCATATTTTTTCATTCAGCAGTCCTCCAATAAGTTTTTCTTTTACTGTACCTTATATTTCCATTTGGAGATATGGGGAAAATTTATTAAAGGAAAAATGGTTCTATACTACTAAAGAGATCAGATGTGTCTTTTAATATCCCATTCCTGTTTTACCAACAAAAAGCACCCTGCGTAAACAGAGTGCTTCTCATATTCTATAAAAATCCCTGGTATTAGTCAGCAGGAGCGTATATACCTCCGGCAATGCCATTTTTTTGATTTCAGCGATTTTAGCTGCTGAACGATGGATCATGAGTGGTGAAGTCATTTGTTTATTGAAAGGCCCTTCGAATGGCCAGGGACCGTCTGTTTCTGCCATCACCTGCCTGATTGGATAGTCTTTTACCAGAGATTGAATTTCCCCTTCGTACAATACATCAGGAGTCACTGAGATGAAATAGCCATTGGCGGCCATTCGTTCAGCCGTAAGAGCTGAGCCTTTGAACCAATGAAAATGGGCTTTTTCAATAGAATACTTTTCAAGCAGGCTGCATACTATCTCTGCATCTTCATAGATGCTATGGAGGATGACGGGGAGCTGCCACTCCTTTGCTTTCTGGACAAACAGCTCCAGTATTTCAAGATAAGGTTCCAGGCCTATAAAGGAAGCACCCTGTTCTTGTCTTAAATAGTATGGAAGGCCGACCTCTCCGATGGCTATCATATTTTCTTTATGATCCCCCATCCAGCCTATCAGATCAGCAAGTTCTGCTTCAGGAGGGGGGACCTGTTCCGGATGGTACCCAAAAGCCGGCTTTACCTTTGAAAACCTCTCTGCAAGGAGCAGGTTCTTTTTGCAGGAGCTGAGATCCCACGAGACAGTTATGAGTGATTCGAGCTCCTGTATGCTGCAAATATTAGCAATATCCTGATCTGCATAGCGGTCCAGGTGGATATGGCTGTCAATAATCTTGTTCATCCTTTTTCCCTCTTTGGCCGCAGCGAATGATGGACCTTTCTTTTCCATTCCAGAAATTCCTCTTCCAGGAACAGTTCTTCTCTTCTTGGCCGGGAAAAAGGCACCGTAAATTCCGCTGCTGTATGGGCCGGCTTTTCTGATAAGACGATGATGCGATCTGACAGAAAAAGAGCTTCTTCTATATTATGAGTGATAAAGATGATGGCCGGCCGCTGCTCTTCCCAAATGGTCAGGAGCCACTTCTGCATATCAAGCCGCGTCAGTTCATCCAGCGCTGAAAAGGGCTCATCCAGGCAAAGAAGCTCCTGCGGGCTGAGCAGCGCCCTGATGAAGGAAGCGCGCTGCTTCATTCCGCCGGATAATTCATGCGGATAGGCATGCGCATACTGCCCGAGCCCTGCTTTATGTATCATTTCCATGGCTTTTTCCTTATCTGTTCTGCCTGTCAGTTCCTGTCCCAGAAGGACATTTTGCAAAACTGTCCTCCACGGAAGAAGGGAAGGGGTCTGCGGCATATAACTCATGAAACCTTTTTGGCCATTGATCGATTGGCCGTTCATCTGGATGCTTCCTTCATCGGGTAGAAGCAGTCCCCCAATCAGATTGAAAATGGTGCTTTTTCCGCTTCCCGAAGGCCCGAGAAGGGAGACGAATTCACCTTCATTAACTTCAAGGCTTAAGTTATTAAGGACCATCTGTTCCCCAAAAGATTTTGATATATTATCCAGGTGCAGGAGATTCATTTTATCTGCTCCTTTTTATTCCATTTTAAAAGCAGGCTCTCTGCCAAAAGGATTGCTCCGAAGAAAATCAGGCTTAGTATCATAATGGCAAATATGGCTACAAAAACACGGTCTGTCCGGAAGGAGGAGGAGGCGAGAGTCATAAAAACGCCTATCCCTTTTTCCGAACCGAGCCATTCTGAGATGACAGCGCCCATAACACTGTAGGTGGCCGAGATTTTCAGCCCTGAAAATAGCGAGGGCAGGGAGCCGGGCCATTCCAGCTTCCAGAACAGCTGCCTTTTGGTGGCTCCTGACATGGCCATATAATGCTTAAGCTCGGCTGGAACCTGCCTGAAACCGTCCAAAGCTGCCACAGTGATTGGAAAAAAACAGACAAGAATAATGACAATAAATTTCGGCAGCAGCCCAAACCCGAACCAGATGACAAGGAGAGGGGCAAGGACGATGACAGGGACATTCTGGGATAGTATCAGCAGCGGGTAAACAGATTCCCTTACAGCCGGCAGACGGTGAAGGATGATGGCCGCGGTGAGCCCGAAAACAGTCCCCAGTGCAAAGCCGGCCAGTGATAATAGCACAGTTGACGCCAGGTGGCCGGAAAAACGGGCCCAGCTTTCCACAGATTCAGCCATGATGTCAGAGGGCGGCGGCAGGAGCCAGGCAGGGACTTCTGCCAGCCTTACTGCTGCTTCCCAGAGAATGAACAAAAGGAGGAGAACCGCTGCCGGCTTCCATCCTTTTACAGCCACTTTCTTCATTTGTATTTATCCGTCAGGTCATCCATCGTGATCCCATCAGGCTGAAACAGAATTTTGACTTGAGAAATCACATTTTTGCTTCCCATTGCAATCATTCTTTCATTCATCCTTGCGATGATCCGGAATAGCTCTTCAAGCTCGCCTTCCATCGTTGTCTCCAGTGGATGGACCTCGTATTTCACTCCGGATTCTGCAATGATTTTAATTGCTTCATCTACATATGGAATAACATCTTCCCCGTTTTTTGTTTTAGGTATAATCTGAATGCTGATCAGTGTACTGGCCATTATGGTTCCTCCTATTCTGGCAAAAATTCATTGGTAAAAGCTTTTTCAGCGTCCAGCTCGCTGTCCAGCAGTTTATTTTCATACATCCATTGGGCATAGTTTTCCCAAACCTCTATACTCTGTTCTCCCCATTGTTCTGCATCATCCTGATATTTTGGAGACAGCCATTCCTGGCTTTTCTTGACCAGCTCGGCGTCTAAATCAGGTGCAGCCTCAAGCAGGATATCAGCAGCTTCTTCCGGATTCTTGATTGCAAACTGATAGCCCTGTGATGCTGCTTTTACAAAGGCTCTGACAGTATCAGGACTATTTTTGATCATTTTCTCATTTGTAGCCAGAACAGGTGTATAATAATCGAGTTTATCGGAATAGTCGGTAAGGTAGACCATATTCAGATCTTCTCCGCGAAGCTCCGCCTCGACGCCAGTCCACCCATAATAAATCCAGGCAAAATCGATATCCCTTTTAACAGCTGTAAAGAAATCGGCATCCCCCATGTTAACAAAGGAAACATCAGAGACATCTGCATTTTCCTGCTTCATTAATGAGGCGATAACAGATTCCTCAACAGGCGATCCCCAGCCTCCATATTTTTTCCCGGCAAAATCCTTTGGCGAGTCGATATTTTTTGCTGCAGGAGAAGCAAAGCCGGACGTATTATGCTGTATGACGGCGGCTACCGACACAAGCGGGACACCCTGAACCCGTGCCTGTGTAATACTTTCCTGATAGCTGACGCCAAAGTCGGCCTTACCGGAAGCAACCAGCTGGTCTGCTCCAGCGTCACCAGGCATGATGATTTCTGCATCAAGGCCATTTTCTTTGAAAAAATTCTTTGCTTTGGCAGCGTAAAGTCCAGTGTGATTAGTATTTGGTGTCCAGTCAAGGACAACCGTTATCTTTTCCAGGTCCTGCCCTTTATCAGCTTGTCTTTCTTCCTGACCAGTCTGTCCTCCGGTGCAGCCGGCAAGCAGGCAGACAGTGCACAATGCGCTGAGCCATTTCTTCATGATCAATCCTCCATGCTGTTTCTGATATTATTCCAAAAAGACCGCCGGTTAATGGCATAAACTAATTCTGGACAACCGCGGGCGGAGGTGCTGTTCCTTTATATCCCGATGCAAACAAAAAAGCGCCCGGATTTCAGAACCCGTGCGCAATAAAAAACATTCATCAATTAAGAATATGTTTCCTACGCTGGCATCTCTCCAGATCAGGTTCAAAGGGTCCTTTATTGTAAAAATAAAGTCTCAACCGTGCCCGGTTCCCCCACAATTCTCTCCTATTTACAGCCGCATAAAGCAGCCGGTCCGTTCAGAGCTCCCGCATTCATCCGGGAATCATGGTCCATTATAACAGATATTCTCTGCAATGGCATTGAAACAGCTTTCTTCCGGAAAATTCGGAGTTATCCCTATATATCCCTGTGCTGCCATGGAAAGAATTAAGTTTGGAACTGAATCTTTATCTGTGATAGGGTAAGGAATGTTGAAAAAAGATTGAATGGAGGAGAAGACATGAAATATCTTGCCTTAATGATTGCTGCATTCATGCTGATCTCATTCCAGATTGTCCAAAATCCCGGAAAACAAGCATTTGCCAAGACGATTGATAATGTCGATATATATACTGTAAAAGAAGAGGATAGCCTTTCGAAGCTCAGCAGGCAATTTGGTGTGGCTGCAGAGGATATACAGAAGGCTAATTATAAAAAGGATGAAAAGATATTTGCCGGAGATAAGCTCATCATTCCGTCTGCTCCAAAGAAAAAGAAGCGGATAACAGAACAAAAGGTCAGCTTATCTAAAGGAGAAAAAGATCTTTTGGCAAGGCTTGTGCATGCGGAGGCAAAAGGTGAGCCGCATGCCGGAAAAGTCGCTGTGGCTGAAGTGGTCCTCAATAGAATGAAGGACGAAAAATTTCCGGACACAGTCAAAGAAGTTATTTACGAAGACAGGCAATTTGAGCCTGTGGACAATGGGATGATCAATAAACCGGCAGGGAAGGATTCACAGAAAGCAGTCCAGGAGGCATTGACTGAAGAAAGAAAAGACGGTGAGTCCCTGTTTTTCTTTAATCCTGACCAGACTAACAGCAAATGGCTCCGCACAAGGGCCGTTACAAAAGAAATCGGCAACCACCGGTTTGCGAAATAGAATAAAGAAAAAACTCTTGTTGCTATACAAGAGTTTTTTTGCTGTCTTCTTCCATATCTATAATATTGTCTGGCTGTGTTTCTCTCCATAGCTTAAATCTTTCAAGCTCATTGGCGATTTGCTTGATGATAAAGCCGATGATTGCGGCATCATCCAATATGCCGATTCCGGCAAGAAAGTCGGGGACAAGATCCAGGGGAGACACAAAATAGAGAATGCCAGCAATGACCGTAACAGCTGTTTTTGCAGAAATGTCCCTATACTGTCCCTTTGAGTAGGCTTTAATGAGTTCAAACAGGAGCTGAAGCTTGTCCCATACTTCAGATAGGGAATTTTTCCTGGAATCGGCTTTTTTGCTTGCTTTGGAAAGAAGCCCGCTTGTTTTGCCCGGATCATTTAAGTATTTTGCAGCGCGGCTCTCATATTTTTTATACTCCTTTTCGTAATCTTCCTTTTTGAAAGTCTTCATATATAACATCCTTCCGGTTAAAAGATTCTTTTTTATACTTTTATCCCATTTTCGGATGGTTGAACCCCGGAAAAGTTTATAATAGAGAAAAAAGCGAGGTGTCCTTATGCTTTTAGAGTGGCTGAAAGAGTCAAGCTATACGGTTATATTGACTGGTGCAGGCATGTCAACAGAAAGCGGGCTGCCTGATTTCCGGTCTGCAGGAAGCGGGTTAACGAATACAGTGGATTATGGGAAAATTGCCAGTACAGAAGCTCTCAACCATCATGTCAGCGAATTCATTGAATTTTATCGCCGCAGAGTTATGGGGCTGAAGGAATGCAGTCCCCATGCAGGGCATTATATATTGGCAGACTGGGAAAGGAGGGGAATTGTCCAAAGCATCATTACACAGAATGTAGACGGTTTTCATCAGGCGGCAGGAAGCAGAAATGTGGCTGAACTGCATGGTACACTGCAGCAGGTCCATTGCCAGACATGCGGGAAAATATTTCCGAATGATGAATACATAGATGAGCATTTCCGGTGCAGTGATTGCGGGGGGATTTTGCGGCCGTCCATCGTCCTTTTTGGGGAGATGCTCCCCGAGGAAGCTATTGATTTTGCTGCTGCAGAGTCAGAGAAAGCTGATCTTTTCATTGTCCTTGGCTCATCCCTCTCTGTCACTCCTGCCAATCAGTTTCCGCTCATTGCCAAGCAGTGTGGTGCAAAACTGGTTATCATTAATATGGATCCTACTGATTTGGACCTTTACGCGGACAAAGTCATTAACGGAGAAAAAGCTGGAGAATTGCTGAAAGAGCTTGATGCAGAAATAGGAAAAATGTGAAGCCTCCCATTACATTGGAGGCTTTTTTTATTTTAAAATTTTTCTAGTATAATAAATGATTGACTGTCATGTATATACAAGATATAATGAAAACGTAAACACCATGTATATACAAGTTTTCTTTGGAGTGAATACTTAATGAGCTGACTTTGCAGCAAAGGATAAATTTGCAAGAAGGGCAGATAATATGAAGTATATGAGCTCCCGGCCGCATTTTTTTTTGCTTGCTGTTGAAAACGGTAACAGGAGGAGAGAAGCATGAGCAATTACAGAGAATCTGCCGAGCGTATTGTAGAAGCAGTTGGCGGAAAAGAAAATATTGCAGCAGCTACGCACTGCGTAACCCGTCTGCGGTTTGCTTTGAAGGATGAAAGCAAAGTTGATAAAGAAGCATTGGAAAATATAGATAGTGTTAAAGGATCATTTTCTACAAACGGCCAATTCCAGGTGGTCATCGGCCAAGGCCTTGTTGATAAGGTATACAAGGAAATGGCAGCGGCTACAGGAATCGGTGAATTGTCAAAAGAAGAAGTGAAAGCAGCTGCTTCTGAAAAAATGAATCCGCTTCAAAGAGCAATCAAAACGCTGGCCGACATTTTCATTCCTATTCTTCCGGCTATTGTTACAGCCGGCCTGCTGATGGGAATCAACAATATCATGACAGCGCCTGATATCTTTTATACAGGCAAATCATTCATAGACGTTCATCCAGGATGGGCTGATCTCGCTAATATCATCAATATGATAGCCAATACCGCGTTTGTATTCCTGCCGGGGCTGATTGGATGGAGTGCGGTCAATCGTTTCGGCGGAAGTCCGCTTCTTGGCATGGTGCTCGGCCTGATGCTTGTCCACCCCGACTTGCTTAATGCTTGGGGTTATGGTTCTACTGATAAGGTTCCTGTATGGAATCTGTTTGGACTGGAGATAGAGAAAGTCGGCTATCAGGGTCAGGTGCTGCCGGTACTGGCTGCGTCCTATGTTTTGGCAAGGATTGAGATATTTTTAAGAAAGAGGATTCCGGATTCAATCCAGCTGCTGACAGTCGCGCCGATTGCGCTGCTGATCACAGGCTTCCTGTCTTTCATTGCGATCGGGCCTGTTACGTTTACGATCGGAGGCTGGATCACTGACGGTGTTGTATCCATTTTTGATGCGGTTCCTGCTCTTGGAGGATTGATTTACGGCGGCCTTTATGCACCGCTCGTTATTACAGGGATGCACCATACATTCCTGGCTGTCGATCTGCAGCTGATCGGATCAATCGGCGGAACATTCCTCTGGCCGATGGTGGCATTATCAAATATTGCTCAAGGTTCAGCATCGCTTGCGATGTTCTTCTTAAATAAAAATGAAAAAGTAAAGGGACTTGCTGCAACTTCTTCGCTTTCAGCTTTCCTCGGAGTTACAGAGCCAGCCATGTTCGGTGTGAACCTGCGCTTCAAATATCCGTTCATCGCAGCGGTCATCGGCTCTGCCCTGGGCGGCATGTTCATTACCATTAAAGGGGTCATTGCTCCATCGATCGGAGTCGGCGGACTGCCTGCCTTCTTCTCAATCTTATCCGAAAACTGGGGGTCCTTCTTTATCGGGATGGCGATCGTGCTGGTTGTGCCGTTTGTGCTGACATTCCTGTTCGGCAAATTCAGAAAAGCTGAATGATTATTCTGGTACCATGGATAAAAGCCTATCCATGGTATCGCTATTTACATAACGTACTGAGAAATAATGGGAGGTTTTAAAATGAAAGGGCAATGGTGGAAAGAAAGCACAGTTTACCAGATATATCCGAGGAGCTTCATGGACAGCAATGGTGATGGCATAGGCGATTTGCAGGGCATCATTTCCAAGCTGGACTATCTTAAAAAACTGGGGATAGATGTCATCTGGCTGTCGCCTGTTTATCAATCACCCAATGATGATAATGGCTATGATATTAGTGATTATAAAAATATCATGGACGAGTTCGGGACCATGGATGATTGGGAAGAGCTGCTCAATGAGTTGCACCTCCGCGATATGAAGCTGATCATGGACCTTGTCGTCAACCACAGCTCTGATGAGCATGCCTGGTTCATTGAAGCGAAGAAATCCAAAGAAACTCCTTACAGGGATTATTATATTTGGCGCAAAGGGGAAAACGGCAGGGAGCCGAACAATTGGGGTTCCAATTTCGGCGGATCTGCATGGGAATATGACGAAAACTCCGGAGAATACTTCCTCCATTTGTTCTCAAAGAAGCAGCCTGATTTGAACTGGGAGAATCCGGCTCTGAGGCAGGAAGTATATGATATGATGCAGTGGTGGCTCGATAAAGGGATTGATGGCTTCAGGATGGATGTGATCAATTTCATCTCAAAGGAGGATGGCCTCCCGGATGATGAAGTGAAACCCGGCAAGAAATATGCATCAGGAAGCAAATATTATAGAAATGGGCCAAGAATCCATGAGTATCTTCAGGAAATGAACGAAAAAGTCCTTTCGCATTATGATGTTATGACTGTCGGAGAGATGCCTGGGGTCAAGCCCGAAATGGCCCGTGATTATACAGGGGAAGACAGGAATGAACTGAATATGGTGTTCCAATTTGAGCATGTAAGCCTCGACAATGGTCCGGGCGGAAAGTGGGATCTTAAACCGCTAGACCTTTCAGACCTGAAGAAAAGCCTGACAAAATGGCAGACCGAGCTTGAAGAAACGGGCTGGAATTCTTTATATTTCAATAACCATGACCAGCCGAGATCTGTTTCAAGATTCGGCAATGATGGGGAATACCGCAAAGAATCGGCGAAGATGCTGGCTACCCTGCTCCATATGATGAAGGGCACCCCGTATGTGTATCAGGGCGAAGAAATCGGGATGACAAATGTTGAATTTCCGGGTATAGGAGATTACCGGGACATTGAAACCCTTAATTATTTCCGTGAATCGACAGAAGCGGGAGTGCCGGCAGGGAAAGCGATGGAAAGCATATACGCAAAAGGAAGGGACAACGCCAGAACCCCTATGCAATGGAATTCTTCGGAAAATGCCGGTTTTACAACCGGTACTCCATGGATTGGCATTAACCCGAACTTCAGTGATATAAATGCGGCGGAAGCCCTGGAAGATAAGAATTCCATCTTTTATTATTATCAGGACCTGATCAGGCTCAGAAAAGAGCATGACATTATAGTCTACGGAAAATATGAACTGATATTGGAAGAAGATCCGGCGATTTTTGCATACACACGTACCCTGGGCAGTCAGGTGCTTGTAGTGCTGTGTAATTTTTATGGAAATACACGGAAACTGGCATTGCCTGAAGAGCTTAAAGAGATCAAATATTCCTGGCTGACAGGTAACTATGGCAGTGAAGGCAGGGAAGACATAGTGCCTCAGCAGCTTAAGCCTTATGAGGCGATTGTCTTGATTGGCGAAAAATAAGCAGACTAAACGAAAAATAAAATGGCAGGTGGCGAAGATGAAACAACCTTGGTGGAAGAAAGCGACAGTATATCAAATTTATCCGAAAAGCTTTAATGATACAACCGGCAGCGGCGTGGGTGACCTGCAGGGCATTATTGAAAAGCTGGATTACTTAAAAGAGCTTGGCATTGATGTTATCTGGCTTACGCCGATCTACCGGTCTCCACAGCGGGATAACGGCTATGATATCAGTGATTATTTCAGCATCCACGAGGAATACGGGACTATGGAGGAGTTTGATTCACTGCTAAACGAAGCGCACAGCAGAGGTATCAAAGTCATCATGGATATCGTTGTAAACCATACCTCAACAGATCATCACTGGTTCAAGGAAGCAAAGAAATCAAGAGATAATCCTTACCGGGATTTTTATATCTGGAAGGAGCCTAAAGAGGATGGAAGCGCCCCGACGAACTGGGAATCCAAGTTTGGCGGCAATGCGTGGGAGTTCGATGAGGAGACAGGGCAGTACTATCTCCATCTGTTCGATGTAACCCAGGCAGATCTGAATTGGGAAAATGAAAAGCTCCGCCAGGAAGTGTACGATATGATGGACTTCTGGTTTGACAAAGGAGTGGACGGCTTCCGCCTTGATGTCATCAACTTGATATCCAAAGATCAGCGGTTCCCGGATGACGACGGATCGCTCCCGCCCGGGGACGGCAGGAAGTTCTATACAGATGGGCCGCGAGTCCATGAATACATGCATGAAATGAACCGCGAGGTGTTTTCAAAGCATGACAGCATGACTGTAGGTGAAATGTCTTCTACAAGCATCGATCATTGCGTGAAATATTCGAATCCGGAACGGGAAGAGCTCAGCATGACCTTCAATTTTCATCACTTGAAGGTAGATTATCCCGGCGGAGAGAAGTGGGCGCTTGCAGACTTCGATTTTTCTGCTCTGAAGAATATCCTCTCCAAATGGCAGGTGGAGATGAACAAAGGCGGCGGCTGGAATGCCCTGTTCTGGTGCAACCATGATCAGCCCCGTGTTATATCAAGGTACGGAGATGATGGGGAATATCACAATAAATCAGCCAAGATGCTTGCATCTGCCATTCATATGATGCAAGGAACCCCTTATATCTATCAGGGCGAAGAGTTTGGGATGACCAATCCTTATTTTGAAAATATCATCCAATACCGGGATGTAGAATCCTTGAATATCTTTGAAATTAAAAGAAAAGAAGGAGTGCCTGAGGAAGAAATCCTTAAAATACTCCAAAGTAAATCGAGGGATAACTCAAGGACGCCTGTCCAATGGAATGACAGCAGAAATGCAGGCTTTACGGATGGAACTCCATGGATCGGCATTGCCGGCAATTACCAGGAGATCAACGCCGAAAAAGCGGTAAAAGATCCTGATTCCATTTTCCATCATTATAAAAAGCTGATCGGCCTCCGCAAAGAATATGATATTATCACTTACGGGAATTATGAGCTGCTGCTGGAGGACCATCCTGAAATTTTTGCGTACCTCCGGAATGGCAGGGACGAAAAACTCCTTGTACTTAACAATTTCTATGGAAGTGAGACAGCCTTTACACTTCCTGACAGGAAAATAGCTGATGAATATACAGCAGAGCTGCTGCTTTCAAATTATGGTGATGGACCCTCCGACATCAGGGAAATCACATTAAGGCCATATGAATCGATCATTTTCCATTTGACTAAATAAGAATAAGACAGGCTGCCGGCCTGTCTTTTTCCTTATTGGATTAAAAGAGCATCCCTGCAATAGCAGCGCTGAGGAGCGATGCAAGCGCTCCTGCGATGACGGATCTTATCCCAAGCCGGGCGATATCGGCCCTCCGGTTTGGGGCAAGATTGCCCAGGCCGCCAAGAAGGATGGCAAGGGATGAGATATTGGCAAAACCGCAGAGAGCAAAGCTGATGATGGCAACGGTCTTGTCCGTAAGCTCCGGAATTTCCGGAGCGAAGGAGGAATAAGCAACAAATTCATTCAGGATCAGCTTTTGACCGATAAAGTTTCCTGCCTCCACAGCCTCAGCCCATGGAACTCCAATGGCAAAAGCAAGCGGGGAGAAGATATAGCCGAGAATGAGCTGAAGCGTCAGTTCCCCAAATCCGAACCAGCTGCCGATCCAGCCAAGCAAACCATTCAGCAGTGCAACGAGTGCAATGAACGCAAGAAGCATGGCACCGATATTGAGAGCCAGCTGCAGGCCGACACTGGCACCTTTTGCGGCTGCATCAATAACATTCGTCGAATCGCTGTCATTTTCCATTTCCAATTCTTTTGGCTCTTCCTTCTTCTCTGTTTCTGGAAAAATGATCTTAGCCATGATCAGCCCTGCCGGAGCAGCCATAAAGCTCGCTGCGAGAAGGTATTCAAGCGGTACGCCCAAAAGTGAATAGCCGACAAGAACTGAGCCAGCTACAGAAGCGAGCCCTCCTGTCATGACGGCAAACAGCTCAGAGTTTGTCATTTGGCCAATATAGGGGCGGATAACGAGAGGCGCCTCTGTCTGGCCTACAAAAATATTTGCCGCTGCTGACATGGATTCCGCCTTTCGGGTGCCGAGAAGCCAGGATAATCCCCCGCCAAGGATTTTAATGATGAACTGCATGATCTTCAAGTAGTACAGGACCGATATAAGGGCGGAGAAAAAAATAACAATCGGCAATACTTGAAAAGCGAAAACATATGTAACGCCTGATCCTTCTGCAAAGAGGCCGCCAAATAGAAAGTTAATGCCTTCATTGGCATAATTGATGATGCTGTTGACTCCCATAGTCAGCCAGTTAAGTGCCTTGCGTCCGGCTTCCCATTTGAGGACCGCAAATGCAAACAGGATCTGAATGGCAAGGCCTCCCAGGATTGTACGCGGATTGATTGCCCGCCTGTTGTTGGAAAGCAGCAAAGCGATGACCAGTACGGTCAGTATTCCGGCAATTCCCCAGATGAAATTCATAATAGCACTCCATTCTATGTTAATAGACGAATCCAATTAGTGCTATTTTGCCCGACATTAAAAAAAGTATGGGCTCTATTTTCTCTGCCCATACTTTTTCGTTGTTAACGAAATTATAAATGGTAAGTCTTGTGGATAACTATCAATTCTTGATCAACGTCCAGCAGCTGCGCCGAGGTCACAAGCCAAACCTCCCAAAAAGGCAAAGAACGCCTTTCCGGGAGGTTCGTCTTGAGGCCCCCAGGAAGCTGGTCATGCAGATGTTGCCACAGGACGCGGCGTTCTTAGTCTTCGTTCCTTAAAGTGATCAAGGCGCTTGCGCTTTTGTTCTTTATTGCCCTGCTTCTTTTTTTATCGCTTCGAATAAGAAGGATTGGCCATTGATGTAGAATCGGGGATCGTAAAGCCCCAGCTGTTCGTCATCATCTACTATCACAACAAATGGAGACCATTCGTAAAGAGTCTTTGCTTTCGGGTTTTCTTGGAAAAGCCTGTCCATATCTGCATCCTCTGCAGACACAAGGCTATAAGTCTTTTCCCTGCTGGTAAATAATCCATCTTTATAAAGAGAGACTTCCGGGCCATTTTTGGTGATAACGGTAAACTGCCATGGCACAAAATCGGCTGAAAGTGCAACCTCGCTGTCCTGGCTGCTGTATTCCTCATAAAGTATATATCCCTGGATGCTTTGGCTGGCCAGATGAAGGAGCATCAGCACCCATGCCGCCCTGAAATAAATATGCTTCCTCCATTTTTTTCTTTTCCGGACAGAGAGGAGAAAAGCTGCAAGGATGATTGCCCAGAAGACAAGATCGACAATCGGGATGGTTCCGAACGTGATCCTTCTGTCAGAAAACGGCTCAAGATAACCGGTTCCCCATGCATTGAACAGGTCACTCGTATCATGTATAAAGACGGCTATCCAGCTCAGGAAAAAGAGTTTGGGATCTTTTACCTTGAAAATCCAGCGGCATGCCATGTAAATCAGCAGTGCCCAAAGCGGCGTAAGGAAAACAGAATGAGTGATGCCCCTGTGCCACATCTGATAAAGTCCCTGTGTATCCCATAGCTGTGAAATCACATCGATATCAGGTATTTGGCTCGCCGCAACAGCAGCTGTCAAATAGGCGGCCTTTTCTTTTTTCTCAAGCCTGCTTTTATCAACTGAAGCATAAAGGGCAAGCCCGAATAATGTATGTGTAATGGTATCCATTTTTCCCCCGTTTCTGTCCCGGCTGTCTGCAGTCCAGCCTGGCAGCTTGTGCTTTTCAATAAATCGTAGCAAAATTTGTTCAGAAGAGCCATTCTGAATGCTGGAAGTTGATTTCCCAGATTGCAAACTTTCCTGCAGGAAGATAAGATAGATGTTATGATAATAAACGAAGTTAATTAAGAGAGGAATACAACATGTCTAACAATTTTTCAGATGAAGTTCTTTCACGGCGCACGTTTGCGATCATTTCCCACCCGGATGCCGGAAAGACTACGTTAACAGAAAAACTGCTCCTGTTTGGCGGAGCGATACGCGATGCCGGTACCGTTAAAGGAAAGAAAACCGGCAAATTTGCCACAAGCGACTGGATGGAAATCGAAAAGCAGCGCGGCATCTCCGTTACATCAAGTGTAATGCAATTTGACTATAAAGATGCCCGGGTAAATATCCTGGACACTCCTGGGCACCAGGATTTCAGTGAAGACACATACCGTACCTTAACGGCTGTGGACAGCGCCGTCATGATCATTGATTCGGCCAAAGGTATAGAAGCCCAGACATTGAAACTATTCAAAGTCTGCCGGATGAGGGGCATACCGATCTTTACATTCATGAACAAGCTTGACCGCCAGGGGAAAAGTCCTTTGGAGCTTCTTGCAGAGCTGGAAGAAGTAATGGAAATCGAATCATATCCGATGAATTGGCCGATCGGGATGGGCAAGGAATTCCTCGGTATCTACGACCGCCATCATAACCGGATCGAACAGTTCCGTGTAGATGAGTCTGAGCGTTTCCTTGACCTGAATGCAGATGGTGAAATTGATGGGGACCACCCGATGAAGCAGTCTTCCCTTTACGACCAGACGCTTGAGGAAATCATGCTCCTGAATGAAGCAGGAAATGAATTTTCACGTGAGAAGGTGGCAAATGGAACGCTGACGCCTGTATTCTTCGGCAGCGCCCTGGCCAATTTCGGTGTACAGACCTTCCTTGAATCTTATCTGGACTTTGCGCCGTCTCCGCAGGCCCGCAACTCCACTGAAGGTAAGATTGATCCGCTATCAGAGGATTTCTCAGGCTTTATCTTCAAGATCCAGGCAAACATGAATCCTGCCCACCGTGACCGGATAGCATTCCTCAGGATTTGCTCCGGCAAATTCGAGCGCGGGATGACCATCAATATCCCTCGTACAGGCAAGCAGCTGAAGCTGAGCCAGTCGACACAATTTATGGCAGATGACCGCAGTACGGTCGATGAGGCAGTGAGCGGGGATATAATCGGATTGTATGATCCGGGCCTGTACCAAATAGGCGATACCCTGACAGTGGGAAAAAACAAGTTTCAATATGAAAAGCTGCCTCAGTTCACACCTGAGCTGTTTGTAAGAGTCACTGCAAAGAATGTGATGAAGCAGAAGCACTTCCACAAAGGGATCCAGCAGCTCGTCCAGGAGGGTGCCATTCAGCTGTACAAGACAGTTAAAACAGATGAATACCTTCTTGGTGCAGTCGGCCAGCTCCAATTCGAGGTCTTTGAGCACCGCATGAAAAATGAGTACAATGCGGAAGTCAGGATGGAAGGGCAGGGAAGCAAGATTGCCCGATGGATTGAGGGAGACGTGGACGAGAGTCTTTCCAGTTCACGGAGCCTTCTGGTTACAGACCGATATGACAAAAAAGTGTTCTTATTTGAAAATGACTTTGCCCTGAGATGGTTCCAGGACAAAAACCCGGATGTAAAACTTTACAATCCGATGGATATGGAGCAATAATGTAAAAAAAAACGATTCCTGTGCTGGAATCGTTTTTTTACATTATTACTGGGTATAAGA
The DNA here is from genome assembly GCF_000473245.1 of Bacillus infantis NRRL B-14911. Classification (NCBI taxonomy): domain Bacteria; kingdom Bacillati; phylum Bacillota; class Bacilli; order Caryophanales; family Bacillaceae; genus Bacillus; species Bacillus infantis. Next base: position 1,502,791 of record NC_022524.1, read on the forward strand.
GACTAGCGTATTATATGACGAAACTGTAATAGTTTGCTAAAATAGGTAAAAAGACGAGGAAGAAGGGATCTGTTATTCGACACCTATGCGCACAGTGCGGCCTGCCTTTCCAGCTGGCAGAAGAGGGCTTCCTCTTTCACCAGAATGTTAATGGGGTGCAAAAACAGGAGAGCTGGATCAAAGCTCCTTATCAAAGCCTTGATGAACTTGAAACGAAGCTTGAAGCCATATGCAGGCAACTGGGGGATAGCGCCAAAAAATTAAAAGCGGGCATTTCACAATATGGCACAAAGCCTGCCCAGCTCCTGAATGCATCTGAACTATTCTCCAGGGTCAGCCATCGGGAAATGGTCCATACCATCCAGCATGGTGAGTTTCACAGCTATCAGCAGCCGATTATAAACCTGAAAGAGGGAGACAGGATTTATGGCTATGAATCCTTGCTGAGAACGGCAGGGAGCAAGCAAATACCGCCTGGCATCCTTTTCAAGACAGCCGAGGAAACTGGCCTGATGTCCATGCTTGACCAAAAGGCGAGGGAAGCCGCAATCAAAGCAAGAAAAAATATCATCCCGCCGGGAATCAAGAGCTTTATCAATTTCCTTCCTTCTACAATTTACAATCCGGATTTCTGTCTTCAGCACACATTCCAGATTGTCGAGAAATATGAAATCGATCCGGCAGATCTTGTTTTTGAAGTAGTGGAGACTGAGAAAATCAGTGATATTGACCATTTAAAAAAGGTGTTGAATACATACAAAAAAAGAGGCATGAAAGTGGCGCTCGATGATGTCGGGGCCGGATTTTCAACCCTCGAAATGCTTGAAGCACTCCAGCCCGACTATTTGAAAATAGACAGAAGCTTCATCGACCGCTGCGACCAAAGGCCTGAAAGCCAGCAATTTCTGTCCAAGGTCATGAATATTGCAGACGGTCTTGGTATCATTGTCCTTGCAGAAGGAATCGAGAGGAAAGAAGAGCTGGAGTTCTGCAGATCGATTGGCGCTGATCTTGCACAGGGCTATTATATTGGGCGCCCTGCAAAGGAAATAGAGTCCGCATTGCAGGTGAATTCATAATGAGGATCATCCCCGCAGATCAGCTTGATAAAGAAAAGGCAGCAGCCTTTTTCCAGGAAAATTGGGGAAGTCCTCAGATGGTTATTTCCACTGGCATCTATCATTGTGATGAGCTCCCCGGGTTCGCAGCCATAGACAGTGCTTATAATATCATTGGCCTTATTACTTTTGCAGACAGTGCGGAGGGTAGGGAAATCATCTCCCTGGATGCCGGCATGGAAGGACAGGGGATCGGATCAGGACTTCTGAAAGCTGCTGAAGCTGATGCAAAACAAAAAGGCATCAGCAAAATGGCGCTGATAACAACCAACGATAATTTGAATGCTTTGAGATTTTATCAGAAAAGGGGATATCAGTTAATAAAGGTGCTTCGGAACGCCGTGGAAGAAGCCCGAAAAATTAAACCGGAGATTCCTGTGTTTGGTATTGACGGGATTCCGCTCAGGGATGAATTGATTCTGGAAAAAGAAATTTGATTTGCGGCAGGTCCTGGGGATTCAGGGCCTGTTTTTTTATGTAACGATCATGTCTGCTGCTGATCCGGATTATTTGGGAGGTTTGTGCTCATACTGACGGAATTTGTTGAAGAAGGGGGCTGCTTTGGCGGGCTGTGACAGCATGAATTTTCGGTTGTTAGCAACTTTTCCGGCTTATTAGCAACTTTTTCCTTTTATTAGCAAGTTTTCAATTATACTAGCAACTTTCTGGATATATTAGCAACTCCCAAATTATATTAGCAACTTCTTCCCCCGCCACATGCTTCTAAAAGAAAATTTGACAAAATTTCTGATTGAGATTATAGTAGTATTACAAATAGACGCTTTAACGCTAAAAAGCGTTTAAGTATAATAGTTTTGCCGGATAGACAATAGTAGAATCGCCGGATGCAGCAAATAGAGACTGGGCGGCTGGTGAAAGCCCGGGCGGCGCCGATTTGAAGTACAGCTATCGATTCAAAGGCATTATGTGTGAAGAGAGGGAAGGCCGATGTGCCTTTCAATTAGGGTGGTACCGCGGAGCTCCTCCGTCCCTAGCCGGCGAGAGGGCTTTTTGTGCTGTCTTCAGCGCAATAATGAATTTCTGCCGACCGGAGCCAGTCATACAACAGGAGGAAGTACCATGCATCAGGATCAAGCGGTTATCAAAATCAGTACAGCGGAGGCTGTGGTAATATCCCTGCTTTTGCTCGGAGTAATCAGTTTCTCAATTATAGGCGCAGGGGCGGTTCCCCATGTGCCCATTATAGGGGCAATCATTGCCCTGCTCATATACGGACTTTTAAAAAAGGTTCGGATGAAAGATTTGGAGGAAGGTATGGCTGAGGGTGCAAGGTCAGGATTGGGCGCTGTGTTTATCTTCTTTTTTATCGGAATGCTTATCAGCAGCTGGATGGCCAGCGGTACGATTCCGACTTTTATCCACTTGGCGCTATCGGCAGTAAGCGGGAAGTATTTTTTTGCCATTGCCTTTGCGGTGACAGCAGTCATCGGAATCAGCATCGGCAGCTCGCTGACGACAGCGGCAACGCTTGGAGCGGCCTTTGTCAGCGCGGCTGCTGCACTCGACCTTAGCACAGCAGCTGCTGCAGGCGCCGTTATATCAGGGGCGTTCTTCGGAGACAAAATGTCACCTTTATCAGATACAACCAATCTCGCTTCTATGACAGTAAAAGTAGATCTGTTTGACCATATTAAAAATATGGCATGGACGACCATCCCGGCATTTGTCATATCCATTATTCTCTTTGCTATCATTTCGCCGGCAGCAGCAGAGACCGATTTCCGAAAAATCGCTGCAATCAAGAATAGCCTTGAGGAGCTTAATCTCGTAAGCTGGCAGTCTATAATCCCTTTTGCAGTGCTCGCTGTCCTGGCTGTGAGTAAGGTTCCAGCTATTCTCACCCTGTCTGCCAGTACATTGTCCGCCTTGATCCTGGCTCCATTTATTCAGGGAAGCTTCAGTTTCAGTGACATGGTGAATATACTGTACTCCGGCTACAAGTCGAATACCGGGATGGAGGAGCTCGACTCGCTGCTGACAAGAGGCGGAATTGAAAGCATGCTGTTTTCGGTATCACTGGTCCTCCTTGCCCTCTCAATGGGCGGACTGCTATTCAAGCTCGGCATATTGCCGGCACTTCTTGAAGGCATCAAAGGACTGATTGTAAAGGCACCTGCGCTTATAAGTGCCACAGCTGCATCAGCCATCGGAATCAACTTCCTCCTTGGCGAACAGTATCTGTCCATCCTGCTCACCGGAAATGCATTCACAGAGTCTTATAAAAAGGCCGGGCTGCATCTGAAGAATCTTTCCAGAGTCCTTGAGGATGCAGGGACAGTCATCAATCCCCTTGTTCCCTGGAGTGTTTGCGGGGTATTCCTGACAGGGGTGCTGAATGTGCCGACTGCCGAATATATGCCCTTCGCCTTTTTCTGTCTGCTATCGCCAATCATCACTTTGCTGTTTGGATGGACAGGGTTAACTATCACGAAAGCTTCAGGCAAATGATTTAAAACAAGAGGAGCGGCAATCGCCGCTCCTCTTACTTTTTCCCTTTTCATTCTTCCAGCAAATGGTGCAGCATCCTCTCCCGGTTTTCAAAAAACTGCTTCATAAATTGATAGTGACCGGTATCCTCAAGCCGGACCACCTGGCCCCCTTCTTCTGTCAGCTCAATAATTTTGGCAGAAGGATACGACATGATGATGGGGGAGTGGGTTGCGATGATGAATTGAGAACGGTCTTTGGCCAGTTCGTGGATGCGCGAAACCATCGAAAGCTGCCTGAGCGGAGACAGGGCTGCTTCAGGCTCGTCAAGAATATAAATCCCTTTTCCGCGGAAGCGATTCAGAAAGGTGGCAAAAAAGGCCTCGCCGTGCGACTGTTCATGAAGGGAAGTCCCTCCGAAAGATTCGATCAAAGGAATACCGGGAGATTCCTTATCAAGATCATCAATATAAGAAGCCACATTGTAAAAGCTCTCGGCTCTTAGAAAAAAACCATCCTCAGGACGCTCCGATCCCCTTGAAAGCCTGATGTACTGCTCGAGCTCCGAATGGGAGTTATGTGTAGAAAAACTGAAATTAAGCGACCCTCCTTCCGGATTAAAGCCTGCTGCGATTGCAATAGCTTCCAGGAGAGTGGACTTTCCCATCCCATTCTCGCCGACTATAAAGGTTACATCAGGATGAAGGGGCAGGTTGTCAAGGTTTTTCACGGCAGGAAGGCTATAGGGATATCTGGAATATGAAGGAATATCATTTCTTCTGAGTATAATGCTTTTAAAATAATGGCCATTATCAAATTCCATCATCTAAGCCTCCAATCCATTCTCTTTTTTTTATCATAACATTTTTGGGAGAACCAACATACATCCCCGATGTCGTTAGCTGAACCCTGATACAGGGCTCGACTTTGAAAAAGGTAAAGGATGTATCCTAAAGGGTTTCTCGGTTACATAACACGGCTGAGAAAAGAAGAAGTCATGTATCCCGCCGGGCATCCGGGATACATAACCAGGCTGAGAAAAGAGAAGTCATGTATCCCAACAAGCATTCGGGATACATAACACGGCTGAGAAAAGAAGAAGTCATGTATCCCGCCGGGCATCCGGGATACATAACCAGGCTGAGAAAAGAGAAGTCATGTATCCCAACAAGCATCCGGGATACATAACACGGCTGAGAAAAGAGAAGTCATGTATCCCGCCGGGCATCCGGGATACATAACCAGGCTGAGAAAAGAGAAGTCATGTATCCCAACAAGCATCCGGGATACATAACACGGCTGAGAAAAGTGGAGTCATGTATCCCAACAAGGATCCGGGATACATAACACGGCTGAGAAAAGTGGAGTCATGTATCCCACCGGGCACCCGGGATACATAACCAGGCTTAGAAAAGAGAAGTCATGTATCCCACCAAGCATCTGAGATACATAACACGGCTGAGAAAAGAAGAAGTCATGTATCCCGCCGGGCATCTGGATACATAACCAGGCGTGAAAAATGGCAGTCACACAGCCTATGTGGAGGCAACATATTCACAGGCTCCTCCATACTTGCATCCCGTTTTTCCCTCTTATATAGTTAAACTATTGCACAATATTGAATGCCGGCCCGTGTCCGGCTCTGCAGACGAAAGGAGCAGCATAAGTGAAGATAAGCAATTTTTCGATCCGAAGGCCGATTTTTACACTTGTTACGATGGTTCTGGTTCTCGTTTTAGGGGTGGTGTCCCTTTTGAACATTCCTTTGAAACTGATACCGGACATAAATCCGCCTGTCGGTGTTGTAGTGACCAATTATCAGGGAGCAAGCCCGGAAGAGGTATCTGAAAAGGTGACAAAACCTTTGGAGCAGAGTCTTGCTACACTTCCTGGTTTAAAAACAATGACCGCAACGTCACAGGAAAGCGCCAATCTTGTACTCCTGGAATTTTCCTGGACGACTGATATTGACGAAGTGCAGTCGGAAATCATCCAGCGGCTGGATCAGACTCCGCTGCCGGACGATGTAGATAAACCGCGCTTCCTGAAATTTGATCCTTCCCAGTTTCCGATCATCCAGCTTTCTTTGAGCTCTGACAGCGATGAGGAATCATTAAGGAGCATTGCCGAACAGCTGGAGCTGGAGCTCACAAAGGTAGACGGTGTGGCCAGCGTCAACCTTTCCGGCACCAGTATTAAGGAAGTAAGGGTTGAACTGGACCAGGACAAGCTGAGGGAATACCGGCTCAGCCAGTCTGATATCGTAGATACCATTCAGGCAAACGATATTTCCCTTCCGGGGGATACGATTTTAACAGGCGGCAAGGAGCTGACTACCAGGGTGATCAGCAGCATTGATTCAGTTGATATCTTAAAAAAACTTGTGGTAGCCGCAAATCCGTCCAATGGAAATGAAGTTCTCCTTCAGGATGTGGCCAGTGTCCAGCTTGTCAACCAGGACGACCGTACGATAACAAGGACGAATCAGGAGCCTTCCGTCCTCTTAAGCGTCCTGCAGCAGTCTGATTCAAACACTGCAGAGGTGTCGAAGGAGTTCATCAGCCAGCTCGACGAACTGCTTGAAAAAGATCAATATGAGGGGATTGAGTCTGATATTCTGTTTGATCAGGGAGATTATATCCAGCAGGCGATCGGTAATATCTCAACTTCCCTTCTCTTAGGCGGCCTGTTCGCGATGCTTGTTCTGTTTTTCTTTTTGAAAAATGTCAAAAGCCCGCTGATCATCGGGATTGCCATCCCGTATTCTGTTATCTTCACATTCGTGCTGATGTACTTTTCAAATTTCACCCTAAATATCATGACCCTTGGCGGATTGGCGCTGGGGATCGGAATGCTCGTTGATAACTCAATCGTTGTGATTGAGAATATCTACAGGCATCTATCGATGGGGAAAGATCCAAAAGAAGCGGCAAGAGACGGTGCAGGAGAAGTAGGTGCTGCAATTACAGCCTCCACCCTCACCACTGTGGCAGTGTTCCTGCCTGTCGTTTTTATTACAGGAATCATCGGCCAGCTTTTCACTGAATTTGCTTTGACCATTTCATTCAGTCTTTTTGCTTCGCTTGTCGTTGCTTTGACTGTTGTGCCGATGCTTGCCAGCAGGCTGCTGAAGGCGCCGAAAACCAATCTGGAAGAAAAGCGCCAGGAGTCGGCCATTATGAAGGGGCTTGAGCGTTCTGTCAAATGGGCTCTGCGCAACAGGCTTGCTGTCCTGATTATCATGCTGATCCTGCTCGCCGGAGGCGGATATGGGATCACGACGGTCGGCACACAGTTCCTTCCTAATTCGGACGAAGGTTTCTTCAGCGTCAGGGTCAATCTTGAAAATGGCTCAGCTCTTACAGAAACAGAAAAGGTCATGGCTGCACTTGAGGAGCAGCTGAAGGAACAAGACGATGTTGAGACATATGTCAGCCTGATCGGTACAACCCAGGAATCTTCTTTCAGAGGCTCCGGCAATCCAAATGTGGCTGAGCTTTATGTAAAGATGAAGGATCTGGAGGAGAGGGACCGCTCTACATTTGAATTTGTCGACGATGTGAAGAGGGACTTGGAGAGAGCGGCAGAGAAAGCCAACAGCACGGCAGAGGTCTCATTCAATCTGCAGTCTTCCGCAGGATCCGCGCCGAATACTCTCTCGTTCAGCGTTCGTGATACAAACGAAAAGCGGCTGAATGAATCGGTAGACAAAATTTACAATTCACTCAAAGACCTTGATGACGTGAACGAACTTTCCACAGACCTGATGGATACGGTAGAAGAAATCCAAATCACGGTCGACCGGGAAAAGGCAAGGGCAGCAGGGCTGGCGCCTGCCCAGGTTGCCATGATTGTCAATGATGTGACACGAGGAAACCAGGCAACCCAGATCATTGATGAGAGCTCCAATATTTATGGCGTTTTCGTAGAATATGATCCTGAAGTTACCCAAAATCTTGATAATTTAAAAAAACTCCTGCTGCGTAAGCCTGATGGAAGCTATACAACCCTGGACCAGGTAGCGGCTATTGAAAGAGGCGAAGGGCCGGTCAATATACAGCGGATCAACCAGCAGGACGCTGTCCAGTTTACCCTGAAATATAAGACCTCAACAAACCTCGGGGCTATTTCTAATCTGGTTGATGATGAGATTGCTGATCTGGATTTGCCGGAAGAAACAGAAATTGTCTTCGGCGGTGACCGGGAGCTCCTGGAATCTTCCATTGATGATATGCTCCTGGCATTCATCCTGGCGGTTGTCTTCATCTATCTGGTGATGGCGGCCCAATTCGAATCACTGAAATATCCGTTCGTCATTATGTTCACAGTTCCGCTGATGGTCATTGGCGTAGCGATTGCATTGACCGCGACACGCACTCCTGTCAGCCTGACTGCCATCATCGGCATCATAGTCCTTGCCGGCATAGTGGTCAATAATGCCATAGTCATTGTTGACTATATCAATCAGAAAAAGGCAAGCGGCATGAAAACCTATGACAGCATTGTCGTTTCTGTAAAAGACAGGGCAAGACCTATCCTCATGACAGCACTTACGACGATCCTCGGACTGATCCCGCTTGCGCTGGGGATTGGCGAGGGGGCTGAGATTAACCAGCCGATGGGCATCACGGTAATCGGCGGCCTGATCAGCAGCACCTTCCTGACGCTGTTCGTCATCCCTGTCGTCTACAGCTTCTTTGATAAAGATACAAGGAAGCTCAACAAGATGTATGCCACACCTGACGGCCACTTGATTCCTGCCTATCTCCTTGAAGAAAGGTACGAAGATCCAAAAGGGCAAAGTGACGTTCCGCAGGTTCCTGCAGAAAGCAATAAAAATTACAGCCGCGAAGATATGGCTGCCATGCTTGAGGATTTGCTGAGGGCAGTAAAAGATGACGAAAGAAAACAGCAGGACCAGGATCAAAAGGACAAATAATTTTTAAAAACTCCATAACGCTGAAAAGCCTTTCTCTTTGGAGAGAGGCTTTTTTGCGGGGTTAGATATTTGAATTATCAGAAATATATTGTTTGAAGCTGGTATGACCGGTTACAATTTGAGTAAATCTATGATAGAAAGAGGCGGTCCAATGAAGGAGAGGCATTATTTTTTCACGGGGTTTCCTGGTTTTATATGCTCCCGGCTAGTCAGGGAGGTACTTATTAAAGAGCAAGGGAATGTACATATCAGCGTTTTAAGCCTGTGGGAAATGGAAGCGGCCGCAAAGGATGAAATCAGGAAGATCTGCGGCGAGACCGGTGCAGGGCGCGAGTGCTTTTCAATCATTACTGGAGATATTACCAGGGCTGGGCTTGGTATCGGCCAGCAGGACTTAGCATTCCTCAGGGAAAGCATCACCCATCTTTTTCATCTGGCCGCCATTTATGATTTGGCGGTGCCTGAGGATATTGCTTATAAGGTAAATGTTGAAGGGACGAGGCATGTAACAGAATTTGCAGGAACGTTGGAGATGCTTGAAAGATACGTCTATTTCAGTACTGCCTATGTGGCTGGAAAAAGGGATGGGCTGCTGATGGAGGATGAGCTGACAGAGCCGCCCGGGTTCAAAAACCATTATGAAGAAACAAAATATCTTGCCGAAGTCATTGTTGAAAAAGCTAAAGGTGAAATACCGATTACCATCTTAAGGCCCGGGATTGTAAAGGGGCATTCTGTAACAGGGGAAACCATCAAGTTCGACGGGCCGTATTTTATTCTGAATTTTATGGACCGTCTGAGCAGGCTGCCATTCCTGCCCATGCTCGGGAAAGGGGAGGCTTTTATCAATCTGGTGCCGGTGGATTATATCATTAAAGCAGCCGTATTCCTTGGGACATCAGCTGTTGGGAGGGATAAGACCTACCACCTTACAGATCCGAATCCATATCAAGTTTCCGATCTGTACGAAATGCTGATGGTGGAGCTTTGCGGGAAAAGACCGGCAGGCAGCTTCCCTCTGAGTGCTGCCAGAGGGGCGCTGCGCATCAAAAAGCTGAGGAATTACCTTGGTGTGGAGCAGGAAGCGCTTGACTACTTTACCTGGCAGGGACGCTTTGATTGTTCAATAGCACAGACCGATCTGGAGGGATCAGGAATTCGCTGCCCTGATCTGAAGGAAGGCATCCCGTCGATGGTTTCTTTTTACAGGCTGCATAAATCTGATCCGCGTTTCCAGGTGCATAAGCTGTACTCCTAGCAGGCATTTTGAAGCAAGTTCAGGTATTTGTGATAAAAGAGAGATCTTTGGTGCATGATACCACTATAGAAATATAGCTGGTGATAATGAATGAAAAAAGTCGGAAAACTAGAAGCCATTTTTTGGAGCATTGCTTTGCCCGGTTTCAGCCAGCTGCTGACGGGCCACTATGTAAAAGGTGTTCTCTTTGTGGCACTTGAAGTTCTCATCAACGTTTTCAGCAACTTTAATCTGGCTATCATGCACAGTTTCCTGTGGGAAATTGATAAGGCGGCTGCAGTCCTTGATTATCAGTGGCTGATGTTTTACCCTTGTCTGTATATGTTTGCCATGTGGGATGCTTATAAAGAAGCTATGCCTGCACAGGAAGAATTGTCTTTTCTCCCCTTTGTCTTCGGAGCCTATTTTGTAACTGTCGGTCTTATGTATTCAGTGAGGCTCAAGCTTTTTGGCATCTTGTTTGGCCCGGTCTTTTTGCCGATGATTTTCCTTATTCCCGGGCTTGTGGCGGGCTTTGCGCTAAGGGCCCTGCTATTGTTCCTGCGAAGAAAAGCAGCGTGAAATGCATACAGGGGGGCCAATAAAAAACCTTTGCTGAATCAGCAAAGGTTTTCGCCGTTCATGAGCAATCACCAAACCACCCCCAAAAGCTCCTCTTTCCGGGCGAAGCTTTATGTTAGCAGTGAAAATATTCCTTATTTCTCTCTTCAATCCTTCACCTTGCTGGCTGTTATTTGGCATATGATATAATGTGCTGGTGGAGAGGTGAGGATATGCTCGGTTATTTATTCATCACTAAGAAAAAACAGACACTAGAAAAAACCGTAATAAAAATCCAGCAGGGCGACAGCCGGCTGCTTAATGAACTGATAGAGTCATACAAACCTTTTATTGCAAAAACCGTATCCTCCGTCTGCAGACGCTATATCCATGAGTCTGATGATGAGTACAGCATCGGGCTGATTGCCTTTGATGAAGCGGTCCGTAAATACAGTCCCGAGAAGGGCAGTTCCCTCCTGGGATTTGCCGAAATCATAATCAAGCGAAGGGTCATTGATTATATCAGGCAGCAGGCAAGGCATATGAATGTCAGCTTTGAAGGCAGCAGTGGAAGTGCTGATGAACAAGCTTCAGCCAGTCTTGTGGAAGACAGGCTGTCGATTGAAGAGTTCGTGAAAAAAACAGAGCAAGAGCTTAGACGGGATGAAATCATTCACTTTACAGCTCTTCTCAAAGAATATGGATTAACTTTTGCTGAAATTGCAGATCAGTCCCCAAAACATGCAGATGCGCGGAAAAATGCGATGGAAATAGCATCGGCACTTGTCAGGGACAAAGAGCTGGCTTCCTATTTGCAGGAAAAAAAGCGCCTTCCCATCAAGCAGCTGGAAGGCACTGCAGCAGTGAGCAGAAAAACGATTGAAAGGAACAGGAAGTATATCATTGCTGTTTCCCTTATTTTAATGGGAGATTATGTGTATTTACAGGAGTATATAAAAGGGGTGCTGAAAACGTGAAAAAAGGGGTCATCCTTGAAATTGAGGGACGTTTTATGACGATGCTTACTCCCGAAGGCGAATTTCTTCGTGCCCTTAATACAGAAGGACATCATCAGATAGGGGAAGAAATCTACTTCTACCCTGTTGGAAATGCAGAAAAAGACGGGAAAGGGCTCTTTTCACGCCTGGCGGCAAGAAAGAAACTGATTGCCGCTGCCGCCATGGCCTGCCTTCTTGTTCTATCTCTTGTCATTCCTTTTAATAACAACAGCGAAGTATACGCCTATATGACAATTGATGTAAACCCGAGCATCGAGTTGGGTGTCGACAAGGAACTGTCTGTAGTGGAGCTTCAATCTTATAATCAGGAGGGCAGGAAATTGCTCAGTCTCTTGGAGGATTGGAAGGGAAAAAGCGCCGGCTATGTAACACGGAAGATCCTTAGTCTGGCCCAGCAGCAGGGATATCTGAGAGAGCACGAAGAAATGATTATCGCTTCTGTACTGAAGAAAGAAGTCAGCAAGGATTCCACTGAAAGCAAGAAGCTGAACAGTCAGGTTGAAAGCATCAAAGAAACTGCAGAAGCAGAAAATCTTGAAGTCAAAGTGGTCGAAGCAACTGAAGGTGAACGGGAGAAGGCCAAAGAAAAAGGGCTGACTGCCGGCAAATTTAAAGAAGAGGAAATAGAAAGAAAGCAGCAGCTGGAGGAAAGGGAACGGGAAAAAGAAGAAGCTGCAAGGGAGAAAGCTGAAAGTATTAAAAGGAAACAAGAGCAGCAGAATAGCGGGAGCGCCGATAAGGCGAAAGATAAGAAGGGGGCAGGCGATATAAAGCCTTCGTCTCACGTTCCAAAACGTCCTGTTTCCAAGCCGGAAGGAAAGAATAAGGGAGCAGACAGGAAAGATGATGCCCGCAAAGCAAAGCCTGAAAAAAGGCAGGACGAAAACAAGGAGCGGGACAAACAAAAAAAGGAAGAACAAAGAAAACAGGAACATGACAAGCATGAAAAGCACGAAAAGCCGGAGAATAGTGGCAATAAAAAAGGTTCCCCTCCGCCCGGCAAAGATGGACATGGGAATGGCAATAACGGACATGATAAGGGGCAAAAAGGGAATAATGGAAAATCCGGCTGAAGGCAGCCGGATTTTTTGCCATTTATATTTTATTATTATTGTTCGTTCCGTCCAGCAAGCTGGGATTGGGCTTGTTGTACAAGGCGCTTTGTAATCTCTCCGCCAACAGAACCGTTTGAGCGGGAAACTGTATCTGAACCCAGATTAACGCCAAATTCCTGAGCAATTTCGTATTTGACTTGATCAAGATACTGCTCAATGCCGGGAACGAGCAGTTTATTGCTGCTTCTTGCCATATTGAGTTTCAGCTCCTTCCATATTGATGCAGAGCTTAAGGCCCTGTATCAGTAGTATGGAGCTGTGGAGTTTTTTCATGTTTGGTAATGTTATCTTGCTGTCTGTGCCCCGGCTGCGGCATATTCTGCTGCTTCTAAAAGCAGGTCTGCAATATGGACTGCCTTGACATGGCCTGCCGCCCCTTCACGCTCAATCCCAAGCTTCATCTGAAGAAGGCAGCCGGGATTTGAAGTGACAATGACTGCCGCTTCTGTTGTTCTGGCCTGGTTCATTTTGTAATCAAGAATCTGCATGGACATTTCCGATTCAACAATATTATAAATTCCGGCTGAGCCGCAGCACCTGTCCGCATCTTTCATTTCCCGGTACTCTGCCCCGGTGATAGAGCCCAGGAGCATGCGCGGTGCAGCCGCCGTTTTCATCACATTGCGGAGGTGGCAGGAATCCTGGTACGTAAGAATCTGATGGGGAAGGGTCAACTTATGGTTTTTATGGAAATCCAATTCAAATAGGATCTGGGAAATGTCCTTGATCTTATTTGTAAAGCTCTCAGCGCGGATTTTCCATTCCGGTTCATCTTTCAGGAGATGATCGTAATCTACAAGGAAAGCTCCGCAGCCGCCTGCATTGGTTATGATATAATCTGCTCCCGTCTCCTCAAAGGCAGCGATGTTCCGTTTTGCCAGCTCCCTGGCTTTTTCTTTTTCCCCGCTGTGTCCATGAAGGGCCCCGCAGCAGGCCTGTGACTTGGGTATGACGATTTCACAGCCGGCCATCTGCAGCAGCTTCATGGTCGCGTCATTTGTCCCCATGAAAATGGTGTCCATCAGGCAGCCGGAGAAAAATGCTGCCTTTTTCACTGGCTTCCCATGAGCTGGCAGCTTTTCGGGACGCTTCTTCATATCCTTGTAGGAAGGGACAGCAGGGAGTACTTTTTCCATGGCTGCAAGACTGTCAGGGAAGAGCTTCATAAAACCGATTTTCCTAACAGCGGTTTGCAGGCCGGTCCGCTGATACACGGATAGGAGGCCGGCCGCTGCCGTCATTCTTTCCTGATGCGGGAACAGCCCATGGAAAACAGTCTTCCTGATCGCCTTGACAGGGAGTGAGTACTTTTTATTCTGGCTGATAATATCCCTTGCTTCCTCGAGAAGGTGCCCATAATTAACACCTGAGGGACAAACTGGCTCACATGCCCTGCAGCCCAGACATAAATCCAGGGATCGCTCTACATCGCTGTCCGGCTCGATCAGCCCGTCCGCTACAGCTTTCATCAGTGCGATTCGGCCTCTTGGAGAATGCTCCTCCTTAAAGCCTGAAGTGATGTAAGTGGGGCAGGAGGGGAGGCAGAAACCACATCGCATGCAGTTCAGCATTTCATCCTCATCCATCCTGCTGCTGAACTCACTTTGGATCTTTTGCCGTTCAATTGCTGTACTCATTTAGATACCACCACACGTTTCCTGCTGTCTTTGGCAAATATTTTCCCCGGGTTCATGATATTCTTCGGATCAAGGGCTGCTTTGACGGCCTGCATGGCAGCAATGCCTTCGCTTCCCAATTTAAGTTCAAGATAAGGGGCTTTCATGACTCCCACGCCATGCTCGCCTGTTATAGTTCCTCCAAGCTCGATGGCTTTTGCAAAAATCTCGGCAAAAGCATTTTCCACCCTTTCCATCTCTTCTTTATTTCTTGCATCCGTCGGACAGGTAGGATGGAGATTTCCATCTCCGGCATGGCCGAAAGTACAGATTTTCAGGTCATATTTACTGGCAATCTCATTGATGCTCCTTACCATATTGGCAATTTCAGAGCGGGGGACCGTAGCATCTTCAAGAATGGTGGTGGGCTTGAGCCTTGCAAGGGCTGAAAGGGCGGCTCTTCTCGCAGCCGTCAGCGCCTCTGCCTCGGAGGCCGTCTTGGCCACCTGGACAGAAACAGCACTCTCTTCCCGGCAAATGTTCTCCATCTTTGCCATGTCACGCTCGACAACTTCACGAGGTCCATCCTGCTCAATCAGCAAAACTGCTTTGACATCTGTAGGCAGTCCGATCTGTGCGAACTCTTCCACAACTTCGAGTGTCGGCTGATCAAGGAATTCTAATGTTGCAGGGATGATTTTATTGGCTATGATTTTTGAAACCGTCTTCGCGGCTGCTTCAAGGTCCTGGTAAAGGGCAAGCATCGTCTTTTTAGTTTCCGGCATCGGGATCAGCTTCAAAGTCGCTTCGGTTATAATCCCAAGTGTACCCTCAGAGCCTGTGAAAAGACGGGTGAAGTCATAGCCCGCCACATCCTTTGCGAGCTTGCCTCCCGTCCTGATGACATCCCCATTGGCCAGGACCACTTCAAGGCCCATGACATAATCTCTGGTCACACCATATTTAAGGCCTCGCAATCCGCCGGAGTTTTCATTTATATTTCCTCCGATTGTAGATATTTTCATGGAACTTGGATCAGGAGGATAAAAAAGTCCTTTTGCTTCTGCTTCGCGTATCAAGTCAAGTGTGACAAGCCCGGGCTGAACAGTAATGGCGAGATTCTCTTCATCAAGGTCAAGAATTCTGTTCATATGCTTGAACAGAATAACAAGCCCGCCCTCGGTCGGGCATGTGCCGGCGCACAAATTTGTGCCCGAGCCTCTTGGGACGATGGGAATGGAATACTCGCTGCATACTTTTACAATTTCAGATACTTCGCCTGTATTTCGCGGGCTAATGACCGCATCAGGGAGGGATTGAAAATTCGGGGTGGCATCATAGGAATAAACCAGGCGCACCGCATTAGAGTCATCATATTGGTCTATGCCTGCAATCGCTGTCAATTTCTCTTTAGCAGCTTTCGGTATCATAACAGGAGCCTCCAGTTGCAGCCGGCTTCTGCCGGCAGTACTTTTAGCTTCATTATATGGAAGGATATTTAGAATTTCTATAGATATTAATACGAATATTATCCGCTTAATTAGTGATCATTTGTATGTTCATCCAATAGCAGGCATGCCATATAAAGGATGAACAGCTGCTGTGCATTTCCCGTGCCCAGCCCAGTCAGATCCTCAATCTTCCTAAGGCGATAGTGAAGTGTATTGATATGTATATGCATGCTTTCAGCAGTCTTTTTCAATGAATGGTTCTGCCTGAACAGCTCTTTCAGTGTTGCAAGTACGTCGGGGTGCTGCTGCAGGGGTCCGATGGTCCTTTTAATATAATCCAATTTGGTTTCAGGCTTGATTTCATCCATCAGCATCTCCAAGGTAAGATTTTTATCAAATCTCAGGCCCCTGGCTTTCTTTGCAGCCTTCACAGCCCGTTCCGCCTGCCTGAAGGAACGGGAGAGTGCAGAGGAAGCGGCCGGCTGCCCAGCCCCTCCAGAAAGCGGAGAACCGGAACTTCTGTCGAGATAGCTGTAATACCTGGATACTCTGTCCTCAAGCCTTTGGATGTGCTCTTCTGAATGATGTGCGAAGAGCGCAACAATTCGATCATGACCCCAGCGTATGAAAAGGTCATTACTGTTTTTTTCTGGCCAGGATAGGAGCCTTTGCCAGATTTCCCTTGAAGGAATCTTTTCAGGTTCGAGGAATTCTGCTATAAACACCAGCCGGTCAAGCCTGGTATCGACCTTAAGCATAAGCGCCCTGTCTATAAAAGAACTGCCGTGCCCCCGCTCCTGCAGCCAATCAAAGACAAAGCCTTCAAGGGCCCTTGACTGCCAGTCAATCTGTTCGCTGTAGAAATTTTCGCTGATTAAAAGCTCTGTCATTTTTCTGATAATTTCACCGTAAGGAGCTACCTTTTCCGGGTCGCCTGTGATCCCAATCACTGCGGCAACTTCTTTTTGAAAGAAAACAGGAAGATTGATCCCGGCTTTGACGCCTTTCAGCTTTTTTTCATCATCTGCTGTGATGATTCTTTTATCCCGTTTTTTAACAGACTGGAGTGCTCCTTCATGGAAGGCTCCAACTCTATCTGGAGATGTGCTTGAAACGATGATTCCATCTGTATTGACCACGATGATTTCTTCTTTCAAGACCCCCCGGACCTCGCGAAGGATCTTTTCGGCAAGTGCTGGCAAAAGCATGATCGAGCCTCCTGATTTTGTTGATATAATTATTATCTTTATACTTAATTATATAAAAATAAAAAAAATCACGCTAATAGCCTCATAATCCTTTTAAACCCTTCTGTTTTTCTTTATGATAGGGGATAGGCAATTTAGGAGGGAAAGATCATAATGTGGGATGAAATAAAAGAAAGGCTGGATAAATTATCCCCTGCCCAGGTTATCACCGGCTACTATTTGCTTGCTGTCACCATTTCGGTGCTGCTGCTGCGCATTCCTGCAGTCCATCAGCCCGGTGTTGAGGTTTCCTGGCTCGATTCGGCCTTCACGGCTGTCAGTGCCGTTAGTGTAACGGGGCTTTCAGTTATAAATATATCTGAAACATACAGTACCTTCGGGGTGTTTATGCTGATGTTCGTCCTGCAATTCGGGGGAATCGGCATCATGACGCTGGGTACTTTTTTCTGGATCTTGCTAGGCAAGAAAATCGGTTTAAGGGGAAGGCGGCTCATCATGGTCGACCATAACCAGTCGAACCTGTCGGGCCTGGTCAATTTGATCAGGGAAATCCTGAAGCTGATCCTGATTATTGAAGCGGCGGGGGCACTTATACTGGGTGTGCACTTCCTCAGTTATTATGATACATTCCAGGAAGCCATGCTGCACGGCCTGTTCGCTTCGGTCAGTGCTACGACAAACGGAGGCTTTGATATTACCGGTGCTTCCTTGATCCCTTATGCGGATGATTATTTTGTACAGCTTATACATATAATCCTGATCACACTTGGGGCAATCGGCTTTCCTGTTCTGATAGAAGTAAAGCATTACCTTTTTGACCGGAGAGATTATAAAAACTTCCGCTTTTCCTTATTCACAAAGCTGACGAGCGCCACCTTTGCCGTGCTGCTGGTGGTTGGGACGGTTCTAATCCTCCTTCTGGAAGGAAGGCATTACTTCAGCGGAATGAGCTGGCATAAAACGTTCTTTTATGCTTTCTTCCAATCTGCCACAACCAGGAGCGGAGGCCTTTCGACTTTGAATGTCAATGATTTTGCGGAGTCTACCCAGCTGCTTCTGAGCGGGCTAATGTTCATCGGAGCTTCCCCAAGCTCGGTCGGTGGAGGGATCAGGACCACGACTTTCGCCCTGAATGTCCTCTTTCTTTATCAGTTTGCCCATGGGAACAGGGATATTAAAGTATTTAAAAGGGAAGTCCATCAGGATGATGTATTAAAATCCCTGGTCATCACCATTTTAGCTGTCGGCATGTGTTTCTTTGCAGTTATTGTGCTCAGTCTGACTGAGGCCCACAGCGTGACAGCTATTATTTTTGAAGTGTGTTCGGCCTTCGGAACGACAGGATTGTCGATGGGGATAACCCCCGATCTGTCAGCGGTCGGGAAGTGCGTGATCATCATACTGATGTTCATTGGAAGAATTGGGCTGACTTCCTTCTTATTCATCATTGGAGGAAAAGAAAAGAAGTCAATCTATCATTATCCAAAGGAAAGAGTCATCATTGGGTAAAAGCATATAACCATGGTTATATGCTTTTTTATCGGGGCAAAAGCCCCAAAACCCGGGCCTCGAGTCATCATAAGCCACGGGATGTGGGTTATGCAGACGTTGCCGCAGTACGTGGTTTTTAGTCTGCGTTCCTTAGTGGGCAAGCCGCTTCCGCACTTCGTTTAATCCGTTCCCCTGCTCACGTCTTTTTCTGGGTGCATGAAGGGGGAGCTTTGGGGTTTTTGTTTTTTTTCGAGGAGTTCTCTGTTTTCGTCTGTATTCCAGCCGATGTCGTTTGTCGGGTGGATCCATTGTTCCCCTGACATGACAGCAGGGTCGGTTTCATCGGTCCATTGTTCCAGCGGGGAGTTTTCTGAAGCGTAGAAGCTGTCGCCGATTGTAACCCCAAAAGAGTTTTTGAATGGCTCTTCCAGCTTCAGATGCGTCCCTTTTAAGCTGGGAGCGGAAATTTGGTGGGGCAGTGTGCCATCAATGCCAATCTGCTTCCCTTTTTTCATCTGTTATGTGCACATCCTTTCTTTATAAGAAATGCGAAGAGGTTGGCTACAGAGCTGGACAAGTATTATTTTTTCAAGCTGGCTTCTATTTTATAAAGAAGCAGGACCTGCAAATAAAGGAAAGAGCAAGAAAGAATTCTTTCGGGGTGGAACGAAGAAAATATAGGAGAAACAATGACTTAGGAGGAATCAATATGGCGAAGCGAAAAGCTGAACATGATGCGGTAGAAAAATATTCTAAAACGCCGAAGAAAAATGTTGCAGAATCAGAATTCTCCGCAGAGTTTACACATGGGGAAGAGACTGCTAAAGGAGCCAACCGGAATTCCAAGCAGGGAAGAAAGGGGAGGGGCTGATGAAAAGGAAACCTGAGGGTGACTTGAAGCAGGAGACCTCCAATGTTGAGTTCGGCCTGGAATTTGGGGACATGAACGCAAGCAAATTCTACGAACATCCAGATGCCTTCAGGGAGAAGAACCAGAAGGAAAGAAACAGTAAATAAGAGATGACCGTGCGGCCGATTTGGACCGGTTTTGAGGATTTGGTAGAAAAAATCAGGAAATGATTAAAATATTCGGGAAATAACTAAAAAAACTTTATCTTTAAACAAATAAAGGCTTCAATTGGTAAATAATAGATCCGCGCCAGTTACAAAACCTAAATTCAGCCGGCTCTGAGCACAGCACACGGCTTGAAACGGTCATTCTGAACAAAAAAGCCTGAAACTGCAGCAGTTTCAGGCTTTTTTTCAGAAATTAAGCTGGTTTAAGTGTATTTTTGGTGCAAGAAAAAATTTGTGTCTGTTCATTTGAAGCATCGAAAAAGGCGATGATACTGGAAGCTTCCCGTATAATTTCTCCCGTTTCCAGATACGCGCTGATATCAAATTCAACCTGGTCAAGAAGAGTATGTTTGTGAAGGTCCTTCTCGCTCAGGCGCAGATTTTCAAATTGGCTGCCCAATGAAGCTGGGTTCCTTGCAATTTCCTGATAGATAGCGGATCGATCGCTCTTTTCATAGCCGGCTTCCCACCATGGTTTTCTAGGCTTATACTTCTGGTTTGCAAGATAGTCCAATTTCATAAGGCCTTCAATGACCCTTAGATCTTCCAGCTGCTTATATTCGAGGAATTGCTGCAGCCTGCGGAATAGATCTTCGAGCTGATGACCGATCCTGGACCAGCCCATCTCTTCCCAATAACCTCCAAACTCCTGGAAAAAGTCAAAAGGGGTCGGGAACGAACGGGTAGTCAAATACTCAATAGTATGGTCCATGCGATGGTCATTCCAGTATTTTTCCAAAACATCTTCAACCTGTTTGATCCTGATAATATCTTCAAATGGCAGTACATTATTGCCGAGGATTTCATATGGCGAATGATCCATATAAGTGTATCCGTGCTTTTCTGCACTCAGCCTCAGGCCTGTTCCGCGCAGCATTTTCAGGAAACCAAGCTGAAGCTCTTCTGGCCTCATGGCGAACACATCGTTAAAGGTCTTCTTAAACGAATCATAATCTTCCTCAGGCAGACCCGCAATCAAATCAAGATGCTGATCGATTTTTCCGCCGTCTTTGACCATTGTAACCGTCCTTGTCAATTTGGCAAAGTTCTGTTTTCTCATGACCAATTCATTTGTTGCATCATTTGTCGACTGGACGCCGATCTCAAAACGGAATAGTCCAGGAGGGGCTTCCTTGTTGAGAAAATCAATGACTTCCGGCCTCATGATATCAGCAGTGATCTCAAATTGAAAGACAGTCCCCGGCCGATGCTCATCAATCAGAAAACGGAACATCTCCAGCGCATAGCTTCTGCTGATATTGAAGGTACGGTCCACAAACTTAATCGTTTTAGCTCCATTATCCATTAAATATCTGATATCTTCCTTAATTTTCTCTCTGTCAAAATAACGGACGCCAACTTCAATGGAGGAAAGGCAGAACTGGCAGGAGAAAGGGCAGCCTCTGCTCGTTTCTATATAAGTGACGCGTTTGGAAAGATGCGCTTTGTCTTCTTCAAATCGGAAAGGGGATGGAAGTTCGCGCAAATTCAGCTTATTTCGCTGCGGGTTGAACTTTACCTGGCCATTTTCCCTGTAGGCAATACCATGGACATTTTCCATTTTTTTATCACCATCAAGCTCTGCAAGAAGCTGCTTAAACGTTTCTTCTCCTTCACCGATGACGATATAGTCAAATGCTTCTACCTTTCCCATCCATTCCGGCACATCGTAGGAAACCTCAGGGCCTCCGGCAATAATCTGGATGGCAGGATTGATTTTTTTGATGATATTAATGACCTTGATTGTTTCTTCAATATTCCATATATAACAGCTGAATCCGATAATATCCG
This sequence comes from Bacillus infantis NRRL B-14911, assembly GCF_000473245.1. Taxonomy (NCBI): domain Bacteria; kingdom Bacillati; phylum Bacillota; class Bacilli; order Caryophanales; family Bacillaceae; genus Bacillus; species Bacillus infantis. The sequence continues at coordinate 1,523,862 of NC_022524.1, forward strand.
GTTTTTTTCTAATCAGATCGGTCACGATATTCATGACAGGATCCTTAATGGTGTACTCTGCCAGCTGAATGTCATACTCAGGCTCGGCGTAAGATTTTAAATACCTGATGGCAATATTGGTATGGATATATTTAGCGTTCAATGTGGTGCAAACGATATTCATAATAGTAGAACTCCTTTAAGAGTAGTGCAGTTCAGAACAACTTATTATTATACGTTATTGTTGACAAAAAAAGTAGCTGTAAATCATCTGACCCGCTTAGGCAATCTTCTTTTTTCCAGCCCTGGGATTCCCGATCCCCGGGCTGCCCAAAGTAAAAAGCCCGCCGTCCGGCGGGCATTCAATCAGCTTAACAGTTTTCTCCTATAAAACTCCAGCCATGTTTTTCCCCGCAGCTGAAGCTGCTTCAGCCTGGAGGTGTTAAGCTCTATAAGCGGCTGGGCAAAAGAAGTTGCAATCCTGCTTGAAAGGATAAGCGTAAGGATCAGGGATATCCCTGCTAAAAGCAGGAAATTCTCGGGCTCATGGAAGTAATCCTGAACCACGCTCTCCCGGAAAATTCTCACAAAGAACCCATGCAGAAGATAGACATATAAAGTGTTCTTGCCGAGATTCGTAAAGAAATATTTTTTTCTTGGTACGAAAGCCAGGAACGAAAACACCATGATGAGGCTGAGAATGTAAAAGGACAGCCTGGTCAGCAATGCTTTAAAAGAAGCTGCGCCCATTTCAGCGTATGGCTTTGATCCAAGCAGCCATTTATAATTGATATCCGGATAAAAATAGAAGCCGATGAACACGATTGCAAAGATGCCTAATGCAGCAAACCTGAATTTTGGCCTGAATAGCATATATAGCTGTTCTTTCCGTAAAAAGTATCCGATCAGGAAAAGCGGGAAGAACACAAACGTCCTGGATAAGCTTAAATAATTGGATACCGTGTCAGCATAGCCGATCAGCAGCCCAATCAATATAGCAGCTCCGATGGAATAAGCAGGCTTGAATTTTGCGAACAAAAGCAGCATGATATTCCAGCAGAACAAGCTCAGCAGAAACCATAGTGACCAGTGCGGCGTAAAAGGATCGAGAGAGATTGTTGATTTGTTATAAAGATAATAATAGAACACAGAATAAATTGCCTGGAAAATTAAATAAGGCAGAATCAGCTTTTTGGCAATTTTCTTCACATATCCCTGTTTCCATATCCCTCTTGCAAAAAATCCTGAAACCAGAATGAAAGCCGGCATATGGAAGGTATAGATGACCTTGTACAGGGTGTAGATTGTTTCATTATCTTCAATAAAGGAACGTAGCAAATGCCCAAAGACAACAAAAAAGATCAAAATGAACTTGGCGTTGTCAAAGTAATAGTCTCGCTGTTTCATAAATCCTCCTTGATTAAAGACCCCCATAAAACTTTTATCTATAATACCCAGCCTAACATGCAGCTAAACAGTTGTGCCGTGTTAATTAGAGGATGGCATACCAGTAAATTCTAAAACAGAATCTGCCGGTTTTTTCTGAAACTTTGGAAAGTATTTCTTCAAAATCAAAAATCTATATATTATAATGAATGTTAATAGTCTAAAAGTTACATAGTTTTATTTCTGCTTATTAGGACAATAGTTTGGTTCAGCGAAGAAGAAATAGGGGGAATAGATGTGAAAGGGGAAAAAAAGGCAAGGGTTAAAAAGGCTAAAGCCAAAAAGCCGAAGATAAAAAAGGAAAGAGGCAGGAAATGGCCCGCCTTGGCTGCAAAGCTGATGAATACTAAGTTCTGGAGAAAGCTTAAGCTGGGACAGAAATATGGAGCGGCTCTATTCATTACTATTGGTCTTTTTGCCGTTTCAACCATCATTACGTTTGTATTGCTGACGATGGTTAATGTAAAGATGAATACAGTTGAAGAAACAGGGGATAAGACGATCCAGACAACAGAAATCGCAGCCCTGTTCAATAATAAAGGAAGCACTATCGGAAATTTCATCATTGATTCCAATCCTAAACACCTCAATAGTTTCAAAGATCTTGAAGAAAGCATAGACAAGCTCAAAAAACAGGTGCAGCCTTCACTCAGGAATGAGGAGACAAAAAGCCTCTATAAGCGGATTGATCAAAATGACAAGCAGATAACAAAGATTTTCAATGATGTCATCATCCCTGAAGTAAAGCTTCAGAATGTCAGGGGCTACCGCCTGGGCAAATTACAGGTGGATAATATTATCACAGAAACAGTCGGCCAGTTGGACGAGCTGCGAAGCATTCTCAAGGAAGACCAAAAAAGTGCTGTTGCATCAGCCAAAGCCGGAACCATTCTGACGATGATTGTATTGGCTGTCTCCGTCGTTGTTTCTTCTGTTCTGGGAGTGGCGAGCATCCTCCTTATCGGGCGACTGATCTCCGGCAAGCTGAGCCAGATTGTCACCTTATCGAATGAGGTTGCAGCAGGAAATCTTAATGTAGAATCGGTGGAAATGGAAGGGGAGGATGAACTCGCAGAGCTGAGCCGTGCCTCTAACTCCATGAAAGAAAAGCTTCAGGCAATGATACAGGAGATTTCAGCCGTGTCCACTTATGTGACTGACAGAAGCGGGGAGTTGAATATCTCGGCGAATGAAGTCAGATCGGCAAGCCAGCAGGCAGCATCCACCATGCAGGAGCTTTCAGGTGGAGCAGAAGAGCAGGCCAATTCTGCAACAAGCCTTGCTGAAATGATGGAAGATTATCTGGGTAAAGTTGAGTATGCCAATAAGAGCGGCGCTGCCATCAGGAAAGATTCAGGCGAAGTTCTGAATATGACGAAAAATGGCGATGAGCTTATGAAAGAATCACAGCAGCAGATGCTGCGCATCAACGAGATCATGAAATCTTCTGTACAAAAGGTGCAGGGACTGGATGAGCAGACTAAGCAAATCTCTAAGCTTGTGCAGGTTATCCATGATATAGCAAACCAAACCAATCTGCTTGCCCTTAATGCTGCCATTGAAGCTGCAAGGGCTGGTGAGCATGGTCGAGGCTTTGCCGTGGTGGCGGATGAGGTAAGGAAACTGGCTGAACAGGTATCTTTCTCTGTGTCAGACATTACCAGGATTGTTAAAGGGATTCAGGCAGAATCCAATGACGTCGTCCTTTCCCTTAAGCATGGATATGAGCAGGTAGAAGAGGGGACCGGCCAGATTGAGCATACAGGCCAGACATTCCAAAATATCTATCAGTCTGTCAACAGGATGTCTGAAAACATCAATGAAATTTCCAGGAGCCTCGAACAAATTTCAAGCAGTTCTGCGGTAATGAATGACTCAATTGAAAATATTGCATCCGTTTCCGAGGAATCTGCAGCAGGGATTGAACAGACGAGTGCCTCCATCAGCCAGACAAATCATTCGATGGAGGAAATTTCTGATAATGCCCAGTCATTGTCCGAGCTCGCAGATCAGCTGAACGAGATGATTTCTAAATTCAGGCTATAAATGAACAAAACAGGCTGCAGGCAAAACTCATTTTTGCCGCAGCCTGTTTTTCATAGAGTCTAAGCTGTTTCGTCTCAACAGAAAAGGGAAAAAATTGCTGGTAATTGTCTAAAAATTGTTTTTTTTTAACCCCAACAGTAATAAAATGTAAGTGTTGTAGTATACAAGCCATAAAAGCCGATAGAATTTTCCAGCACAGTTGGAAAGGTATAAGATAGATGTCAGGCAAGTCTATGTCTTCGAGGAGGAAAATAGGTGGGGGCTTTATCTGATATAGCAAGAAAACAAATGGAGGAAAGGATAGCCGTGCTTGAACTGGAAAATGAAAGGCTGAAACAGGCGGCAGAGCAAATGGGAAAGTCTGTAGTAGCCAATCATGTTTTTGATTCCGCAGCAGATGGAATGATCATCTATACTGAACAGCGGGAGATTATTGCGGTTAATCCTGCCATGTCTCGGTTTTTAGGTACTGAGAAGGGACAGTTCGAGGGACTTAGGCTGGATGACCTGGTTCCCGTCGATTATCATTTTAAGCTGGAAAAGCAGAAAAAGCTGCTGCAGTCCCAGGAAAAAGTCAAAGGTGTTCTGCCGATGGCCAATAACGGCAGCCTTGCCTACTTTGAATTTACAACGAGCCGCCTTCCTGATAGCCGCCTCCTTTTGTCCATATTCAGGGATGTTACAGAGAAGAGACGGCTGGAGCAGAAAATCCGCAAACATGAAGACTTGTATAAAGACCTGTTTGTGGAAGCGCTCGATGGGATCGTTTACTGGAAGGATAAAGGGACAATCATCAATGCAAACCAGGCAGCATGCAGAATATTTGAAAGCACCCATGATGAACTTCTTGCCGGGAAGGTGGATGATTTTGTTCTTCACAAGGATGAAAGCTATTTCCAAATTCTCGAGGAGCTGTACAAAGAGGGACAGGTAAGGAATGAGCTGTTTTTTCTCATGCCAAATGGGCAAAAGAAGCTGCTGGAATTCACCGTTAAGCTGAACGCCGTTGAAGGCTATCATATGACGATTTTCAGGAATGTCAGTGAGCGGCATAAAATGGAAGAAGAACTGCGGGAAAGCGAAAGGAAATTCCGCAGCATTTTTGAAGGTGCCCTGGAGGGGCTGATACTGTGGGATGAAAACTTTACCATTGTCGATATCAATGCTTCAGGAGAAAGAATGCTGCAGATGAGTCAGCATGAAATTGTGGGACAGTCCCTGCTTGCGCTGCTGAATGATTGTAATATAACAGAAGAGGAGCTGCGCATGCATCTGGAGGAACTGTCAGGCAGCGGCCAATCCAACGGGACGATTTCTTATATTTTGAAATCCGGCAGAAAAATGCATTTTGAGTTCTCTTTGAAGCAAAATGTCTTCTCAGGGCTCAGCCTGACGACTTTTAAGGATATTACAGAGAAGCTGGAGATGGAGGACCAGCTGAAGAAGTCTGATACACTGAATGTGATTGGGCAATTAGCAGCGGGAATCGCCCATGAGATCAGAAATCCAATGACAGCTTTGAAAGGGTTCATTCAGCTTCTGGAAGACAGTGCAGGGAGCGGAAATTCCATGTACTTCAATATTATTACCTCTGAACTGCAGAGAATCGACTCCATTATAAATGAATTCCTGATTCTGGCGAAGCCACAGGCCATTCAGTATGTCGAGAAAGATATTATCCAGCTGATGAAAGAGACAGTTGAGCTCCTGACTGCCCAGGCAGTTCTCCATAATGTCCAGTTCAGGACAGATTATGCCAAGAACCTTCCCCTGGTCTTCTGTGAGCCGAACCAATTGAAGAAAGTGTTCATAAATATTATTAAGAATGCGATTGAAGTGATGCCAAAGGGCGGAATCATTACCATTTGCATTCAAAAAAACAGGACAGGGAGCATCCGGATTTCCATAAGGGATGAGGGATCCGGCATTCCGCCGGAAAAATTGCGAAAGCTGGGAGAGCCGTTTTATACAACGAAAGAACGGGGGACCGGGCTGGGCTTAATGGTCACATATAAAATAATTGAAGAGCATGAAGGTAATATTGAAGTGGAAAGCAAAATGGGGGAAGGAACCGTTTTTCATATCGATCTCCCCATAAAGCGGGGCGGGTACCAGGATCCAGGCGGCATTTTTACTTTATAGCAAAAAAGAAATACCGATTGTTCAAATTTGTATCATTCAGCAGAATGATGCATTTTTTTTGCAAAAGAATTGACTGCTGTATTCTAATTTGATATAAATCTAATTAGACATACATCAAATTTGGAGGCTGATCTCATGCAGTTAGACAGACTGGTGGCATTTCATAAAACGATGGGCGACCCTGCCAGAATACGGATTATAGCACTATTATCGAATGGGCCTCTGCATGGCCAGGCAATTGCAGGCAAATTGGGCCTTACTCCCCCGACGATCACCCATCATTTAAACAAGCTAAAAGCTATTAATAGCATCTATCAGCGCCGTGATAAAAACACCATCTATTATTACTTGAATGAATCGGTTATCAAACAGCAGGCAGAGGTTCTCATTAACCTGTTTGATAAAAAGGAAGGAGAGATGGAAGAAATGCTGGAAATGCATAATGAGAAACAAAAGGTTATCGAAAATTTCATCACAAAAGAAGGGAAGCTCAAGAATATACCGGCACAGCGCAAGAAAAAGCTGTTTATCTTTGAGCATATTGCTTCAGGTCTGAAAATGGGAAAGAAATATCCTGAAAAAGAGCTTAATGAGTATATAAAGAAATTCCATGAAGACTATGCGACGATCAGGAGAGAATTTATCGTCAATCATTTCATGTACAGGGAAAACAGCGTTTATGAGTTGAACCCCCGTGAAATGTGGGCTAAGCCGGAGTAGCTTGATATGGCCTATATGTATGAGCATATACCTGGAACTGATTTTGTCCCAGTCTTTGCTTCGGCTGTTCTTGATGGCCTTATACCAGGTGAGGTACAGGAGAGGCAAGGAAGTCTGCTGATATCCCTCACCAGCGGCATCCACTATGCCGCGGGACGAGCGGGAGAAGGGTCATTTGACCTGCTGGCAGGAAAATTGGATGAAGCAGAGAAAAATGGGAGGCGGTTCACACTTTTTTCCGGCTCTGCCGAACTGGATCAATTCATATCCGGCCAGTTTGGAGAGAGGCTCAATAAGCATCACCGCCATTCCTTTCAAAATTTTTCGCCGGTTCCTAAACTGTCTACCAAAAGCAGCGAAGTCTCCTTTTTTCCGCTGGATAGGGAGTCAGCAGGTGAATATCCTGAGTTCCGAATGGATTATTTCAGCACATACTGGGGATCCATTGAGCATTTTCTGAGATCCGGATTCGGCATCAGGGTGCTGATGGGAGAGCAGGCAGCCGGTGAATGTGTTTCTATATTCAGGAGCAATGAATTTGCCGAAATGGATATCCATATAGCAGAAAGTGCCAGGGGAAAGGGGCTGGGAGCCATGCTTGCTGCGAGATTCATTAAAACTGCCCTGGGAAAAAATCTGCAGCCGCGCTGGGATTGCAGCGCGGCCAATCTGGCAAGTAAGAAGCTTGCAGAAAAACTGGGTTTTTCTGAACCTGCGGAATACCTTGTTTTCACCCTGCCGAAACAAGGCTGACAATCCTGCATAAATCCTTTGCATCTGCGATTTCCCTGCGCTGAAGGATCAGGTTTCTCCCTGCAGCCAGTGCAGCTCTCTTGGCAGCCAGGCGCGCCTTTTTGTCTTCTATCCCGTCAAGGTCAGCAACATGGGCCAGTCCGATTGTCCTTCTTATCAGCTCACAGCCTGCAAAACCAACCGCATCTTCCCAATATTTCTGAAGCACAGCGGATAGAAAACCTTCTGTTCCAGCAAAAGGATCTTTATTATCCTTCTGCCATAAAAGAGAGAAATCATCTGAGAAAGTTCCCCAGAATGTTTCAATATGATGATCTATAAGTCTCGTTTTCTCAGGATTGGCGATAGACTGGAATAACAGATTGGCAATCACCTGTCCGATATCAAAACCTGCAGGGCCGTAGAAAGCAAATTCCGGGTCGATGACTTTTGTCTCCGCATCGGAAGCAAAGATGCTTCCTGTATGCAAATCACCGTGAAGCAGCGCCTCCGCTTCATTTAAGAAAATTTTCCTGAGGCGCGCTGCCTCGAGTTTCAATACTGAATCAGCCCATAAGGCTTCTGCATCGCCTTTCAGCTCTTCTTCAAAATCATTGGTCGGGCTATTGAAATAAGGATCTGCAAATATCAGGTCTTCCGTAATTTTGCACAGCTCCGGGTTGTAAAAATCTTTGGCAAGCTTTTTCTTATCAGCCTGAAGAAGGCCGTAGTCCGAGGTATAGAACAAAGTTCTTGCCAGGTAGTTTCCAAGATGGCCGGAAAGCAGCGGATATTCTTTTCCAGAGATCAGCCCTGTACGGCTGATCTCCAGGTGTGAAAGATCTTCCATCACAGTCACCGCGAGCTCTTCATCATTGTAGAAAACTTCCGGCACAAAATCCGGAGCAAGCTTTTTAAAAAGTTTAAGCGCTTCTGCTTCAATAGCAGCCCTTTTCAAGGTCAGCGGCCAGCTTTCGCCTACTACCTTGGCAAAAGGGAGAGCCTGCTTGATAATCAGGCTTTTTCCTGTCCCGTTTTCCTTGATCCTAAAGACAAGGTTAAGATTTCCGTCGCCTATTTCTTCCGTGGCTAAAGATGCATTTCCGGGAAACTGGCCAAGGCTTACAGCGAGTTCCGCGGCTGTTTTTTCTGTCAGCGGAGCATATTTATTTTTTACGAGTGTCATCATTTTTCCCTCCTGAATTTGGAGGCTTTATTTATCCATCAGGACATAAAAAAGCCTCTTTCTCATGCTGAAAGAGGCTTGAAGTATTGAGCTTCGCACCTCTTATCTGCCAGAAAGCCAAGCTTTCTGCTGGAATTAGCACCGTGCCTTATGGAGGAATTCTCCGGCGCAAGGATTGCGCCCCATCTCACGATGGAATTACGGTCGGTTGCTGGGCATCATCGGGCCAAGTCCCTCTGCCTGCTCTTGATAAGAGAATATAAGTTTGTATAAACGGCTGCCGCCAGCCATTTGAAAAAATAGTAACAGCGGCATATGTTTTCTGTCAATAAAAATTTAAAAAATTCTAATAGAATTCAGGTTTGCGGTCCGTAAAAACTGGGATGCGTGCCCTCACTTCCTCTACAAGCCTGAGGTCGAGATCTGCTGAAAGGATTTCTTCGTGCTCTGAAGCCTCTGCAACGACTTCGCCCCATGGATTGATGATGATGGAGTGGCCGGCAAATTGATTGGCCGGATCAGATCCGGCCCTGTTGCAGGCAACCACATAGCATTGATTTTCAATGGCTCTTGCAATCAGCAGCGCGCGCCAATGGGCGAGGCGGGGCAGGGGCCATTCAGCCACGACGAAAATGGCTTCTGCTCCTTCAAGTGCATGCTTGCGGATCCATTCAGGAAAACGGATATCGTAGCAGATAAAGCCGGCCATGGGATGGCCATTCAGATTGAAAGAAGCATCCCCGCTCCCGGGTGACAGGTGGAGATGTTCATCCATCAGTTGAAAAAGGTGCAGCTTGCTGTATTGGTGCAGGAGTTCACCTGTGCTGCTGACTGCAAGCAGGGTGTTGAAAACACCATCCTCTGTTTTATTTGCGACGCTTCCTCCAATGAAGGCAGCATGATGCTTATGGGCCATAGTCTGCAAAAACCGGATGCTTGATTCTGCGTGCCTGTCCCCGATTTCTTCCAGTCGGGTTAAATCATAGCCCGTTGTCCACAGCTCAGGCAGCACGATGATATCGGGATTGTCTTTGCTTGCGCGCTCGATCAGCGTTTCAGCTTTTTCGTAATTTTTCTCAGGGCTGCCAAAGGAGATGTCCATTTGGATGCAGGATATTTTCATAGGGTAAACCTCCGTATGCAAAGGATAAAATGATAAAATTGCAGAATATTTCTTTACTTCCTGCCTTTTACGTTATATCTTTGTCATTGGTTTTTCAAATAAAAATTTAATCCACATGTAAAGCAGGTGACTATGTGATGAAAATATTTCCTCAATCTGAACTGTTGCAAAGTCTGCCAAAGCAGTTCTTTGCAACATTGGTGCAAAAAGCAGCCAGGTATGCCGGGCAGGGGCATGATGTCATCAATCTTGGCCAGGGAAACCCTGACAGGCCCACACCGCCGCATATCGTCAGGAAACTTCAGGAAGCAGCCGAAAATCCCCTTAATCATAAATATTCCCCTTTTCGCGGTCAGCACAGCCTGAAAGCTGCAGCAGCTGAATTTTACAAAAGGGAATATGGTGTGGACCTTGATCCGGAAAAGGAAATAGCTATTTTATTCGGCGGGAAGGCTGGCCTGGTTGAAATTCCTCAATGTCTTCTCAATCCAGGGGAAACGATCCTTGTTCCTGACCCGGGGTATCCTGATTATTGGTCAGGAGTGGCCCTTGCGAAAGCTTCTATGGCTGTCATGCCCCTGAAAGAAGAGAATCATTTTCTGCCGGATTATGGTGAGCTTTCTGAGCAGGACATCGAATCAGCCAGGATGATGTTCCTCAATTATCCGAATAATCCGACCGGAGCCACGGCTACGAAGGAATTTTTCGAAGAAACGGTCCGCTTTGCAGCGGAAAATGAAATTTGCGTTGTTCATGATTTCGCCTACGGTGCAATTGGCTTTGACGGCAAAAAGCCAGTCAGCTTCCTGCAGACGGAAGGGGCAAAGGAAACAGGCATTGAAATTTATACACTCTCTAAAACTTACAATATGGCAGGCTGGAGAGTGGGGTTTGCGGCTGGGAATGAAAGTGTGATTGAAGCCATCAATCTTATGCAGGATCATCTGTATGTCAGCCTTTTTGGTGCTGTGCAGGAAGCGGCAGCAGAGGCTTTGTCCGGGCCGCAGGCATGTGTGGATGAACTGGTGCAGGTCTATGCTTCCAGGCGGAAAGCTTTTATTGAAGGCCTTAGGGAGATAGGCTGGGATGTTAAAGCACCGCTAGGATCATTTTTTGCCTGGCTGAAAGTTCCGGAAGGCTGGACGTCTGAGCAATTTGCCGATGTTCTGCTCGAAAAAGCGCAAGTAGTTGTGGCTCCCGGCATCGGATTTGGCGAATATGGAGAAGGATATGTCCGCGCAGGTCTGCTTGCAGATGAAGAGAGGCTTAAAGAGGCAGCAGCAAGGATCGGAAAGTTGAATATTTTTTGAAAAATCAATTGACATGTTTTTATAATCATGTCATAATCCAAATGAATTATTGATTATCTGAAAACTTTAAATTCCACATAGATTTCGTTTTCTTATCAAGAGCAGGCGGAGGGACTAGCCCTATGAAGCCCGGCAACCGACTTTGTAAAAAGCACGGTGCTAATTCTTGCAGCGTTTGAGCTGATAGATGAGAAGATGTTGGACACAGCTCTGACCTCTTCTTTCTGAAGGGGTCTTTTTTATTGATTCTATTTTTTTTATCGTAACTATTCGCAGGTGAGAGAACCGCGATCAGCATGACCATACATAAATGCAGGGGGAACAGGATTATGAGTGAAATTATCGCGTCATATTTACTGAATGGTTCCAGCGGGGATCTGGAGAAAAAGGCAGAGGAAATTGCCTTGGGATTGACGGTGGGATCGTGGACAGATCTGCCGGATCTAGAAAAGGACCAGCTTAAGAAGCATAAAGGGAGAGTCGTTTCTGTTGAAAATGGGGAGCAGGATGGAAATGATGGGGCTGCGCTGATTAAAATTGCCTACCCGGCCGCAAACTTCAGCGCCGACCTGCCTGCTGTTCTGACAACTGTATTTGGAAAGCTTTCGCTCGATGGAAAAATTAAGCTTCTCGACCTGGATGCAGCAGAGAGCTTCAAGCGGAATTTCCCGGGCCCGCTTTTTGGCATTGAAGGAATCCGCAATAAGCTTGGTGCTCACGGACGGCCGCTGTTAATGAGCATCTTCAAAGGCGTGATTGGGAGAGATCTCAATTATCTTCTGAAGCAGCTGAAGGAACAGGCACGCGGGGGAATTGATATCGTTAAGGACGATGAAATTTTCTTTGATAATGAGCTTGCCCCTTTCTCAGAGAGGATTACAGAAGGCAAAAGGGTTCTTAGGGAAGCTTTTGAAGAAACAGGGCACAAAACACTTTACGCAGTGAATCTTACGGGCCGTACGTATGAGCTGAAGGAAAAAGCAAAAAAAGCGGCTGAGCTTGGCGCTGATTTGCTGCTGTTCAATGCCTTTGCCTATGGACTGGATGTTCTTCAGGCATTAAGGGAGGATGGAGATATCGCCCTTCCAATCATGGCTCACCCGGCAGTGAGCGGTGCAATTACTTCTTCTCCTGTTTACGGCTTGAGCCACAGCTTACTGCTTGGAAAGCTGGCCAGGATGGCAGGTGCAGACTTATCCCTGTTTCCGTCGCCATATGGCTCGGTGGCATTGGAGCGGAACCAGGCATTATCCATCAGTTCCGCGCTGACAGAGGATGATATTTATAAAAAAAGCTTTCCTGTTCCTTCAGCCGGGATTCACCCTGGCCTGGTCCCTTTGCTTGTCAGGGACTTCGGGATGGACAGCGTCATAAATGCCGGAGGCGGCGTCCATGGCCACCCTGATGGTGCTAGAGGCGGGGGAGCAGCGTTCCGGCAGGCAATCAGCCTTGTGATGGAAGGAAAAACCTTGCACCAGCCTCAGCAGGAGTTTCCAGAGCTGGCAAAAGCAATAGCGCTCTGGGGAAGCAAAGAGGTGGCGCAGCATGGATAGGATTGCAGTGTTCTGCGACTTTGACGGGACGATAACAGAATCAGATAATATCATCAGCATCATGAAGCACTTCGCCCCGCCTGAGTGGGAATCGCTGAAGGACAAGGTCCTTGCTGAAGAAATTTCCATTCAGGATGGCGTCGGTCAGATGTTTGCGCTTTTACCGAGCAGCCTGAAGGAGGAAATCACTTCCTATGTCCTCAGTCAGGCAAAGATCAGAAACGGATTTGAAGAGTTCATTGCGTATCTGAAAACAGAAAAAATCCCTTTATACATCGTCAGCGGGGGCATCGACTTTTTCATTCACCCGCTGCTTGAACAGTTCGGCCCTTTTGAAGCCATCTACTGCAATCATTCTGATTTCAGCGGGGAGATGATTAAAGTCAACTGGCCGCATGAATGTGATGAAGAATGTGACAACGGATGCGGCTGCTGCAAGCCTTCGATCATGAGATCGCGGGACGAAGAAGGGTTATATAAGATTGTCATCGGCGACAGCATTACAGATCTGCAGGCCGCGAAGCAGGCAGATTTTGTACTGGCAAGAGATCTGCTGCTGCAGAAGAGCAGAGAGCTTGGCCTGGATCACAGGCCGTTTACCGACTTTTTTGATTGCATTACAGAATTAAAGAGATTGATAGGGGTGAAACTATGAGCCTCATCCAGGAAAAATGGGACCAGCTGGCAGATATAAAGGAAGAACTTGCAGGTCGTGACTGGTTTATGGGAACAAGCGGGAACCTTGCGATTAAGGTTGCTGCCGAACCGCTGCAATTCCTCGTTACGGCAAGCGGGAAAGATAAGCGGAAGCGGACAGAAGAGGATTTCCTGCTGGTCGGCCATGATGGGAAGCCGGCAGATGAAACCGGCCTGAAGCCCTCTGCAGAAACGCTTCTCCATGTAGAAATTTATAAAAGGACCAAAGCGGGATGCAGCCTGCACGTCCATACGGTTGACAATAATGTGATTTCTGAATTGTACGGGGATGCAGGATCTGTTGCTTTTAAAGGCCAGGAGCTTATCAAAGCTTTTGATAGGTGGGATGAGGATGCAGTCCTGACGATCCCGATCATTCCTAATCACGCCCATATACCGAAGCTTGCTGAGTCTTTTTCAGAGCATATACTGGCCGACTCGGGTGCTGTCCTGATCCGCAACCATGGCATTACAGTATGGGGCCGAACACCTTTTGAAGCGAAAAAGCTTTTGGAGGCTTCAGAGTTTTTATTCCGTTATCAGCTGAAGCTGCTGCAGCTGAAGCAGATTCAAACCGCTATATAAAAGTTGAAGGGAGACTATAAAGATGGCTTATATCGTATTGCAGGAAACAAGAGAAGAAATCAGGAACCAGGAAGAGGTGGCCTCTTTCCTTGACAGCCAGGAAGTCATTTATGAAAACTGGGATATTCAAAAGCTGCCTGTGGATCTGAGAGAAAAGTATAATCTTTCAGATGAAGAGAAGGAAAGGATCCTTGAGAGTTTTGCCGCTGAAATCAAGGATATCTCTGAACGAAGGGGCTACCAGGCGCAGGACGTTATTTCGCTGTCTGAAAGCACGCCGAATCTTGACCAGCTGCTGAAGAATTTCCAGCAGGAGCACCATCACACAGACGATGAGGTCCGTTTTATTGTCAGCGGGCACGGCGTTTTCATTATCCAGGGGAAAGACGGCGGCTTTTTTGAAGTATTCCTGGATCCGGGCGACCTGATTTCTGTGCCGGAAAACATCAGGCATTATTTCACCCTCCAGGAAGATCGCAAGGTTGTCGCCGTACGCATCTTTGTTACCTCTGAAGGCTGGGTTCCAATCTATGAAAAAGAAGGCGCAGAAGCTTAATTAAAGAGAATAGAGGCAGCTGTTCTGCCTGTTAAAAAGGGATCGGGAAAAATACCGGTCCCTTTTTTTCTTTTTGGGAAGATGATATCTATGTGATTAAGAATATTTGCTCCAAAAGTTTGAAACCCTGTTGATTGCAGCGGCAGAGCTGAGACCCCGCAGGAGGCACTCGAGGAGGCCTAGAGCGGCCCCGCGGAAAGCGAAGTGCCTGGAACGGAAATCAACATACTCAGTTTGAGGAAGTATCCAGGTAATTCATCAAAGAACTGTTTAAAATCAGAATGGGAAGATGCAAAAAAATTAATAAACCCTGTTGATTGGAGTGGAAGGCACGTAGACTCCTGCGGGATTGCAGCGGCAGAGCTGAGACCCCGCAGGAGGCACGACGAGGAGGCTTAGCGCCGCCCCGCGGAAAGCGAAGTGCCTGGAACGGAAATCAACATACTCAGTTTGAGGAAGTATCCAGGTAATTCATCAAAGAACTGTTTAAAATTAGAATGGGAAGATGCAAAAAAATTAATAAACCCTGTTGATTGGAGTGGAAGGCACGTAGACTCCTGCGGGATTGCAGCGGCAGAGCTGAGACCCCGCAGGAGGCACGACGAGGAGGCCTAGAGCCGCCCCGCGGAAAGCGAAGTGCCTGGAACGGAAATCAACAGCCCCATTCAGAAATAAAAACTATGTACGAAACTAAATGCTAATCGTAATTATGGTCTCTTGAGTTCCCTCAATAAAAAGTCATATAGGGTTTTTCCTTGCGGTAATAATCAAGACGATCCTGCAGGGTTCCGGTGTGATATTCGAATTTATGCCCATCCGGATCCTCAAAATAGATCGACCGGCCGTCTTTTTCATGCCTGCTTCTGCCTGAAAGAATGACAGCCCCGGCTTTTATAAGCCTTTTTTCCAGCCCTGCCAATTCTCCTTCTTCTGCATGAAATGCAATGTGAGTATAAGAATCCTTTATTTCTCCTCTTGGTATATCTTTTTCTTCATTTAAAGCTATCCACAGCCCATCTAAATCAAAGTAGGCAGTTGTCCTGCCGGAAATCAGCAATTTTGCGTTGAATGCTTCCTGATAGAAAGAAATGGATCTCTCAAGATTTGAAACAGAAAAACAAAAATGGTTAATTAGCTGCATTCCTTTTCCCGCTTTCTTTACTTTACCGTCAGAATAAAATCTGCAAAATAAAAAGAAATTTGTCGAAACGATATATTTCGGATTGTGAAACAACATTTTTTCTTGAAGAATTTGTCTAATATTGCGAATCTATTTACTTTTATAGAAATTCTTGTAATAATGCTTCAAGTGGCCTATTATTCCTTGGCATTCCGCAGATGATGTCAAATAGAGAAGGGAAGCTGGGGAAATCGCCTCTGTTTTTATTATTATATAAAGAGAGACATAATTAAAGAGGGAAGATAGAATGATTGGATTATAAAAAAAGGAATGGGACACGGATTAGGAGGAAAAGAAAGTTGTGCCAGTCAAATGAATATTTAATGAAAGAAATCCAGGTGAAAAGGGAAGCGATGATTAAGATTGCAGAGAGAGAAGGAATTTCAAGTGCGGCGACGATCCGCTGCAGCCAGGAGCTTGACAAGCTGATTCTGGAGTTTCAGCAAAGCATGAAGAAAGAGAGCAGAAATCATGAAACTGTTAAGGGACCCTATAAAGAGATGATCCTTTGGCCGAGGGAGCTTGCTAAAGTCTAAGCGGCAGATTTGACAGTTGTCAGCTCTAAAAAGGATTATCCGGGTTCTGCCCAAACATTATTGCGTATCTTATTACTTCAGCCAAAATACTCGCAAATTACACTTCACAGCTATTCTCCTCATAGAAGAAAACAGCACAGCATAAACATTTGGAAAAGCATAGGCTCTGCGGCGGGATCTCCCGGGGCTGATCAAAATCCGTTGAAGAGGGGCCTGTTTTATAAGAGCCCCTCTTCATTTTTACCCTGCAGTTAAAAAATATTGATCAGAAAGATCATGAAGAGCAAGCCTATGATGAAGGAATAAGTGGCAGTGCGTTCGTTTCCGTCTCCATGGCTCTCAGGGATCAGCTCTTTATAAATAATGAACAGCATGGCGCCTGCGGCGAAAGCAAGGCCATAGGGAACAAGAATGCTGATAAATGATGTAAGATAGAATCCGAGAAGCCCGGTGACGATCTCTATCGCACCTGTCAGGGTGGCAATAATAAATGCCTTGAATTTGTTTATTTTCTGGTTTACCAGAAATAAAGCCACAAGGAATCCTTCAGGGGCATTTTGCAATCCAATGGCAAAGGCGATCAAATTGCCTGTATCTTCTGTGCTCGAAGCATAGCTGACCCCTACGGATAACCCCTCAGGAATATTATGCAGTGTGATGGCTGCGATGATCAGCATTGCCTTTTCATCAAATTCGAGCCCTTTCTTCGAATGCTGAAGATCAATATGAGGGATATTCTTCTCCAGCAGCGTCAAGGAGAGAACACCGAGGAAAACACCCGCAGCCAGCGGCAGAAATCCACCCGCAGCCAGCGCTTCCGGAATAAGCCCCATCATGGAGGCTGCCATCATGATGCCTGCTGTGAAAGCCAATAGGATGTCTCTCCAGCTGTGGGTGATGCTCCCGTGCATAAACAGTATGATCAAAGCCCCAAGTCCTGTTGAAAGGGCAGACAGTACGCTCCCGATAATTACCTCGCTCATGGTATAAAGCTCCCCGCCTTTCCTTTAAAGCATGATGAGCACCATGCAATCTGGTCTAACCGTATTTATGGGCTTAACGCGCAATACTAATATATACAGCAGAAAGAAAAAAGTTCCCCGTAAAATAATTGTGCAGCTAAAGAATATGAAAAAGGCTGTCCAAACCGGTACCAGGGTTCGGACAGCCTGCATAATAGCTGATCTTATATATCTTCGGCCTGCATTTCTGCAAGCTGGCGGTCTGATGGAAGCACAGCCGATAAAAGGCCTAATAGAGGAAGGAAGCCGGTGACAGCCAAAGTCAGGGGAAGGCCGATCATATCTGCGAGCCATCCGAGCGCAACCGAACCGATTGCTCCCATGCCGAAGGCCAGGCCCACTGTGAGACCGGACATGGTGCCGATTTTTCCAGGCACCAGCTCCTGCGCATACACTACAGTAACCGAAAAGCTTGCCATCAGAATAAAGCCGGTTAACAGCAAAAAAATAAAAGCAAGTTCTTTTGGCATATACGGCAGCAGAATTGAAAATGGTGCAGATGCAGCCATTGAGACAAAAATGATTCTCTTTTTTCCAAACCGGTCAGATAATGGGCCGCCAAAGAATGTTCCTGCAGCGCCTGCTGCCAGGAATGCAAATAAAAATACTTGTGCCTGCGTAATCGTGAAGGAATACTCCGTTATCGCGTAAAAAGCGTAGAAATTGGTGATGGCTGATATATACCAGGAACGAGCAAATATCAGGAAAAGGATGACGGCCAGTGAAAGTACTATTTTGTTTTTTAGGGCAGTTTGCCGTTTTTTGCCGGCCCTGGATTTTTTCAGCCCCAGCTGCTTTTCCTCCTTCAGTCTTCCTGAATACCAGAAGGCGATATAAACAAGAAGGCCGGAAGCGAGGGCTGCAGCCAATGTAAACCAGGAAGCTCCTCTTTGCCCCAGAGGCACAAGAATGAGGGCTGTAATGAGCGGTGCAAGTGCCTGTCCTGTATTGCCTCCCACCTGATAAATTGACTGTGCCAGTCCCCTTTTTGTCCCTGCAGCCATATAAGCGACGCGCGATCCTTCAGGATGGAAAATGGCTGAACCAAGGCCAATCAGCACAACAGACAATACTATTGAAAGAAAATTCCCGGCCAAAGCGAGGCCGAGCACCCCGGCCAGTGAAATGGCCAGCCCAATTGGAAGAGCGAATGGCATCGGCTTACGGTCAGTCAGTATGCCAGTAACCGGCTGGAGGAGCGAAGACACGATGTTAAGGGAAAAAGCAATGAATCCAAGCTCCGTATAAGTCAGCCCCATTGACTTTTCGAGGATGGGAAACATGGCAGGCACTACAGCCTGGATCGTATCGTTCAACAGATGGCAGAGCCCGATGATGAATAAAACTTTATAGGCTGTACCTTCGTTATATTTTTGCTTTTGGACTGCTGCAGGGTGTCCCATTGATTTCCCTCCTGGTGTTTATTTGCCGATAGAGTTCTTGATTGAAATAACACATAATAAAATAGCATAATATATTTTAGTAGATTTATCCATGATTCATTTACAATGGATCTGGGAGGATGTCATTTTTGGAGGCAAATATGGAAAAATATATTCAGGAATTGCTGGATGGCAGCTCCATCCTTAAAGACATGAAGAATACTTATGGACTTGAAGAGGATTGCAGACTTCTTGGGGATTTTGAGAATTTTGTTTATGAAGTAAATAAGGGTGGAACGCCCTACATTCTCAGGCTGACTCATCAATCGCATCGGTCTTTTCACAATATTGCAGCCGAGATTGACTGGCTAAATCATTTATTCTCTGAGGGTATTCAAGTTCCTGAGGTGATGATGGCTTCAGGAGAAAGGATCATAACCGCCGGGTGCAGGGATGGCAGCAGTTTCTACGCCTGTCTGTTTTCGAAAGCTCCGGGCAGGCCAATCAAAGTAACTGATAGAGAGTTTGACAAAGATCTTTTCAGGTCATGGGGCAGGATCATTGCCCAGATGCATGAAGCAACAGCCAATTATAAGGCAAATGCTGAAATTGGAGCAAGGCCGGGCTGGGATGAGGAAGATGTCCTTTTCCCTGAAAGGTATGTTCCCGCAGAAGGGCATGCAAGAATCATTGCGAACAGCAGGGAGCTCATCAGCAGGATTAAAACGCTGCCTGCAGGAAAAGACAGCTTTGGGCTTGTACATACAGATCTTCATTCAGGCAACTTCTTTTTTGATGGAAAAAAGGTCTATCCGTTTGACTTTGATGACTGTGCCTATCACTGGTTTGCCTCAGATATAGCCATCCCGGTGTATTACTCGGTCCTTTACCGCTGCAAAAACGGAACACAGCAGGAGAAAAATGCTTTTGCAGCAGGATTTCTGAAGGAATTTGCTTCAGGATATGAGGAAATCAGGCAGCTTCCTCCCGGGTGGCTTGATCAGCTCCCGCTGTTTCTGAAGCTTAGGGATGTTGTCCTCTATACTGTCCTCCATAAAAAGATTGCGCCTGAGGATAGAAGCACTGGACTGCTTTCAATGATGGCTGATTTGAAGGGCAGGATCGAGGACAAACAGCCGATTTTCACCCTTGAATGAGTAAAGCAGAGCACCGTATGGTGCTCTGCTTTACACGTGTTGATAAATTGGGCCTGACACCTTAGTCTTTTACAGGCAGCAGGATCTCAGCTTTTGTGCCTTCATTCACTCTGCTTGAGATGGTGATGCTGCCTCCAAAGGACTCAATGATCCTTTGGCATACAACAAGGCCTAGCCCAGTTCCCATATCCTTTGAAGTGAAAAATGGCGTGAATACCTTCTCAAGGTCTTCCTCACGGATGCCGGAGCCTGTGTCTTCCAGTATGATACTGTGCCATTTGCCGCCGGTGTGCAGGGAGATGGAGAGCCGTCCCCCGTCCGGCATTGCTTCAAAAGCGTTCTTTGCAAGATTGAGAAGTACCTGCTTCAGCTGATCCTGGGTACCCTCGGCAATCGCCGGGTTATCCGGCAGATGGTAGGTGCACTGTACATCTGCCAGGGACGCTTCTGATTCGAAAAGGGGAATCAGGTCAGAAATGATTTCTTTCAGATTGATTTTCTCCAATTTCAGGGCAGCAGGTTTTCCCAGGATCAGAAACTCACTCACAATTTCATTGATTCTGCTTATCTCCGTGTCAATCACTTTAAAGAAGTACTGATCGTCGGAATGTGTGTATTTTTCACTGAGAAGCTGGACAAGCCCTTTTATTCCGGTCAAAGGATTCCGGATTTCGTGGGCTGTACTTGCTGCAAGGGTGCCGACCAGCTCAAGCTTCTGCAATTCGTTTTTCTTCTTTTCCTCTGCCGCCTGCTTTTTAAGCATGAAATATTTGATAAAAAAGAAGATGATATGGAAGATGATCAGCAGTCTTGCAATAAATCCCGCAGCCTCTTTAAAGATTGCTGCGTTATCTCTGTCAGGGACTGCTGTTTTGATCGTCCAGGGGAGTCTCTCGATCGGGATCATGACTGTCTGCTTATTGCCAAATGAATCGGAACCGGCCATATTAAAGCTCATGATCGGCGCATCCTCCTGGTTGTAGACGACCAGCCTGGCATCGGGCGTCAGCATGGTCAATATATTTTCAATGTGGTCTACCCTGATCTGTGCTATGGCAATTCCGGCGATCTCCCGGTTCTCTTTAAGCACCGGCGCTGCCAGGCCAATAACCTTCTGGCCGTTTTCGAGCGTTTCCTGCCTGGAGGAAATGACGATATCCTTAGCATCCATCGCTTCCTGTATATAATTTTTTTCGAGCATATTTTTGTTGTCAAACAGAGAGTTTGATCCTGCGATGACTTCTCCGCCGGCATTGGCTACATATAATCCCCCATAGCGTGAATCCATCAGATGGATGCGCTGAAGCAGCGGTGAGATTTTTGCAGGATCCTGCATTTCCGCAGAGGCCGCAATAGAAAGGACCTCAAGGGTAGAAACGGTTTCCGAGATAAAGTCATCCCAATGCCGCTGGTGGATGGCTGCCGTCCACCTGGCAGCTTCCTGGCGGTCGCTGATATTCTGATCCAGCAGCTTGTTCATATAAAAGAGGCTGGAAATGACAGCAGGGATCATAACGGCTGCGAGATACAGAATATAGTTCTTTGGTTTTTTCATTTGTATGTACCTCAATAGATATTTGTATAATTGAGAAGAGCGCCTCGTATCCGGGCGGGCTTATTTGTTATTATACCACTTATGAACAATTCAAGTTTAACAGCAGCCAAGAATGATAAATAGGTACTAAAGGGAGGAGTTAGATGAAAAATAAAGAGATAGTATCGTTCCTGATTACATCTGATTTGCATGGCAGCATCTATCCTTATGATTACAGCACGGGAAAAGAACAAGCAGCGGGGCTTGCCAAACTGGCATCAGTGATCAGGCAGGAGAAGGCGAAGGCAGACCATACACTCCTTCTGGACAATGGCGACCTGATCCAGGGCACGCCGCTTATGTACCATTATTCCCGGTTCTTAAAGCACCGTGTCAATCCCATGGTCCAGGTCCTGAATAAGCTGGAATATGATGCTGCTGTAATCGGCAACCATGAATTCAATTATGGCATCGAAATGATCAAGAGTGCAGCCAGCGAATCCAATTTCCCCTGGCTGAGCGCCAATGTGCTGCACCGGACAACGAAGGAGCCGTATTTCGGAGTGCCCTATATGATTAAGGAAATGAATGAGCTTAAGATTGCGGTCCTGGGGATTACAACAAGCCATATCCCGAATTGGGAAAGGCCTGACTATATCCAGGAACTTTTCTTCGATTCTGCAATTGAGACCCTTGCACGCTGGATTCCTTATGTAGAAGAAACTGAAAAGCCCGACTTCCTGGCGGTCGCTTATCATGGAGGCTTTGAACGGGATATGGAAACAGGCGCCAAAGCGGAGGAGGAAACAGGAGAAAATGAAGCTTACAGGATCTGCATGGAATTTCCGGAAATCGATCTGCTGATTACCGGCCATCAGCATAGGAGGCTGTCTGGCAAAGAGGTGAACGGGGTGCCGGTCATCATGCCGGGAGCCCATGGAAGCCATTTGGGCAAAGTAGAAGTGACTTTTGAAAAGGTCCGCCATGAATGGACAATCGCCGGCCTCGATTCATCTTTGATCAGCAATGAAGGTGAGTGTGATAAGGAAATCATCCACGATGCAAGCTTTTACGAGAATGAAACGCAAAAGTGGCTTGATGAAGAAATCGGCTCTCTGACAGAAAGTATGCTGATCACAGATCCACTGGAAGCCAGGATCAGGGAGCATCCATTGATTGAACTGGTTAACCGCGTCCAGATGGATGCTTCCGGGGCAAAGATATCCTGTACAGCCCTGTTCAATGAAGGAGCACCCGGGTTCAGCAGCACGGTGACCATGAGAGATATCATGACCAATTATATTTATCCAAACACACTTGCTGTATTGCAGATAACAGGCCAGGACATTAAAGATGCACTGGAAAGGTCTGCCTCCTACTTCAGGGTCGGTGAAGATGGGGAAATTGCGGTCAATCCGTCATTTTCAAAGCCTAAGCCGCAGCATTATAATTATGATATGTGGGAAGGGATCAAATATGAACTGAATCTATCCCAGCCTGAAGGAAGCCGTGTCACTGTTTTGGAGCACAGAGGAGAGGCCATGAAAATGGATGAAGTGTTTGAGGTGGTCATGAACCACTACCGTGCAGGTGGAGGAGGCGGCTACTGGATGTTTAAGAACAAACCTGTTATCCGGGAAATCCATAAGGACATGACAGAACTGCTGGCTGAATATATCAGGAAAGAACAGCCTGTAAAGGCAGAAGTGAATGCAAACTGGAAGGTTACAGCCAATTCTCATTTATTGCAGCCCAAAAATTGACACAAGAGGCAAGCTTCCTTATAATAATGCTGAATTTGAGATAAAATAACGTGTTAAAGGATCTGTTTAAAAATGGGGAATGAACAGGTAAATCAATCATTAAAGCTTTTTATCGTTTTATCAAGGGCCTGCAGGGCTGTTAATGAGAATGTCAATAAGCTGATTCAGACATACGGATTGAATCCGACTGAATTTGCGGTGCTTGAGCTGCTCTATCACAAAGGAGACCAGCCGCTGCAGCAAATCGGCGGCAAAATCCTGCTCGCAAGCGGCAGTATTACTTATGTTGTGGACAAGCTTGAGGAAAAAGGGTACCTCCGCCGGGTGGCCTGCCCGACAGACCGGCGCGTGACATTTGCCCAGATTACAGAAAAAGGCAAAGCGTTCATTGAGGAGATCTTTCCGTCTCATGAGCAGTTCATCCATGAACTGATGTCAGAGCTATCTAATGAAGAAAAGCAGACAGCGATCGATCTTTTAAAGAAGCTCGGCTTATCTGTCGGAAGATTTTAAAGCAAAGCACAGTGATCTTGCTGTGTTTTTTGTTTTTTAGGAGGATTTTCCTGCTGGATGTCGAATCTTTAGTATGGTTTTTTAAAATAAAGCTATTCGGGGGGAAAAGAATGAAATTCAGTGAATATACATATGTCCGTCCAGACATGGACGAAGCAGGAAGGAAATTTGAAGCTGCACTGGAGAGGTTCAGGGGGGCAGCAAGTGCCGATGAACAGAATGAAGCGATGAAAGAGATCAATCAGATTCGCAACGATATCGGAACAATGTTCAACTTATGCTATATCCGCCATTCAATTGATACTAATGATGAATTTTATAAAAATGAACAAGACTATATGGATGAAGTACAGCCGCAGCTGGAAGGGTTTGTAACAGATTACTATAAAGAACTGGTAGATTCCAAGTTTCGTTCAGAACTTGAAGGAAAATGGGGTAAGCAGCTTTTTGCGCTGGCAGATGCCCAGCTGAAGGTATTCAAGCCGGAAATCCTGCCACTTATGCAGAAGGAGAATAAGCTATCTTCTGAATATACGAAGCTGATGGCCTCCGCCAAGATCGATTTTGAAGGGGAAGAGCGTACACTGGCCCAAATGGAGCCATTTACTGAGTCGACCGACAGGGAAATGAGAAAGAGGGCTCAGGAGGCACGTTTCGGATTCCTTGCTGACAATGAAGAGGAGCTTGACCGTATCTATGACGACCTTGTAAAAGTCAGGACAGAAATCGCACATAAGCTTGGCTATAATAACTTTGTA
Organism: Bacillus infantis NRRL B-14911; assembly: GCF_000473245.1. Lineage (NCBI taxonomy): Bacteria > Bacillati > Bacillota > Bacilli > Caryophanales > Bacillaceae > Bacillus > Bacillus infantis. The sequence continues at coordinate 1,547,781 of NC_022524.1, forward strand.
GAGCTGGCTTACTACAGAATGTACCGGACGGATTATAATGCAGAAATGGTCGCCAAATTCCGCGGACAGGTCAAAGAGCATATAGTCCCGATCGCGACAAAGCTAAAGCAGCGCCAGCAGGAAAGAATCGGACTTGATGAATTAAAATACTATGATGAGCCTTTCCAATATAAGACGGGCAATGCAGCACCGAAGGGAAGCCCTGAGTGGATCATTGAAAACGGCCAGAAAATGTATGACGAACTCTCAGAAGAAACAGGCAGATTCTTTTCTTTTATGAATGAAAATCAGCTGATGGATCTTGTGGCGAAGAAGGGGAAAGCAGGAGGCGGCTACTGCACCTATATTGAAAACCATAAAGCACCTTTCATCTTTTCCAATTTCAATGGCACTTCAGGTGATATCGATGTGCTGACACATGAAGCCGGCCATGCTTTCCAGGTATATTCCAGCAGCCATTTTGAAATTCCTGAATACAACTGGCCGACATATGAAGCAGCGGAAATACATTCCATGAGCATGGAGTTCTTTACATGGCCATGGATGGAAAATTTCTTTAAGGAAGATACAGATAAGTATAAGTTTTCCCATCTGAGCTCTGCATTGCTTTTCCTTCCTTATGGCGTAAGCGTAGACGAATTCCAGCATTGGGTATACGAAAACCACACTGCTACTCCACAGGAACGTAAGCAGGCCTGGAGGGAAATTGAGCGGAAATATCAGCCGCATAAAGACTATGAAGGAAATGAGTATTTGGAGAATGGCGGTTTCTGGCAGCGCCAGGGGCATATCTTTAATTCTCCTTTCTATTATATCGATTATACACTTGCACAGATTTGCGCTTTCCAGTTCTGGAAGCGTTCAAGGGAAAACCAGGAAGAGGCATGGAGTGATTATGTCAAGCTGTGCGGATTAGGCGGAAGCCTTCCTTTCACAGAGCTGGTCAAGGAAGCCAATCTTCTTTCGCCATTCGAGGAAGGCTGTGTAGAATCCGTGATTGGTGAAATTGAAAGCTGGCTGAATTCTGTAGATGACAAAAGCCTGTAAAATTAGATGAGCCGGGGATTCCCCGGCTCTTTCTTGCTGTTCAGGAAATTTTAAATCGTATATCCTGGGGATTATTTTCAATTCCTGATCAATGTCCGGCAGCTGCGCCGGGATCACAAACCAAGCCTCCCAAAAAGTCAAAGAATTCCTTTCCGTGAGGCACCCAGGAAGCTGGCCATGCCGACGTTGCCACAGGACTTGGCGTTCTTAGTCTGCGTTCCTAAAGGTGATCAAGGCTCTTGCGCTTTTGTCCTGCAGATATTACTATTTTACTGGTTGCTGTCCAGATCTTCTTTAAAAAGGGGGAGATGGATTTCGGCTGTTGTGCCGGAGCCCATCCTGCTTGTAATCGAGAGCCTGCCTTTATGCTGCTGGATAATCTGCTCTGTAATCATCAGACCGAGGCCAGTACCTGATTCCTTTGTGGTAAAAAAAGGTTTTTTGATATTTTGCAAAAGTTCTTCGGGCATTCCGCATCCGCTGTCTTCGATTAAAATTCTTGCTTCACCAGTGCTGGTCTGTCTGCATGAGATCTTTACAACACCGCCCTCCGGCATAGCGTCGATGCTGTTTTGGACAAGATTGATGCATGCCTGCTTCAGCTTGCCGGTGTCGCAAAGGACAGTTCCGCATCCAGGAAGAATATCCTTCAAAAGGTGCACATTTTTATAATGTGCCTCAGATTCAAACAGGAGCGCTGTTTCATTTAGCAGCGGTTCCAGCGGCTGAGGCTTCATGTTTGGTGTGTGCGGTTTGGACAGATATAGAAATTCATTAATAATTCCGTTCATCCGCTCCAGTTCTGAATGGATGATTGAAATATATTGCCTATAGTCATTCTCCTTTTCACCAATCATTTGTATAAATCCTGATATAACGGTTAATGGATTTTTAATTTCATGGGCGACGCTCGCTGCCATTTCACCGGTGACCTTCAGTTTTTCAGAATTCCGCAGATACTCTTCCAGCTTTTTCTTCTCAATAACATCCCTTATGACCATCGATACTGCAAAAATTTTATGCTGAGCATTATAGACAGGGGATACGGTCGCCTCTAGCACGCTCGGCTCATCACTGACACCCGGAAAGGAAAGTTCAGCTCCGGAAATACTGCGGCCAAGAAGCGCCGAATCCAGCATATCCGAGATTTTACCATTTTCATCCGCTATGATGGTTTCAAGGCTGTCCCCAGGCTCTGGAGCTGTGGAGTGAAACAGCAGGGAGAAACTGTTATTCATTCTTAGAATCCTTTTTTCTGCATCTGCAATTACAATGGAATCGCTGGTATTGTCAAAAAAAGCGTCGATATAGGATCTGGTCGATTCCAGGTCTTTCCTTGCAGCCATTTCGCTTCTCTCTGCTTTTTCCCACAGCCTGTTCGCGTGTTTGATCATGAAAAACAGCAGAATGCTTGTGAGCAGGGCAAAAAGGAGGATATAAGGCAGGTCCTCAGGGCCGGACATTTCTGCAATTAAATGTCCATTTGCTGCATTCAGGATGATAAGGGCTGCAGCAGCCAGCGAGGTGGAAATGCCAAGCGCAAGATAACTCTGATAAAAGGCTGATAAAATGATCCCGAACACCAGAAAAATATAATTGACCAGATAAGGAAGCTGCAGGTTCAGGTAAAACAGATAACTGTATATACTGGCCAGGATTACAATCATCATGAAGTGAGGCTTTGGCTTAAGATAATAGAGGCCGGTGAGCAGCAGGCAAAAGCCAAGGCCGACAGGCGGCCACAGCAAATCATAGCGCTGATCGACCAATGTGTAAAAAGCTGTATCGATTATGTAAAACAGCCAGAGCAGCTGTATCAAAAGCAGATTCCGGCTTTCTATCAGGCTTGTTTTGTTCATGCTTAGGGTGCCTTTCGGTTAGTATATTAACCAATTTTATCACAATTTGTCAGATTTTGTTGAGCGACTTTCATGTCTAACAGAAAAAGACATACAGTAAGCCTGTATTAAGCTTCTGTATGCCTTTCGCAATTGATTTGTATCTTTATTTTCCAGTAACCACAATATTTCCATCCAAAAGGTCTGCATGCAGCTGTGTGCATGATGGATCTTCCAGAATAAAGTCCGCAATTTTGTCTTCCAGCTGCTCCTGGATTGCCCTTCTAAGCGGACGGGCTCCAAACGCCGGATGATAGCCAAGCTCGGCCAGTTTTTCAACTGCTTCATCAGTAAAAGTCAGCAGCATATCCTGTTCTTTGAGTGCTGTATTCAGCTCTTCCAGCATCAGCTGCACAATTTTCAGCAGGCTGTCTTTTTCAAGCTGTTTGAACTCTATGATGCTGTCGAATCTGTTCAGGAACTCAGGCTTGAAGAAACTGCCCAGAGAATCAAGAATTCCTGATTCCTTGACAGCTTCGCTGCTGCCGAAACCGACCTTGATTTCCCTGTGTCCTGCACCGGCGTTGCTTGTCATGATGATAACAGAATCCTTAAAGCTGACGGTCCTTCCCTGGCTGTCTGTCAGGCGGCCGTCTTCGAGAATCTGGAGGAACATATGCTGTACGTCAGGGTGGGCTTTTTCTATCTCATCCAGCAGAATGATGCTGTATGGATTCCTCCGCACCTTCTCAGTCAGCTGGCCTGCTTCATCATGGCCGACATATCCCGGAGGGGAACCGATAATTTTTGAAATGCTGTGTTTTTCCATATATTCGCTCATATCAAGCCTGATCATGCTGTCTTTAGAGCCGAAGAGCTCTTCAGCAAGTGTTTTTGTCAGTTCGGTCTTACCAACACCGGTTGGTCCGACAAATAAGAAAGAGCCGATTGGGCGGTTTTTGGATTTTAATCCAGCTCTGCTTCTGCGTACTGCCTTTGCGACCTTTTTAACAGCTTCTTCCTGGCCGATCACTTTTTCGGAAAGGGATTTTTCAAGGTTCTTCATCTTGGATTGTTCATCCTGCTGAATTTTGCCGACCGGAATGCCGGTCTTTCTTTCAATGATCTCCTGGATATGTCCCGCTTCCACTACCGGCCTCTTTGCCGAATCATTGTTCAATGCTATTTCAAGCTTGATTTCCTGTTCACGGAGCTTGGCCGCTTTTTCATAGTCTTCTTTCTTCAGGACTTCTTCTTTGGCAGCTGATATTTCAGCCAGCTTCTGCTCGATTTCTTCCCCTGGTGTATATTCTGCTGTCAGATTGATTTTTGATCCTGCTTCATCCAGCAGATCTATGGCTTTATCCGGAAGAAATCTGTCCTGTATATATCTGCTTGATAGAGTGACGCATGCCGACAGCGCCTCTTCCGAATAGGTGACTTCATGGAAGTCCTCATATTTGGACTGGAGGCCTTTCAGGATTTCTAAGGCTTGTTCCTGTGTTGGCTCCTGAATGTGAACAGGCTGGAAACGCCTTTCAAGCGCAGGGTCTTTTTCAATCTGGCGATATTCTTTTAAAGTTGTCGCACCGATTACCTGAAGTTCGCCGCGGGCAAGAGCAGGCTTCAGGATGTTGCCTGCGTCCATGGAGCCTTCGGCGGATCCTGCTCCGACAAGAAGATGGATTTCATCAATGAACAGGATAATATTTTTCCTTTCCTGCAGCTCTGTGATAAGCTGTTTCATCCGTTCTTCAAACTGTCCGCGAATGCCGGTATTGGCAACAAGCGAAGCGACATCAAGAAGATAAACTTCTTTATTCAGCAGTTTGCGGGGTGCTTTCTTTTCAGATATTTTCAGTGCCAATCCTTCTGCAATGGCAGTTTTCCCGACACCGGGCTCTCCGATCAGTACTGGATTATTTTTATTTCTCCGATTGAGTATTTCAATGACACGGTCAATTTCTTCATCCCTGCCAATGACAGGATCTATTAAGCCTGCATTGGCTGCATTGCTCAAGTTCTTGCCAAACTGTTCGATAAAGCCGTTTGGCTTTTTGCCTGGCTGCTGTTTCATTCCCTTGCCGGCACTAGCTTCACCGGCGCCCATTTGTTTGAACAAGTCTTCCATGCCGGAAGCCTCGAAGGGATTCTGGTAACCGAAGGAAGCGTTCATTTTTTGCTTTTCGGTCTGATAGCAGCTGCTGCAGAGATGTGTTTCTATTTTATTTCCATTTATATTAAACCTTAATTGGATGGTTGCCTGGTTTTGTTGACATTTTTCACAGTTCATCAATCAATGCCTCCTATATGTTGACTTTGACTATCTTTGACTAACTTTGATTTTATTATACTTTGACCTTATTTGACTTTCAAGCAATAAGACTTGGAAATTTAAGCCAAAGGAATGAATAGTTTTGAAAAGCTCGTCTTTGTTGGAAAAGCCGGTCATATACATGAAGGGGAGGAGGCGGTTTCGTGAAAAATTGGACTGGAGCCTTGCAGATTGCTGCTGTCTATGTTGGTACAGTAGTCGGGGCGGGTTTTGCAACAGGCAAGGAGATAGTAGAGTTTTTTACCCGGTTCGGGTTTATCGGGCTGATCGGAATTCTGATGAGCGGATATATATTTATTATGCTGGGAACAAAGCTGATGAGGATCTCAGCACGGATACATGCAAAGTCCTACCAGGAGCTGAATGATTATCTGTTCGGCAGATATTTCGGAAAAGTGATCAATGTGCTGACATTAATTATGCTCCTTGGCGTATGTGCTGTCATGCTGTCAGGCGCAGGAGCTGTATTTCAGGAGCAGCTTGGATTGTCCAAGCTCTCAGGGGTGCTTGCAACAATCATATTATCGGTGGTTGTAATGATTCTCGGCATTAAAGGGCTGTTTGCTGTGAATTTGTTTGTAGTGCCTATGATGATTGCCTTCAGTTTTATCTTAATGTTCATTTCTATAAAGCTCCCGGGCTTTAAGGAGCAGATGCTGTTCATTCCGTTTGCGGAGGATGGGTGGAAAGCTGTAGCCGCGCCATTTTCCTATACCGCGCTCAATCTGGCCCTGGCACAGGCGGTGCTGGTGCCTGTTGCAGCTGAAATAAAAGATGACCGGACCATCAGGATGGGAGGGTATATCGGAGGGGCGGCATTGACCATCATCCTTTTATCAAGCCATCTGACTCTTGTAATGCTCCCTAACCTGGAAGTATATGAAATACCAATGGCAGTCATCATGAAAAATCTTGCATCCGGTTTTTACGGCCTGTTTGTACTGGTCATTTATGGAGAAATTTTTACCTCAATAATAGGAAATATTTTCGGGCTGGAGAGGCAGATAAGGCAGTATATTTCAATCCCGGCGATCTGGTCGGTCGGGGGAATTTATCTAATTACCTGTTTAATCAGCATGATAGAATACAGTACTCTGCTTTCCTATCTTTATCCGATATTCGGATATGTCAGCATTCTATTTATTGTCCTGCTCTGGATAAAACCTGCAGAAGAAAAAGAAGCATGAAAAAAAACAGGCCGATGAGGTGTTTCATCGGCCTGTTTTCCTTATTTCTCTGCTGAAATGGTTTTTGCCATTTGAATAAATGCATCAGTGTGATCAGCATCATTTTTTGTGTAGATGCTCAGCTTTAAGGGCTGTCCACCGTTTTTAATCAGGTATACCGCTGCTTTATCTTCTTCTGAAGCTGCTTCGTAAATGATTGCATCCTGCAGGAATTCATCATCAGAAGCCTCCGCAGATTGCACCTCACTGCTTACCGCTGTCAGCTGGGATTTTGCGTTCTCTTCAGCCATTTCCCAATCTGTATCTTCCGGCAGCAGCTCAATCCTCATGAATACTTGATCATTATCTGTCAGATAGAGTACATCTTTATTAGGCTCTTCAGCTGTCAGTTCGTATGAAGGAAGGACATACATAGAATAATTCTGGTTGTCGCTTTTTTCAAGGACTGCAGTTTCTTCCATCGTTTCTCCATTCACCTGGTATGACAGGGATTTTTCCTGCTCCATTTCAGAGCTGCCTGTCTCCTCGTTTTCTTCTCCTTCAGACTGATCATCCGTCTGCTCTATGTCTTCACCATTTGAATTGTCACCGGTTTCCTGGGTGCCGTCTGTTGTGCCCGCTGTTTCTTCTGTATTGGTTCCATTGTCTTCACTTCCTGTGTCCTCTGTAGTCCCGCACCCGGCAAGTGCAAGTGAAAGGATCCCTGTAGCCAGCAATAGTTTTTGAAGTGTGTTCATTTTGGCATTCCTCCTGTATGTCATGCAGTTTTATAATAGAGTAGACGATGTTATCTGCAGAAAGTTACAAATTTTGCTGATTTCATCAGTTGAATGGCAAGATAATAAAAATTAATAGATCGAATATGAGATGAGAGACAATGACCAGGGGCAGGCTTTTCTTCCAGGCATACAGATATCCCCAGAACAGCCCGGCTGCAAATGCTGCAAGGGCAAGGACCGGATAGCCGGAATAGAAATGGACGGAGGCGTAAAGCAAAGCAGCTGATATCACTGCCCATCCTGGTTTTATGTAGCTTTGCAGGCGTTTTTGGACAAAACCCCGCCAAAAAATTTCTTCGCCCGGAATGATGACAAGGATCAGGACGATATATTGCCAGATTACTTCCGGGGAAAGCCGGCTGTACAATCTCCCGATTTGGCTTGCGAATGGCAGGTTCAAAATCTCTATCAGAAAATGGCCTGTCCAGAATAATCCATAGAGGAGTACCCCGGAAACTGCTCCAAAGAAAAGGTAAGACCGGAAAGAAGCCTCATCCTCCACTTCTTCTGCCATAATTGAATAGCTGATCAGAAACAGCATGGAAGCGGTGAATATATACCAAAATACTGCCCTGTCCTGAAAAGTGAAAAACAGTAACAAATGGGCAATCATGATCCCCAGGATCAGTTTTATATCAATTGAGCCAATTTTCATTCATGATCTCCTTTCAGCCAGGTGGAAAATATAAATGCGGGTTTACGGTGCAATGCTTCTTGTGCTGTATAATCAGTAAGTAAGCTGTTGGCTCGTACAATTTATTGGTGTTCTAACAAACCAATCACTATTTTATCAAAAAATGAAAGTACTCTGCTACTACTTTTGTTCATACAACTGTTTTTAACAGCATACAGGAGGGAAAAAGATGCGAAAAGCACTAATTTTAGGAGCTACCGGCTTGACAGGGGGCCATCTTTTGGAGCTGCTCCTGGGCAGCGGCCAGTACTCAGAAATAAAAGTGATCAGCAGACGCCCGCTCAGCATAGAACATCCTAAACTGACGGTATACATTGGGGGCTTCAGCAGGCTGGAGGAGATGGGGGATGCCTTCAAGGCTGACGATATATTCTGCTGTATTGGCACAACGATTAAGAAGGCGGGAAGCAAAGACGCTTTTCGGGCAACCGATTTAGAGTATCCCTTAAAGGCGGCACATCTTGCACAAGAAGCAGGTGCAGCCAGATTCCTGATTATATCGTCAATGGGGGCAGACCCGGATTCTAAGTTTTTTTATAATAAGGTAAAAGGACAGATGGAAGAACAGCTTAAGACACTGAATGCTTTCAGCCTCCACATTTTCCGGCCGTCCCTTCTTGTCGGCGATAGGGCGGAGTTCAGGCTGGGGGAAAAGGCCGGCGAGGTTTTCTTAAGGGCGGCAGGGCCGTTTATGAAGGGAAAGCTTCAAAAGTATAAATCCATCAAGGCATTAGATGTGGCAAAAGGGATGGCAGCGGCCGCAATCCGTGATAAGGAAGCCCGCAAGGCTGCAATGATATATGAATCGGATGAAATAGCCCGCCTTGCAGGCAAATAAAAAAACTCCGCCTGGCAGCGGAGTTTTTTTTACTTTATATTATAGCAGCGCTTACATTTTACGATTAGAATACCGATTCTTTAATGACTTTATAGTTTTTATGGTTAACAACAGTCCTTTGCTCTAACTCAAGATCACGATAGTCATCCATGTATGTAAGATCGACAATCACCGAATTTTCGTTCACTTTTTCAACTATGCCCTTCAAGCCTTCCCTGAATTCAATCACGTTTCCGACTTCTGCTTTCTTCATACATCCTCTCCCTCTCCCGTGTTTGTTTCTTCTCTAAAAGCTTATTAACATTTTGCACTACTTTTTGAATTTCGTAAAGAATTTTGAACATTTTTAACTGAAACTTCCATTTTTCGGATTGAAACATAAGGGTATTGCATAACTGTGTTCTGCAAGTATTTCCGTGGAAATTCTTATAGTAATTTGGTATACAGTAAGTATGTGAAAAGGAGGTATTGGCTTGGAACAAAACTTGGTGAATGAATTGCTAGATAAGCTCAAAGACGGTGAACTTGCGGAGTACTATGTAAAAAAGGAAGACTTCCTTGAGTTTCGCAGGGTGCTTGTCAGCCGCCCGGACTTTAAGCATTTCCGCGGCATTGGCCAGCGAGGCGGAGATGTATTGTATCAATATCTATCTGAGCCCCGCAGCTGAAGGCTCAATATATATCTGAAGGCTCAATATATATAGGAAGGGAGTCGATGGAGCAATGAAGTTTAAAGACAGGACAGTGTTCATAACCGGTGGTGCAAATGGGATTGGCAAGGGCATTGCCAAGTCATTTGCTGAAGAAGGTGCAAAGGTAGTTATTGCAGATATAGCCGAAAAGGAAGGGGCTGAGCTTCAGGAGAAGCTGGTATCCGAAGGCAGGGAAGCCTTTTTTGTGTATACAGATGTGAGAGATGAAAGAAGCATTATAACTGCCATGGAAAAGGCAGCCGCTCAGTTTGGAACTATAGACATCCTTATCAATAATGCCGGGATTTCAAAGTTTATTTCATTTACGGAGATGACATTGGATGAATGGGATGAGATCCTCCAGACTAATTTGCGGAGCGTTTTCCTCTGCAGCAGGGAAGCAGTGAAGCTGATGAAAAGTGGAGGCTCAATCGTAAATATGGCTTCGACCCGGGCGTCCATGTCTGAGCCTGACACAGAGGCTTATTCTGCATCCAAGGGAGGGATCACGAGCATTACCCACGCTTTGGCAAGAACCTTGGCAGGCAAGGGAATCAGGGTTAATTCCATCAGCCCGGGCTGGATTGAAACAAAGCATTATGATGAATTGCGGGAAAAGGACCATAAGCAGCATCTTTCAGGAAGAGTAGGTAAACCGTCTGATATAGCGCGCTGCTGCCTCTACCTTTGTGATCCGGAAAACGATTTTGTAACGGGCGAAAACATCGTGGTCGATGGGGGAATGACCAGGAAAATGATGTACGAGGAATAGCAGGATTCCTTCTAGTTTTTCCGCAGCAGCAGGATGCTGAAAATGAAAATAGTCCCAACGAAAATCAGGCAGCTTAAGAGATGGGAAAACATATGAAGCCTCCTCAAGTGGTTTATTCCATCATATAGGTGATTCATAATGTTTCCGTTGCATGAACGTAAAGTTCCAGTAAAAAAAACTCCAGCAGAATGCGCTGGAGTTTTTTATCTTGATTTGTAAGAGCCGGCAGCCTTTCTGGCATACTCTTTAAGCTGCTGGATAATCTCAAGGCTTTTTTCGCTGCCTTCTGCAGATACGAAGCCATAGGTGCTGCTATTCCATTCGTGCTTTTGCCATACCGGCTCACCGGTCATGGTGATAAGAGAATCGTTAATGATGAAAGACATTTCCATCATCAGCTTTTTTTCTCTTACCGGAAGGTCCATGGAAGCCTTGAAACGCAGGCCGTTCGGGCTCAAATCCATTATCTCCGCTGTGCCTGGCCTTGCCTCAACCGGTTTATCGTCAATTTTTATAATCCTGAAGGACCCATGGAGCGGCTTAGGGAATTGAAACCGGAACGGCTCATCCCGTTTATATCTCATATGATCACCTTCATATATTTGTTTGTTAATTCTTGTAAGTTTATTGAATCACCAGACCGCCTTTTTTGCAACCATTTTCTCTGCTGAGTCTATTTCTTCCAATCACTTGCTATGCTTGTATAATTTCATGTTATATTTAAAAAGACAAAATATTAGAATAATAGAGGTGTGCAAATGCTTGATCAAATAGAAAAACTGAAAAGAGAAATAGGAAAGGTGATTGTCGGCCGGGATAAAGAAGCAGAGTTGCTGGTGATTTCGCTCATCTTCAATGGCCATGTGCTTCTTGAAAGTGTGCCTGGAACAGGCAAGACACTCATGGCAAAAACATTCGCTGAAACATTTGGAGGAAAGTTCTCGCGGATTCAATTTACACCGGACGTACTTCCGAGTGATATTACAGGAATCCAATTTTTCAATCCGAAAAACCATGAATTTGAGTTCCGCCCAGGACCCATCCTTGCCAATATTGTACTTGCTGATGAAATAAACAGGGCTACCCCGCGGACACAGTCAAGCCTGCTTGAGGCCATGGAGGAACGCCAGGTAACGATTGACGGACATACATTCAGGGCGGAAGAACCCTTTATGGTCATTGCGACGCAGAATCCGGCAGAGTCGCAGCAAGGGACCTTTCCGCTGCCGGCAGCACAGCTTGACCGCTTTTTCATGAGGGTTAAACTGGGCTATCCCAGCCTTGAAGAAGAAAGGATGATAATAAAGGGAAAAAGGAGGCAGTCAGCTGCCGTAAAACAGGCTGTAAGCCGGCAGGAACTCGCTTTATTGAGGGAGGCAGCAGCACAGATACATATATCGGAAGAGCTTGAAGGTTATCTGCTCGAAATTGTCAGGAAGACGAGGGAAACCCCTGCCATCGAACTTGGGGTCAGCCCAAGGGGGTCGCTTGCCCTGCTGAGGGCTGCAATCGGTGCTGCACTGATAAAAGGCAGAAAATATGCCGTCCCGGAGGATATCAAGGAAATGGCTCCATATGTGCTGGCACATAGAATCTATCTTACCGCCGAAGCATCCCTTACAAGCACAGAGGAAGAAGTGATCAAAAAAGTTATTGATTCCGTTGAAGTCCCTGTTGAAGCAGGTGCCCGCTAGAATGGAGTGGAAAAAGTATACGGTCGAAAACAGGTCCTTGCAGATTATGTCTGCACTTGCCCTGCTGCTGGTTTTGCTTAGCCTTTATCTGACCTCGGCAATTTTGTTCCTGATGTCCAGTTTGTTTTTTTGTGTCCTCCTTGCCAATAATTATTATTTGAAGAAAATGGGGGAAGGAGTCGAATTTGAAAATAAAGCTGTCAGGAAACGGATGTTTATTGAAGAGCATCATGAATGGGAGCTGGATTTTGTAAATAACGGACTTCCCATTTTGAATGCACGGCTCTACGTCTATTTCGATGATATTGTAATCCCCTTGAAAGGGGTTCAGCAGCCGAGATTTTCAAAGTACGAGCTATCCATCCCATTCACTCTTCCAAGAAAAGGGGAATATTCAGTCCGGATTCCATTTTCAGCCGGCAGGAGGGGGCTTGCGAAAATCCGCAGCATGGAGCTTCGGATTCCCCATTTCTTCGGTTTTGGCGAGACAGTGCTGGAATACAGGACAATGATGGCTCAGGAAGCGCTCATCTATCCGAAAAGGCTGCCTGTAGAAAACAAAGAACAGTTTGTATCAGCAAAACCAGGAAATGAGGCTGCCAGGCATACACTATTTCAGGATGTTTTGTCTCCTGCCGGCACGAGGAATTACGTGCCCACCGACAGCTTCAATCAAATTCATTGGAAAGCAACGGCAAGGAGCCGGAGCATCCAGACCAAGGTATATGAAAATGTTTCTGAAAAAGGCCTGCTGCTTTCTTTGAATCTTTCCGAAGGATACTCCATTACTCCGAGGCTTGAGGAGCTTCTGAGCTGTTCGGCCGAGCTTGCATACACAGCTGTAAAAGAAGGGATTCCCTTTGCGGTTTGCATGAATATCCGGACAGCAGGACCCGTCCCTTTTCAATATATTCCCGCCGGGACCGGAAAGGCGCATCTCCAGAAGGTGCTGGAAAGCTTTGCGGTTGCAGGCTATCATTCTGTCCTGTATCCATATGACAAGATGGCTGCCCATTATACAAGGCATTTTGCCCTGCAGCCTTATATTATCCATGGAGGCTTAAAGCCGCAGGCTGGAGATAAGTATTTTAAAGAATTGGAACAGAAAGGTTTTACAGTGCTCGAAATGCAGCTGCTGGAGCAAAAAGCCTGGATAAAGCCGTTTCCGAAACCCATTCATAAAGAGGTGATTTAATTGCCCGGAATCACATGGCATCCCTATATGACGCTCATTTCGGAGGCTGCTCTTGCAAGCATGCTGCTCTGCCCAGTGTTTATGCCCTCAGGCGACATGCTGCCGGTGTTATATTCGTTTTCTCTCCTGGCATCATCAGCCGTGCTGTATTTCTTCCTGCTGAATGCCGGCGGCAGCAGAGGGAGCCTGCTGTTTTTTGCCGCTGTACTGCCTTTTATATTCATTGCTGGAACCCTTCTGGGCTTCTCCTGGTTCGCACTGCTATGTTTCGGGGTACTTGTATTCTGGAGGACAGAAGCTGCCTATAAAGACCCTGAAGGAAGTTCTGACAGCAATCTCTTCCTGCTGGTTTTCGCGGGGGGCTTTGCCGTTATCCTGGCGGCTGTTTTCCTGGATCGCACATGGATTGGCAAGTTGGTTTGGATGGTCGTCCTGCAGGAAGCCTTTATTATTGTAGCAGGATTTTTTTCAAGATTGGCTGCCTCCGGAACTTCCCGAAAAAACAAAGGGCTTCTGATTCGTGATTTTGTACTTGCCATGCTGGGGGTTTTTGCAATTGGAGCGGCGGCTGTTGCTGCTATTCCCGCTGTCACCGGGCTGTTCTTTTCTATGATGAGGGGCGTTGCTTATCTTTTTGGCGCAGCTGCATCCCCATTTTTCCAATGGGCCGAAAAACGCGACTGGAGCGTTTCTTTAAATGAAGAGCCTGAAAGCCAGGATCAGCAGCTGGGTGAGAGCAGGGAACAGCCTTTAATGGAAGAACAGGGCCAGGGATTTGAAATGGTGCTGGCAGCAGCTGCTGCAGCCAGTCTTATTTTTATCATGTACTATCTATATAAAAAAAGAAAGAAAACTTCCGGAAATGCGATGCAGGATAAAGAGAAATCATATATCACTGTCGAGCGGGAGCCTGGCAGTAATGGAGGCATGGACCGCGGAAAAAAACGGACAGAGGCGCCTTTAGACCCTGTCAGGAGGGAGATATACCAGCTCGAATCATACAGTGATAAACTGCAGCTCGGCAGAAGGCAGTCCGAAAGCTTTCCGGAGTGGATGAACAGGATCGGCCTGCATGTTGACCCCATTACCAGCAGCATATATGAAAAAGTAAGATACGGAGAAAAGCTGGCTGATGCCGCTGAAGCTGCTGCTTTTCTAAAAGAGATTGCCTTATTGAAAAAAGATCTGAAGCGGATCCATTTGCATCTTGTTAAGGAAGGGGAACTATCTTCAGCGAGGTTTCTTGGCATTTTCCAAAAAAAGCAGCTGAAAGGACGTAAATCCTAACATCTAAAGAAGCCTCCGGCATATAAATCTAAAAAGCACGGAGGAGGCGGCGGAATGGAATTAACAAAACAAGAACGTCTGAACAGGATCGTGGATCTTGCAGATTCAATACTGGAGCAGCTGGTCGAAGACCGGACTGAATTCAGGGCGAAGGATTTGAAGCAGGCAGCCGAACTGCTTGCAAGATGCGTAAAAGAAATCGCTAAGCTGCAGTCCCATGGGACAGGGAACACCCTATATGAATATGAGGCTGCCATTAATAAGCTGAGAGTAAGTTATAATATCCTCTTTTTGGGTAAAGAAAAGAAAACAATGGCAAATGAAAGCGTTTCATAAAAAAAATACCTGCAAATCCTTAAAAAATAAGGCATTAACGTTGTCTAAGACGGGAGGAAATGCTATTCTTTTTTTTGAGATGTTGGTTGTCTGATGACTTGAAAAAAAGGCGACTAAACTATACTTAATTTCATACATGAATAAACCATAGATGGAAAAAATACTATTGCGTAGATAAATAACTGCAATATGTACTGGCGCTTTTGGCCTGTTCCATTTAGAACGGGATGCGGCTTTTATGGGCGTTTCCGGCAACTGCTTAGTCGTTTTGGCATAAATCGGTTAGATTAAGTTAGTAGGCAACAAACTCATATACATCTTGCTATAATTATTAATTAATTCTAAAGGAGACTGATCTCAATGGTTGAAAAACAATTCAAAGTAACGGCTGAAACTGGAATCCATGCTCGTCCAGCTACATTATTGGTTCAAACTGCAAGCAAATTCGATTCTGATGTGCATTTAGAATATAAAGAAAAAAAGGTTAACCTAAAGTCAATCATGGGTGTTATGTCTCTTGGTGTCGGCCAGGGCGCTGATATTAAAATCATTGCTGAAGGAAACGACGAAGCTGAGGCTGTAAAAGCACTTGAAGACACTCTAACAAAAGAAGGACTTGCTGAATAATGAGCTTTCTACAGGGAATTGCAGCTTCAAGCGGCATTGCGATTGCTAAAGCATACCGTTTGGTAGAACCTGATCTGTCTTTCAGCAAAAAGACGGTTGAGGATGCAGACAATGAAGTCGGCCGCTTTCAGCAGGCTTTGGCCACTTCCAAATCAGAGCTTGAGGCCATCAGGGAGAAAGCGGAAAAAGACCTGGGCGCAGATAAAGCGGCCATCTTTGATGCACATCTCCTGGTACTCAGCGATCCGGAATTAATATCACCCATCGAAGACAAGATCAAGACAGAAAAAGTGAATGCTGAACAGGCATTGAAGGAAACAGCTGATATGTTCGTCAGCATGTTCGAACAAATGGACAATGAGTATATGAAGGAACGCGCAGCAGACATCCGCGATGTCACCAAGCGTGTGCTTTCCCATTTGCTTGGAGTCCAGGTCGTCAACCCTAGCATGATTGCCGAAGAAGTGATCATCATTGCAGAAGACTTGACGCCATCTGATACTGCGCAGTTGAACAGGCAGTTTGTTAAAGGGTTTACAACTGATATCGGCGGAAGGACGTCCCATTCAGCCATCATGGCCCGTTCAATGGAAATACCTGCGGTTGTCGGCACTAAGACAGCTACAGAGGAAATCCAGAATGGCGATATGGTGATTGTTGATGGTCTTACCGGCCAGGTTCATGTAAATCCTACACCTGAGGCGATTGAAAGCTACAAAGAGCAAAACGCTGCCTTTGAAGCTCAGAAAGCTGAATGGGCAAAGCTTGTCAACGAAAAGACGGTTTCTGCCGACGGACATCATGTAGAACTGGCAGCCAATATCGGAACGCCTAAGGACCTTAAAGGAGTCATCAATAATGGCGGTGAGGCTGTAGGCCTCTACCGTACAGAATTCCTTTATATGGGCAGGGACCAGCTTCCGACAGAGGAAGAGCAGTTTGAAGCCTATAAAGCTGTCCTTGAAGGGATGGAAGGAAAGCCTGTTGTTGTCCGTACACTGGATATCGGCGGGGATAAAGAGCTTCCTTACCTGAACCTGCCGAAGGAAATGAATCCTTTCCTAGGCTTCCGTGCGATCCGCCTTTGCCTCGAAGAACAGGATATCTTCCGTACGCAGCTGAGAGCCTTGCTTAGAGCGAGCTCTTACGGCAATCTGAAGATCATGTTCCCAATGATCGCCACTCTGGATGAATTCCGCCAGGGGAAAGCAATCCTTGAAGAGGAAAAGCAAAAGCTTTCATCTGAAGGCGTGAAAACAGCTGACAAGATTGAGCTTGGCATCATGGTCGAAATTCCATCGACTGCGGTCCTTGCCGATCAGTTTGCCAAAGAGGTTGATTTCTTCAGCATCGGCACGAACGATCTGATTCAGTATACAATGGCAGCTGACAGGATGAATGAAAGGGTATCTTATTTATACCAGCCATATAATCCGGCTATTCTGCGCCTTGTAAAAATGGTGATCGATGCAGCTCATAAAGAAGGCAAATGGGCTGGCATGTGCGGTGAGATGGCAGGGGACGAGACTGCCATTCCGCTTCTGCTCGGCCTCGGTTTGGACGAGTTCTCCATGAGTGCCACTTCCATACTGAAAGCACGCTCGCAAATTCTTCGCCTGTCAACGGAAGAAATGAAAGAGCTTGCCGAAAAGGCGCTTCAGATGGGGACTGCAGAGGAAGTAGTGGCAGCTGTTAAGCAGGCCACACAAAAATAAAAACTTTTTTAAAAAAAGGTTTTAACGGGATAATCACGGGGTATATGCAGAGTAAGCACTTAAGCAAGATGTAAGTAAGCTGATCATTCTCATTTTCCCCCCTTACTGACCGACTGGCAATGCCAGTCGGTATTTTTTTGTCCATAAACCTCCGCCATAGGAGGAGAAAGCATTCAGACCAGAGGATGAGAAAAATCCATCCTCTTGATTGTTACTCATCCGTTTCCAGGTTTTTATAATTAAAACATAAGAAACGGAAGGATGCTGATAAAAATGATTAGCATGATCATCAGCTTTTTTATTCAGGATAGATATCGCCAATTGAAAGAAAAACAGAGGAATGAACTGTATATTTCACAAAGCCCCTTTTTAAGCAGGGTCCTCCATTGAGCCGGACAGAGTGCCGGCAGGATGCCTGATGCACAATCTGTGTAATTTGCCTGTATATTCTGTATAATATTGCTATAACTACATGTACAGGAGGCTGACTAATGGAATTGAACCTAAAAGGAAAAACAGCGCTTGTCGCTGCTTCCAGCCAGGGGCTGGGAAAGGCAATCGCAAAGGCGCTTCTGCAAGAAGGCGCGAATGTTATGCTGGCAAGCAGGGATGAGGGAAAGCTGAAGGAAGTTAAGTCAGAGCTTGAGAATCTGGGCGGTGAGGTAGAGTTCATACGTGCAGACGTCACTTCTGAAAACGATATAAAGAATATGGTGAAAGCTGCAGCTGAACGTTTTGGAGGAATCGATATCCTGGTTAATAATGCAGGAGGCCCTCCTTCCGGCTCTTTTGAAACTCTTTCAGATGAAGAATGGTTCCAATCTTTCGAACTGAACCTGCTCTCATATGTGCGAAATATAAGGGAAGCACTGCCGTACTTGAAGAAAAACGGCGGGAAAATCATCAATATTGCCTCTTCCTCCATTAAAGAGCCGATTCCTGGCCTTGTGCTTTCCAATACATTCAGGACAGGGATAGTCGGGCTTTCCAAGACTTTGGCACAGGAATTTGCTCCATACGGCATCCTTGTGAATACACTGGCTCCGGGGAGAATTGACACGGACAGGGTGAAGCATCTGGATCAGGTGAATGGGGAAAAAGCGGGTGTCTCACCTGAGGAGATGAAGGAGAAATCAGAAAAATCCATCCCGCTCAATCGCTATGGGACTCCTGAAGAGTTTGCAAAAGTTGCCGTTTTTCTGGCTTCGGATGCAAATAGCTATATGACAGGAAGTTCGTTTCTTGTGGATGGGGGCATGGTTAAATCAATCTAAAGAAAAAGCCGGGAGAGAATCCCGGCTTTTTGATTGGTCTGAAATGACGGAATTTCCCTTTTTTAAAAATTAGCGTTTAAGACAGCAGACTATAGGAAATGGTAATGGCAAGGAGGTGTGTTTATGAAACTATTGATGCCGCTCCTCTTCCTATTGTCTGCGGCCATCTTGCCAGGCTGCATGCCTGCAGACGACAAGGCGATTGTAAACAAGCATGCAGAAGCTTATTTGACGAACCAGAATGAGCTTCAGTTCCGCTTTAAGCTTAACAGCCAGATCTTAAGCGGGGAAGAGCTGTTCAAGGTAAAGGTATTAATACATAACCAAAAGCTTGCAAAGGCGCTCGGTACAAAAGAAATCATTTACGGCGCAGAATCTGTTTATGATGGAGAGTATATGGAAGCTGAAGAAAATGGCGAAGAGAAAATGGTTTATATGGAACCAATCCCTCTTAAGCAAGATTTGCTCTCCTCGGATATTGAAAGGATGGTCTCCATGGATCAGGCTGTATCGGTCGAAGTGTATAATGATCAAAAAGTCATTGCGGAAGCATATCTGACTAACTTTTCAACACAATTTTAGGGTTTGCGGTCCCATATAGCGGGTAAAGAGCTTTACGCGCATAAAATTGGGGATAGGCCGGGCAGGAATTGCCCGGTCTTTTGTCATTTAACAGAACAGAATGTGTCAGGGCTTCTGCAAAGCTGATTTTATGCCAATATGCTACAATCTAAATGCAGATATAAGCAGAGAGGGGAATGAAAATGGTGTCACCTGAAAAAACAGCCATCGGCTTCATTGGTACAGGGGTTATGGGGAATAGCATGGCTAAGAACCTGATTGCGGCAGGCTATTCACTGGCTGTGTATACGAGAACAAAGTCCAAGGCGGAAGAGCTTTTGGAACTGGGCGCCCAATGGGCAGAATCCCCCCGGAAGATAGCCGAAACGTCTGATATCATCATTACAATGGTCGGCTACCCGAAGGATGTGGAAGAGATTTTTCTTGGGGAAGAAGGCTTGATTGCTCATGGGAAAAAACATACATATTTGATTGATATGACAACATCTACTCCGACTTTAGCCAAAGAAATCTTTGAAAGAGCCCGTCAGAAGGGGCTGAGAGCCATTGATGCACCTGTCTCAGGCGGCGATATCGGCGCGCGGGAAGGCAGGCTGTCCATCATGGCAGGCGGGGAAAAGGATGACTTTGACACTTTGCTTCCTTTGCTGGAGGTGCTTGGAAGCAATATTGTCCACCAGGGACCGGCTGGAGCGGGCCAGCATACGAAGATGTGCAATCAAATTGCCATTGCATCCAATATGATCGGTGTCAGTGAAGCGATTGTCTATGCAGAAAAGGCAGGGCTTGATCCAGAGACAGTGCTGAAAAGCATTTCTGCAGGGGCAGCCGGCAGCTGGTCGTTGTCCAATCTGGCACCAAGAATGATTGCAGGGAACTTCGAGCCGGGATTTTACATAAAGCATTTTCTGAAAGATATTTATATCGCCCTGGAAGAAGCAAGGAAAATGGGCATGGATACTCCCGGACTTGCTCTCTCGGAATCGCTCTACAGGGAGCTTGCTGAAAAAGGGGAAGAAGACAGCGGAACACAGGCCCTGTACAAGCATTGGAACAAATAAAGAAACTTAAGGCCAGGATGGTGCAGCAAGGAACCCGCAGTCTAAGGACTGCGGGTTTCTCCAATTCTACCTGTCCAGCCTGCCAAGATAGGCTTCAAGCCTATCCAGCCCTTCTTTAAGCGTATCCTTCGAATAGGCAAAGGAAAGGCGGAAATAACCTTCTCCTAACTCCGAAAAAGAGCTTCCGGGAACGAAAGCGACTCCTGCCTCGTTTACAAGCTTCAGGCAAAAATCAAAAGAAGTAATATTCTTCTCCGGAATTTTGACGAAAATGTAGAAGGCGCCGTCGGGTTTGACAACGTCCAGCCCCATGTTTACCAGGCGGCCGTACACATAATCCCTTCTTGACAGATACTCTTCCCTCATCGGAACAGCATCATCGATTCCCTCTGTCAGAGCCTCCAGGGCGGCCATCTGGGAGATGGAAGAAGCACAGGTAACATTATACTGGTGGACCTTGAGGATATGCTTTGCTATGGCTTCCGGCGCAAACAGCAGGCCGATTCTCCAGCCTGTCATGGAGTGGGATTTAGAGAGTCCGTTAATGACGATCGTCTGCTCCCGAAGCAGGGAGGAAATCGATGTATGAGGCCTGCCATAGTTCAGCTCGCTGTATATTTCGTCGGCCAGTATAAAAATGTCCCTGCCTTTTACAAGGTCCGCTATTTCTGCCAATTCTTCATCGGTGAGGCTGACGCCGGTCGGATTGGAGGGGTAAGGCAAAACAATGCAGCGGGTCTTCGGGCTGAGATGCCTGCGGATAACTTCTGCAGTAAACCGGAACCGGCTGTCCCTTATATCGGCGTGTACCGGCACGGCACCGCACAGTCTTATAATCGGCTCGTACCCAGGATAGACCGGCCCGGGGAGGATCACTTCGGCTCCTTCCTCAAGAATGGTTCGGAACGCAATGTCGATCGCTTCGCTGGCGCCAGTTGTCACAATCACTTCATTTTCAGCATTATAATCCATCTTGTATTTTTGCCGGACAAAAGAGGCAGCCGCTTCTCTCAGCCTAATATCACCGGCATTATGGGTGTAGGATGTAAAGCCGCTGTCAATCGCTTTTATTGCAGCATCCCTGACATGAAGAGGGGTAGGGAAATCAGGCTGTCCAATGGTGAGGGAAATCATGTCCTTCGTCCCTGCAACCATATTAAAGAATCTCCTGATGCCTGATATTTCAATTTGCTGCACGTTTTTATTGATCAAATGTTCCAAAATATGTACCTCCTACAGAAAGTGCTGGAGAGAAGATGATGCCCAGCTGTGGTATTCAATAGCAATATTTTATCAGATTTAATGAATTGTAACCATGCAGGCTGTTTCAGATATTTAGCTTCGGGGTAAAAGGTGGTGGTTCGATATTCCAATTATGGCTTATTTAAGGAAAAAACAGCTATTGAATATCGGCAGGGAAACCTTTAACATGAAATTGATAATGGTAAGGGAGGTATTTTGGTGGAGGCAGCATTTGAAAAACAGAATTATTCAGAACCAAAGGAGTATGGGGGTTTTTGGCTCAGATTCGGGGCCTACCTGATTGACGGCATCATAGTGGGAATTCCAATCGGCATTATAACAACGATCATCTTTGTCGTCTTTCTCGGCACCTCAGATTCAGTCATGTCCTCATTCACTGACCCGGCCTATATGGAATCCGGAGAGATGACAGAGGCAGAGACTATAGACTTTATCAGCCGCTACTTCGGGGCGCTGCTGCTGACATTACTGATCGGCACTGTAATCGCGGTAGCATATTTTGCAGGAATGCACGCATCTAAATGGCAGGCGACTTTAGGGAAGAAGCTTGTCGGCCTGAAAGTAACAGACCTTCAAGGGAACAGAATTACTTTCTGGAGAGCGCTTGGCAGATATATGGCACAAGCCTTTTTATCGCAAATTTTGCTGATTGGCTATATTTTGGCAGCTTTTACGGAAAGAAAGCAGGCTCTGCATGATATGATTGCCGGCACGGTTGTTGTAAGAAATTGAGAATGATAATGCTGGGGAAAAGGTGGCGCAAGCAATTGCGGCTGCCTTTTTTTTTTTAGGGAAAAAGGATTTTATGAGTAAGCTGATGAATGTATTAACTAGTAAGAGGAGGTGCATCTCAGGTGAAGAAACAAGATTTGATAGAACATAATGAAAGTATTTCAGAATGGGTTCTTTCTCTGGAAGAAGCGGGTGATGAGGCATGGCTTGCACCGACAGCCGAGGGTAAATGGCCGCCGGCTGCTATTGTCAGCCATATGCTGTTCTGGGATCAATATTCCTTAACTGAAAGGTTTCCGTACTTTGCAGAAGGGGCTAAGCTTCCCGGCTTTCCTGATTTTCAAAAGATCAATGATGAAGCAGAGGCTTACGCCCTGAGCGGGACCGCCAAAGAGGAGATTCTCCGCCGGTTTGCCGAAACGAGGGCCAGAATCATTCAAATGCTTGCAGGCCTGGAAGAAAGCGACCTGGATAAGGAATTCTTCATTGGCGGCAATAAACTTTCGGCAAGAGAATATTTCATTGATTTTGCTGAACATGATCTGCACCATAAAGAGCAGGTGGAGCAGTTCTTGAATGCCCGAAGCAGCTGAGCCTCCCAATAGCCAAAGGAGATCAGCCCCTTCGCTAATGGTGTGAGCTCTTCAATCTGAAAAGATAAAGCCCAGCCATGCCGGCCATCAGTTCTTCCAGTGATTCCTGCTCATAATGATGGACCCAATGAAAAAGGGTTCCGAAGAAAGAGTTGACAATCATCTGCGCAAAGGGCTCCGCATCTATGGAGCTGGAAAACTCGTTGGATTCCTGGCCTTCCTTAATCATGCTGGCCAGGAACTCCTTGAAAAATCCGGTCATTTTGAGCTCAGAATGCTGAAAGTCTTTCTGAACCGTCATTATATGAAAAATAGATAGCAGCAGATTCGGGCCATATTCTTCATTGACGGCTGCCATTTTGCTGAAGAGCGCCATAAACGCCGCCTCGATGCTTGTACAGGATTCGTATTCCGATTTAAAATCCTTCAGCACAGCTATTTGATGTGATCCAATTGCGTGCAGCGCCGCTTCTTTGGATGTGAAATAATTAAAGAATGTCCCCTTGGCAACCCCTGCATGATTGCTGATTTGCTGAACGGTCGTATTTTGAAATCCCTGCTTTTTGAATAATTCGATCGCACTGTCAAATAAAAGCTGTTTTGTCTGTTCTTTTTGTTCCTTCCTCCTCATCGTTCCCCACCTTTAAATTAATTCCTGTCATTATACCATATTCGTCCTGAATAATTATTGAAAAACTTAAATTAATATGAGTTGCGTTTCCTTGTAAATTAATTGTAAAAAGAAAGGTATTTTGTACTAAGAGATTGAATATATGATGGGTGGAGAGAGGGGGATAAAAGAGAAAGAGGCTCTGCAGCCTGTTTACCGGCAAGTCAAGCAGGTATACAATGAAACTGGGAAAAGAAAAAGAGAAATGAAAAAAGAAAAAAGGGGTTGTAAGGATGCCTGCACTGGAAAAGAAGCAGACAGCTAAGGCAGGAAGCGGCATAAGCCCATGGAAGCTGTATTTCACACTTCCTGTTATATCCTGGGCTTTATACGATTTTGCCAATACGATATTTTCATCCAATATCATTACTATTTTCTTTCCGTTTTATCTGGATGAAGTGGTCGGAACGAGCGAAGTGCTCGATCAGATTGCCAGCACTTTTATCTCTTATTCAAACGCAGTAGCAAGTTTCTTTTTAGTTTTATTTTCACCGCTGTTCGGTGTCATGATCGATAGGACCGGAAGAAAGAAGAAATACATTGTCATATTTACGCTCATTTCCGTGGCGGCCATCATCCTGATGGGAGTTTTTGCAGGAAGCAGCATGGACAGTACCCTATTCGGGCTGCCAATGTCCCTGGCGCTTGTAGTGGTTTCCTTTGTGATAGCCAAGTTCTTCTTCCATTCCAGCCTGGTTTTCTATGATTCTATGATTACGGATATAGGGACCAAGGAGAATATCCCTCTCATTTCCGGCTTTGGTGTTGCTGTCGGCTATATCGGTACTTTAGTAGGGCTCACTGTCTATCCTTTTATAGGAGATGACAATTTTCATGAAGCCTTCATTCCTACCGGGATTTTATTCCTTGTATTTTCCCTGCCGCTATTCTTTTTTGTAAAAGATAATCCGAAGCCTGCGGCTAAATTAAAGAAAGAATCTTTTTTGTCGGGATACAGGGAAATCTATCAGACTTTTAAAGAGATGAAGCTGTATAAACCGGTCTTTACCTTCATGATTGCTTATTTCTTTTTGAATGATGCGATAGCTACAACCATTGCCATGATGGCTATCTATGCAAAGGCAATAATTGGCTTTTCCACCGGCCAATTCATCCTGCTATATCTGGTGTCCACCTTATCAAGCATCATCGGTTCATTTGTTTTCGGGTATATCACGAAAGCAAAGGGAGCGAACAAGGCTGTCAAATTTGTCGGCATATTGCTTCTGGCAGCCCTTATCATAGCCACTTTTGCTGTCAACGAAGCGATGTTCTGGGCAGCCGGCAGCATGTTTGGCATTTCCCTGGGAGCCATGTGGGTGACAACGAGGACCTATATTGTTGAGCTGACACCCGAGGACAAAAGAGGCCAGTTCTTTGGGCTGTTTGCTTTTTCCGGGAAGGTTTCCTCCATCATCGGCCCTTTCCTATACGGCAGCATCACACTCATTTTCGCGGACTGGGGAGATACTGCCAGCCGTATGGCTCTTGGATCACTCATGATTCTTACTATCATCGGCCTTATTGTCCATTCGAAGATCCAGCAGCCAGATGAGGTAAAGCAGGGTTGATATCCGGAATGCTAAACTGAGACGTTTTCTTGCCGATATAAAGAATGAGACCAGTTTTTTTGAAGAGGGCAGGAGATTAAAATGGAATCTAATAATGGTATTTTGCTGGAAAGCGGCACAAATGAACTTGAAATCGTCGAGTTTACAGTTGGAGGCAATCAATTCGGAATCAATGTCATCAAGGTGAAGGAAATCATCAATCCTCTTCCTGTTGTGCAAATTCCGCGTTCACACAAAAATGTAGAGGGAATCATTGAGCTGCGCGGAGAGGTGCTTCCAGTCATCAATGTAGCGGAAGCTCTCGGGCTTGCCGCGGGCGGGAGTCCGGAAAC
The DNA here is from genome assembly GCF_000473245.1 of Bacillus infantis NRRL B-14911. Taxonomy (NCBI): domain Bacteria; kingdom Bacillati; phylum Bacillota; class Bacilli; order Caryophanales; family Bacillaceae; genus Bacillus; species Bacillus infantis. Next base: position 1,572,895 of record NC_022524.1, read on the forward strand.
CGATAAATATATCGTGGCAGAATTCAACCAGCAGAAGGTTGTATTCCATGTCCAGAATGTTACCCAGATCCATCGGATATCATGGGATAAAATTGAGAAGCCGTCAGAACTGTACCAGGGAGCTGAAAGCCAGATCATCGGGGTCGTTAAGATAAATGGCGGCATGGTATTATTGCTCGACTTTGAAAAAATAGTCGTCGATATCAACCCTGAATCAGGAATCAATGTCCAAATGGTGCAAAAGCTTGGTGAAAGGGAGCGCAGCACGAAGAAGCTTATTGTTGCCGAAGATTCTCCCCTTCTCCGGAAGCTTCTGCATGATACCCTGGCGGAAGCAGGTTTTCAATACGTGGAATTCTTCGAAAATGGGCGGGATGTACTCGAATATCTCCAGAAGCTGGAAAGTGATGGAAAGAATCTCAAAGAAGAAGTCCAGCTGGTCATAACGGATATAGAGATGCCGCAGATGGACGGCCATCATTTAACAAAGCGGATCAAATCAAGCCAGTCCTTCGGGGAGCTGCCTGTGATTATATTCTCTTCGCTGATTACGGATGATCTGCGCCATAAGGGGCAAATGGTAGGGGCAGATGCCCAGGTGAGCAAGCCGGAGATTGCTGAGCTCGTTTTATTGATCGATAAACATGCATTATGATGGGAAACAAAAAAGACATCTGCGGATGTCTTTTTTGTTTGCGCAGGACTTGGTGCTTTTGGTCCGTGCCTTTATTGAGCGAGGTTTTTCCGCTTTTCTGCAGCTCCGGTCGCTAGCCCCTCGAGTCTTAAGCCACTCCAGGATTGAAGGCAAAGAACGCCTTCTATCCTGGAGCGTCTTATGCTTGTCGGGGCTGAACAAGCGCCCTCCGCTTTTCGATTTGTCCAGCTCCGGGCGCTAGCCCCTCGAGTCATAAGCCACTCCAGGATTGAAGGCAAAGAACGCCTTCTATCCTGAAGCGTCTTATGCTTGTCGGGGCTGAACAAGCGCCCTCCGCTTTTCTTAGTAGCTTTCTCCCAGTTTCTTGAATACCGGTTTTTGGTATTTCTTCTTTTTATCATGCTGCTGATTTTCCGATTCTTCCTTTAATCCTGTATAAGAAGACAGGAGTTTTTTTGCTTGTCCGAGTGGAAGCCGGGTTTTTGGATTGCGCACGGCGGAATCAAGCTTCCCGAGGTGGGGAAGGTCCTCGAAATCCTTTTTGGCAGGAGGGATGTGGAAGGTATAGCTCCCGCACTCCACCAGGACGTCTGATTGCTGCTGGCTGTATCTTGGATTGCCGGAATAGTGAAGGCCGATTTTACGGGCATCTCCGTTTTTAATCAGCTTCAGGATTGCTTCGTGCTTCAGTTTATATAAAAATTTAGGGTTTGTCGCTGTTTTCGCATGGCGGTTCACAGTGAAGATGGCTTGAGAGAGGTTTTCAACCGTTGAATGCAGCCGGGGGGTCTGACTCTTGTCCGAATTCAATGTTTTGGCTCCTTTCTAATCTTTAAACATAATAGAAAACATTGTACCAGCTTTTTCCGCAGATTAAAAGTCATGTCTTCCATAAAACTGCCAGAGGAAGAGATATAATTCATTATACCTCTTCCTTCTGGTTTTTGGAAAGATTATCAGACGGAGTGGCTGATTGATTTCTCCGGAGCTGACGCTTTAAGCTTCTTAAGTACGTAGAGCAGCACTAGAGCCCCCATTAGGCAAGTGGCGCTTCCTGCACCAGCCATAACATAAGATACACCCCATAATTTGGCCAGAAGGGCTCCCGCAGCAGGTGCAATCAGCATCGCGAAGGTCTGCAGGCCCATGGCTGCAGCAGATACCCTGCCCATCATTTTCTGCGGTGTTTCGGACTGCAGCACATAACCATATGGAACAGCTTCACCTGCTCCGAAAAAGCCGAGCAGGAAGGCACCTGCAAGCCAGACTATTTGGGGGAGATCAAGGATGCCGAAGCTGCCCAATCCGACCAGGATAATAAAAAGTCCGCTGATAAATGCTGAAGCAGACATTAAATGGATCGGACCCTTTTTCCAGAAAGTCCATTTTCCAAGCGCCAGTGACCCGGCAACACTCCCAAGTCCCACAGCACTGATTAAAAAGGTGAAACTTTCTTGCGTGAATCCGAGATTTTTTGCGACAAAGATAAACAGTCCATCATATAGGAAGATGATGAAAAATGCGGCAGAAGACAGCAGAATAGAAATCTTCAATAGCCGTGTGCCGGCAATATGCCTGATGCCAGCTGCGAAATCTGTCCAAAAGCTTTGCTCTTTCTCACCGGTCCTTTTTGCGGTTTCTGCATCGGCAGGCAATCCTTTGGATGCCGGCAGCGAGGCCAAAAAGAGGATGCTGACCAGAAAACCGGCCGCTTCAAACAGAAACGGGCTCTTGGTACCGAATACGGCCATGAGGAGGCCCCCAAGCGCAGGACCGGCAATTTTCATGGTATTCACTGACAGCTGGCTCAGCGTCACAGCCTCCGGCAGCTTATCTTCGGCCACAATTGCCCGGATCATGCTTTGCCTTGCCGGGTCATAAAGAGCAGCAGCAGTCCCTTTTAAAAAGACAAACAGCAGCAGTACATACAAATTTGGCGACCAGAAAAGTCCTGCGACAAATACAATTTTGCAAAACATGCAAACCATCATCAAAGTTTTCTTTGGCAGTCTGTCAACAAACACACTTGCAAACGGCCCGATCAAGACCCAGGGAATACCAAGAGTGATGATAACGGCAGCAATGGCAGATTCGCCAAGCCCCCAGTAATAGACAACAATGACCTGCAATGCCACAAAATCCAGCCAATTACCTAAATCGGAAAAGACCTGCGCCCCAAAAAGGGAACGGAAGGCTTTATCTTTCAACGGGGAGAAAATGCCGTTTTTCATTTATTCATCCTCCGATTTCAGTCCGAGCGATTCCCTGCGCCTGGACAGCAATTTTTTCTCTGCCCCGGTTGGATCCTGGCCTTCGGGCAATTCCCCGGCTTTTAATATGGATATGCTCTCGTCGATCCATCTCAGCTCCGTCTCCAGCCGCATCTCTGCATAGCGGATCGTCAGCATGCCTATACTGCTGACATAGGAAATCCCGTTCCTTGGCCATTCTTTCACGAAACCAAGGATATCTTCGGATTCGCGTTTTCTTTTCTCGAGATGGCTGATTAAATGGCGGGTATCCATATCCTTGTGCCAGGTGCTCATTTTCATGAATAGTTCATCTTTGACTGCCGGGTATGCTGGCGGGGTGCACAGCCACTCTTCAAATTCCTGCCACCCTTTTTCCGTCAGTTCATACAATTTTTTATTCCGTCCATTTTCCTCTTTTTCCATTGAGTATACATAGCCCTCTTCCTCCAGCTTTTTCAGCTTCGGATAAATGCTTCCATAGCTCATGCCCCAATAAAGCCCTGCTGCTTTATGTTCAAATTCTGATTTAATATCATAGCCAGAGCTGGGCCAAAAGCTTAGTACTGCAAGTAAGCTGTGTTCAGTTGACAAGATAATCCCTCCACATATCATATTGATATATCGACTTGATATATCAATATGATACATTAGATGGAAGAAAATCACAATAGGCTTTTTTATATTTTGGCTGTGTTAGTGTACCTTGTTGGTTTTGGGCTCATTTTTAGCCAGATATTCGTCCTGCGGCCAAAAAAGCGAGATTTCTTTCGGCAGGACGAATATCTGGCTGCAGAAATGCGCGCAAACGAGAGTTTCACACGATGAGCCCAAAATCAACAGCAATGTTTAACAAAGCCTATTTTTTGATTTGTTTGAAAATCCGGCAGGAAGAAACTAATAGAAAGATTACGGGCAGCCAATATTTCTAATCAAAATGGAAAACCCCATCCTGCCAATCTTTGCAGGATGGGGTTCTTTCAATTTCTAATCATAACCCGTGTTCCATTTGGTACAATTCCGGAAAGTTCCAGTACATCCTGGTTATTCATCCGCACACAGCCTTTGGAGACTGCCTTGCCGATGGAAGCAGGGTTATTGGTGCCATGGATCCCGTAGCCTGCTTTTGATAAAGAAAGCCACATGATGCCAAAAGGACCGCCAGGATTGGGTTCGCGATTAACAATTACATAATCGCCTGGCGGTGTTTGTGTCAGCATCTTGCCGATGCCGACAGGATAGGTTTTTTGTAGGATTCCATTTTTAAGGAGAGACAAGCGGCGGGTGGATAACGTAATGCTTATTGAATACGGGATTGCTGAAGGCTCAGGAAGTCCGGGAATCATCACTCTTTGCCCTTGATAAATCTGATTGGGGTTGCTGATTTGCGGGTTTGCGGCCAATAACTGGGCAATCGGGCGGCGGTAGTCCATTGAGATGCTTGTCAGGGTTTCGCCTTGCCTTACTGTATGGTAGATAAGCAGCCACTCCATTCACAGGTTTATTACAGCATATGCACCAGCGGCTGTATTTTTCCTCCTGAGTGCAGATGTCTGCTCTCAGGAGGAATGGAAGGTGAAAAGTGTCAGCTCAGGCTTGGATAAAAATCTGAATGGAAGCCTTGTAGTGCCGAGCCCTCGATTGACATAAAGAGTCAAAGGGTCTGTGTCGCCGATTGTATAAAAGCCTTCATAGTATTTTTGTCCATAAGGCGGGGTGACCAGTGCCCCAAAAAACGGAATCTTAACCTGTCCTCCGTGGCTGTGGCCGCTCAGCTGAAAGTGGAAGGAATTTTCATATGCCTTGTCTGCCAGGTCCGGAGCGTGTGACAGGAGGATGCTGTAGTGTCCTTCCGGAATGCTTCCTGCCGTTTTTTTCAAATCGGGCCTTCCGAGCATGGCATCATCAACTCCCGCTATATAAATGCTGTTCTCTCCAAGCTTCACTTGATGAGACTCATTGAGGAGGAGTCTGAAGCCGCTTTTTTCAATGATATTTTTATAGATATCGGACCCGTAACCGCCGTGGTCATGGTTGCCGTAAACGGCAAATTTGCCGAAAGGGGCATTAAGCTGCTCAAGGATTGAGACAATCCGCTCTGCCTGCAAGAATTTATTAGGCTCATCCATCAGATCCCCAGTAAAGAAGATGATATCCGGCTCCAGGCTGTTTATTTTGCCGGCGAGTTTTTCAAGCTGGCCGAGCGTGTACTGGAAGCCTATATGGGTATCGCTGAATTGCACAGCCCTGAAATTATTGAAGGCCTGCGGGATGGATGGATCTATTATCTTATGGACGGCCGTGTCCAGTAACTTCGGTTCAATCTCCCGCGCGTAATAATAGCTTCCGGAGCCTGCCGCCAATGCTGTCAAAAGAGACCCGGCAGCTGTTTTCAGAAATGATCTTCGTGATATTTTTTTAGTCATATATCTACCAGCCTATCTATATATGAATATACGTATTTATACTATCAGACAAGTGCGGGGAAAAGAAGGCGGCAATTCGCAGCAAATCGAAGAACAAGGTGACATTAAAGGAAAAAATTAGAAAAAACTCTGTCCAAATCTCTTTCTAATAATTTTATATTAAAAATATTAGAAAATTCTCCATTTATGTTAAAATAGAATAATGAACGACTATTCATTTTTTGAGGGGGATTTTCATGGAAGGCAAAACAGTCATAGTGACCGGCGGATCGAGCGGGATGGGCAAATATATGGCAAAAAGATTCTCGGAAGCTGGAGCAAATGTCATGATTACCGGCCGCAATATGGAAAAGCTGGAGGAAGCTAAAAAGGAAATCGAAACGAAGGGAGAAGTGCTTCCTTTTCAAATGGATGTCAGGGAGCCTGAGCATGTTAAAGCGATGGCGGAAAAAGCACATGATACTTTTGGCAGCATTGATTTTCTTGTCAATAATGCTGCTGGGAACTTCATTTGCCCGGCAGAGAGCCTGAGCGCCAATGGCTGGAATTCCGTCATTAATATCGTTTTAAATGGAACATTTTACTGCAGCAGCGAAATCGGAAAGTATTGGATTGAGAAGGGCATTAAAGGCAGCATCATCAACATGGTTGCCACTTATGCCTGGGATGCCGGGCCGGGGGTGATTCACTCGGCGGCTGCTAAGGCGGGGGTTCTTTCAATGACAAGGACGCTTGCTGTTGAGTGGGGCAGGAAGTATGGCATCCGTGTTAATGCAATAGCGCCAGGTCCTATTGAAAGGACAGGCGGTGCAGAAAAGCTTTGGGAGTCAGAGGAAGCAGCGAAAAGAACCTTGAACAGTGTCCCTTTAGGCCGGCTTGGAAAGCCGGAGGAAATTGCCGGGCTTGCGTTCTTCCTCTTTTCTGAACAAGCTGCCTATATTAATGGTGAATGTATTTCAATGGATGGGGGCCAGTGGCTCAACCAGCATCCTTTTTAACTGCTATGAGAACAGCGGCCTATCAGGCCGCTGCTCTTTCTTATTTATAGCTAATTGCCCTGGATTTCAATGCAAGCCATGAGGATTTGAATTTTTCTTTTGTGATGCGCACCTGTTTTTTCCCTGACAGCGGGTCATTTATATAAACAAACCGTGTGTCATAGCCTACAAGGGTTACCGCATGCAAATCGAGCGGCGTTTTAATTAACTCTCCTTCATGCGTCCAGGATTCCCATCGGTCAGGAAGCCTGTAATCACCTGTTGTCCATACTACTGCAGGATAGCCCTGGCTTACGTGTGACAGAATGTCTTCAAAGGATTTCCCCGTCAGATTCACTGCTCTGCCAGGAAGGTACTGCAGGGCCAGTTCAAAGATCGGTTTATCAAAGGCTGCATAGCCCGCTTGCTTTCCGGTCATGTCCCCGACAAACCCGTGGGCAGGATTTCCCCATTGAACAATATCCCTGTTTGATTTTATAATTGGATCAGGATCTTTTTTTATTTTGTGATAAAGGTCCATTTTATCAGCCTTGACTCCTGCGTATTGGAGCATCATGGCAAGGCTCGTCACTTCACAGCCATATTTCAGCTCAGGATTCTGCTTTATCAGCGGAACATCCAATATAACCTTCTCCCTGCCGGCAGCATTTTCAGGCTGCCCGGCAGTCTCCTTGCCTGCTGACAGGTTTTCTTGTATCTCACCCGAAGACTGGCCCTTCATTGCAGACTCCTGTTTGTCGAGGTGGCTGCTGCAGCCCAGCAGCGGAAGCATTAAGATGATCATATACATATTTTTCAAGGCTGGCCCTTCCTTCTATCCGGCGTTCCGAAAACAGGCCATGCCAGATCAAGAAACGGCTCCAGTTTTATTTTTATCATGGCTGGCCAAAGTTATTCCGGCGGTGTTGAACTTGGCCATATGCCTGCTGCGGGGAGTGCTTACATCCTGTTTGGCAGGCTCCAATAATTAAAATGAAAGGCGGGGAAAAGCGATGGATGCATTGGATATATTAACAGAACTTGACCGCGTTATACCGCATTTCCAGGCCATATTCAGTGCTGACGAACATAAGGTTATCGGTTATGAGGTATTGGGGAGATTTACTGCCGGCGGCTCGGCCGAAAGCCTTGGCCCGTTTTTTCTGGATGACAGCATCCCCGAAGAATACAGGCTTGAAGTGGATAACACGGTCCTGATGAAAGCACTCGATCATTTTGCCGGCAGGAAAGGGGAAGAGCTCATTTTCATCAACCGGGACGCCAGTCTTCTCATGCACGATTCCGGGGAGCATTTCCTGCAGCTCCTTTTGCAATACCAGGATAAAGGCATCAGCCCCGAAAGAATTGTACTCGAGATTACCGAAAGAAATTACAAGGGAGATCTTGAACACCTCGATCACCTCCTTAATTACTACAGGACGTACGGAATCAAGATAGCCGTTGACAATATGGGGAATGACAGCAGCAGGCTTGACAGGATCGGCCAGCTTTCCCCTGATATCATTAAAGCGGACCTAAAGGGTCTCAGGTCGAATGCGTCAGCTGCATCCTACCGTGATATTTTGTATTCTCTTTCCCTCCTGGCAAGAAGAATCGGGGCGACTCTCCTGTTTGAAAATATTGAAATGGTGTACCAGCTGCAGTTCGCCTGGAAAAATGGCGGAAGATACTACCAGGGATTTTATTTGTCCACACCCCAGGCTGCTACTATCGAGAAAGATTACCTGAAGGAAAAGCTGAAAACTGAATTCCATCGTTTTATCCTCCATGAAACAAAGAAGCTGGAAAAGATCCATGCAGCTGCTGAAGGATTTCAGACTAAAATCCAGGAGCTTTTGTCCAAGTACAAGAAAATTCAGGATTATGAAGAGCTTCTGCTGGCATTGTCGGGGGAAATGGATGGAGTTGCTTTCAGGATGTACGTATGCGATGTGGAAGGCTTCCAGCAGTCCCCCAATATCTTCAAAAAGGATGGAGACTGGATCATCCAGCATAAATATTACAGGAAGAACTGGAGCTGGCGCCCATACTTCCTTGAAAACATAGTGAGGATGAGAAATGACCAAAAAGGAATCCTGTCTGATCTGTACAGTGATATTGAAACAGGGGAAACCATCAGGACTTTTTCTTTCCCTTTGCATTCAAAGGATTACCTTTTCATAGATATTGCTTATTCTTTCTTGTATGACCAGGAAGGTCTGTTATAAGATTTTTCCTGTATAGTCCCTGAAGGTAAGTGGCACATTAGGAATACTACTTTCCCGGGGGGAGTTCAAATGAGCGCTTTTATGACCATCCTTCTGATCATCGCTGCAGGCATTCTGCTGACCGGCTTATTATATACGATGTCCATCGCGCGAAATCAGAGAGCGGTAAAGGGAGATATGGATTCAAGCATTTCCCGGCAGGTGCAGGATCATCCTTACATCCGGAATCCTGTCATTCTGACATATGCCATCTGCTTCATTCTTTTAGTCATCTTTATTGCCTACTACACAACTACAGTCAGCTGGTAGCTGATATGAAAAGGAGGGACTGCCGTTCAGGCAGTCTCTTTTTTATTATTTGGCTGTGTTAGTGTTCCCTGTTGATTTGGGGCTGTATTTCAGCCAGCTGAAATACAGCCCCAAATCAACAATAATGTTTAATAAATCCTATTATTCAAGAAATTATTAAACGTATGTCTGTGAATCATTTGGAATATTTTATCAACGTCCAGCAGCTCCGCCGAGGTCACAAGCCAAACTTCCCAAAAAGGCAAAGAACGCTTTTCTGGGAGGTTCGTCTAATGCTTGTCGGGATGATTAAGAGCTTGCGCTTTTGTTCTTCCAATAAATGTACAGGTGAAATTCCTTGAAAACTGTTAGTCCTTCCTTAAATCGGGTAATTTCTTTAATAAATGTAAGAACTGTTCTAAAAAAATTCATTTGTTTTTTAATTTCACGGATTATGACAAATAAACAATGAGGAGGAAGGATTTGTGTATATAAAAGAGATGATTATCCTGTCTGCTGCAGCCATTCTGGCGTTTATGCTTCCGAAGGCAGGTGCAGAAGCTGCTGAAGACCATGCTCTGGAAAACAGGGAAGAGGTGCTGCAGTTCCTGGAAAGTGCTTTTGAAGCGCAGACATCTCTGAGTGAGGAGCCAAGATCGCTGGAAGAGATAGAAGCTGTTCTTGACCCTTATTTTACAGACAGCTATGCAAGCCTCTTTCTGCAGGAGAACCTGTCAGAGGAAGGGAACGGGAATATTATTTACGGAACTGACTTTGGTTTGTATTATATACCGTTCTTTGAGTTTACGGAGGAGACGAAAGTGGTCATTGATCCTGGAAAAATTCTTGTTTTTGAATATTTTCCAGCAATGAACGAAGGTCCAACTGCTTATGCAGGACATTATGAAGGCATCCGGATCGAAAAAACTGATTCAGGCTGGAAAGTGGCAGAATGGCTTTATGATGAGGCGCCCCTGAATATATTATCAAGTGCGACTTCTGATTTAGTATACAAAGGATCCAATGACAGGACCGGATTCTCAAGGGATGCGGATAATCTTAAACCGATGGCCGGCAGCGTTTTGCCGGTTCCCGGCCTGACCCTGAGCTGCAGTGATAAAAGGCTGCTGCTGATGGAGGCATAAAGAAGAGAGCAGGCTGCAGCCTGCTCTTCTTCCTATTCGATATTCAGCTCTGCTTTTAACTTTTCCAGGTCAAAACCAGTTATGACGGTTTGATCGATCACAAAGGTTGGAGTGGAGTAGGAATTATATCTTTTGGTTAATTCTTCCCTGGCTTTTTTATCGGTGCTGATATCCTTCACTTCATATGAAAAGCCGTATTCCTGGAGGAAGCGCTTGGAAATCTCGCATGGCGGGCAGTCTGGCTGAGAATATAGGGTAATTTGCTTCATTTGAATTTGCTCCTTAATTTTCGTTGCACATCAAATATACCATATTTTAATGAAAGGCTATTATGCTCTTTACCGCAGTTTTTCCGTTTTATTGTCCCTTTTTGCCAAATAATCCGCAAGCCCCATCGCTGACACTTCTAAATCAAGTGACAGCAGGCTGTATATAGGATGGTCGTCCGCAATGCCCTTTTGGCTTAAATGGGCAAAGACCCTCTTTTTGAGGCGAGAGGCTATTTGGCCAGGTGCTTCATTATGTGAAGCGGCGTGAAAGGCTGTTTCTGCTTCTTCAATGAATATTTCAAGCCAGCTCCTGACCTGAAAATATGCTTCTGCAGGATTTCGCGATATGCCATAGTGCCCGAAGAAAAGGCAGTCAAGTTTTCTTGATTCATACAAAGAGATGGAAGCCAGCATTTTTTCAGGACTGAATTGATTTGGCGAAGTGGAAGGCAAGTAAAATTCAGTGCCCTCCCTATAAAGCTGAGGATAGAAGATGCCAGCCGTGTCGCCTGTAAACATTCCGTTTTCAGGGGGATAATAGACACTGAAGTGATGGTTTGCATGACCTGGTGTATCAAAAAAGGCTAGTGTACATGTATCGCTCAGCCTCAGCTCCCTTCCATCCTCCATTGCTTCCAGCCTGTCTGGCGGGATTGGGAGTATCGGATCAAAGAGAGCTTCAAATTGATCGCCGTATACGGCTTTTGCTCCGGCAATCAGGCGGGATGGATCTGCCAGATGTTTTTCGCCCTTTGGATGGACCATCACTTTTGCCTGCGGGCATGATTTGAGCAAAAGTCCAGCTCCCCCGGCATGATCAAGGTGAATGTGGGTGAGGATGATATATTTCACTTCTTTGACAGAGAGGTTTAACGCTTCGAGCCCATCAAGGATTCTTGTGACTGAAGGGCTTGCTGAGGTTTCAATGATGGCAAGGCTGTCTTCAGCCAATATGTAAGTTCCTGTCCGCTCTTCCATATTCAGGTCGTAACCATCGATTAAAAAAAGCTTTTCGGCTAACTTTGCCGGCTTTTGCAAAAAAATCACGTCCTTTTCCGAAGCTTTTGCTTGTACAAAGCATGTCATTATTTTATGCTGTTAATATTGGCATGTAAAGAATTACGGTTCGAATATTCTGATTTTAAATCTTTGGGATAGAAACATGCTGAAAGTGAAACCTAAGAGCAAGATGAAGGTTTGTATGAAGGAAAAGGAACGGAGCTTTCCCGTATGCAGGTTCGCCGGCTTAAGGATGGAGCAGCTCCGCCGATGCTGCCGATTGGAATTTGGTTTCCAATGTCCTTCATATATAATGGCGGCATATATTTGATTTGGTTTTGTTCGAAAGGAGAGGGAGCATGTCACAGCTTCAAGGTATATTAACACGTCTAAAGAATTTACAGGAACAGTCAGGCAGCGGGGAACCCGCCCAGCGTTTCTTTGAGGTGAATGGCGAAAGAAAATGCCAGGTTACTTATCATCCAAAAACAGAGACATACGAGCTGGAAGTATATAATGACAAAGAAAAGCCAAAAAGATACCAGTTTGACAATATGGATATGATTACAATTGAAATCTTTGATCTCATCCAATAACGCAATTCCCTTTAAAGGAACCCTCGAGGTTCCTTTTTTGCGTTTTCCATGAGTATGCCTGCCTATGCATCAGGATAAACTTCAAAAATCAGTCTATCCTAATAGATAAAAGGGGTGAATCCATGTTTCCGACAGTTGAATGTCCGAAATGCCATGAGGATGAAAGCATGGAACAGGTATTAACGGCACAATCCAACCAGAATGTTATTTATAGATGCCCAAAATGCCGTTTTACCATAAAAGATATTCCTACCAGCAAAGGGTAAGAAGGCCAGCGCCGAAAAAATATGATAAAATGAAAAAGTAAACACTTTCATTTGAGGAGTTTCGGCTATGATAAGTCTTCACAGTAGTGAGTATCTGGAAATAAGCATCAGGGACCTTATGATCCCTTCTGAAAGGGTAGCCCATGTACAAATTGGCAATACCTTGGAGCATGCCGTGCTTGTGCTGACCAAAAGCGGCTATACAGCGATTCCTGTACTGGATCCAGGCTATAAACTCCACGGCCTCATAGGCACTCCTTCCATCATGGATTCCATCCTCGGGATCGAAAGGATCGAGTTTGAAAAATTGGAGGAAAAACGGGTGGAGGCATGCATGAATCAAAATATTCCCCGCCTAAAAGCAGATTCGGATATGAAGCTGGCAATAGAGCTTTTGGTTGATCATCCCTTTGTCTGCGTCGAAAATGATGACGGCTTCTTTGAGGGAATATTAACAAGGAGAGCACTCCTTGACCGGCTGAACAAGCATGTGCGCAGACTGAACAGGAAATAATTTCAGCAGCTCCTGAGGGGGCTGTTTTTTTCTTTACAAAGAGTTTGGCTGCATCATTGCAGCAGTCTTGCTGACAGCTGGATGATCAGGAGAATGGTGATACCATGAAGAAGCCTTTTCAGGCAGCGGGGATTGATTTTACCAGCTGCCCTTACAGCGAGATGGGCACCGAGGAGAGATCCTGTCAGCAGACAGAGGGAAGGCCTGAGCTGGAAGTTTCCTGCTGCAAGATAGATTGTGAACGATGCAAAGCAGCTTATGAATGTCTGGAATCGGCTGAAAGCCACCGCCCTGATATAATTAAATCCCTTATTCAAAAAGGTATACATAAGCAGGGTTCCCTGGCCAGGTCCAAAGAGCCCGTCATATGCCCCTATAAAATAGATGGACGGAAATAATCGCGGTGTGATGCCTGACTCGCCGGCAGTTTCCGCCGGCTTCTTCAGCATTGTGATGACAAGCGCAAAAACCAGCAGGGAAGCTGCAAGCATCGTCATGGCTTTTTCCGGGATGCTGTTGGCCAGTAGAGCGCCTGTGGCTCCTCCCGCAAGCCCGAAAGGCAGAGTCTGTAAACAGTCTCTCAAACCAATTTCCCTTTTCCGCAGCAGATAGAAAAAGCTGGAGAAAGAACTGAAGATATTTGAAAATTTAGCCGCCGCAACTGCAGTGTGGACAGGAATGCCGAGCAGGAGCATGGAGGGCATTCCGATAAGTCCGCCGCTCCCGGCAAGTGTTCCGATAAAAGCAGACAAAAAACCTATAAATATTAAAAGAGTATATTCCATTTCATCCCTCCTTCGCTATCATTGTATTCATTTCATGTTCATAATGAAAATCGGAAATTTTTAAGATATAATATAAGAAAAAGTTATAAAGTGAATAAGGGGAAGATTATATGTCAGCACTTTCTGAATTTCATCTATTATCGGTCCTGGCTCAGGAAATGAATATGAGAAAGGCGGCGGAACGGCTCTTTGTCTCACAGCCTGCCCTGTCGCAAAGGCTGCAGTCGATTGAAAAAGAATGGGAAACCAAATTGTTTGTGCGTTCTCAGAAGGGTCTTACCCTGACCCCTGCCGGCGAGCTGGTGATTCAGTTTGCCAATGAGGTCATTGGAAGAGAAGAAAAGGTCAAAGAATCCATCGGGGCCCTTAACTCAGAGGTGCATGGGACTTTAAAGCTGGCCGTTGCTTCCATTGTCGGGCAGAACTGGCTTCCCCAGGTTTTGAAAAAGTATATCAGCCGGTATCCTCAGGCTAAAATATCCCTTATGACAGGCTGGAGCAGCGAAATTTCCAAATCTCTGTATGAAGATCAGGTACATATCGGCATCATTCGCGGAACTCCTGACTGGAAGGGAGTCAAAATCCATCTGTTCAAGGACAGCCTCTACCTTGTTGACAAGGAAATCACCCGGCCTGAGCAGGTGCTTGAAACAGACCGGCCATTCATCCAGTTCAAAAGCGACTCTAATTATTATCAGGAAATCCAGGACTGGTGGATGAGGCAATTCAAGACCCCGCCTAAAAGGACTGTTGTTGTAGATCAGATTGAAACATGCAAACAAATGGCCTTTAATGGCATCGGCTATGCCATCCTTCCGGCAATCACGCTTAACGGAGCAGAAAAGGATATATTTAAGATTCCGTTATTGGATGAGAACAATGAACCAATAGAACGGGATACTTGGCTGCTGGGCTATGAGTCTGCCTTCAGGCTGAAGCAGGTAAGAGCATTTGCGGAATTGATAAGAGAGCATGTAGAAGAGGGGGGAAATTAGGTTTTTTTCTTGTTTTCGGTGCTTTTGTTTGTTAAAGTAATGCTAGTTACATACATAGGAGGCCTGTCACATGAAAATGATGGACGCAAATGAGATTATCTCATTCATACAAAATAGCACAAAATCAACACCGGTTAAATTATACGTAAAGGGCGATTTGGAAGGATTGGATTTCGGTCCGTCTGCTAAAACCTTCTTAACCGGCAATACTGCAGTAGTGTTTGGAGAGTGGGCTGAAATCAGCCAGGCGCTTGAAGCAAATGCTTCACAGATTGAAGACTATGTTGTGGAAAATGACCGCCGCAATTCAGCGATCCCATTGCTTGACATGAAAAACATCAAGGCGAGGATCGAGCCGGGTGCCATTATCAGGGATCAGGTTGAAATCGGGGACAATGCAGTAATCATGATGGGTGCTTCCATCAATATCGGAGCGGTTGTAGGCGAAGGCACGATGATTGATATGAATGTGGTCCTTGGAGGCCGTGCGACTGTCGGGAAGAATTGCCATATCGGGGCGGGATCTGTTCTTGCAGGTGTCATTGAGCCGCCTTCAGCCAAGCCGGTTATCGTGGAAGATGACGTAGTCATCGGAGCAAATGCCGTTGTCCTGGAGGGCGTTACAGTAGGCAAGGGTGCTGTTGTTGCAGCAGGCGCCATTGTTATTGATGATGTTCCTCCATACACAGTAGTGGCTGGCACTCCGGCACGCGTCATCAAGGAAATTGACGAAAAGACAAAATCAAAGACTGAAATCAAGCAGGAGCTTCGCCAGCTGTAAAGGCAGGCTGGAGGACCGTGCCTTCCAAAAGGGAGACCGGTCCTTTTTTGTACCTTTTTTACGCAGGATTTTCACATTTAAAGGAGAGAGAACATATGAATCGGTTCATTCAGATTAGAAGGGATCTGCACCAGATTCCCGAGCTGGGATATAAAGAGTTCAAAACACAGCAGTATCTGCTTGATTATCTGGGGACACTTGACCAGGCCAATATGGAGATCAGAACATGGAAAACAGGCATTTTTGTGAAACTGAACGGGACAATGCCTGGCAAGCTGATCGGCTATAGAGCTGATATCGACGGCCTTCCGATTACCGAGGAAACGGGCTTCGGATTTTCATCCCGGCATGAAGGCAATATGCATGCCTGCGGACATGATTTCCACATGAGCATTGCCCTTGGCCTTATTGCCTATTTTTCGGAAAACCGTGTAAAAGATGATCTTTTGTTTATCTTCCAGCCTGCAGAGGAGGGACCTGGCGGTGCGGAGCCGATGCTGAAATCGGATATTATGAAAGAATGGCGCCCTGATATGATTGCGGCACTCCATATCGCTCCAGAATACCCGGCGGGGGCGGTTGCCGTTAAAGAAGGGCTCCTCTTTGCGAATACTTCAGAGCTTTTTATTGATTTAAAGGGAAAAGGAGGGCATGCCGCCTATCCTCATCAAACAAATGACATGATAGTCGCTGCATGCTCACTTGTCTCACAGCTTCAAACGGTCATAGCAAGAAATGTTGATCCTCTGGACAGCGCGGTCATTACGATTGGAAAAATCACCGGCGGGACGGTCCAGAATATTATCGCCGAGAAAGCAAGGCTTGAGGGGACAATCAGGACCCTTTCTGTGGAATCCATGGCAAGGGTGAAGAAAAGGATAGAGGCTCTGGTCAAAGGCACCGAAGCCGGCTTTGAATGCGAAGCGACGATAGATTATGGTGCCATGTACCATCAGGTCTATAATGACGAAGTGCTCACGAGGGAGTTCATGGACTTTTTGCGCACCGGAACTGAAGCAGAGGTGATTGAATGCAAGGAAGCGATGACAGGCGAAGATTTTGGCTATATGCTGAGCGAAATTCCGGGGTTCATGTTCTGGCTGGGGGCAGATTCGGAATTCGGTTTGCATCATTCCCGGCTGCAGCCAAAGGAAGAGGCAATAGAAAAAGCAATCTCTTATATGACGGCTTATCTGGAATATAAAGGGAACCAATAAAGCTGCAAGAAAGATAAAAGGATGATCCGATGAGGACCATCCTTTTTTAATATAAAATTTTGCAGCCCGATAAACATCTGCCCGGCCTTCTTCAATTACTGCTGTTTTTTTCAATATAGACCTGATGCGGATACGGGATTTCAATGCCGTTGGCGTCGAGCGCTTCTTTCAGCGCTTTGCGCAATTCCCGTTCAACGCCCCACTGCTCCATATTCTGCGTTTTTGCTATAATGCGCAGAACCACGTCCGAGGAGCCAAGGGACTGTATGCCTATCACATTCGGTCCGTCCATGATGCTCTCGTTACCCGCTTTCACCTTGTCGCATGCCTCCTGGAGAACCATGATTGCTTTATCGATGTCATCGTCATAGGAAATGCCAATATCGACAAGTGCTCTCATGTTTCCGCGGGAATGATTGCTCAGGCTCGTAATCTCCCTGTTGGGTACAAAATGGAGCGTTCCATCAAATCCCCTGATCTGCGTTGTTCTGAGGCCAACCTGCTCGACAATGCCGGAAAAGCTGGCAGCTGTGACATAATCCCCTACATCTATCTGTTTCTCAAGAAGCAGGAAGAAGCCTGTAACCACATCGCTCACAAGGCCCTGGGCGCCAAAGCCGATAGCAAGACCCACAACACCGGCACCAGCCAGGATAGCAGTAGCCTGGATCCCAAAAATCTGCAGGACGGTTACGGTAACAATAAAAATCAGTACATAAGAAAAAACATTGCTTGTCAGGCTTTTAAGCGTCTGGGCCCGTGCCGAAGAAATATTCTCCCGCTGTTCAAAAGTGTCGAAGCTCTTTGAAATAAGCCTGCCGCCTGCAGCTCTTACAATCAAAAAAATGATGAAGATGGCTGCAAGTTTTAGAATGGCTGCCCCTGCAGAGAAAGCGAGGGCTCCCCAATCAATATTTCCAAAATACTCTCCAGCTTCTCTTAAATTCAAAAAATCAATCCTTTCATATGTAAGCATTTTTTCATTCTAACAAACATACAGCGGGCTGAACAACAAATCCCCTTCCCGGCAGAAAAGAAAATCAGATTTTAAATAATCAAAAAAACTGGAAAATTCAGATTGAAAACTATAGATAATTATTTCGATAACCGTTATATTTAGTATTACGGTCTTTTATTTTTCAATTCTTAACAACGAGAGAGGGGGAAATGGAATTGGAAATATTTAAGAAACTTAAGGAATATTACTGGCCCTATAAGAAATATTTTATTTGGTCGATGGTATTCCTGCTGGCTGTGACAGGCATTACGGTGGTTTATCCGATGATTCTTCAGCTGACCATTGATGAGGTGGTGCTGGGAGGGAAATATGAATGGATTCCCTATTTAGCTTTCGGCTTCATCGGCATCATGTTCGTTAAAGGAATTGCAACTTATATTCATCAATATACTGGAGATCTATTTGGCATCACATCCGTATATAAACTGAGAAACTCACTGTATGAAAAACTGCAGTTCCTTCCATTCAAGTATTACGATAATGCAAAAACAGGGGATATCATGTCAAGGCTGACAGCAGATGTCGAGGGGTTCAGGTTTTTCCTGTCTTTCGGATTTTCAGAGCTGATCCGTTTCATCCTGCTTATCGGCATCAGTTTCTCTGTTATGTTTTATTACTCAGTGCCGCTTACCTTAGTGACACTTGCAACCCTGCCGTTTCTTGCTGTGGTAACCTTTAAATTTGATAAAGCTGTCCATCCTGCCTTCAGGGGCATCAGGAAATCGTTCGGAAAGCTGAATACAAAGGTGCAGGAAAATATCAGCGGCATCAATACGGTGAAATCCCTTTCAAGGGAAGACTTTGAAATAGGGAAGTTCAACCGGTCCAATGAGGACTATAAAGACAATTATTTATTCACCTCCGATATCTGGGCAAAATATTTCCCGCTTATGGAGTTCCTGGGAAATCTCAGTGTCGTTCTCCTGCTTTCTTATGGCGGGTATCTCGTAATAGACGGATCCCTGCAGCCAGGGGAGCTTGTAGCATTCTACAGTCTTGTATGGTATATAATGTGGCCGATTATGAACCTCGGATTTGTCATCAATCTATTTTCCCAGGCCAAGGCTTCGGGCGAGAGGCTGCTGGAGATACTGGAAGCAGAAAATGAAATCAAAGAGACTGACCATGCTGCCGAACCCGACAGGATCCATGGGGAGGTAGACTTCAAATCTGTATCCTTACAGTACACAAAGGAAGATAAAGAGGCGCTCCATGACGTTTCATTCAAGGCGCATCCTGGCAAGACAATCGGGCTCATCGGTGCAACCGGTTCAGGCAAAACAAGCGTAACCCAGCTGATGACGCGCTTTTACGAAGCATCTTCAGGGGAAGTGCTGATTGATGGAAGAAATGTCAGGGACTATTCACTTGAAGCGCTGAGAAGCGGAATAGGCTTTGTCCTTCAGGAATCTTTCCTGTTTTCTTCATCCATTAAAGCGAATATTTCTTATGGAAGACCTGAAGCTTCCATAGAAGAAATCATGGATGCTGCTAAACGGGCACAGGCGCATGAATTCATCATGGAACTGCCTGAAGGGTATGATACCATGCTCGGGGAAAGAGGAATGGGCCTGTCCGGCGGCCAGAAACAGAGGATTGCAATAGCCAGGGCGATCTGCACAGACCCCGGCATCCTTATCCTGGACGATGCTACCTCTGCAGTGGATATGACGACAGAATTTAATATCCAGCAGGCACTAAAGGAAGTCATGAAGGGGAGGACGACCTTCATTATCGCTCACAGGATTTCTTCCTTGAAGCATGCTGATGAAATCCTTGTTTTTAAAGACGGCCGCATTGCTGAAAGGGGCCGGCATGAAGATCTGCTGAAGAATAACGGTCCATATCAGCGGATTTACGATATTCAATACAAGGACCATCAAAAGGTCCTCCAATCTCAAATAAGCTAAGGAGGGGTGAGCTTGAAGGAGACAGCAAAAGAAACAGTATTGAAAAGATTCCATTACTCAACAGATGATGTCATTGAAAAACCGTTTAACTGGAAGCAGATGTTCCGGCTGTTCAGCTATATGAAGCCGTACCGCAAGAAGCTGCTCCCTTTGTCGATCCTTATGGTATTGATCACGACTGCAGTTAGATTGATCATCCCGATTATGATCGGGGTTTATACACTTGATAAGGCGCTGAAGGACAAAGACACAGGGCTGCTCACTACCCTCGTCATTATCATTGCTGCCTTATATACGAGTTCTTATATAGCTAATATTTTCAGGATCAAATGGATGAATGCCCTTGGCCAGAATGTTATCTATGATTTAAGGAAGCATTTATTCGCCCATGTCCAGACCCTGTCACACCGTTTCTTTGATCAGCGGTCTGCAGGATCCATCCTTGTGAGGATCATGAATGATATCAACTCCCTGCAGGAACTGTTTACAAACGGTGTCATTAACCTGCTGATGGACCTTATATTGCTTTGCGGCATTTTTGTCATCCTGTTCACGTTAAGCCCGCAGCTGACATTGGCCATTATGGTCATTCTGCCGATCATGTTTTTTATCTCGACGAGCCTGCGCAGGAATATCAGGAGGTCCTGGCAGACGGTAAGGCTGAAGCAGTCAAAGCTCAACTCCCATTTGAATGAGAGTCTGCAGGGGATCAGGGTTACCCAGGCGTTTACACAGGAAAAAGAAAATATGATGTTTTTTGATGGTGTGAACAACGAGAATTTCGAAAGCTGGAGGCAGGCTTCACAAAAAAATGCCATGTTCAGGCCGCTTGTAGAATTGACCAATGCTTTCGGTACTGCAGCACTGATCTGGTATGGAGCCCACTTGATACAGAACGGCAGCATCACCATCGGTGTGTTCGTATCTTTTGCTTTTTATCTGGGAATGTTCTGGGAGCCGATTTCAAGGCTGGGTATGGTCTATAACCAGCTTCTGATGGGTATGGCCTCATCTGAGCGGATCTTCGAATTCCTTGATGAAAAACCGATCGTGTCAGAATCTGAAAATGCGATTGTCCTGGATGATATGAAGGGCCAGATTCAATTTAAGGATGCAGAGTTCTCCTATGATTCCAAGAGAACGGCATTAAACAGGATCAATCTGGAAATAAAAGCTGGCCAGACTGCTGCCCTGGTCGGCCATACCGGGTCAGGAAAAACAACCATTGCGAATCTGATCAGCCGTTTTTATGATCCTACCGAAGGAGCGGTTTTGATTGACGGTCATAATTTAAGGGATGTTTCATTAAAGAGCCTGCGGGCTAAAATCAGCGTAGTGCTGCAGGATACTTTTATTTTTTCCGGTACAATTGCAGAAAATATCCGCTTCGGCAGGCCGGATGCCTCTGAGGAAGAAGTAATCCGTGCGGCCGAGGCAGTCGGAGCAGCTGATTTCATCCGCAATCTCCCTAAAGGCTATGAGACAGAAGTTGAGGAAAGGGGAAATATTCTCTCAGTCGGAGAAAGGCAGCTTCTATCCTTTGCAAGGGCACTGCTCGCCGATCCGCGCATCCTGATTCTTGATGAAGCAACTGCCAGCATTGATACCGAAACCGAAATGAGGATACAGGAAGCCCTTAAAACCCTTTTAAAGGGAAGGACAGCCATCATCATTGCCCACAGATTGTCAACCATACGCGATGCTGACAAAATCTTCGTACTGGACCATGGCAGCATCCTTGAAGAAGGAAGCCACGAAGAACTGATGAACAAAAAAGGCCAATACTTCCAGCTGGTAAAAGCACAATTTACAATGCTGGATGCTATATAGAAATGCGGAAAAGCCTCGATCAGCCCCGACAAGCATAAGACGAGCAGGACGGAAGGTTGTTCTTTAACCTTCTGGCCTGATTGGCTTATGACTCGAGGGGCTAGGCTTTGGAGCTGGACAGAAAGAAAAGCGGAGGCGGCTTGCCCAGAGCCGACAAGCATAAGATGCGGCAGAATAAAAGGCGTTCTTTGCCTTTAATTCTGGCGTGGCTTATGACTCGAGGGGCTAGGCTTTGGAGCTGGACAGATTAGAAATGCGGAAAAGCCTTGATCACTTAGGAACGCAGACTAAGAACGCCACGTCCTGTGGCAACGCCTGCATAATTCGCTTTATATTCATTTGAAAAAAAGTCACCATTTGGTGGCTTTTTGTGTTATTTGTAATAATCTTCATGAAAATGTAACTTTTCTGCAATCTATGCGTCTGCTAATAAAAGAGCCGATTTTAAGGGGGATATGTTATGAAGTGGAAAGTGGTGCTATTCATATGTTTGAGCTCGATGATTCTCTTCGGCTGCAGCAGCGGAGAAAGCAAAAGTGAACAAGCTTCCGATTCAGCTGGCAAATCTGAGAGTTCATATGAAAAAGCTGAGTCTGCCGCTGAGTCAGCTGAACAGGATGCTGAGTCAGAGATAAGCAGCGGCGGGAACGAAGCAAAGGGGGCGGATCAGAGTACAGCGGCTGATAGGATGGTTATTTACAACGCAGAATTGGATCTTAGGGTAAAGGACTTCATGAAAGCACAAACAGCACTCGAGTCAAAAGCGGCCCAGTACGGCGGGTTCATTGTGGAATCCAGCAGTTATCGGGATGATGAGAGGCAGCTTAGCGGTACACTGGTGATCAGAATCCCCCAGAAGAACTTTAATCAATTCTTGAATGATGCTGAAGGTACAGCCTCTAAAGTGGATAACAGACATGTAAGCGGCCAGGACGTGACAGAAGAATATGTGGATTTGGAGTCCCGCCTGCGGTCCAAGAGAGTTGTTGAAGAGCGGCTGATCTCTTTTATGGAAAAGGCTGAAAAAACTGAAGATCTGCTAAAGATTTCACAGGACCTTGCCGGAATTCAAGAGGAAATCGAACAGCTGGCCGGAAGAATCAACTATTTGAAGAACCAGACTGATTTTTCGACTGTAACGGTCAGCCTTTATGAGGATCAGACCCCTTCAATCGATAAAACCGATTTGAAAACGTGGGAGAGAACGAAAGAGCAGTTTACAGAAAGTCTTAGCTTCCTGCTTTCTGCATTTTCCGGGCTGTTTGTGTTCGTAGCCGGGAACCTTCCTGTGCTTATGCTCCTTGGAGTTATTGGGGTCATTTGCTATATAACTTACAGGAAATATAGACAGAAAAAGGATTCATGACCGAAAGACGCCGGAATGTGGTACATTCCGGCTTTTTCTTTTGAATTTGCACAAGCGGCTGGGATATTTTCAGGCTTTCTTTACATTTGAATAAGATTGCATCCATATGAATTAGGGTAAAAGACAGTCTGAAGCAGCTCAGGATAATGGACATACATACGGAATGAAAATGCTCTTATGGAGCCAAAGAAGCAAAAAATGAAAATATAGATGTCTGGAGGCTGGAAGATGGAATTGGATAGTGTCACATTGAGCAGGATGCTCACTTCTTTAACTCTTGCTTTTCATATTATTTTTGCCACCATCGGCGTTGGTGTGCCTGTGCTGATATCAGCAGCTGAATTCATTGGGATCAGGAAAAAGGATGATCATTATATCCTCCTGGCACGCAGATGGGCAAGGGGCTTCACCATCACAGTGGCGGTCGGGGTAGTAACCGGGACCTGCATCGGCTTACAGCTTTCTCTTTTATGGCCGAGCTTTATGCAGATTGCAGGCCATGTAATCAGCCTGCCGCTCTTCATGGAAACTTTTGCTTTCTTTTTTGAAGCCATCTTCCTGGGCATCTACCTTTATACATGGGACCGGTTCAAAAAGCCGCTTCATCATTGGCTGCTTTCAATACCCGTCATCATCGGCTCTTCTGCTTCTGCATTTTTCATTACTACGGTTAATGCATTTATGAATACTCCGCAGGGATTCAAGCTTGAAGGCAGGACCATCACGGAGATTGACCCGCTCGCTGCTATGTTCAATCCGGCAACCCCGTCAAAGGTGCTGCATGTCCTTACATCGTCATATATGACAGCTGCTTTCATACTGGCGAGCCTCGCTGCCTTTGCCATTCTGAGGGGCAGGGGGTCTGAATATCACCGGAAAGCACTGAAGCTTACAATGATTTGCGGTCTGCTTTTTTCTCTGGCAACTGCCATTGCAGGTGATATTTCAGCAAAATTCCTTGCAAAAGAGCAGCCGGAAAAATTGGCTGCAGCTGAATGGCATTTCGAAACAGAAAAAGGCGCTGATCTGATCGTCTTTGGGACGATTGATGAAAACAATGAAATAAGGAATGAAATCCGTATACCAAATGCACTGAGCTTCCTTGCAGGCAGCTCCTTTGATACAGAAGTGATTGGCCTGAATGAATTTCCGGAAGATGAGCGGCCTCCGCTATGGATCCACTATCTGTTTGATTCGATGGTTTCAATCGGCTTCTTTGCTCTCGGCATTTCTGCGCTGTTTGTCTTTCTGTCATATTGGAAAAAGGCTAACCCTTTTAAAAAGTGGCTGCTGTTCCTCATTGTCTGCTCAGGGCCTCTATCCATGCTCGCAATCGAATTCGGCTGGATCTATGCCGAGGTCGGCAGACAGCCCTGGATATTAAGAGGCTATATGAAGGTGGCGGAGGGGGCTACACAGGCAGATAATGTGGGCGTGACCTTCTTGATGTTTTTAGCTTTGTACATTGTATTGGGGATCATCACAGTCACTGTGCTGCTTAAAATGTTCAGAAATAAGCCGGCACAAGCCGAATTTAATGATCGTTTCCCGGACTCTCCGGGCATAGGCCAATAAACTGGGAAGGGGTGGGAGACATGAGCATTGAAATCCTTGGCATAACGGTTCTCTGGGTATTTCTCTATGGATATGTTATTGTGGCATCAATCGATTTTGGAGCCGGTTTTTTTGCTTATTATGGACGGATCACAGGGAAGGAGCATGTGATCAGCCACATTATCAGCAGATATCTATCTCCTGTATGGGAAGTGACCAATGTCTTTTTTGTTTTCTTCTTTGTCGGGCTGGTCGGCTTTTTTCCGGATGCAGCCTATTATTATGGAACTGCTTTGCTGATACCCGGAAGCATTGCCCTGATCCTCCTTGCCATTAGAGGATCATTCTATGCATTCGGGAATTATGGCTCAAAGGACAATTCGTTTTATCTGTTTCTTTATGGCGCAACGGGCCTGCTGATACCCGCAGCACTGTCGACGGCATTGACGATTTCTGAAGGGGGATTTATTGAAGAACAGGGAAATAAGGTCATTTTCCTTGCCGGAGAGCTTGTAAGCTCCCCTTATTCCTGGTCTGTGGTGATTCTTGCCATTGTATCGGTGCTCTTTATCAGTGCTGTATTTCTTACTTATTATGCAGACAGGGCTGGAGACACTCCAGCAAGGGATCTGCTGAGGACGTTTGCCCTGTTCTGGAGTCCGCCAACCATTCTTGCCAGCTTCCTTGTCTTTGCTTCATTAAGGGAGCATAATGAGCGCCATTTCAATAATGCTTTAGAGATTTGGTGGATGTTTGGCTTATCGCTTCTCTGTTTTCTGGCCGCTATGCTGATGGTTTATAAGAAAAAGAGATTTGGGACCAGTTTTATCCTGGTTATGCTTCAATTCTTTTTTGCCTTTTTCGGATATGGCGCTTCCCATCTCCCTTACATCCTTGACCCGTTCATAACGATCTATTCAGGTTATACAAATCCTGAAATGGGGATGGCGCTGGTTGCGGCATTTATAGCAGGGCTGCTGCTCCTCATCCCGTCATTGATCCTCTTGATGAGGCTGTTCCTGTTTAATGCCGATTATGTTAAGGGTGAAAAGTGAATGCTACTAAGAGTTAAGCTATGATAAAATAGAGACGAACTTTGAAACTGCTGGAGGAATATCCGTGAAAAAAGAATTTGCCGTAATAGGTTTAGGACGGTTTGGAGGAAGTATTTGCAGGGCGCTCGCAGAAGAGGGCATGGAGGTAATGGCAATCGACAATGATGAGGACAGGGTGAACGAATTTGCACTGATTGCATCTCATGCCGTTGTCGGGGATACCACCGATGAAAATGTTCTTAAAAGTCTGGGCATCAGGAATTTCGATCATGTCATTGTCGCCATTGGTGACAATATCCAGGCCAGCATCCTTACAACGTTGATTCTAAAGGAAATCGGTGTGAACAAGATTACTGTAAAAGCGCAAAATGATTATCATGAGAAAGTCCTGCGCAAAATTGGAGCAGACCATGTTGTCCATCCTGAAAGGGATATGGGCAGAAGAATTGCCCATAATATTGTCTCCAACAATGTACTGGATTATCTTGAACTTTCAGATGAACACAGCATCGTGGAGATTGTGGCCAGCGATAAGCTTGGCGGAAATTCGATTATCGATTTGGATGTCCGTGCCAATTATGGCATCAATATTGTTGCGATTAAAAGAAAAAATGAAATCATCGTATCCCCGCAGGCAAATGAAGTGATACGGGAAGATGATATCCTCATCGTTATTGGAGCAGATGTTGATATCAACCGCTTTGAGAAGAAGCTGATGGCTTAACCCAAGCCCCGGCAGGACCTGCGAAAACGGCAGATGTCCATTGACTGCTTGTAAAATGGAAAAAGCACTCACAAATATTTGTGAGTGCTTTTTAATATGGTTTATTACACTTCCATAATGATCGGAAGGATCATTGGACGGCGCTTTGTTTTTTCATAAAGGAAAGGTGATAGTGTGTCAGTAATTTCATTTTTAATTTCAGACCACTGTGTCGTTTTTCTTTCCATGACCTTGTTCAGATGCTTAGAGATCAAGGATTGGGCATCGCTGATCAAGTCGCCTGATTCACGCATGTAGACGAAGCCGCGGGAAATGATATCAGGACCTGCGGAAATCTTAAAGTCTTTCATGTTGATGCTGACTACGACAACGACCAGACCTTCCTCAGAAAGGATCCTGCGGTCTCTGAGGACGATATTTCCGATGTCACCCACACCGCTTCCGTCGATATATACAGAACCTGAAGGAATCTTTCCTGCCACCTGAGCGGTATCCTCGCTCAGGGCCAGAACTTCTCCATTGTCCATTATAAAGCAGTTTTCTTCAGGAATGCCGCAATCTATCGCAAGTTTAGAGTGCATTTTCTGCATTCTGTACTCGCCGTGGATCGGCATGAAGAATTTCGGCTTGATCAGTCGAAGCATCAGTTTTTGCTCCTGCTGGCCGCCATGCCCGGAAGTATGGATGTCGTTCAGCGGACCGTGAATGACTTCTGCACCTGCACGGGACAGCATGTTGATTGTTCTGCTGACACTGATCGTATTTCCCGGAATAGGAGAAGATGAGAACACTACTGTATCACCTGGGTTGATCTGGATCTGGCGGTGTGTTCCATTGGCAATCCGTGATAGGGCTGCCATAGGCTCTCCCTGGCTTCCTGTGCAAAGGATGGTAACCTGGTTGGCTGGGAGCCTGTTGATCTGCTGTGCGTCTATGAATACATCCTTAGGAGCGCTTATATAGCCAAGCTCCCGCCCGATGTTGATCGCAGCTTCCATGCTCCGGCCAAAAACAGCCACTTTTCTGCCATTGGTCACAGCAGCCTCGATAACCTGCTGAAGGCGATGGATATTAGAAGCGAATGTTGCAAAAATAATCCGTCCATCCACTTTGCGGAAAATGTCATGAATGCTTTCTCCTACACGGCGTTCAGACATAGTGAAATTAGGAATTTCACTGTTGGTGCTGTCAGAAAGGAGGCATAGGACACCATCCTTGCCGATCTCTGCCATTTTTGTAAGGTTCGCAGGCTCCCCGACAGGAGTGAAGTCAAACTTGAAATCCCCGGTATGGACTACCTGCCCCGGCGGAGTTTTCACTACGACCCCATATGAATCAGGGATGCTGTGTGTAGTCCGGAAGAAAGTGACAGAAGTTTTTCGGAATTTGATAATATCATCTTCCTTGATTTCAATCATTCTTGTCTTTCTCAAAAGGCCATGCTCTTCCAGCTTATTGCGAAGAAGGCCAAGGGCGAGCTTACCGCCGTACACAGGAATATTCACCTGTCTTAATAGATAAGGAATGCCGCCGATATGGTCTTCATGTCCGTGCGTAATGAAGAGGCCTTTGATTTTGTCTTCGTTTTTAACTAAATACGTATAATCAGGGATTACATAATCAATTCCCAGAAGCTCATCCTCAGGGAATTTAATGCCAGCATCGATCAGGATGATTTCATCCTGGAACTGGACTGCATAAGTGTTTTTGCCGATTTCCCCAAGTCCTCCAAGGGCAAATACAGCTGTTTGATCGTTCTTGACAAATTTCATAAATTATCAGATCTCCAATACTTTAAAGTCTTCGTTTCTTTTTTCATATTCCAGGTAATCGCCTTCAACAGGGACTACGAGTTCAATGTTATAGTGTTTGTCCGCCAGCTTCGTACGTACATCTTTCGGGGAATCTCCATCAACATAAACGGTTTTCGTTTTTTCCCTCACTGGGACTTCTTTAATGGATTCCTGGTAATAAACTTTAAAAATCATCATAAATCGCTCCTTAATCCGATATAACTTTTTCTATTATATAAAAAAATAACATGTTTTTCATGTTTTTTCTTTTAAAAGAACATAAAGCACAGTTTTTCCTTATATTTCCGGGGGATAACGAACGCCCCAAAAAGGAATTTTCAGTTTGTTGATTTACACTGTCCACCGCCCTGGCGTGTTATCTTCAGAGGTCCGTGGAGAGGCTTTTCCGCATTTTCATTTTCCGGCTCCGGCGGCTAGAGCCTCGAGTCATAAGCCACGCCAGAATTAAAGGCAAAGAAAGCCTTTTATTCTGCGGTGTCTTATGCTGGGCCCACAGGATGTGGGTCATGCAAGCGTTGCCACAGGACGTGGCGTATTTAGCCTGCGTTCCTTTACCTGAGCAAGCCGCCTCCGCTTTTCTCATTGTCCAGCTCCAAAGCCTAGCCCCTCGAGTCATAAGCCAATCAGGCCAGAAGGTTAAAGAACAACCTTCCGTCCTGCTCGTCTTATGCTTGAGGCCCGCAGGACGCGGGTCATGCAGACGTTGCCACAGGACGTGGCGTTCTTAGTCTGCGTTCCTTTGTGACCAAGGCTTTTCCGCATTTCCCATTGTCCAGCTCCAGTGGCTAGAGCCTCGAGTCATAAGCCACCCAAGAATTAAAGGCAAAGAACGCCTTTTATTCTTGCGCGTCTTATGCTTGTCGGCTCTGGGCAAGCCACTTCCGCATTTCTATGTAACCTTTATACAATTTACCTTAAAGAAGGAGCCCTTCGCAAGTTTGAAGGGCTCTGGGGTTATGCGATCGATTTTTTGCGAAGCATGTCTTTCCACTGTTTCAGGAGCTTTTTGCGCAGCTTCTTTAACATAGTGGATCATCTCCTTACTTCCTATTTTAACCCAACCTTGTCCAATGTAAAGGATTACAATTACTGCTGCCGAACACAACCGTTTTTTTGGGGGGCATTAAGAAAGCCGCCTTTTCTTCTATTATATGATGAAAAGGCCAAAAATCTCATGGATAATGATGGAATAATGTTAAATATGCTGGATTGACATTTAGCATTTCAAGGGTTAGCTTTTAACAGAGTGAAAGTTATCTTGGAAAGAAGAGTGGAAAAATGGGTAAGCTTTATAGTGCGCTGCTCGCTCTAAGTCTGATTTGGGGCACATCATTCCTTTTTATTAAAATTCTGCTCCATGATCTGGGCCCTGAGGCGGTTGTCTTCGGCAGATGCCTATTTGGTGCAGCAGCATTGTGGGGGATCAGCTTTATTAAAAGAGAAAAGATTCAGTGGAAACGCCTGCCTTTCAGGTTGCTGATCCTGGTCGGGCTCATCAATAATGCACTTCCCTGGTATTTTATTTCTAAAAGCGAGACGGCCATTTCATCGAGTATGGCCTCTGTCATTAATGCCACTACACCGATCTGGACGATCATCATTGGGTGGCTTTTCTTCGGTTCAAAGCTCCGGAAAAGCCAGTGGGCCGGTATTATGATCGGATTCTTCGGTATTTTTATTCTCAGCGGTTTCCGGACCGGGGATTTGGCAGAGGGGAATACCGCAGGAATCGTATTCATGTCTATGGCAGCATTCTGCTATGGATTAGGGACCCATCTGTCCAAAAAGTATCTCGAGGGCGTTTCCGTCCTTCAGATTTCCCTTTTTACGCTTACATCAGCCGCCCTGGCAAGCGGCCTGTATACCGGGATTGCATCTCCTTCCAGCATCCCGCTTCTTTTTGCGCCGGAAAGACTCGGTTCTCTAGTTATACTCGGCGCCCTGGGCTCGGGCGCAGCCTATCTGCTATACTATTTCCTTGTACAGAAGGGAAGCCCGGAGTTTGCCTCCCTCGTCACCTATATCGTCCCCGTATCGGCAATCGCATGGGGGTACTTTCTCCTTGGCGAGCATATTAAGCCAGGGATGGCTGTTGGCCTGGCTGTCATCTTTCTGGGAATATATATTTCCTCCTATAAAGTCAAGAGGGTAAAGAAACAAGATCTGGCTGCTTAAGAATGCAGTCCATGCAAATGGAAAGGAAGTAAAAAATGAAGAAAATTGTTTTTTTTGATATTGATGGAACACTGCTGGACCACGGCAAAAACCTTCCGGTAAAAACGAAGGAAGCAATCAGGCTCCTTCAGGAAAAGGGGGTATTTACGGCAATCGCGACCGGCCGTGCTCCTTTCATGTATGAAAGTCTCCGGGAAGAGCTGGGCATTGATTCTTATGTCAGCTTTAATGGCCAGTACGTGGTGTTCGAGAATGAACCGATCTATGCCAATCCTTTGGACACAAAAGAGCTGGAAAGGCTTTTAGAACATGGAAAAAGGAATGGGCATCCGCTCGTTTTTATGAACGAATCAACCATGAAATCAAGTGTGCCGCACCATCCCCATATTGAGGAAAGCCTTGGCACACTTAAGTTCCCGCATCCTGAGAAAGATGAAAGCTTTTATAATGGGCGGGAAATCTACCAGTCCCTTATTTTTATGGATGACAGTCTCGAACAGGAGTATCGCGAAGGATACGGGAAATTCCATTTCATCAGATGGCATCCCCATTCCGTCGATGTCCTTCCTGCCGGGGGCTCAAAAGCGGAGGGCATAAAGAAAATGATCAGCCGTCTCGGCTTTGCAATTGAGGATGTGTATGCATTCGGAGATGGCTTGAATGACATTGAAATGCTCCAGGCCGTCGGCACGGGGGTTGCCATGGGCAATGCTGAAGAAGAAGTGAAGCGCCATGCGGACCATATCACCTCAGATGTCGGGGAAGACGGAATCTGGAACGGTTTGAAAAAGCTTGGTTTGATATAAGAAAAAAGAAGCAGGCAAAGGGGCCTGCTTCTCCTTTTAGGATTACCTTTCAATCGGGAGGGCATCCTTCATTATTTCAAACGGGTTTTCCTTATTGATATGGTCATAGAACATGACTCCGTTCAGATGATCGATTTCATGCTGAAAAACGATTGCCGGTAGGCCTCTCAGCCTTAGTTTCACTTCTCTGCCGTCTATATCAAAGGCTTTGAGGGTAATCCTTGCATAGCGCGGAACAAACCCGGGAAAAGGCTCATCGACTGAGAGACATCCTTCTCCGGACGTTAAAAAGGCTTTCTCGACCGAATGGCTGACGATTTTCGGGTTGAAAAGTGCAAAGCTGTACAGTTTCCCATCTGTATCAGTCACATGGACTGCAATCATTCTCTTCAGGCAGTCAATCTGCGGGGCGGCAAGCCCAATTCCAGGCCTCAGCCCATACTTTTCAGCCAGGGCAGGATTTTGGCTGTTTCTTACATATTCCATCATTTCGGCAAGAGTCTGTTTATCTTCGGCAGAAGGGGGCATAGGCACCTCTTCAGCCGTTTTCCTGAGGGATGGGTGGCCATCCCGGATAATATCCGCCACTGTTATCATTAAAAATCCACTCCTGTGCATGCCTTTTTCGGCAGAAATTTATTATAATATGTTTTAACTGCTGTGCTGGCGGGTAAGTGATTAAAGTTCAGGGAGCTGTATGTACGTCAATAGTCTAACAGACATAAAGAAAAAAGTTAATAAAGAAAAGGTGCTCTGTCGAAGCACCTTTTCGGCTTGTATTAGAATTTCCAGCAGGAACAGCCTACAATAATAAGAAGAATGAAGAGAACGACAATTAAAGCAAATCCTCTTCCGTAGCCAGCTCCGCCTACAGGGTAGCCGCAGCCGTAACCGTATCCACCATAACCATACATAAGGATAACCTCCCTGAAATAAAGTATCGTCCCCTACATATTTATAAGTTTTATGGACGATTTACTATAGCCTATGAAAGAAGGAAAAAATGGTGTAGGCCGCTGCCCAGTCATAAATGAAAAGAATGAAGAATATGTATCTTTATGGCATTATCCTGCTGAATTCTAATTAAATGGTTGGACAAGCTTTTTCATAAAATTAATGAAGAATCTTGGACCACACCTATATGCAGCTTATATGCAGCAGCTATTTTCCACTTAGGGGGTTTAATGATGTCCGTTATCAGAAAGAAAAAAGTACTGGCTGTATTATTTTTAAGTTTGTTTGTGCTCGGGGGATGCATGAACAAGGAGACACCAGGTGAAAAAGCCTACAGCCTTCTGGAGAAAACTGCAGAAGCAGAAGACGGGTTTGAAAAGCAGCAGGACCCGCTTGTTAAACTGGAAAAGCAGGAAAAAGAACTTTATGATCAGATCATTGCGCTGGGCATGAAGGAATTTGACCAAATTAAAAAGCTGTCAGATGAAGCCCTTGAAGCCGTGGGGAAGAGGGAAGAGCTCATGAATAAAGAGCAGGAGAGCATTGAATCCTCCAAAGAAGAATTTGCACCTCTTAAGGATATCATCCCTGACATTGAAGATAAGGAAGCAAAAGAAAGTGCTGAGGAACTGTACAAAGTGATGATGGACCGTTACAGCGTCCATGATGAACTATACAGTGAATATAAGAAGGGCCTTGAACTGGACAAAGAGCTGTATTCGCTGTTCAAGAAGGAAGACCTGACAATGGAGCAGCTGGAAGCCCAGATTGAAAAAATCAATCAATCCTATGAGCAGCTGACGGTCCATAATAAAGAATTTAATGAGCTGACAAAAAAATATAATGAAATAAAATTATCCTTCTATAAGCAGGCTGGTGTAGAGGTTGCTGCTGAGTAAACATAAGCATAGAGGCAACGCCTGTTAAAAGGGGTATATTCGAGAAGTCTTTCGGTCAGATGATGCCGAAAGACTTTTTGTGCTGGACACAAAGTATTTTTTTGAAATAATTCTTCCTAAATAATTCTTCTCTTGTTATAACACATCCTGTTAAAAAGCTGCTTTTTTATAGTACAGTTAATAAGGACTTATTAATACAGTTTTTTAAAATACTCGAAATAATTTTTGAAAAATAGGTTTAAATAATTGACTGTAACGGATTTCTTATAATAAAATGAGTAAGGTGATTTCATTGCTTGTATCAGTGAGACATATATAATTCAATGATACAGAAAATGATTGTAAAGAAATATCAGAATAGACGTTTTTTCCGGAGGCATCTGTGGAAAACTAAGTAAAACTATGTTTTGCAGCTGTCAAAGGATGAGCCGGACAGTTTTTTTGCATGTACGGCTAAATTTAATAGGGAAAAAACAAAAGCAGATTTCTAAGATGAATTCATTTTGGGTATTCTAAGCTTTGTGTATTTATCTCTTAAAATAATGTCTTTTTAATGAAAGGAAAGGGTGACAAAGATGGCTTCTAAAACGAAGAAAGCACAATTGGATGCTACTAAAGCGCTTGAGGCGGTAGAAGAGCAGTTTGAAATGTTTCAAATATTGAATGAAGAAGGCGAAGTCGTAAATGAAGCGGCAATGCCTGAATTAAGCGATGAGCAGCTTCAGGAATTGATGCGCCGCATGGTATACACTCGTATTCTTGATCAGCGTTCCATCTCTCTAAACAGACAGGGGCGCCTTGGATTCTATGCGCCGACAGCAGGACAGGAAGCTTCACAGCTTGCTTCACAGTTTGCTCTTGAGAAGGAAGACTTCATCCTTCCGGGATACCGCGATGTTCCTCAAATGATCTGGCACGGCCTGCCGCTGTATCAGGCATTCTTGTTCTCACGCGGACATTTCCACGGCAACCAGATGCCTGAAGGTGTGAATACAATTTCACCTCAAATCATCATCGGCGCCCAGATCATCCAGGCTGCAGGTGTGGCTCTTGGGATGAAGAAGCGCGGTGCCGGTTCAGTAGCTATTACATACACTGGCGACGGCGGAGCTTCACAAGGTGATTTCTACGAAGGTCTTAACTTTGCAGGGGCATTTAAGGCTCCAGCGATCTTTGTTGTTCAAAACAACCGCTTTGCGATTTCCACTCCGGTAGAAAAGCAATCAGCGGCTAAGACTGTAGCTCAAAAAGCAGTCGCAGCAGGTATCCCTGGAGTTCAGGTAGACGGAATGGATCCCCTTGCTGTATATGCAGCAGTCAGCGATGCCCGCAAACGTGCAGTAAACGGCGAAGGCCCGACTCTGATTGAAACGATGACATACCGCTATGGCCCGCATACAATGGCTGGCGATGATCCGACTCGCTACCGTACAACGGACCTTGACAACGAATGGGAAAAGAAGGATCCTTTAGTCCGTTTCCGCAAATTCCTTGAAAACAAGGGCATCTGGAACGAAGAAAAGGAAAATGAAGTAATCGACCAGGCTAAAGAAGATATCAAAGAAGCAATCAAGAAAGCTGACGGTTATCCGAAGCAGAAAGTAACAGACTTCATGGAGAACATGTATGAAGAAATGCCTCGTAACCTTAAAGAACAATATGAAATTTACCAAGCAAAGGAGTCGAAGTAAGCGATGGCGCAAATGACAATGATCCAGGCAATCACCGATGCGTTGCGCACAGAAATGCGCAATGATCCGAACGTACTTGTGTTCGGTGAAGACGTAGGCGTTAACGGCGGTGTATTCCGTGCTACGGAAGGTCTTCAGAAAGAGTTCGGCGAAGACCGCGTATTCGATACTCCACTTGCTGAATCTGGAATTGGCGGTTTAGCAATTGGTCTAGGCCTTCAGGGCTTCCGTCCAGTGCCGGAAATCCAATTCTTCGGATTTGTGTTCGAAGTAATGGACTCAATCGCCGGCCAAATGGCGCGTATGCGCTACCGTTCAGGCGGCAGATACCATTCTCCTGTCACTGTGCGTTCTCCTTTCGGGGGCGGAGTGCATACTCCGGAACTTCACTCTGACAGCCTTGAAGGGCTGATGACTCAATCACCAGGTCTAAAGGTGGTTGTGCCTTCAACTCCTTACGATGCAAAAGGACTTCTGATTTCATCTATCCGTGACAACGATCCGGTTATTTTCCTTGAGCATCTTAAGCTATACCGTGCATTCCGTGAAGAGGTGCCTGAAGAAGAATACACAATTCCTCTTGGCAAGGCTGATGTGAAGCGTGAAGGTTCAGACCTTTCCATCATCACATACGGAGCAATGGTTCATGAATCATTAAAAGCAGCAGAAGAACTTGAAAAAGAAGGCTATTCAGTAGAAGTAGTAGACCTTCGTACAATCGCACCGCTGGACCTTGAAACAATCATTGCCTCTGTAGAGAAAACAGGCCGTGCCATTGTGGTCCAGGAAGCACAGAAGCAGGCAGGCGTAGCTGCTCAGGTTGTTGCTGAAATCAATGAAAGAGCGATTCTCAGCCTGGAAGCTCCAGTTCTCCGCGTAGCAGCACCTGATACTGTCTATGCTTTCTCTCAAGCAGAAACAATCTGGCTGCCAAACTACAAAGATGTACTGGAAACAGCTAAAAAAGTACTTACTTTCTAATAGATCAATTTTTTAATGGGAGAGGGAAGTTTTTTCTCCCTTTCCTGCATCATCACTCAATTTACTAACAGGAAGGTGAACCCATTGTCATTCCAATTCAGATTACCTGATATCGGTGAAGGTATCCACGAAGGTGAAATCGTAAAATGGTTTATTAAACCAGGCGATAAAGTTCAAGAAGATGACGTATTGTGCGAAGTGCAAAACGATAAATCAGTAGTAGAAATTCCATCCCCAGTTGAAGGGACTGTTGAAGAGGTCCACATCAGCGAAGGAACAGTTGCTACTGTTGGACAAGTGCTCGTATCTTTTGACGCACCGGGGTATGAGGATTTACAATTTAAAGGTGAACACGGTGATGAAGCGCCGGCAGAAAAAACGGAAGCACAGGTTCAATCAACAATGGAAGCTGGCCAGGATGTGAAGAAGGAAGAAGCTCCTGGACAGGAAGACGCCGGTAAAGGCACAGTTATTTCCCAGCCCGATGTTGATCCTGACCGCAGAATTATCGCTATGCCATCAGTGCGCAAGTTCGCACGCGACAAAGGCGTTGATATCCGCCAGGTAGCAGGCAGCGGTAAAAACGGACGTGTGCTGAAGGAAGATATTGAATCATTCTTGAACGGAGGCTCTCAAGCTCCTGCTCAGGAAGCACCACAGGCAGAGG
The DNA here is from genome assembly GCF_000473245.1 of Bacillus infantis NRRL B-14911. Taxonomy (NCBI): domain Bacteria; kingdom Bacillati; phylum Bacillota; class Bacilli; order Caryophanales; family Bacillaceae; genus Bacillus; species Bacillus infantis. The sequence continues at coordinate 1,608,729 of NC_022524.1, forward strand.
CAGCTAAGGAAGAAGCAGCAGCACCAGCGGCAGCAGCAGCTCCTCAAGGCCAATATCCGGAAACCCGCGAGAAAATGAGCGGAATCCGCAAAGCGATTGCAAAAGCTATGGTTAACTCCAAGCAGACTGCACCGCATGTTACATTAATGGATGAAATCGATGTAACAAAACTGGTAGCACACCGAAAGAAATTCAAGGAAGTTGCAGCAAACAAAGGCATCAAGCTTACATTCCTGCCTTATGTGGTAAAGGCATTGACTAGTGCATTGCGTGAATTCCCGGCGCTCAACACGTCAATTGACGATGCTGCTGGCGAAATCATCCACAAGCATTACTACAACATTGGAATTGCTGCTGATACAGAGAAAGGCCTGCTTGTTCCTGTCGTGAAGGATGCTGACCGCAAATCTACATTTGCTATCTCTGATGAAATCAACAGCCTGGCAACCAAGGCCCGTGACGGCAAGCTTGCTGCGGATGAAATGAAAGGCGCTTCTTGCACAATTACCAATATCGGCTCTGCGGGCGGACAATGGTTTACACCTGTCATCAATCATCCTGAAGTAGCGATCCTGGGAATTGGCCGCATCGCTGAAAAGCCTGTAGTGAAAGATGGAGAAATCGTTGCAGCACCAGTTCTTGCACTTTCTTTAAGCTTTGACCACAGAATCATCGATGGCGCAACAGCACAAAATGCATTAAACCACATCAAGCGTTTACTCAACGATCCAGAACTATTGTTAATGGAGGCGTAATTAAATGGTAGTTGGAGATTTCCCTATTGAAACAGATACTATAGTAATCGGTGCAGGTCCTGGAGGCTATGTTGCCGCTATCCGCGCAGCACAGCTTGGACAAAAAGTAACAATCGTTGAAAGAGGAACTCTTGGAGGCGTCTGCCTGAATGTCGGCTGTATCCCTTCAAAGGCTTTGATTTCAGCTGGACACCGCTATGAACATGCTAAGCATTCAGAAGAAATGGGCATTTCAGCGGAAAATGTGAAAGTAGATTTCACAAAGGTACAGGAATGGAAAGCCGGAGTTGTCAAGAAGCTTACTGGCGGTGTTGAAGGCCTTCTTAAAGGAAACAAGGTAGAGATCGCACGCGGAGAAGCTTTCTTCGTTGATGCAAATACTCTGAAAGTAATGGATGAGAAGTCTTCCCAGACTTACACTTTCAAGAATGCAATCGTTGCGACAGGTTCACGCCCAATCGAACTGCCTGCATTCAAATATTCAAAGCGCGTGCTTGATTCAACAGGCGCACTGGCTCTTGAAGAAGTTCCTGAGAAGATCGTTGTCATCGGCGGCGGCTACATCGGAACCGAGCTTGGCGGAGCTTACGCTAACTTCGGTACTGAAGTGACCATCCTTGAAGGAACTGATGAGATCCTGAACGGATTTGAAAAGCAAATGTCTTCATTGGTTAAAAAGAACCTGAAGAAAAAAGGCGCTAACATCATCACTAATGCACTTGCAAAAGGTGTTGAAGAAACTGACAGCGGTGTAACAGTCAAGTATGAAGTAAAAGGCGAAGAAAAATCTGTTGAAGCTGATTATGTCTTCGTTATGGTGGGACGCCGTCCAAATACTGACGAGCTTGGCCTTGAGCAGGCCGGCGTTGAAATGTCAGACCGCGGCATCATCAAGATCGACAAGCAGTGCCGTACAAGCGTAAGCAACATCTACGCTATCGGTGACATTGTTGAAGGACCTCCATTGGCTCACAAAGCTTCTTATGAAGGTAAAATCGCAGCTGAAGCAATCGCTGGCCACAATTCTGAGATCGACTATCTTGGAATCCCTGCAGTTGTATTCTCTGATCCTGAACTGGCTTCAGTGGGTTACACTGAGCAGCAGGCTAAAGAAGAAGGAATTGCAGTCAATGCTGCCAAATTTCCATTTGCAGCAAATGGCCGTGCCCTTGCTTTAAACAGCACTGACGGTTTCGTGAAGCTGATCACACGCAAAGAAGATGACCTTGTCATCGGTGCGCAAATTGCTGGTGCAAATGCATCTGACATGATTGCTGAACTTGGCCTTGCCATTGAAGCAGGCATGACTGCTGAAGACTTGGCTATGACTATCCATGCTCACCCAACACTTGGCGAGATCACTATGGAAGCAGCTGAAGTTGCACTTGGAAGCCCAATTCACATCATTAAATAATTTGTGACTGCATGCAGGACTTATAAAGAGAAAGACCTTTCCTCACAAAAGAGGGAAGGTCTTTTTTATGTGCCGGTCCTAAGTGCTTTAGACAGCGGTTCAATGATTTTGTCTTTTGATGCATCGCCATTCACTTTTGCTGTAATCCTGTTCTGGTGCAAAACTAAAATGGCCGGGCATCCTTTAAGTTCGAATGTACTATAATACTTTTTCGCCTTGGCAGCCGTTATGACTTTCATTTTCTTCATTTCATCCGGAAATTCCTTTTTCAATTCTATGATTGCATCATAATATGGTGCTTCATTTTGATAGTCAGATTCATCTGTAAAGAAAATCACCTGCTTTTGCGAGCTATCAAGCATTAAATCATCAGCAGCTTTCGTCTTGCTGCAGGAAACGGTCAATATCATAAAAGAAGCTAACAGCAAAAAACGGAAACTCTTCATTTATGCTCACCTTTTCTTCTCTTAATGTGTTAAAAGCTGTAAATAATTTCGTCATAATAGCCCATATTTTAACATAATAAATAGTAATATCTCCGCTTGTCACCCAATTGTTACAAAATTGAAAAATACCCGGCCGGAGTGGTACATATAATACATATAAGCCTGGATTACAAGCAAACATATGAAGGGAATATATATTGCAATTGGCGGTGTTTATATGAAGACTTATTCGGTGATCATGATCCAGCTGATTATATGGAGCGGCTATACTTTTTTGGAGTGGCTTTCTAAGCATGACCATCCAGTTTATAATGTTCTCATGTTTTTTGTATTTTTCTATCTTGCTGTTATTTTGGGTAATTTCATCATAAAATCACCGAAGAGAACTTTTATGGTCACTATGCTGTCTTTGGGGCTGTATGGTTGCTTTCAGGCGGCTCTGGCATTTATTCATTATTGAGAGTACCTGGTGGTAGTTGAACGGAATTTATAAGGCAGCCTGCAGACTTTCCTTTCTAGGGTAAAATGGGAGGACCACTTGAAGATATAAGGTGATGGCAGCATGGGCAGCTAGGACCACTATTCTTAGGAAATAGAAAAAATAGCGGTTCCAGTCGGGTGAGCTAGAATCACTATTCTTAGGAAATAGGAAAATAGCGGTCCCAGCAGATAACCTGTAGCCTCACTTTTGAAAAAATCACAAACGCAGCAGGATAACAATGCTATATAAAAATACACCAACCAAAAAAGCTTCGGGATAAATCATCCCGAAGCTTTTCTATTATGCAGATTTTTGCTGTTTTTCTTTTGTATCGCTCACATTTTCTTCTTTTAAAGCTTTCATCAGTGAAAATACAATCAGGAGCATAATAACTGTAAATGGCAGGGCGGCAATAATCGATGCACGCTGCAGTGCTTCAAGGCCGCCTGTCCACAGCAGTATGGCTGCAGAAGCAGACTGTATGATGCCCCAAACAAATTTAACTTTATTTGGCGGGTTCAGGCTTCCGTTCGTCGTTTGCATGCCAAGCACGAAGGTTGCCGAGTCCGCTGAAGTGATGAAAAAAGTGCTGATAAGGAAGATGGCAAGCAAGGACAGCACCATTGATAGCGGGAAGTGCTCAAAGACAGCAAATAAAGCGATCTCCATGCCATTCTCGGTCATCGTATCCATGATTGGCGTATTTTCAAAGAATTCGAGGAAAATACCGGTTCCTCCAAATACTGAAAACCAAAGCGCACCGAATAATGTTGGTACAGCAAGGACACCGATGACAAACTCCCTGATGGTCCTGCCTTTTGAAATCCGTGCAATGAAGGTTCCCACAAATGGAGCCCACGCAATCCACCAGGCCCAATAGAAAATGGTCCAATCCTGGAACCATGTCAGTTCCTGATCAAACGGGCTGAGCCTGAAGCTCATGGATGGCAGGTTCTGCAAGTAAGAACCGATAGTAGTGGTGAATAGATCCATAATAAAATTGGTAGGCCCTACAAACAGCATGAATAGCAGCAGAAGAATGGCCAGGATGATATTAAGATTGCTCAAGTATTTAATGCCTTTATTAAGCCCTGTCTGGGCCGAAAGCATAAATAAAACCGTGACAGCGGCTATAATGATCATCTGTGTCCCGATGCCGTTGCTGACGCCGCTGAACACATGTGACAGGCCGCCGCTTATTTGAATGGCACCCAGTCCCAGTGAAGTGGCTACACCGAAGACAGTTGCAAATACTGCGATGAAATTGATTAGTACACCAAGCATTCCGTCAACTTTGTCCCCTAAGATGGGACGGAGAATGGAGCTGATGACCCCTGGAGCCCCTTTCCTGAACTGAAAGTAAGCCAAAGCAAGGGCTATCACTGCATAGATGGCCCAAGGGTGGAGTCCCCAGTGGAAAAAGGAATATCTCATGGCTGTTCTGGCAGAATCCGGCGTTTCTCCGTCGCCGAATGGCGGATCGAAATAATGATACATAGGCTCTGCAGCTCCCCAGAATACAAGGCCTATCCCCATTCCTGCACTGAACAGCATCGCAAACCAGGTTAAATAACCGAATTCGGGCTGCTCATTATCTTTCCCTAAACGAATGTTTCCATACTTTGTGAAAATAAGTACAATAGCAAAAATTAAAAAGATCGAGGCTGACAGCATATAAAACCAGCCAAATTTCTCAAGGATGAATCCTTGAACATTTTGTGTAACAACGTCTAAATTTGCATTGGGCAATATCCTTTTTGGAATAAGCCCCCAGATAATAAATAATACAGTTACGATAACTGATACCCAAAAAACTGGTGTCAGTTTCTTCATCCAATCCCTCCAAATCAAATCGTACATATGTGCAGGCTCAGCCATTGCTGATGAATAGGCTGCAGTTTTATGTTTAGAAAATAGTATGGTGTGGAAACAGTGGTTTAGGGAAAACAGCAGATAGAAATACATTACGGATAAAAAGGGGGAGTTATTTCGATTGTCTCTACCAGTTACAAACCATTTTCTATACTAACATTTTATAAGTATAATAAAAAGCATAACGCTTATTGGAGGGGTAATGATGTATAAAAAAACTGCCGCCTTGGTGCTGTCTGCCATGCTGCTTTCTGCGTGCGGTGCAGGCGGAGAAGCAGGCAAAGATAAGGGAGAAGAGACGAAAAATGCCGTGGAAACGGCTAAAGAGCAGGGAAGCAGCGATGCGGAAGAAGCCGTTGAAAGCGGAGAGGCAAGCGGTTCTGATATAGAGGAGACCGGATCCAAGGAGGAACAGCCGGCTGAAACGGAGGGTAAAGAGCCTTTATACCGCATTAATGAAAATAATTGGACTATTGAGCCGCTGGCAGATGCGAACAAAAAAGTGGTCCTCCTTACCATTGATGATGCGCCTGATAAACATGCCGTAGAGATGGCTAAAACATTGCATCAGCTGGGTGTCAGCGCCATATTTTTCGTTAACGGGCATTTTCTGGATACCCCGGAGGAAGAAGAAAAATTGAAAGAGATACATAATCTGGGTTTTCCAATCGGGAACCATACATACAGCCACAGTAATCTAAAGGAAATTACCCCGGCACAGCAAAAGGAAGAGGTATTGAAATTAAATAAACGTGTAGAAGAAATCATCGGGGAAAAGCCTCGATTTTTCAGGGCTCCTTTTGGGATCAATACCGATGCAAGCAGGGAGGCTGCTGCAGCGGAAGGAATGGAGCTCATGAACTGGACATATGGATACGATTGGGAAAAGGACTATCAAAACAAAGAGGCCTTGACGGACATTATGGTCAATTCCCCATATCTGACCGACGGAGCCAATCTGCTTATGCATGACAGAGATTGGACGAATGCAGCGCTGGAGGGGATTGTAAAGGGCCTTCAGGCAAAAGGGTATGAAATTGCGGATCCTGACAGGATCCAAACAGCTTTATAAACCAGAAAAAGAGCGGCATCGAGTGCCGCTCTTTCTTCTTACCTTCTAACATTCCCTTTAAATAATCTAGCTATTATAGTTGTGACTGCGAAAAAGAAAAGAAAATAGCTCAGCTCTGTCAACACGAGGGGAGTAAGCTTGTAATTCGTTTCTTTTTCCAGGGGAGATTCAAATTGTATAACCACCGGATATGCATCCTCCTGCTCTGGCAGATAGCTGGTCTGCTCGGCAAAAGGGAAAGGGCCCCCGAATAGAAGATTCTGTGTTAATGAATCCGGCTTGTCTTCCAGCCTTGCGTCAAAGATGAAAGGGGACACCAGTGTAAAAGCCAGACTGACTATTATGATGATTAGGACTCTTTTCTTCAAGCTGACAACTCCTTAATACCTGAAACTTATTTCAACGAATCTATATTATCATACCTTATTATTTTCGCCCGTTAAAGTACATAATTCTTCCGTTGAACAGCTGCAGTTCAGCCTGGAGTTTCTTAGCTAAAAATTTACAGAATTCATTCGCTTTGCTTTTGTCGCCCATTGCTGCATTTTCCGGCAGGGTAAGCTGTATATAGGATTGGATCCGCTCTGTGCTGTCAGCATCTTGTATCGTTTCTGTTCCTACTCCTATCAGTATCGTATTATAACGGTCATCCAAAGATTGCAGCCAAAGCCGTTTTCCGTCTCCTTGTGTATATTCCTTTATTTCATAAGGAAAGGCTGCTTTGCTGTAACCCCAATCAACCTGATCGCCGGTTTTTGCGGTTATAGCTTTATAATATTCCAGTAAATCTTTTACCTCCTGAATTGTAATCGTTTCCTGGCTTGATGTTTTAACCAGTTTTATGTAAGCGCTGCTCGACATGAAGAAACCTCCTTTAAAAACAGAATATTTAGATTTAATTTTACCATTCTTGTGGGATGCTGTAACCTTATAGAAGTTTTTAAAAGGGAATGATCCTTCCTCCCTGGAAAAAAAGAATGAAAAATAAGCGATAACCCGCAAAATGTGTCATACAATTTAGGCTTGATATTTTAATAATGTTATAATATTATAGATTTAGAGTAAAATAAAACGCTTTCAAAACCAAATTCAGCGAAAAGGGGATTGAACAGATGGGCACAATTGTATGTCAGGATTGCAATTCAACAATCGATCACTTTGAAGATGAAAAGGTAACGGTTCTGTATGCGAAATGCAATTGCAGAAAAGGCGGACAAAAAGAGAAAAGCAATTAGAATCAGCATTAAAAATGATTTTATAGAAGAAAGCATGCAAAAATTGCATGCTTTCTTTTTTAAAGTTTAGGAATTTATAATTAGTAATCCTTGTGGATTATTATCAATTCTTGATCCACGTCCAGCAGCTGCGCCGAGGTCACAAGCCAAACCTCCCAAAAAGGCAAAGAACGCCTTTCCGGGAGGTTCGTCTTGAGGCCCCCCAGGATGGGGGTCATGCAGACGTTGCAGCAGGACGTGGCGTTTTTAGTCTGCGTTCCTTAAGGGGTGGATCAAGGCGCTTGCGCTTTTGTTCCATATTCTTACCTGATCGCTTTATGCTCTTTAATCACACGCAGGAATTTGAAATCGTAGTCCTCAGGTCCCTGGACAGGCAGTCCTGCCTCCATATTTGTTTTAATATAGACAAGATTATCCTTCGTGATGATTTCCCCTGGAATGAAGATTGGGATTCCTGGAGGGTAGACCATGATGAATTCTGCAATGATGCGCCCTTCAGATTCGTCAAAAGGGACAAGCTCAGTTTCTGCATAAAAAGCATCCCGTGGCGTTAACGAAAGCACCGGTATATTAGGCAGCATCACTTTTGCATCCTTACGTTCAGTTTCTTGAAGGCCGCCCGCAGATAATTCCCTGAGTGCCGCAAGCAGGGCATCTGCCTCTTGTTTGGTATCTCCTGGAGTAATGATGCAGAGGATATTATATAAATCTGATAGCTCGACCTCGATATTAAACTTCTCGCGGAGCCATTTTTCTACATCATATCCTGTTACATTTAACTCTTTCACAGAGATAATCAATTTGGTCGGATCATAATCATAAGCCGCCTTGGTTTCAAGAATCTCGTCACCGACACAGTAGAGGCGGTCAACCTCATTGATTTCTTTCCTCATATACTGTGCCAGGTCTATTGTCCGCTCAATCAGCTCTTTCCCCTCTGTAGCAAGTCTTCTTCTTGCAACATCAAGAGACGCAAGCAGCAGATAGGAGGTGGAGGTCGTTGTCAGCATGCTTAGGATCGACTGAACGCGCTTAGGGGAAACAAGATTTCCTTTAACATTCAGGATTGAACTTTGCGTCATTGATCCGCCCAGTTTATGGACACTGGTAGCGGCCATATCGGCGCCAGCCTGCATCGCAGACATCGGCAGGTCTTCATGGAAATGAATATGAACACCATGTGCTTCATCCACAAGGACAGGCACCTCATAGGAATGAGCGATCTCAACAATCTCCTTCAGGTTTGCTGATATTCCGAAATAGGTAGGATTGATAACCAGCACACCTTTAGCGTCGGGATGCTGGCTAAGTGCCTTCTCCACTGAATCTGTAGTGATTCCATGTGAAATTCCCAGCTTTTCATCAACCTCCGGGTGAATGAAAATAGGGGTCGCACCTGAAAAGACAATGGCTGACATCACAGATTTATGAACATTTCTTGGTACGATAATTTTGTCCCCAGGCCCGCAGACTGCCATGACCATCGTCATGATCGCTCCGCTGGTTCCCTGAACTGAAAAGAATGTATGATCTGCACCAAATGCTTCTGCAGCCAGGTCCTGCGCCTGTTTGATGATTCCTTTCGGCTGATGGAGATCATCAAGGGGGCCGATGTTAATCAAATCGATTGACAGGGCATTATCTCCGATAAATTCACGGAACTCCGGGTCAATTCCCGCCCCTTTTTTATGTCCGGGTATATGAAATTGAATAGGGTTCTTTTTTGCATGTGCCAGTAAACCGCTGAATAACGGTGTTTCAGATTGTAGCAACTATTCCCACACCTCTTTAATCATTGTCGTTAATATACTTATAAAACAAATGAATTATAGCATTAAAGCATATGGATGCAAAGCGATTCTAGCCGGCATTGGCAGGCAAATTTGCAGAGCGGCTGAATATATCCCTTTTCTGTAGCATTCGATGAAATACTCTTGACTATTCGCCCCTGCGCCCATACAGTGGATTTCCGGTTTCCCGCCTGTTAAAAAAGGAATTTTCAGCTGCTGTCCCGAAGTATTTGAAGGAGAATTGAGAAGGAAAAGGGGAGACAAAGATGAAATGGCAGACTAGAGTAACGGAATTATTGGATATACAATACCCGATCATTCAAGGAGGCCTCGCGCATCTTGCGTACTCTGAGCTTGCAGGAGCGGTTTCCAATGCAGGCGGACTGGGACAAATAACAGCCATGTCGCTGCCTTCGCCGGAGGAGCTCAAAACGGAAATCAGAAAGGTCAAAACGATAACGGAAAAGCCTTTTGGCGTTAATTTTGCCATCGGGCAGCATGGCAGGCCATTCGAGGGGTTCCTGGAAGCAGCGCTTCAGGAGGGTGTCCCGGTCATTTCCATGACGGGCGGGAATCCGGCTCCGATTTTTGAGATGCTGAAGGGAACTGATGTCAGGAAGCTTGTGCTTGTGGCGGCAAGAAGGCAGGCTGTTAAAGCAGAAGAACTCGGCGCAGATGCTGTGATGGTTGTCGGCCAGGAGGGGGGAGGGCATCTTGGAAGGACAGATACCGGGACAATGGTGCTTGTTCCCCAGGTTTCAGATGCTGTGTCGATCCCAGTGATCGCCTCTGGCGGGATCGGCGACGGCAGGGGCTTGATGGCTGCCTTGAGCCTTGGTGCGGAAGGAATTGAAATGGGCACAAGATTTGTGGCTACAGAAGAGTGTGTGCATGCTTCAAAGCTGTATAAAGAAAGACTGGTCGGGGGATCGGAAAATGACACCATTGTCATTAAACGTTCGCTCGGGGCTCCTGCGAGGGTCATTGCCAACTCATGGGCAGACAGAATATTGGAAATTGAAAAGAATAATGGCAGTTATGAAGAACTGAAGGATTATATAAGCGGGCAGGCAAACAAGCGCTATATCCATGACGGCTCTGAAACTGAAGGATTTGCCTGGGCAGGGCAGGTAATGGGCATGATTAAGGATATTCCTTCAGCTGGCGATCTGGTCAGCAGGATTATTAAAGAAGCAGAAGATATCCGGCGCTCATGGGCAGACTAGGACAAGAATTGCAAAATTTTCTTGGACTGGTTAAAATCAGCTAAGATGCTTGAAGAGGAGTGAACATCTTTGGAATATCAATATCCAATCGACCCGGATTGGTCGACAGAAGAAATTGTAGACGTGATAAAGTTCTTTGAGAGCGTT